>JBMYJR010000049.1:0-24293 GCA_049594615.1 Flavobacteriales bacterium
TACATCCCGAGCATGTCGCACCACCCACAACAATCGTTGCAATGGTGGTTTGGCCAGATCCAGTTGCTGGAACGAATCCTGGATATGTTACCGGCACAGTCTCACAATCCGAAAATAAGGAATAGTAGGTGTTCATGTAATAAACACCGGGAATGAGGGGTGCAGTAAATAGATCGGAGAAGGTGAATGGGCCGTCGGCGTCCCAGGACAAGCATGCCGAATACTCGCCGTTGATCATTCCATAGGCCTGGGCATCGCAACCCGGACAAACCCCATCTGTTTCGGTCAAGGAGTAGTCACCAGAGACGTCAATGGAAATGTCTTGTCCTGGATCGACATACACGACGTTACCCATACCATTCATGTCCAGGGAGTTGATGGTCAGTGTTCGGCTCAGTCCTGTGGAAACAAGTGGGAAGCCGGTGTTGCTGACATCAGAAATGCTACATCCACTTGCGCCATCGCAGGTTGGAATCAAACATGATCCGTCATCGCACCCGGCGAAAACGTCGAAGTTACAGGCCGTTGGGTTGGTACATCCCGGGAATACACAACTGCCATCGTCAATGGTTGCCGAAAGGTCGTAGTTACATGCGGCAGCATCGGCACATCCGTAGCATGAGAAGTCGCAAGAACCGTCTTCACAGATCGCAGCAGCATCATAGTTGCACGCTGCAGAATCGGTGCAGCCCGGATAGGTGCATGACCCGTCGTCACAGATCGCAGCAGCAGCATAGTTGCACGCTGCAGGATCGGTGCAGCCGTCAGGAAGGATGCAGGAGCCGTCGTCACATCCAGCGCTTGGGTCATAGTTGCAAGCAGAACTATCGGTACAACCCGGATAGGTGCACAGGGTGTTATCCCAACAAACCTGATTATCGTAGTTGCATGCTGAAGTGAGCCCACATCCGTAAATACCCAAACAACAGTTGTAGTCGCGCATGCAGATTGCGTCCCAGTTGGTATTCACACAGAAGGGATCTACAGCAATCACGTTTTCGATGCATTCCTGGTTGGCCAGGTAGTACCCTTCTGGTGCTGAACAGGACAGTGTCACGGGACCGACACCCACGTTGTTGGGCAGGTACCACAGACCGTAAACGCAGGTGCCGTTGTCACAGGTCGCCGTTGCGTCGTAATTGCATGCGGTAGAATCGGTGCAGCCGTCAGGAAGGAGGCAGGTGCCGTCGTCACACCCAGCAGTAGAGTCATAGTTGCACGCTGTAGGATCGGTGCAGCCGTCAGGAAGGATGCATGACCCGTCGTCTTCTTCTGCATTTGGATTGTAGTTGCATGCCAGAATATCAGTGCAGCCAAAAGGTGATGGAGGACAGCCCGTTGTAATCAAAGGGTTACCATTCGGGAGCGAGCCGTCCCAATAACCAATAGGAGTACAGCTGTATATGCTCCCGTCATTAAAAACGAACCCCAGGTTGGCTATATTTTGGTAGTTTTCGATGGTCCCCACCGCGGAGATGAATAGGGACCCGTAGATGACGATGACCCCGTTGTTGAGGATGGTCCCGTTAACAACGACGGTCGCTCCCTCAGGAATAACGGCATCTGGGTTGCTTGGTCCAGGCAACCCATCATTCCAATTATCAGCATTAAACCAATCGGCGTCGACGGCTCCCGTAAAGACGGTTTGGGAAAAAATAGCGGTAGAACATAGGCAGGACGCTGCCAAGCAGATAAGGGCAATGACGTTTTTCATGTTTTTAGTTAAGGTTTGTACATGATACGTCATTTATGGAAAAGCTACGTCTGGAGCACGGGAAAACCTCACATGCGCATGCAGTAGCACACGCTTCACAAAAACGGTTTGAGAGCGATTTTGAGGGGGGCGTCGTTGAAAAAGAAGGCGGTCAGCTTCCGTGATCCATCCCAACCTAGACAAGAATTCCCCGGCAACCGCTTAGAGCGCAGGTGCTTCTTGCAGCACGGGAAAGGAGAAGACAAATTCGGTCCATGTCTCATCGGAAGTCAACTCAACGCTCCCGCCGTGCTGATTGAGGACGCCTTGCACGATGCTCAGTCCCAACCCTGTGCCTTTGGTCCCTGCTTTCGTGGTGAAAAACTTCTTGAATACCCGCTGCTGAACAGCTGCAGGAATTTGTGGGCCATTGTTGCCAATGCTGACCCTCCAACGGCCATCCTCCATCACTCCACGGATTTCGATGCGCTTGTTGGCTTTATGGACCTCTTCAAGTGCATCAATGGCGTTTTTGAGCACATTGCTCCACAATTGGAACAACTTTATTTCCGTACCCACAATGATGGCATCTTCAGGCACATCGACCTGAATAGCAATGCTCCCCTTGATCCGGTGTTGAAACAAACTGATCACGGTTTGCAGGTTCGTCAACAACTGGACCTGTCCTTGACGCGAAAAGTCTTCCTCTTTTACAAAGTGACTCATCTGCTGGACAACATGTGACGACTTCTCTATGGCAGAAGCCATGGTGTCAAAAGACATTTGTAAATCACTCAACAACCGAATCGCGTTGAGCCAGTGCTCGGCTTCTTTCACACCCAACAGCACAGACACAAAGTCTTGGTCATGCTCGGTGAAGCCCATTTTCACCGCTTTCAGTGCGATGCCTTTCCAATCCCGATCAGTCCCTCCCTTGGTTTCCAGCACCTGCTGCATGGGTTTCCAGGCCTTTAACCAATCCGGTTGCATTTGGGCGCCCATTCGTTTCAAATGCCCAGCGAAACCTGAGCAGGATTCGAATGCATTCGGAGGCAACTTGGCCAGTGCCCTCACCAGCTGATCCTGCATCACACTCACATTTTCAAGACTGGCTTGGACTGCACCCAACGGGGTATTCAGGTCGTGCGCTACTTGGGCCGCAAGTTCTCCCACAGTGGCCAATTTATCCTGAGATACGAGGCTGTTGGACAAGTCCATGTTTTGCTGAAGCTTCTCCATGACCAATCGCTCCAGGTTGACATTGATGTCCCGAACCTTCAACTCTGCAAAAAAACGCTGGTTGTACGATGCTAGGATCGAAGCCAGCATAACACCAAAGCGCACAAATGGAGCCAACGAGGATTCCTCAATAGAGGTGTTCAGTTGAAGGTAGAGACATCGTTGCACACCCTGAGCACCAGAACTGCCTGGTACCGAGAATACAAAGCTCCTGTCATCGGTTGCCGTGTACATCCCTCCGGATTGGCCCTGAAGAAACTGCATCACAGCTTGTCCCATGGATTCAGATGCATGGGCAACGGTGGTGTTCTCGCAGCACAGCATACCGGTCTGCTGCTGGTAGCCAAAGACGGCCACCGAAGTCACTCCGGCTTTTGCTTGCAACAGGTATTGCGCCTTGGTCCAATTGGAGCCCAAGCTCCCCCCTTCTAAGGTCAACAGAGCTGAAGAAACCTCAAGGAGCAACGAGGTGTAACTGGTTGCCTGCTCAATGATTTGCGTCCGATCGTCCACCTCGCCCTGCAACTTGCTGAATAGAAGTGAATTCTCGCTGCGGTACGTGTCTAGGCGTCCAGAAAGCGCTTGCAATGCACGGTTCAATTCCAAAAACTCCCCCTTCCCTTCAAGTGGCATTGCCGCAGCATCCATAGGCCTGTTCTGATTCACCAAACCATCGGCGAATTCACACGCACGAAGGATGGGCACCGAAACGGCACGAAACACCAACCAGAACAACACGATACTGCCCAACAAGGCAAACAGGGCCAACCACTTGATGGGCGACTGCGCAGGCACAACCACCTGGTCGAGCTCCGCATCGGTCCACCCCAATACAACCACCCCGTCAAAATAGGCCGTCTCAATCGCAGAAGTAGTAATGAACCAGCCTTCGTCTTGGCGCATGGCTTGGGACGTCAGACTGTCTGGATAGCATTGAAACAGCGCCAACGAATCCCCCTGTCCCTCTTCAAAAAGCGCTACGTATTTGAAGGCTTCATGCGCATTGGCATTGCCAAGAATCTGCCCGACCCGTTCAAAATCTGCGTCGCTGACTGCAAGTTCGAGTGCCGTGGCCAAGGCCGTGCAGTAATGCTGTTGGCTGAGTAACCACTGACTTTCAAGCGCTTCACGGTGCTTGCCTTGGAAAAAGGAAATCAAGGGTAACGCGACAGCCAAACCCAACAACGAGAATCCAATCCAGTAGCGTAACAGCACGCTGTTGCGGACAGCAAAGGGATTCATTTGTCCGAGATCTCAATGACATCAACACCGTCAAGGCTGGAAGTGTCTACCACGACGCCAATGGCACCTTTATGCCGCTTGACATAAGTAATCAAAGCTGCATTTGAGTTCACAAAAACAGGAGGGTTTCCACGTCCTTGAAAAGTCAGGCGCAACCAGTGACGTACAAACTCATCCATCGACCAGCCCAATACCGCTTGGGTGACCAGCTGGCTGCCCTCCACGTCTTTGGCCAGCACGACCAACTCCACGCGGGTGCCATTGGACCAATAGGAGGTCGCACCGTAGAAAATGTCCTTCAACTCATCGCTGGACAAGGCAGGCACATCCACGCCGTTGGCAACCACAGCAAACTTTTCCGGAAAACGCGCAGGGCCGGAGCTCATGGCACAAACCAGCAACCAGCCGAGGGCCATCAGGTATGTCGGTTTTCTAAAAAGCATACGCAAGCTGGATTTTGAGTGCTACTTCTTCCAGACTGTGCCCGTGATGGGATCCTTTGCGACTGTAATACTCTGCCATGACCTTGACATTGCAGAAGGCGCCAAACTCTTGCCGCCATCCGGCCAAGATTTTGTGTTGGTTAGGGGTGGTCGTGTACAGATCATTGGCATCACGCTGTAGCCAATCGAATCCCAACAGCGCGGTGCCAGCGGTGGTCAACCGGTAACCGAGATAAGTATAATTCGAGAAGTTGTCTGCCGAGCCCAAGGAATCTGTCGCGGTCTGGGTGTATGCAAACTCATTCAAAAACTCCCACTTATCGCCAAAGTAAGCCACCGAAGCAGAGGCCATTCGAAAGTCCAAAGGCCCGCTGTAATCTGATTGCTGGCTTCCTGCGTGCGCATGGGCGCCGTGCTCGTTGTTCTCAAGCTTTTCGTGGTAATAAGAAACCCCAAACCGGGCGCCTCGAATGGGCTTGAAGTGAACCGCATACAAGTACGACAAGGTCTTCCCCGAGCCAAAAACCTCAGTAGATTCAATGCCATTCCCGACAACAACGTCGTATCCAAATTTGGACTTGCCAATGTTTTGGCCTTGTAAGCGCACACCCAAGGTGTGAATGGGCACAAATGCTGCAAAATTGGAGGGCCTGTCTATGGTTGGAAAGAAGATGCGTCCGTGATGGTAAGTGTCATTCCAATAGTTGACCGGCGAATGCATCTTTCCAACCAACACTGAAAAATAAGGGTGCACCTCATACATCAAACGAAGGCGCTCAATGGAAGTGGCGTACCCTCCTCCACTTTTCGGTCCCACGGTGACTTCCCCGAGCACGGATAACCTGTCGTGCAACCGGGACTGGATGAACACATCGTGCTCACCCACAAACAACCCCAGGGGATGGCTTTCCCCTTCACCGTGACCGTGGTCATTCCAAGTCATGCCCGCATCCAAATGCCCAAAAAAGTTGATTTGGGTATCGGGCTGCGCCCAACCGTCCAAGGAAAACAGCGAAACCGCTACCAAGCAAATTCCAATATAAGTTCTCATCAATCTGTGATATGGTCAGCAGGTGGTAAAACACGATTGAGCGCAGTGATCAAGTCAGAGCGTTTCCAAGGTTTGCCGATAAACGCACACATCAAATCATCTTCAACCAGCCCATTGATCGCTTGTATGTTCGAGTTGCCCGACAACACGATCACCTGAATGGCCGGAAAGGCGGCCTTCACTTGGCGGGTCAATGCGTCTCCATTCAGCAGCGGCATGTAGTAATCGGTAATCATCAAAAACGGACGAATTGCAGACGCTTCATGCGTCTTGATCACCTCCAACACCTGGGTGGAATCGTCGATCAACTCAACGACGTACTTGCTCTCGTCGAGGCCCATGCGCATTTGGATGTCCAATGCAGTCAGAGAGACCAGTTCGTCATCCACGCAGTAAATTCCTAGCATAGCGCTAAAGTTTTAAGAATCTCAAAAATAGCGTGTCAGTGTGAATCTGACATTGCATCCGCCTCGACCAATCCGCTTAGGCTGGGTCACAATAGGGTATTACTGATGCGGAATGACCTATGACTTCCACCGCATGTGCAAGGAGGGGGCGTATCCTGTCCCGATCCAGCAGCACCCGCAACATATAAGCTAGACCACCTCGGCCACCACAAAAATGCTCCCGCCCACAAAGATCAAATCGTCCTTTTCGGCGTAAAGGCGGGCGGCGGCGTAGGCGCTTTTGACGGTATCATAGGTCTCACCGCGAAGGCCGTGATACGCCGCTGCTTCGGCGAGCTCTTCGGGATCCATGGCGCGGGGAATGTCCGCGCGGGTGAAATAATAGTTGGCGCTGCGGGGCAGTTCGCGCAGCAGGCGCTCGGGGTTTTTGTCGCCCACCACGCCGACCACAATGTGCAGCCCGGCGTAGCGGTAGCCGTCGAGTTGGGCCATGGCCTGGCGGATGCCGTCGGGGTTGTGTGCGCAATCGGCAATGATGGTGGGTTCTGAGCCGAGCCTTTGCCAGCGTCCCAAGAGACCCGTGGTTTTTGCCGCAGTGGCAAAGCCGTTCACCACCGCCTCAAACCCGAGGTCCCAACCTCGGCCTTTGAGCACTTTGAGTGCAGCCATGGCGGTTTTCTTGTTGTCTTTTTGGTAGCTGCCAATCAAGTCGGATTCGGGGAGCTGGTCTTCGATGGCGCCGGCATCGGTCACAGCAGCATTCTGGACCGAAGCCATGGTCACCAACACTTCTTGGGCCTCGGTGAGCATAGGACCCAGTACCACGGGAGTATTGGGCTTGATGATGCCGCCTTTCTCGCGGGCGATCAGTGGAATGGTCTCGCCCAAAAACGGGGTGTGATCCAAGCCAATGTTGGTGATCACCGACACCTCAGGCAGCACCACATTGGTGGAGTCCAAGCGTCCACCCAATCCGGTTTCGAGCACAGCAATGTCCACCTGCTCATCTCTGAAATAGCGGAAAGCCATGCCCACAGTGATTTCAAAAAAGCTCGGTTGAAGGTCCTTCCAATCCTCCTTGTGTGTCGCCACAAAATCCACCACCCAGTCGTGTGGCACTTTTTGGCCGCCTATGCGAATGCGCTCGCGAAAGTCTTTGAGGTGGGGCGAGGTGTACAGGCCCACTTTGTAACCCTGGTGTTGCAACACGGAAGCGACCAACGACGATACCGAACCCTTGCCGTTGGTGCCCGCAATGTGGATGCACTTGAGGCCTCGCTCGGGGTGGCCGAGCAGGCCCATCAACGCTTCGGTTTTGCTGAGGTCGGGCTTGTAGGCCGCGGCCCCCTGGCGTTGGTACACCGGAAGCTGCGTAAAGAGGTATTCCAGTGTTTGCTCGTAGGTCATTACTTCAGGGCGAAGCGGAAGGTGAATTGCCCTTTTTGAATGTGGGGCGCACTCGGGTTGGGAGAGAAGGTCACCGTATTGAGTGCCTTCTCGCCAATGCGGAACAATTTATCACTGGAGGTGGTGCTCAGCGTGTAGTTGCGCTTGACGTCTTTGAGGTTGCCGTCCTTGTCCACGTAGATGTCAAACACGACCATCCCTTCTTCGTTGAAGTTACGGTCCACCGTAGGCTCGCCCATCAATCCGCGTCCGTCGAGGTTGAAGCCGTACGGTTTGTTGTTGCCCACAACACCGCGTCCGTCGATGGCGCCGTCGGTGGTGCCTTCGATGCCCGAGCCGGAGGTTTCTCCGTCGCTTTGGTCCGAGCCGCCCCCGGTCAGGGTGCCGAAGAGGTCATTGAGCTTGTCGTCTACCTCGCGCGGTTTTTCCTCGGGCGTGGTTTCCGGAGTCGTGGTGGGTTGGGTCTCACTCACCTGCACGTCCGAGGAGCTCTGGGTGGTCACCGGCGTGGTGGCCGCCGGCTGGGTCGGCTGCGGAGTAGGATTGTTGGTGGGGGTGGGCGTAGGATTGCTGATCTCTTGACCTTGCTGGGTAGCTCCCGAAGCCGACTGGCTGTTGCCTGTTCGCGCGAGCGACACACTGATGGTCTCCGAGCCCAGCGGGGGATCCGGGTAGGTAAACTTGGCAAACAGCAAGAGCAACACGATGATGATCGCGTGGAACCCAATGGTAATGGCCCAAGAAATCGTGCGGTCCTGCGGGGTGCTCAGTTGCGTATCCATCTCGTTTACTTTTTGTCGCGGGTGGCCACAGACACGTCCAGTCCGAGGTCGTCCGCCAGGCTCATCACTTCAATTGCGATGCCAAAATCCGAGGCGCGGTCGCCGTTGATGATCACTTTTTTGCGGTCCTCAGCTTTGTCAAAGAAGTAGGCGTTGAGTTTCGCGGGCAGTTCTTCCATGGTGGCGGCCTTGCCGTTCACCTGAATGACATTGGCCGCGGTAATGGTGATGGTCACAGGCGGCATGTCCACCGGCCCCGAAGTGGTTTCAGGCAGCTCTACTTGCTCACCGTTGACCACGTTGGTGCTCAGGATGATGAAAAAGATCAGCAGCAGAAACACCAGGTCAGTCATCGAAGACATGTTGCCCTGGGGCGAAACTTTGTTGCGTTGTCCGAAATCCATAGACGCTTATTTGCCGGGTTGTTCGAGGATGTCGAAGAATTCGATCGAGTTGGCTTCCATTTTGTGGATGGCCTTGCTTACCCGGGCCACCAAAAAATTGTAGGCCATGTAGCCCAAAATGCCCACGATCAAACCCACGATGGTGGTGAGCATCGCGGTCATCATACCGCCGGCGAGCACGTCCAATTGGGTCCCCTGCTGACGGATGTCGGTAAACACCTGCACCATACCGATTACTGTTCCCAGGAATCCGATCATGGGCGCAGCACCGGCAATGGTAGCCAGGGTAGAGAGGTTCTTCTCGAGTTTGTAGATCTCGAGCTTGCCCACGTTTTCAATCGAGGTTTTGATGTCGTCCATGGACTTTCCGATGCGGCCGATGCCTTTTTCCAGCATGCGCGCAACGGGGGTATCGGTAGAGGCACACAGGCCGCTGGCCGCCTCGATTTTACCGTCGAAAATGTAGTCCTTGATCTTGCTCATGAAGTTGCTCTCCTCTTTCAGGGCGCGGTTGATGGACATGGTCCGCTCAAAGAAGATGTACACGGCAAGCACCGAAAGGATCAAAAGCGGCACGTTGATGTACCACGAATCAATCAGGACGTCGAGGATGGATTGCTCGGCATAGCCTTGTACGCCTTCGGCTAGGGTTTCGGCGCCTTCGGCGGCTTGGTCTCCGGTGATTTCTACACCGCCTTGGATGAATGTCAACAAGCTCATAGCTGGGTTCGCAGGATTACACATGAATGAGTAGCGCCTCCGGTGGAGGGTTTACGTTGGTTTCCCCGGAGTAACGGTGAAATTACGCCGCACAGTATCTGGCCTTTCGGTGCGCGCGGGGATTTATTCAAGTTGGATCGTTCACAATTACCCCCTACAAAACTCCTTGAAGTAGGCGTTGAATTCCCCCTGCTAGCCCCGTACTTTGGACCCATGAACATCGTGCTCTATACCGACGGTTCTTCGCGCGGAAATCCCGGCCCAGGAGGCTTTGGCACCATCCTCACCGCTGGCAGCCACTACAAGGAACTCTCCCAAGGATTTCGCAAAACCACCAACAACCGCATGGAACTGTTGGCGGTCATCGTAGGCCTAGAAGCACTCAAGAAACCGGGCATGCAAGTCCTGGTGGTCTCCGACTCCAAATACGTCATCGACTCGGTGGAAAAACGCTGGGTGTTTGGCTGGGAGAAGAAGAAGTACAAAGACAAAAAGAACCCCGACCTCTGGAAGCGCTTTTTGCGCGTGTACCGCAAGCACGAAGTGTCTTTCAAATGGGTCAAGGGACACGCCGGCCACAAGATGAACGAGCGCGCCGATGAACTCGCGTTCAACGCCGCCAGCCAAAAGGAACTCTTCATCGACGAAGTATTTGAAGCAGGCCTGGCCGGTTAACAGACCGGGGAAAACTTCCCTTTGGCGTCCTCGAAAAGCCCGTTTTCACTGAACCCCAATGCGCCTGAACCGTTACCTTTGCGGCGCAAATCATAAGACCCATGAGAACCGATCAATACCAGGGACACGACTATTACCTGATGGACGAATGGCTGACCGACGAGCACAAGCTCATCCGCGACGCTGCCCGTGCTTGGGTGAAGAAAGACGTCTCCCCCATCATCGAAAAATGCTTCGAGGAAGGGAAATTCGACCGCAGCCTCATCCCTGGCCTGGCCAGCATTGGTGCCTTTGGCCCGTACATCCCTGAGGAGTACGGCGGTGCCGGCCTCGACCAAATTTCTTACGGACTCATCATGCAAGAGCTCGAGCGCTGCGACAGTGGCCTGCGCTCCACTGCATCGGTGCAAAGTTCACTGGTGATGTACCCCATCTGGAAGTACGGCACCGAAGAGCAACGCCAAAAATACCTGCCGAAACTCGCCTCGGGTGAGTTCATCGGTTGCTTCGGGCTCACCGAACCGGACCACGGTTCAGACCCCGGCAGCATGATCACCAACTACAAAGACATGGGTGATCACTACTTGCTCAACGGCGCCAAGCTGTGGATCTCCAACGCACCGTTTGCAGACATCGCAGTGGTGTGGGCCAAGAACGAAGAAGGCCGCATCCACGGACTCGTAGTTGAGCGCGGTATGGAAGGGTTCTCTACTCCCACCATGCACGGCAAATGGAGCCTGCGCGCTTCGGATACCGGCGAGTTGGTGTTCGAAGACGTGAAAGTGCCCAAAGAAAACCTGCTGCCCGGACGCAGCGGTCTTGGCGCTCCGTTGAGCTGCTTGGATTCTGCCCGCTACGGCATCGCCTGGGGCGCGATTGGTGCAGCCCTGGATTGCTACGACAGCGCCCTGCGTTACAGCAAGGAGCGCAAGCAATTTGGCAAGCCCATCGGCGCCTTCCAGCTCCAGCAGAAAAAACTGGCCGAGATGATCACAGAGATCACCAAGGCACAGCTGTTGACCTTCCGCGTAGGCCAGCTGCGTGAGGAAGGCCGCGCCACCTCAGCTCAGATATCAATGGCCAAGCGCAACAATGTGGACATGGCCATCAACATCGCACGTGAAGCCCGCCAAATCCATGGCGGTATGGGCATCACCAACGAGTACCCCATCATGCGTCACATGATGAACCTCGAGAGTGTGATCACCTACGAAGGCACCCACGACATCCACCTGTTGATTACCGGTATGGACATCACCGGAGAACCGGCGTTCTCTTAAGGCCAGACCGAACGGCATAGAAAAAGGGCAGCGAAATCGCTGCCCTTTTTGTTTACCGCTGCACAAACAAGCGCAACGTTTCTCTTCCGCCGGGGGTCTGGAGCTCCAACAGGTAAATGCCTGAGGGCAACTCAGCGGTGGCGATAAACTCCCGTGGATTCGGATGGGAAATGCGGTCGATTTCGCGCCCGTGCATGTCACGCAAGGTGAGCAAGGTGGCATTGTCGGTGGTGATCTCTACGGTCACCCCTGTCCCGGCCGCTGCTGGATTGGGCCAAGCGCTGAGTGCCACGAGCGGTTCAGTGACCGTGATGGTGGAACAATCGCCGCAATCGTTGGGGCAGTCCAGGTTCCATACACACAAGGTGTAGTCGCCAGGGCCATCGATGTAAAATGCATCGGGAGCGCTGCCGGTGTACGTCTCGTAGACGCCGTTTCCATAAAAGGTCCATTGCAGGTTATCCAAGTCGGTCGACACTTCGACATGCAGCACATCACCGTCCACGAAGGTTTGATAATCTGGGGCTGGACAGTCCCCGATTTCCACGGGAAAGCACTCGCATGTACCGCCACATGTGGCGCTCTCTAAGCACGCACACACCTCGTATACGCCAGGCCCAGGTGCCTGCCAATCAACCTGCTCGCCAGAACCGACGTATTCGCCCTCAATGAACCAGTCCACCGAACCTGTGCCATAACCAAAGAGCCATACGTCTGTATCGCAAGCCTCGTAGCTCGCCCAAATCTCGCAGTCCACGCCGCAAGGAGAAATCACGGTGAATGTGCTCGACAAGAATGCCTCGTCACACCCGGGCAGTGCGAAGCTGGCTGTGGCAGTCATCACATCTGGCACATCAGACAAATCGGCTTGCAATACGCCTCCTTGGGTAGTGTATGTTGATTCGTTCACGCTCCAGAACACTTCCACATCCTCTGGCAAGCCCGGGATCTCAACATAACCTGCGCACCCGTCTTGGGTGAAGTACAGCTCAAAGGATTCATCGCACGGCTGGCCACAGTCCGTGATCGGCACGAATGCATCCACTGAAATCAGCCCGCATCCGAACAACTCAAATTGCGCGGTGACCGTCACTCCTGGGGCAAGCCCATCTGCGTCCAACCAAAGCGAACCTCCTGTGGTCGTATACACCTGATCGTTCACATACCACACCACAATCTCGGTGTCTGTTCCAGGGATTTCCAGTTGAACCCAGCATTCATCGACGTCTTGATTCGCGATCAGTTCATACGGGCCGCAATCAAACGCACACGGCTCAAGGGTGAGGATTTCTGTAATGGGCGCAGCATCAGGACAGCCCTCGATGTAGGGGTAGACCGTGATTTCGTACACCTGCAATGCACCCGTGTTGTTTTGGATCTCGATGTAGCTCTGGCTGCTGTAGTATTCGCCGTTGACATACCACTCCTGGCCAGACAACAGGTCGTCCACGACGTAGAGCCCTGCACTGCAGCTTTCGAGGTTTTCATACTCCACCGATACTTGTTGGTCGCACGTGGTACACGTTTCGGTCACAAAGCTGGTGGACAGCACGTAACCATCGGGGCAAGCAGGCGAAGTGATGAACAATTCAACCTGCACCGTTTCTTCACCAAAAGCAGTGTAGTAGCTGGTCAAGTCATTGCCCCACCACCCATCGTTGAGCGTCCAGCTGAGTTCAGCGCCCTCGGGCAGGTCAGTGGCAGTCATCTCCCAAACGCAATCGCCATAGGGGTTGACTTGGATGTTGCCGCCTTCGCACAGCGGTTCGCCGCCTTCGCAATCGGTGGTGACCGTGAAGCACTCGCTGATGCTCCCGCAGAGGTCGGTGGTGGCCATGGCGCATACGGTGTAGGTGCCCGGGCCGGCAAAGGTGTGCAGCAACACATCGCCGCTGGCGGTAGTGCCGTCGCTCAAGAGCCAGGTGATGTCGCCCTCAAAGTCGTAATCAGTGCTGAACAGGAAGATGCAGTCTCCGCAGTCATGTGCGTTCACCGTCAAGTGGCACGGGGAGCAATCCTCTTCGGACACTTCCAAATCTTCACAATACCAGTTGGAGCAACCTTCATAAGCGATGTTCAGGCAGATCTCGTAGTCGCCAGGTTCGGCTGGGGTCCAAGAGAATTCCGGGTCGATGACTTGCAACACACCGTCCACGTACCAGCAGTAGATGCCGCCTTCGCATTCGGTCAAGTTGTCGAAGACCCAGGTGCCGTCTTCAATGTTGTAGGTGTAATAGGGCTCGCAGCAAGCGCTGGCCAGCAGGGAGGTACCGAGCATCATGGCCAGCACCAGGAGGGTGTGTATAGCTTTCATCTTAGCGGTTTGGATGGACGGCAGCTGCCGCCAGGTGGTTCACTTGTTTTCGTCACGGTCAATCCACATCCAAGACCCGTAGCCTTCCTGCTGGGTTGCGCCAAAACCCCTTTTCAGCGTCCCAATAATGGTTGCACGCAATCAGCGAGCGCAGATTTTAAATTCTGACCGATGCAACCAAAGACCAGACCCTAAAAAAACCAAGCATATCAAGAGATTCTGCGTGCACACAGGGATATCACACCACAAAAAAACACCCAGAAAAGAAGAAAAAACCTCAAAAAAAAGCGCGAAAATCACCTTTTAGCTTTCCAATATAACGCGCTACAAATTCAAGCTCAAGGCTCCAATTGAAAGCGGTCCGCATCCAAAAGCACAGGGAACTTGGCCCGGAATCCGTCCAGATCAGACTTGGACAGCACGGCTGAAATCACCGCTTCACCTTCCACCTCAGCATCGAGCCGTTCACCTTTCATGCTCCATACCGCGGAACGGCCGTTGTACGCGATGCCATTGGCGTCCTCACCCACCCGGTTGCAACCGGCCACATAGCTTGCGTTCTCGTGCGCGCGGGCAGCGAGCAATGCTTCCCACGCGTGTACCCGCACAGCTGGCCAATTGGCAACGTACACCAGCAGGTCGTAGTCAGGGCCTTCATCGCCAAGAACGTTCCGGCTCCACACCGGAAAGCGCAGGTCGTAGCAAATCAACGGACAAACGCGCCAGCCGCGCCATTCCACAATCAGGCGTTCGGCACCAGCGGTATACGCTTCATGCTCGCCGGCAAAGCTGAACAGGTGGCGTTTGTCGTACTGCCCAAGCAGACCTTCAGGGCCCACGGCCAGCATGCGGTTGAAGAATTGCCCTCCCTCTTCCACAGCTACCGAACCCAAGAGGAGCGCGCCCAACGACTGGGCCTGCTGCTGCATCCAAACCAACGTATTGCACCCGGGATGGAACGCTTCGGCCACGCCTTGCGGGGCCATATTGAAGCCTGTGGTGAACATCTCGGGCAGGAGTACCACGTCGGCATCAAGGCCCTTCAGGAGGCCTGCCAGATGCCCACGATTGGCCGCACCGTCACTCCAAGTGAGGTGAGCTTGGACCACGCTGAGCTTAAGATTCGGGGAGGCTATGGACATAAAGCAGGTCGAAAAATTGGGGTTGGTCTTGATCAGGATCAAAGGGCTCGAACTCCGAGGGCTCCAACGGATGGTAGTGATAGGCCTTGTAGCCGTGCGCAGCCATCAAGGCCGTCACCGCCGCCGCACTGTTTGGATTGCGGTCGGAACCCGGGCCGCGGACTTCACACCAAACGGCTTGGATTTTTCCGGTAGCCAGGCTTTGCGACATGCCACGTACTACCGCCTCTTCGGCACCTTCCACATCGATTTTCACCACGTGAACGGCATCCCAGTTGGACATACGATCGGCAAAGAAGGCATCGAAGGTGGTCACCGGCACTTCCACGGTGCGGTCGTAACCGGATGCCTCCCACCCTTTGTTCGAGGTCACCAACGATGAACCGCCAGGGTTGGCGTCCGAAATGTGGAATGGCAACGTGCCTTCGCAGTCACTGAGGGCTACGGTGTGGACTTCGCCAAACATCTCTGGATGGGCAGCCAGTTGTGGGCCGAGCTCCGGGTTGGGCTCAAATCCGATGGACTCCAAATCCAACAACATTGCCTCGTACAGGTAGCCGCCGATGTTGGCGCCAATGTCGATGAAGACCGCATTGTCAGGCGCATGGGCGCTCACGAACTGCCACAACGGGCTTTTGTCGTAGGTGCGGTTGATGTTGTCCGGCGCATAGTTCCACAGGCGGAGCAAATGGTGCTCCGGCAGGCGGATTTCGATGTTGTGGTGGAAGAAGTGGCTGCGGCGATGGGCTGGCACCAAGCGGTCGCCCAAAGCCAGCACCAAGCGCGTTTTGCGCCCGCCCACATCCAGGGAAAACGGCAGCTTGCCTAAAAAACGCGCCAGTCGGTTCATGGGGAGTGCAGCGGTTGGGTGAGCCCGTAGAGCCACGGGTTGCGCGGCAAGGTACGCAGGGTGGGTGAGCCCGCGGTGAAGGAACTGCCCGAGGGGTTCCACCAGTAAAACTGCAGGCTGTCGGGTTGGTGTTGACGCACATCCTCGTAATACACGCCCAAGTGCACATCCCACACGCTGTCGCCGCGCTGGCGGTACTCCTCGGCATGCGCCGAGCGGTAGAACACCGGTTCGCCCTCCCTGAAAAACTCGCACACATACCGCATGTCAGCAGGTCCTTCCTGCAAGGTCAATGTCGACCTCGAAAAAATCCATCCTGAATCCTCCCATCGCTGGACTTCGGGGGAGCGAACCTCGCTGTATTCGTTTCCGGCGGTGAAGTCCCAGCCTGCGCCCAATCCGGCATCCAAAGCGGCCTGCCCCTCCTTCTCAAGCCAATACCACGCGCCGTTGTGGTAGCCCTTGTGCGAGGCCAACGCCGGATACTTATCGACCATCATGCTGAGGAATTCAGGTTTCGGACGATCGAAATGTGGGGTAAGGCCAATGAAGGCGCATTCTGCGTATTGAACACGGCCTTCGAACCAACGGACAAATTCTTGATATGATGACAGGCTATCAGGTCGAAAGGCAGCATCATTCAACGGGGCAATGTCCTCAGCAGAACCATTGATCAAGCGCCCGTGCGCCTCAATGAATGGAGATATACTCAGCAAAGTAGGAGGAGAGGTGCACGACTCTGAGAGGGCCACCTCTGCTTCCTGCAACCCACGTTGCCAAACACCCGAAAAAGACCGCTCATAAAACACCGCGTAATGGTCCCGCTTGACCACCAAAGCCAGCGCAAACACTCCCATCACAAACGCCACCACGCCCAGCGGAAACTTGCGTTTGGTCTCCGGCAATCCGTTCCACACCCCGCCCACCAATGCGGCCACCAAAAAAGGCAGTCCAAACACCAGCACGCGGTGTTGCAAAATCGGTCCAACCAACACGGAATAGGCGTATCCCACCACCAGCGGAAACGCCCAAATGGCCAGTGCCGCCCAACGCTCTTTTCGGTAGCCCTTGAAGCACATCAACCCGGCAAACACCAAGGCGGTGAAGCCTCCGGCAAACATGCGGTTGGACACGTAGCTCAAGTGGTCCAGCACAAAACCCGGGGCAGGCGGTGCCAGAAAATCGCCCAAGTCCTTGTGCCCAAACTGTTGGAGCGTGATGGGCAAATGCGGCAGAAACAACACCAATCCGCCGGCAGCCACCAACAACAGCGACAGCAGTTTTTGGCGGAAACCCACCGTGATTGCAAGGCCCAAGCCCACCGCGGTCAATCCGGCGAAGTAATGCGTGTACATGCTCAAGGCCAACCACACCGCACTCCACGCCATCGCGTGTTTGCGGCCCTCCACCACCCCTTTGAGGGTCACAGCCAGGGCCATCACAAACACCATCCCCAGCGCATAAGGCCTCGCAATTTGGGCGTGCATCACTGCGGGTTGAAGTACCGCAAGGATAGCTGCCACAAGTAGGGCGGATCGCGCATCCATCCACCGTTTAACCGCGACATAGGCGAGCCAAACGACACCAACACCCGCGAGCAGAAAAGGAAGTTTCAACAGAAAAATGGACCACGTACTGGGATACAACAGCCCAGCCTCCCCCAAGAAACGGTACCACAAGTGGTGCAGCCCCGGATGTGCGTCGGATGCCACCGCCTCCCAGAACTCAGGCACATTGCGCGCCACATGGGTACTGCTATCCTTTGAGATGAGGTCAGGCCAGATCCGGTTCCACGTGCTGTATTCGTCGTAGGTCAGCGGGATGACCCAAAAGCGCCAAAAACGGGCAAGGGATGCCACTGCCAGGATGGCCATAAGCCACCAGCGCTGGCCCTTAGCCGATGGCGCGAAGGCGCGCGAGGCCACGTTCGAGGGTGTCGTTGGATTTTGCAAAACAGAAGCGCAGCATGTGCTCGTGCACAGGCTGGTGGTAAAATACCGAAACCGGAATGGATGCAATGCCATGCCCCACCGTCCAGCGCTGGGCCACCTCAACATCGATGCCCGGGTCAAGCGCGCTGTAATCCAACAACTGGAAGTAGGTTCCGCCGGCCGGAGTGGTGGTAAACGGCGTGTCTTTGATGCCTGCCAAAAACACGTCGCGACGCTCTTGGTAGAAGGCCGAGAGTTCTTTGTGGTGGTTGCTACTGCCCATAAAATCTGCCAGCGCGTACTGCACCGGGGTGTTGTGGCAGAAGACATTGTACTGGTGCACCTTGCGGAACTCGGCCATGAGATTTCCGGGGCCGGCGATGTAACCGGTTTTCCATCCGGTGGCGTGGTAGGTTTTGCCAAAAGACCCCACGATCAAACTGCGTTCGCGCAGCACTTCATTGCGAGCCATACTCTGGTGCTCGGCGCCGTCGAATACGATGTGCTCGTACACCTCATCGCTGAGTACAATCACCTCCATGTCCTTGAGGATGCGTTCGAGCTCTACCAAATCTTGGGGCGAAAGCACGGTGCCCGTGGGGTTGTGGGGCGAGTTGAGAATGAGCATGCGGGTTTTGCGGTTCACCCGGCGGCGCACTTCTTCCCAGTCGATGCGGTAGTCGGGGGCGTGCAGTTGGATGTACACCGGCGTGCCGCCTGCCAACTCAATGGCCGGGGCGTAGCAATCGTAGGCTGGGGTAAACAGGACCACCTCGTCTCCCTCACGCACCAATGCAGTAATGGCGGTAAACAGCGCTTGTGTAGCGCCTGCGGTGATGGTCACCTCCGTACCAGCATCGTAGCCTGCACCGTACCGCTCCTGGAATTGAGCCGCAACCGCCTCACGCAAGGGCAACACCCCGGGCATGGGGGCGTATTGGTTCAGGCCCTTCTTCATGTATTTGGCCACACCTTCGACCAGCTTCTCAGGCACGGGAAAATCCGGAAAACCCTGCGAAAGGTTGACCGCATTGTGCTCCTGGGCAAGGGCTGACATCACCGAAAAAATGGTGGTGCCCACCTGGGGCAGCTTGGACGAAATGGGATGGGGAAATTCGGGCATGAGATCAGCAACAAATGGCAAGAACGAAGGTAGGCCTCCAATTGAATTGGTCGACAAACACTCGGGTTTCATTTGCCCACAATCGGTACTGGAAGAAAGTTGCGTATTTTTGAGTTTCGCGAAAAACTAAACCACTTGACTACCCGCGCCCTCTCCTTCTTTGACCGGTTGGTGTTGCTTGCATGCACCGCTCTGCTGACCACGGTGGGAGCCGCTCAGGAAAAACCTTACGTACCGGGAGAGTTCATCGTGCGCTTCGCTCCCGACGCCCAACCGGGCGCGATCCTGGAAGAAATGGCCGGCCTCTGGGGCAGCCAAGTGCAATCCACTCCACTGTCTCGCAGCAGCCATATTTTCAAGCTGAGCACCAACGTCACCGTGTTCGAACTCTCGGACCAAGGCCGCGGCCTGCTTGACGACTTGCGCGACCACCCCAGCGTGGACGTGGCGCAATTCAACCACTACATCTCCGAACGCGAGGTGCTGCCCAACGACCCGGGCATTGACCAACAATGGCACCACGCCAACGGCGCAGACCATGACATCGATTCCGACCTCGCCTGGGAAATCACCACCGGAGGCAACACCGCCAATGGCGACGATGTGGTGGTGTGTGTGATTGAAGGTGGCGGCACCTACTACAGCCACGTCGATCTGATCGACAACCACTGGACCAACCCCGGCGAAATCCCCGGCAACGGCATAGACGACGACGAAAACGGTTTCGTGGACGACTACAACGGCTGGAATGCCACTTCCGACGACGATAACATTCCCGGTGGCAACCACGGCACAGGCGTCTCGGGCATGATTGGAGCCAAAGGCAACAACGAACTCGGCGGCTCGGGGGTCAATTGGGATGTCAAACTCATGCAAGTGGTCATCGGCGCCCTGACCGAAGACAACGTCATCGCGGCCTACAACTATCCGTTGGTCATGCGCCAGCTCTACAACACAACGGGCGGCGACAAGGGCGCGCTGGTGGTGGCCACCAACGCCTCGTGGGGCATTGACTTTGCCAACCCGGACAACTACCCGGTGTGGTGTGGGTTTTACGACGATTTGGGTGCAGCCGGCATCTTGAACTGCGGCGCCACGGCCAACAACAACGTCAACATCGACGAGGTGGGTGACATGCCAACCGGATGCAGCAGCCCATACATGATTGCGGTCACCGCCACCAACAGCGCCGACGTGCGCACCTTCAGCGGCTACGGCCAAACCTCCATCGATCTGGGCGCTCCCGGAGAATCGGTGTACCTGCCGAGCGGCACTTGGGTTTACGGCAACACCAGCGGCACGTCCTTCGCGAGCCCTGCCGTGGCCGGCGCCATTGCCCTGCTGTACAGCGCCCCGTGCGCCAGCTTTGCCAACCTCGCCCTCAGCGACCCCCAAACTGCCGCAGACTTGGTGCGCCAATACCTGTTTGACGGCGTGGATGTCGTGGCGGGGCTGTCCGCCGAAACCGCCACGGGCGGACGCCTCAACGTCAATAATGCCCTGCAATTGCTCCAAAGCGATTGCGGCCCTTTGCCCACCTGTGACATCCTAGATTTGACAGCAACCACCGACTGCGTGTTTGATCCTGTTTCGGGACAGGTGGAATCTCACGTCACACTCACGGTGAGCTTTGACAATACCTTTTGCAACGTGGCGGAGCTGTGTGTGGACGATGGCGCCACCCTTACCTGTGACGTGTTGGGAAGCGACGCATGGGACTGGTTTGCACCCCAATACACCTTGACCGGATTGAATCCGGGAGTGGCGCTCACGTTCACCGCCACCTCCGCCGATGGGCAAATCGCATCGGTGAGCATGACTACCGCCGATTGCAGCGGATTTGTCCCGGGCTGCACCGATCCCGAAGCGGTCAACTACGACGCCGCCGCCAATTTTGAAGACGGCTCTTGCGTGTACCCCTGCTCACAGGTGACCCTGGCCCTAAGCACCGATTGTTGGGGCGGCGAAACAGGCCTGACCCTTACCCACGAAAGCGGGGAGGTGGCCTTGTCGGTACCCACGGGCAGCCTGCTCAGCCTGACCGATTACAGTTGGCCACTCTGCCTGCCAGACGGCTGCTACACCCTCACCCTCACCGACTCCTACGGCGACGGTCTGGCCGGCACCATCTTTGGCTGCAGCAACGACGGCAGCTTTGGCGCGGACTACGACGCGGGCGTCAGCATCGCGGCCTTGGACACGCCCAACTTTGGCACATCCATCTCCTGGGAATTCTGCGTGACCTTTGGTGAAATCCCCGGTTGCACCGACCCCGCGGCTTGCAACTACACCCCCGGCGCCGACACCGACGACGGCACCTGCCAAGTGCCCGGAGGCCCTTGCGACGACGGGCTCGACACCACAGGCAACGACACCGTCCAAGCCGACTGCACCTGCGCCGGCCTCGAGCTCGGCTGCACCGACGAGACCGCCTGCAACTATGCGCTTACCGCTTTGCTGGATGACGGCTCCTGCACCTACCCCGGCTGCACCGATCCGGTGGGCATCAACTACGACCCCACCGCCGGTTGCGACAACCAGAGCTGCACCTACACCTGCGACACGTTCAACCTGAACCTGACCACCGATTGTTGGGGCGAGGAAGTCTTTTGGAATATTGTGGACGCGGACGGCACTGTGCTCTACAGCAGCAGCGCCGGCGACTATGACGACCTGACCACCTACAGCATTCCGGTGTGCTTGAACCCCGGGTGCTACACCTTCACCATCTTCGACAGCTTTGGCGACGGCATGTCCGGTGTGGCCTCAGGCTGCGAGCAAGACGGCTTCTACGACCTGACCGATGCCGATGGCAATGTGCTTATCAGCCTGCTCGCCCCAAATGCGGCTTACGGCGACATGGAGCAACAAACCTTCTGTTTGGCTTCGGATTGCCTGGGAGATTTTGACGGCGACAACTGGCGTCTGGTGCCCGACCTGCTGCTGCTGGTCGGCAACTACTCGTGCATGGGGGATTGCGGAATCACCGACCTAAACGGCGATTCTTCGGTAGACGCAGCAGACCTGCTGACCTTCCTCGGATTCTTCGGAACGGCGTGCGAATAGCCTTAGCGGACCACCGCTAGCTTGGTCACTTCTCGCGACTGCCCATCGGTGGTCGACACGTACACAAAGTAAATGCCTGTAGACACCGCACCGCCTGACGCGCGCTGCCCGTCCCACACCGCACGGCCTCCGTTGGCCACGGTTTGGAACACCACGTTGCCCGCCGCATCGGAGATCTTCACGTCCGCATCTTGCGCCAAACCATCGATGATGATGTCACCCGCATACCCGGGCTGCACCGGGTTGGGGAACACCGAGACGTTCTCCATTTCAGGGTAGTAGTTGGTGGCATCGCCGCGGTAGGCGATCAGGCCTTTTTCAGTGGCGAAGTACACCTCCCCGGTTTCATGGTTGATGGCAATGTCCAAGACGTTGTTGCTCAGCAGCGGCGAGTTTTCGGCCGTGAAGTGCTGGATGGTTTGGGTGCCGTCGGGGCTCAACAAAAAGGCCCCACTGTTCACCGTCCCAATCCACTTGCGGTTGGCTCCGTCGATTTCGATGGCTTGCACGGTTTCGGTTTCGAGCAGGATTTGCACGTTGCCGTCCTGGGTGATCAGTATTTGCTGTGCATCACAGTTCTCGCCGCCTTCAAACAGACAGTCTTGCGAATAGAACACGGCCAGGCCTTCGAGCAAACCCACCCACATTTCACCGTCCAGGTCCTCTTCCATGCAGAACACGTCGCGTGAGGGCAAACCGCCACTTCCCGCTTCGCTGTCCAGCAAAATCACACTGTCATCGGTGGGATCGCCCGGAGTGTCGCCCGGGTCCAGTACGAGGATGCCCGTTTGATCGGGCACCATGCACCAGATGTACCCACTTGCTGCAGCAAGCACTTCGGTCACCCGGTTAAATTCATCTACAAGTCCCGCCACATTCAAGGCCTGGAATTCACCTCCGGCTGTACGCACATGCAGCGGCGTGGACGATTGGTTGTTGGAAAACCACAAGTTGCCGTCGCGGTCAAAATCCAATCCCCCCACACCAAAACGCAACGAACCGCCGTAGTCACCCGGGGTCAGGCTGCTGTTGAGGTCGTTGTACACATCGGTAAATTCGCCGTCCTTCATGCGGATGAGCCCGTGGTACCATGATCCAAAGAACACCTCGGTGGGATCGAGCGGATTGATGCTCGCGTCCATGAGGTCAAAGAAGGTAGAATCCCCGAAGTTTCGTTCCCAAATCCATGATCTATCCACCAAACCATAGGTGCCTGCAGAAGTGTAGTTGGGGACCCAAGACGCATCCACACCCCCGGTGCTGATCCACACGTTGTTGTTCCAGGCCTCCACCCTGCGCACATCGGCCCGTTTAGGCCCATCGGGCAATGCTTTCCACTGCGCCCCAAAGAAGTTGGAGCCCAACAATCCGCCCTCGTCGTTGGCGATCCAAATGCGATTCTTATCGGTATGCACCACGGCATTTCCACGCAACGGCGTATCGCTCACCTCGCCCCAAATACCGGTCTGTTCCAACGCCATGTCGTAAAAACGCAGGTTGCCGTAGGTAGTCACCAGCAGGCGGCTCTCGCTTAAGTGCACATCCCGAATGATGGTAGGATCCAACCCCGGCAACGCTTGCCATTCACCAGTATCCAGAGTCTGCACATAAACGCGGTCCTGATTGCCGTCCTCAATCTGGGCCAGCATGTACTGCCCGTTGCGCTCCAAATTGACCACGTTGGCCATGGGCTCGGGCACTTCGGTCACCAAGTCCCAATTCTGGAAATCGGCCAAAAACGCATTCCCCCGCTCAGCCCGGTAAACCCCGGCCTCGGTGGCTGCGTAAACAAAGGTCTGGTCAAACACCACATCGTTGACCCCCACATAAATCCCATCGGGACCTAGAAACCACGTGTCGCTCACTTCTTGCTTGGCAGGATCCAAGACCACCACCCCAAAACCGCAGCTCAAGTATGCCAACCCACCCTCAAAGGTCACCTCACGGATGCCCTTGTCGGCCAGAATGCTACTCTGCGCAATGTCCTGCAGGTTGACCGCAGCCTCGGCCCAAATCAGGTCCAGGTTGCCATTGTCGTACCCCACCAGCAGCACGTTTTGCTGCTTGCTGTAGCCAATCGCACTCACCCCCACGTCCGAAAGCACGGAGGTCTTGTTGTAACGCGTCACTGATTTATTGGGGTGGTCGTAAGCAAACACCGCATACGGCGTCGCACAAAAGATCAACCCCTGTCCATCGTCGGCCACATCAATGGTCGTGTAGTACGGCAGGTGATCGGTCCAAAAACCAATCTGCCCCCACGCATGGGCGGCGCTGAACAGGAAGAAAAATGCAAAAATCCAAGTTCTCATAAGCGATCAAGAAGGCCGGTCAGGCCTATGCCTAACGTCAAAATAACGGGATTCGTACACGCCAATGTTCACTCCTCAATCCGTTTTTTCAATTCAACCCCAGTAATGCTAATTTTACCCCCCAGCAGCCGGCCCCGTAGTTCAACTGGATAGAATATCAGATTTCGGCTCTGAGGGTTGGGGGTTCGAATCCTCCCGGGGTCACCAAAAAC
>JBMYJR010000050.1:0-23533 GCA_049594615.1 Flavobacteriales bacterium
ACGCTTGACCGCGGATGGGGAGTCTCCTATCTTAGAAGAATTGGACAATGATGGCCTATTCATAAGATAAAACTACGGTTCTTTTGGAATCAAGGTCCTGTGTTCCCAATTCGCCGTCAACCTGCCGGCAGTGTCTGGCTTCTTACTCATTCAGTACGCCCGCTCATTGCGTCCTTCCATGTAGTAGATGTAGGCGCGGTTGACCACTTTGTTGCCGCCCGGGGTGGGATAGTTCCCCGTGAAATACCAATCTCCAGTATGGCCGGGAACGGCTTCGTGCAGGCCTTCTACAGTTTGGTAGATAATCTGTACTTCTGCTTGGATGCCATCGGGGCGAAGCAGCTCAGAAATCTTGGCGTTTATTTCTTCGGTAGTGAAAGGTGCATAGACCTCTTGCACATAGTTCTTCACCTGCTCTTTGGGCGCATGTTCCTGATCCTTGCACTTTCTGTAGATCATGTCCATCTGGTCCTTCGTGCCTCGATCAGCGTGCAAGGCTGCAGCAGCCTGAAAGGCGATGAAGTCCCCCATCTTGGCCATGTCGATGCCGTAGCAATCGGGATAGCGGATTTGCGGGGCAGAGGACACCACCACAATTTTCTTGGGGCCCAAACGGTCCAAGATGCGCAGGATGGATTTCTTCAATGTGGTGCCACGCACGATGGAATCGTCGATCATCACCAGGGTGTCGACGCCCGGATTGACCGTACCATAGGTGATGTCGTACACGCTGGCCACCATGTCATCACGGTCGGAATCCTGGGTGATGAAGGTGCGCTGCTTGGCGTCCTTGATGGCTACCTTTTCGATGCGCAAGCGTTGGGTAAGCAAGCGTTCGATCTCTTCGGCAGAGGCCTTGCCACCCAGCTCTTGGATGCGTGCGATTTTACGGCGGTTGTGTTCGTTTTCGATCTCCTTGATCAGCCCATAGAAGGAAGTTTCTGCAGTGTTTGGGATGAAGGAGAAGACTGCGTTGTCCAAATCTTGGTCAATGGCCTCCATGATCAACGGCACCAAGTTGGCGCCAAGCGCCATGCGCTCGCGGTAAATGTCTTTGTCGTTGCTGCGCGAGAAGTAGATGCGCTCAAACGAGCACGACTTTTTCTCTTCGGGCTTGCGGATTTCCTCCAAGCTGGTGCGGCCGTCGGCTTTGATGATGAAGGCATGGCCCGGAGGCAACTCCTGCACCGCTTCAGGTTCGAGGTTAAAGGCGGTTTGGATCACGGGGCGCTCGGATGCCACTACGGCCACCTCGTCGTCTTCGTAGTAGAAGGCCGGGCGGATGCCGTTGGGGTCGCGCAGCACAAACGCATCGCCGTGACCGAGCATCCCGCCAATGGCATAGCCGCCGTCCCAGTGCTGGGCGCTGCGTTTGAGGATGTTGCCCACGTTGAGTTCGTGGTGGATTTTCTCAGAGATCTTGACATTGCTGTACCCCAGCAAGTTGTACTTGTCAAACACTTCCTGATTTTCCACATCAAGAAAGTGACCGATCTTTTCCAACACGGTCACCGTATCGGCCTTTTCCTTGGGGTGCTGGCCGAGTTCGATGAGGGTCTCGAAGAGCTCGTCTACGTTGGTCATGTTGAAGTTACCGGCCACCACCAAGTTGCGGCTCATCCAGTTGTTCTGTCGCAAGAAGGGGTGACATTGCTCTATGCCGTTGCCGCCGTAAGTGCCATAGCGCAGGTGGCCCAGGAAGACTTCCCCGGTGAAGCCGTGGTTCTTTTTGAGCCACGCAGGATCGCCTTTTTCAACCTCGTGCAAGTCTTTGAAGCGCAAGGTGACCTTTTCAAACAGGTCTTTGATGGGGTTGGGGGCGTTGGAGCGCTGGCGCGAGATGTAGCGGTTGCCGGGCTCGACATCCAGCTTGATGTTGGCCAGACCGGCTCCGTCTTGGCCGCGGTTGACCTGCTTGCTCATGAGCAGGTACATTTTTCCGAGAGCATAGAAACTGGTTCCGTATTTCTCTCGGTAGTGCTGCAGGGGCTTCTTGAGTCGAAGAAGCGCTATCCCGCATTCGTGCTTGATGGCATCACTCATGCGAACACTCCGCTGATTAGGTCCGCAAAGGTAGGGCTTTTTTAAGGTGGACTCAGTCGTTCACCCCTCTTGGGTAAACCGCCTCACCAAGGGCGTGTTCCAGCCCGCGCAGGCCCTGCAATCCTCCAGTGTGTACCACCAGTGGAGTACCTGTCAAACGGCCTTCACGTAAAGCCTCAATGACCGTCCAAACCAGCTTGGCGGTGTACACGTGGTCCAACTTCACCCCGGTTTGGGTGTAGAAATCCCGCATGAAGCCCAACAGCTGTCCATCGGTTTTGGCAAAGCCATCGCGGTGGGCCGGCGTCAAAGAAAGGTGTGCCATCACGTCGTCTACCAACTCTTGGTCTAGCAGCGACCAATAGAGCTGGGCATGCACCGCGCCACGCAACCCGTCGCCGCCTTTGACCACCGGAAAACCCCAGACGGTTTGTCCCGGTCGGCGACCAAGTAACAGGCCTGCGGCCGTAGCACCTGTGCCCATGGCGACGCAAACGTCAGTATAGCTGTCGTGTGCTTCCCTCAAGATTTCCATGCATCCCTGGATGCCCAGGAAGTTGCTCCCACCCTCGGGTACAATGTGCACCCGTCCGTGCACATCGCGCAGGTGTGCCTTGAAGTAGTCGGTGTTCTTCTCGGCGTACTCGGCGCGCGATAGGTAGTGGAGTTCCATGCCCAAGTCCGTGCAGTCTTGCAAAGTGGCGGTCAGGGGAGCGGGTGCCGTCCCACGCACCATGCCAATGGCGCCGATGCCGGCTGCTTTGCATGCCGCGGCAGTCGCCAACAGGTGGTTGCTCCATGGGCCACCAAAGGTGAGCACAGCTCGGTCACCGCGCTGGCGGGCCTTTTCCAGGTTGTAGACCAACTTGCGCCACTTGTTGCCGCCGTATGCCGGATGGGTCAAATCCTCACGCAGCAGATGCAGTTCACGGCCAGGGATACCCCAGAATTCCAAGGATATTGGGGTGATTTTTACCGAATCAACAGGCAACATTTGATGGGTGGACATTGTTTGAGTGATCGAACGGTACAAAGGACTGAACTTTGCACCGCAAACAAAAGCGCACCCAGGATGAGCCTATTTAGCAAATCCAACTCCCTTGAGCCGGAGGATTATTACATGAGCGAGGAGGGGTACATTGTATTCACCGAAGCCTACCACCTCAAGCGAGGCTATTGCTGCCAGAGCGGCTGTAAGCACTGTCCATTCGGATTTGACAAAAGCACCGGAAAGGTGAAGAAGTAAACGCGCTGCCGCCCCCAACTCTTATAACTTCGCTGCATGAACCCAACCGTCCAGCAACCGTCCATGACCCGATCTGAATTTCAGGCCCTGGTGGCCGAAGGATTGCCCGCTGAACTCCCCCAGCCCCGTGCGCTGGACCCCAACGTTTCGCACGCACCGCGCCGCAAAGACATACTTTCTCCCCGTGAAAAAGAACTGGCCCTGGCCAATGCCCTGCGCTACTTCCCGGCCGAACAACACGCCGTTCTTGCTCCTGAATTCGCCCAAGAATTGGCCGATTACGGACGCATCTACATGCACCGGCTGCGCCCCACTTACCCCATGCTGGCGCGCCCCATCGATTGGTACCCGTGCAAAACCAAACAAGCGGCGGCCATCATGCTGATGATCCAAAACAACTTGGACCCGGCTGTGGCGCAACACCCGCACGAGCTGATCACCTACGGCGGCAACGGGGCAGTCTTCCAAAACTGGGCGCAGTACCGGTTGGTGATGCATTACCTCGCTCAAATGACCGAGGAGCAAACCCTGGTGATGTACAGCGGCCATCCGCTGGGCCTGTTTCCGTCGCACAAAGACGCACCGCGCGTGGTGGTGACCAACGGGATGATGATCCCCAACTACAGCCAGCCGGACGACTGGGAAAAATTCAACGCCCTGGGGGTGACCCAATACGGTCAAATGACCGCAGGAAGCTACATGTACATTGGTCCTCAAGGCATTGTACACGGCACCGCCATCACTGTGCTCAACGCAGGTCGCAAGGTGTCCAAGCACGGCGAAGGCCTGGAGGGCAAACTGTTTGTGACCGCGGGCTTGGGGGGCATGAGTGGGGCCCAACCCAAAGCAGCCAACATTGCCGGCTGTGTATCCATCACCGCAGAGGTGAACCCTGCGGCAGCCCACAAGCGCCACGAACAAGGCTGGGTGGACGAAGTAACCGAAGACTTGGACGCTCTGGTGGCCGGTGTGCGCCAAGCTCAAACCGAAAAAGCCGCCCGCTCCTTTGCTTACGTGGGCAATGTCGTGGACGTGTGGGAACGCTTGGACGCCGAGAGCATCTATGTGGATTTGGGATCGGACCAAACCTCGCTGCACAACCCTTGGGCCGGAGGGTATTACCCCGCTGGACTGAGCTTCGAAGCGGCCAACACCATGATGGCCGACGATCCTGCCACGTTCAAAGAGTACGTGCGCACCTCCTTGCGCCGCCACGCCGATGCGGTCAACCGCCACACGGCCAAAGGCACCTACTTCTTTGACTACGGGAATGCCTTCCTGCTGGAAGCTTCCCGCGCAGGCGCAGACCTTGCAGGCGATGACGGGAACGAGTTCCGTTATCCCAGCTACGTGCAAGACATCATGGGACCCATGTGTTTTGATTACGGATTTGGACCCTTCCGCTGGGTATGTTGCTCTGGCGATCCAGCCGACTTGGCCACCACCGATGCCATTGCCTGCCAGGTGCTCGAGCGTCTCAAAGCCGATGCACCTGAGGAAATCCAGCAGCAAATGGCCGACAACATCCGTTGGATCAAAAGCGCACAGGAAAACCAATTGGTGGTGGGCTCTCAAGCCCGCATCCTTTACGCGGATGCACAAGGCCGCATGGAAATTGCCAAGGCCTTCAACGACGCCATCCGCGACGGAAAGCTCAACGGTGAAGTCGTTCTGGGACGTGATCACCACGACGTTTCCGGCACCGACTCGCCCTACCGCGAGACCTCCAACATTTACGACGGCAGCCGCTTTACCGCGGACATGGCCGTACAGAACTTCGCCGGTGACGCCTTCCGTGGTGCCACCTGGATTTCACTGCACAACGGCGGTGGTGTGGGCTGGGGCGAGGTGATGAACGGCGGTTTCGGTATGGTGATCGACGGCAGCGAAGACAGCGAACGTCGTCTGTTGAGCATGCTCCACTGGGACGTCAACAACGGCATTGCGCGCCGCAGCTGGGCACGCAACGACGGGGCTGTATTTGCCATCCAACGCGCCATGGAGATGGAGCCCCGTTTGAAGGTAACGGTGCCCCATCAAGCCGACCCTGCGCTGATCAAGCGTGCGCTCATGTGAGTTCTGCACCACATCTCACTTAGAAGCGTTCTGCATTCTTGTGCCTGCTTTCCTGCGCTATCAGAGCTCTCAGGAACACAAGAAACATTTTAACACTCATTTCGTTTCCGGATGTAAGATGGGCGTATCTTTGCGGCCATGAACGAACGCGAAGAAGAAATTCTGAACGGAGCGTGCGCCGTCTTCATGAAGTACGGCATCAAGAGCGTAAACATGGACGATGTGGCCAAGAACCTCCGCATTTCCAAGAAGACGCTGTACAAGTACGTTTCCGACAAGCGCGACCTGATCACCCGCTGTTTTGATCTCGTACACAGTCAGGAAGAAAAAGCCATCACGCAGATCTGTGCGCGAGGCCTGAACGCCATCGACGAGATGTTCGAGATTTCGCATTTCGCAGTGGGCATGCTGCAGGGGCTTCACCCCTCCATCCACTTTGACATGGAGAAGTACTACCCCGAGGTGTGGAAAGACATGGTGAACAAACGCGACACCCAGGTCTACTCCTGCATGCACGCCAACATGGTCAAAGGCATGGAAGAAGGCCTCTACCGCGACAACCTCAAACCCGAAATCCTCGCCAAGATTTACATCACCAAACTCGATGCGGTGTTTGACGGCGAGATCTTTCCCCCCGACCAAGTCTCTTTTGCCGAGGTGTATATGGAACTCTTCCGCTACCACATCCGCGGCATCGCCAGTGAAAAAGGCATCGCCTATTTAGTGGAGAAAATGGCCAAAGAATCAAGAACCAACGCTACCAAACCAAACCTATGAAACGCTTAATGCTCATGTTGCTGGCCTTGCCAGCCCTGGCCCAAGCCCAGACACCGACCTCGGTGTCGTTGGCCCAGGCACAGCAGTACGCTGTGGAACACAGCTTCGCGGTCCGCGGTGCTCAGCTTGATGCTGAATCCGCCGCACGCCGCGTGAAAGAACTCACCGCCATTGGCCTCCCACAAGTCAGCGGGTCGATGGAGTACCAAAACTTCATCGACATTCCTGTCCAAGTGGCTCCGGCCGACGCGTTTGGCTTACCGCCTTACCTGAACCAGTTTCTGTTTGACGTGTCCCAAGAAACCGGCGTCGACTTGAACGCTCCCCAAGTGGACCCGAACGCCGTCACCGAACTGCAATTTGGTACGCCCCAAAACATGAGTGCGGGTATACAAGTGACCCAACTGGTGTTTGACGGCAGCTACTTTGTAGGCCTGCAAGCCGCCAAGCTGAGCGCAACGCTCTCGCAGGACGTCATCACCAAAAGCGAAAAAGACACCCGCGACGAGGTGGCCGAGGCCTACTATACGGTGCTCATTGCCGAGCGTAACGTAGAAATCCTCACCGATAGCCGCGAACTGCTGGCCGAGAGCACCGCAGAAACTGAAGCCCTCGTAGAAGCCGGATTTGCCGAGCAACAGGACCTGGACCAACTCCAGCTCAACGTGGCCGACCTCGACACCCGCATTGCCTACGCGCAGCAACAGGTGGACGTTGCCAAAAAGCTGCTCAAGTTCCAAATGGGACTCGACCTGGAAGCACCCCTGACCCTGACTGACAAGCTGGACAACTTGATTTCCGAGGACATGAGCATGCTCAGCCTCAACTTCAAGCCCGAGAGCACTATAGAGTACCAATTGCAAGAAACCGTTGTGGACCTGCAACGGCTCAACGTGAAGAACGAGCGCATGAAGGGGTACCCGCAGATTGCCGGGTTCTACACCTACCAGCAAAACGCCTTCCGCGACGAGTTCAGCTTCTTGGATTTTGACCAAAGCTGGTACCCCACTCAACTGTGGGGCCTGCAAATGAACGTGCCGATTTTTGGCAGCTTCCAAGGCAAGCACCGCATCGCCCAAGCGGACGTGGAACTGCGCAAAGCCCAAGTGGACCTTGAACAAGTGTCCGAAGGCGCCGCACTCGAAAACGCCACCGCGCGCAACGAGTACGCCTACGCACTGAGCAACTACCAGAACCAATCCCGCAGCGTGGAGCTCGCCCAGCGCATCTTCAAGACCACGCGCATCAAATACAACGAAGGTTTGGCCACCAGCTTTGAGCTGACCCAAGCCGACAACCAACTCCTCAGCGCTCAGGGGAACTACGTGAGCGCCATGCTTCAATTGCTGAACGCCCGAACGCGTTTGGCCCGCAGCTTCAACCAATAACACCGATCCTCTCAAATATGAACCGCATTGCCTTAATCTTCGCCGTAGTGGTGCTCGCAGCGTGCAGCGCCCCAACCGGCCCGGCCGAACTGGATCCCGCCCAACTCCAAGCGGGTCTCGACCGACTCGACTCTCTGGACCAGCAAACCTGGTCGGCCTTCAACGCTCAATTTGCCGAGCGTGAGCAGGCCATGTTCGACCAGCAAAAGGCCCTTCAGGCCATGGACCGCCGCTCGAAGGAGTACCAAAACGCCAAGAAGGAACTCGCCGACACCAAGCGCACACTGATCGAAGAGGAAATGGACTTCCTCAACGCACGCAAAGCCGCCATGAAACGAGTGTCCGACAAGCTGGCCGCTATGCTCGGTAAGATGGACGAGAAACTCATCGAAATCGACACCACCCGCTTGACCCCTGAGGTGAGCTACGTGGCTGTGGGCACCCAGGTGTTCAAAGATTACTTCCGCGTGCAGGGTAACCTGGAAGCTGAGAAGAATGCCCTGGTGTTCCCCGAGTACCAAGGCGTAATCAAGAGCATCCCGGTGCGTGAAGGCCAGCGCGTGAGCAAAGACCAAGCCTTGATGGTGATCGACACCGAGATTGTGGCCAAGCAAATTGCAGAGGTGGAAACCAGCCTGGCGCTCGCCGAAGACCTCTACATCCGCCAAAAGAACCTCTGGGACCAAAACATCGGTTCTGAAGTGCAGTACCTCGAGGCCAAAAACCGCATGGAATCGCTCGAGAACAGCCTCGCCACACTCAAAGAGCAACGCAGCAAGGGCACCGTGCGTGCGCCGTTTGCCGGCGTACTCGACGAAATCACTCCCAAGGTGGGCGAGATGGCCTCTCCTGGGATGCCAGTGGCACGCGTGGTGAACCTCGATGACCTCTACGTACAAGCCGACGTGTCTGAAAAGCACTTTGGCCAAGTACAGGTCAACGACGAAGTGCTGGTGAATGTGCAAGGCGTCAACGGCGGCGAGCCTATTGCTGCTCACGTAAGCCGCGTGGGTGCTTACATCAAGCCCGACAACCGCACCTTTAGCGTGCGCGTGGACTTTGACCAAAAGCGCACCGACCTCATCCCCAACCTGGTGACCGAGCTGTTGGTGAACGAATTCAGCACCGACTCTGCATCTGTAGTATTGCCTGCCGACATGGTCCTGGAGAACGCCTCCGGCGACAACTACGTGTGGGTGTTGGAGGAAACGCCCAACCCCGAGCGTCACCGTGTGGTGCGCCGCATCATCCAAACCGGCCCCTCTTACAACGACATGACCCTGATTGTGAGCGGCCTTCAAGCCGGTGAGCACATCATCGACCGCGGCGTACGCAAAGTGAAAAACGGCGACCTGGTGAAGGTCATGAACGACGAAGAACCTGTTGCGGTAAGCGCACGCTAATCCGGACCTCCCATGGAGCAACCAAAGAACCAATACAAAGAAGTCCAGCACCGCAAGGAGTTTGCCTTGTCAAGCTGGGCGGTGGACAACAAGATGACGGTGTGGGTCATCACCGCCATCATCGTGATTGCAGGATTGACGGCGTACTCCACCCTGCCCAAAGAGAGCTTCCCTGAGGTCATCATCCCCGAGATCTACGTGGGGGTGGCCTACCCGGGCAACTCGCCGGAGGACATGGAAAAACTCATCACCCGACCGCTGGAGAAGGAGATCAACACCATCACCGGCATCGACGAGATCATCTCTACCTCCACCCAAGGCTACGCTACGGTCGATATCAAATTCGACTTTGACGTGAGCCCTTCGGAGGCGCTGCGCAAGGTGAAGGACAAGGTGGACCTTGTCAAGGCCGACCCCGAGTGGCCGGACGACCTGCCCGCCGACCCCAACATCTTTGAGCTGAACTTCTCCGAGCTACAGGCGGCCCTCAACATCAACCTCTCGGGCGATTACTCGCTGGAGGAACTCGAGGACTACGCCGAACTGCTGGAAGAGCGCATCGAAGAACTGCCGCAGATTTCCAAGGTGGACATCTCAGGCATCATGGACCGCGAGGTGAGCATTGAGCTCGACCACTTGGCCATGGAAGCACGCCAGGTGAGCATGGACGACATTGCCGGAGCCATCTCCCAGTCGAACATGACCATCTCTGGGGGTGACCTGGTCGTGGGTGACATCAAGCGCTCGGTGCGCGTGGTGGGTGAATTCCAGAACATGGAAGACATCGAAGACGTGATTGTCAAGAGCGAGAACCAAAACAACATCTACCTGCGCGAGGTGGCCACGGTCAACTTCCAGGAGAAAGAAAAGGAGAGCTACGCCCGCGAATACCTGCAGCCGGTAGTGAGCCTCAACGTGTTCAAGCGCGCCGGTGAAAACCTGCTGGAAGCCTCGGCAGCCATCAATGCCATCGTGGACAAAGCCCAGCGATCGGATTTGCCTGAGAACCTGACCCTGACCATCACCCAAGACCAGTCGGACCAAACCCGCACCCAAGTAAGCGAACTGGAAAACTCGATCATCTTTGGGGTACTGTTGGTGGTAGGCGTACTGCTGTTCTTCCTGGGCCTGCGCAACGCACTGTTTGTGGGTGTGGCCATTCCACTTTCGATGTTCATGAGCTTCATGATCCTGGGGGCCATGGGCATCACCCTGAATGTGATGGTGCTCTTCTCACTGGTACTCGCCCTGGGGATGCTGGTGGACAACGGGATTGTGGTCGTGGAGAACATCTACAGGCTTCGCGACGAAGGCTACAGTCCCAAAGACGCATCCAAAAACGGCGTAGGTGAGGTGGCCTGGCCCATCATTGCCTCGACCGCAACCACCTTGGCGGCGTTCATCCCGCTGGCCATCTGGCCCGGACTCATGGGCGAGTTCATGAAGTACCTGCCCATCACCCTGATGATCGTACTGGGCTCGTCGCTCTTTGTGGCGTTGGTGATCAACCCGATGCTCACCTCGCTCTTCATGAAGGTGGGCGACGCACCGGTCAACAAGCGAAAAAGCAACCGCAACTCGCTGATCATGATTGGCATCGGTATGATTTTCACCCTGATGTACTTCGGCAGCGAAGGCGAAGCACCGGTGCTCTGGTTGGGCAACTTGGCCCTGATCTTTGGGGTACTCGGACTGCTCAATACTTACGGCCTGACGCCTGCGTCGAAACGCTTCCAAGAAGGGTTCCTTCCCGTGTTGGAGCGCTGGTACGAAGGCGTGCTCAAGACCATGCTGAAAGGACGCCGTCCCGCGTGGATTTTTGTGGGAATGATCTTCTTGCTGTTTGCCTCGTTCGCGATTGTGGGCGCCAAGCAGCCGAAGGTGCTCTTCTTCCCGGACAACGAGCCGCAATACCTCAACATCTACATCGAAAAGCCGGTAGGTACTGACATCGATGCCACCGACCGTATTTCGTCGGACATCGAACAGATCGTGATGGCGACCATGGCAGAGGAGCGCTTCCAAGAGGACAGCCGCGATTCGCTCTCGTACATGATCACCTCGCTGATCGGCCAGGTGGGCAACGGCACCAGCGACCCGGCACAAGGGCCTTCAATGGGCAACACTCCCAACAAGGCACGGGTTACCCTGTCCTTTGTCAAGTTCCAAGAGCGCGGTGAGCTGACCACCACCGACATCCTCAACGCCCTGCGTGACCGACTTGCGGCCTACCCCGATGCAGAAATTGTGGTGTCGAAGAACGAAGCAGGCCCGCCCCAAGGGGCACCCATCAACATCGAGGTCAGTGGCGACGACTACGACAAGGTCATGGTCCTGGCCGAGCAGATGAAGGAGTACATCGAAGACAAAAACATCGGCGGCATCGAAGAGCTCAAGCTCGACGTGAACAAGGAAAAGCCCGAGTTGCCCGTGATCATCGACAAGGAAAAAGCAAAGATGTTTGGCCTGAGCACCGCGCAAATCGGAAGCGCCTTGCGTACTGCACTTTTTGGACGAGAGATTTCAAGCTACAAGCTGGATGAGGATGAATACCCCATCAACATTCGCTTCCAAGAGGAGACCCGCAACGACCTGGACGCACTCCTGGACCAACGCATCACCTTCCGCGATCCGTCGAACGGCCGCATCAAGCAGGTGCCCATCTCGGCGATTGCCACCACCGAAAACGCCAAGACGTTCTCGGCCATCAAGCGCAAGGACCTAACACGTGTGATCACCATTTCTTCCAACGTGCTCGACGGCTACAACGCCAACGAGGTGGTGGCCGCCATCAAAGGTGAGTTGTCCACCTTCGAGACGCCCGAGGAGGTCAAGTGGCGCTTTACGGGGCAACAAGAAGAACAAGCCAAAGAGATGGCCTTCCTGTCCACCGCGCTGTTGATCGCAGTATTCCTGATCTTCTTGATCATCGTGGCGCAGTTCAACTCGGCCTCTACACCCGCGATCATCATGTTTGCGGTACTCTTCTCTCTGATTGGGGTACTGCTGGGACTGGTGATCTTCAACATGGAGTTTGTGATCATCATGACCATGATCGGCATCATATCCCTGGCCGGAGTGGTGGTCAACAACGCCATCGTACTCATAGACTACACGAATCTGCTGCGCAAACGCCGCAAGGACGAACTCGGCCTAGGCGAAAACGAGCAACTGCCGTTTGACGAAGTGGTTAACTGCATCGTGGAAGGCGGAAAAACACGTCTACGGCCGGTACTGCTTACTGCAATCACAACCGTCTTGGGCCTACTCCCCTTGGCAATCGGACTGAACATAGACTTTGTGTCTATGGTTAGTAGTTATGATCCGAATGTGTATGTGGGAGGAGACAACGTGATGTTCTGGGGGCCTATGAGTTACACCATCATTTTTGGGTTGACGTTTGCCACGTTCCTGACCCTGGTGATTGTTCCTGTGATGTACCTCATCCTCAATAAAATCAAACACAAACGCACGGCCCGCAAACGGGCTGCTGCAACGGTATAAAGAAGCTATCGGGCGTCCTGCCCGTTTGGTTAAGGTTTATTAGTTTGAAGAAACCTCTGGCAACGGCTAGGGGTTTTTTCGTGTCCGGTTGTCAAGGCGATTTACAAAATCAAACCGGCCATCCACCAAGAGAAACGGGGGGTGGTTTGGAAGGGAGTGCTGGGATTGGGAGCTTGCGCACGGTCGCTGGAAAGCGGCGAGAGGAAGTGGCGGGGACTGCAGCCCACGGGCGGGAACCTGCGCGGCAGGATTAATCTTGCACGTACACCCGGCGCACACGCTGCGGAATGGCAGCCAAAATCTCATAGGAAATCGTTCCCGCAGCAGCAGCCACTTCTTCCACCGGCAAATGGCGCCCAAACACTTCCACTTCGTCGCCTTCCTCGACTTCAAGTCCTGTGACATCCACCATAGTCATGTCCATGCACACGCGTCCAAGGATCTTGCAGCGCTGGCCGGCAATCCACACCTCACCTATTCCGTTGCTCAGTGCGCGGGGCAGGCCATCGGCATAGCCCAAGGGCAGTGTGGCCACTTGTTGCGGGTGGGCAGCCACGTGGCTGCGTCCGTACCCGACGGGTTCTCCGGCGGGCAGGGTTTTGACTTGAGAGATGACCGTGCGCAAGGTGTTGACCGGCAACAGGTCTTTGCGGGCGTGCTCCACAGGCGACACGCCGTACAGTCCAATGCCCAAGCGTACCATGTCGAATTGGTACTGCTCATCCAAGGTGAGCATCCCGGCGGTGTTGAGGGCGTGACGCAATGGGCGATATCCCAATGTTGCAACCAAGCGGTCGTATGAGGCCTGAAAACGGTCCAGCTGCTGCAAAGACCAGTCTGTGGCATTGGGGTCATCCGCGGCACTGAGGTGCGTAAAGGCCGTAGCTACCCGCAGGTTGGGGGTTTGTGCTAAACGGGTGCCCAATTGCTCCAAGTCTTCCGGCTCAAAGCCCAAGCGGTGCATGCCCGTGTCAAGTTTGATGTGGATGGAAAGTGGGGCTTCTTGCGGGCGTTCTTCCAAGGCCGCTAAGACGCCTTCCAAGGTGTTCCAAGAGTACACTTCAGGTTCCAAACGGTGTTGGAGCATGGCGTCTAGCGCCGAGCGCTCCGGATTCATCACCATGATGGGGACCGACACCCCGGCTTGGCGCAGCATCACACCCTCATCCACGTACGCCACAGCCAGGTAATCCACCTGATTGAAAGCCAGCAGTTGCGCGAGCTCACCAGCACCCGCGCCGTAGCCAGAGGCCTTGACCATGGCCATCATGCGCACGGCTGGCTTCACACGGCTGCGGAAGTAGTGGTAGTTGTGCTCAGCGGCGGTGAGGTCCACTTCAAGTACCGTGTCGTGGGTGCGGCGCGACAGGGCGGCGGTGACCTTCTCCAAGGCGTGCTTGCGGCTGCCTTTGATCAACACCGCGGCACCGCGCAACTGGTCCAATCGTCCACCTGCGATGAGTGAAGTAGTATCTGGATAGGCGTGTACCTCCGCTGCAAACGCATCGGCATGGGCAGTGATTTGGGGGCCTACGCCCAAAACGTGGGTGATGCCGTGCTCTTCTAAGGTGTCGCTCAACTCTTCAGCCCAGACCTTCGGGGGTTGGCCGGTTTGCTCCATATCGGAGAGTACGGCCACTTTCGGGCGGTCTTCTGCGTGGCGCTCCAAGGCGTCCAGTGCGATTTCCAAACTGGCGGGATCAGAGGAGTATACGTCTGAAAGCAGGGTGCAATCGCGTTTGCCTTCGAGCAATTCCAAGCGCATGGGGACCGCATCCAAGCGGCGCAGGACGGGTTGAAGCATGGCGGGTTTCAGTCCCAAATCCAAGCTCAATACTACCGCGTGGATGGCGTTTTCCAACGAAGCCTCGTCGCCGTCAGGCAGGTCGAGATGGACGGTGCGCTGCTCGGAGGTCAAGGCGTAGCGACCCGGTGCCACTTTGCTCACACGCAAGCGTGCTTCGTTGTTCTGCAAGGTCCAAGACAAGGAGCGGGGAGGAACAATGTCCAATTCTGCAAAGGCGCGTTTCCAATGGGGATAGTCCGCGCAATACACCACGGTGTGGGCGTCTGCGCAGAGCAAGGCTTTTTCGCGGGCCAGAGCCTGGCGGTCTGTAAAATGCTCGAGGTGTGCATCGCGTAGGTTGGTGAGCACCACGTGCGAAGGACCGATCAAGTTGGCCAGGGCCTGCATTTCCCCGGGGTGAGAGATGCCCGCCTCAAACAGCGCCATTTCGTGGTTGGGACCGAGGTTCCAGATCGACAGCGGCACCCCCACTTGGGAGTTGTAGCTGCGCGGACTGCGCACTACCGAGAAATGCGCTGCAAGCAACAGGTTGAGCCATTCTTTGACCACGGTTTTGCCGTTGCTTCCGGTAATGCCCACCACCGGCAGCTTGTGGCGGTGGCGGTGCGCTGCGGCCAGGGCTTGCAGGCCACGCAGAGAATCGGTGACCACCACCTGGGTGGCGTCGCCTGGCAATTCCATTTTGTGTTGCGTCAGAAACAAGCGCACCCCGGCTTCATACGCACTCAGGGTGTACTCGTGGCCGTCGTGACGCGGGCCTTTGAGTGCGACAAACAGCGTATCCCCTGGAAAATGCAGCTTACGTGAGTCGGTAGCCAAGCGTGCAAACGAGGCGTCCTGGGGGCCAAAGCAGGTGCCTCCCGTCCAACGGGCCAATTGGTCAGCGGTGTAGGCCACGTGCATCAGAACAGGGGGAGCGTGGGATTAGAATCTTGGGTACCTCGCCCTTCGCGCAGGATGCGCAGGGCCTCGCGGCGGGCTTCCATGTCGGACATGAAGCGGGCAAACGCGCGGTCTTGCTCGTGGTGGGTGCCGGCCTTTTTATTGGCCATCGCTTCCACAAACGCACCACGCGAGAGGGGCACGTACAGGTCGGTTTCGCCCAACTCCACCAGCGCATCCGAATCCGAAATGCGGTAGCTGTGGTGCGCCAAGCCCCCCGTTTTCACGCAAATGGCGTGCACCTTGGTCACGTGCTCAGCCAAGGCCAAGAGTTGCGGCATGGGCCCAAATGGTCGGCCGAGATAGTCCAAGTCCAAGCCGGCCACAATGACGCGTGTGCCGCTGGCCGCCAGCGTTTGGCAAACGTTGGGCAGTTCGTCATCGAAGAATTGAGCCTCGTCAATGCCCACCACGTCGATGCCTGCCGAGAGCAGCGGAAGTTGCGAGGAATGCGGAATGGGCGTGCTTGGGATCGAACGGCGGTCGTGGCTGACCACTTCGTCTTCGGAGTACCGCGTTTCCATCCGCGGCTTGAAGATCTCGACGGCCTGCTGCGCAAATTCAGCACGACGCATGCGGCGGATGAGTTCTTCGGTTTTGCCCGAGAACATGCATCCACAGATCACTTCAATCCAGCCCATTCCCGGCTGGTGGGACAATTGTTCGAACAAGGTCTTTGCGGATTGGGTCCTCAAAAATACGAAGCCGCTCGGCGCCACCGCGCAAGGATATCCCTGTGCGTTCGTACTTTTCCAGCATGCGAACAGGCCTCCTTTTAGCTGCATTCGTGGTCGCCATGGCCGCGTGCACCAAATACCCGGGTGAGGGTGGACGCGCCTCCATCGAGGGCACCGTCTCCATCGAACGCCGGTTGGTTCCCACCAACCCCAATACCATCCAAGACACCGTCACCGGTGCCGATGTGGAAGTCTTCCTGGTCTACGGGGACAACACTTCTCCTGACGACCGCGTGTGGACTGACTACACGGGGGCGTTTGCATTCAACAACCTGCGCAAGGGCAACTACACGCTCTACATTTATTCGGACGACACCTCAGGAGTAGACGGGGTCAACCCCAACCGCATGCCCATCCTGCGCGAGATCGAGATCACCGAACGCAAGCAAGTGATCGACGTGAGTGAGGTCTTCATCTATGAAGGTTTCTGATGCGCCAAGCGCTACTTCTCATAGGACTGCTGGTGTGCTTGGGCGGACATGCGCAACGCACCGAATACGGCCAATGGTACGCCTTGTCTGTGGGCACCAAAGTAGCCAAGGGCCTCAACGCCAGCTTCAAAACCCAATTGCGTGCTGGATACGACGGGCTCATCCTATCGGCATGGAATCACGACTTGGAACTCACCTACAAACTGACCGACCGCTTTCGCGTGGAGGCCACCTACCGGCTGGGCAACAGCTACAATTTGGAAAACTGGCAATGGCGTCACCGCTATCAACTGGGCTTCCGTATCCAAGAATCCGTTGGGGAATGGGAGGTGGATTGGAAAACCCGCGCCCAATGGCGCCCGGTAGGTGTGGGCCGCGAAACCGGAGACCTGAGCCGCAGCCTCACTTGGCGCAACCGCTTCACTGCTGAACGCAAACTCATCAAGCGCACATGGCTTGCAGCCAGTGTGGAAGCCTTTCATGTACCTCAAGCCGAATCGCTCGCGCTGGCCGATTTGCGAGCGCGCCTCAAGCTCAAGCGCAAACTGGACAAGCGTCTCTACGGCTCACTGGGGGCCATGTACCAGACCGAAACAGCCTCGGGCGACCCGGTCAGCGAATGGGTGGTCCAGTTCAGTTTACAATGGGAGTGGAAGCCGAAGAAGTGACCCCCACAGGCTGACGCAGCAATTCCATCAACGGTTCTTTTCGGTAGCGCGAAACGGGGATGTCCTCGCCCTGGCGCATGCGCAGCGTACCTCCACGACCGCGGGTGTACTGCTCAATCTCCTGCAGATTGACCACAAACGAATCGTGGCAACGAAAGAATCCGAACGGCTCCATTTGCGCTGCGAGGTACTTGATGGACCGGCTGGCTTGGAACTTGCGCCCGTGGGTGAGGTAGACGTCCGCATAGCTTCCCGCGGTATTTACATATGCCACCTCGTTCAAACGCACCAATCGGAACCCTTTGACCACAGGAATGGACACGGCTTGCGCCTGGACGTGCTCCCAATTGTTGGGCAATACATGGAAGGCGCCGGCCTCAACCTTGCTGAGCTTTTTGCGCTGGGCTTCAAAGCTCTCCAGCAAACCACCTATCTCGTCCAAACTGGTGGGCATGAGCAGTTGGGCTTTGGCGCCCGTCGCCTCCAATTTATCCTGGGACCACCATTGGCCGGTGAGCACTACTGGAATCGCTCCTCCCAAGTTGATGCGACGCTCCACAAGTTCTCCACTGACAAACACCACGTCCGGGCGGTGTTGGCGGATGGCCTGTTCACCAGCTTCCAATCCGCAGGCGATGGCCAACAGGTCAATCTGGTCCACAAGGGACCGCAAGTAGGTAGGGAGCATGCCCGAAGCGCCGGGGCGAACTTCAAGCAACAAAGCAGTGGTACGCATGGAATAACAGTTTGGCAGTAAGAATGGTACCAAAAGGTAAACAATTAAAGGGCTTAGATTCGTTATCCCATAGCCGAGACAACGCGGATTGCGCCTATTTCTGACCATAGCCTTTGGACTCAGCTTCTTGCTGGGCACTGCCCTGTATGCCTCAGGACAAACCGAACCGGTGCGTCTGCCTTGGCCTGCGGGACAAGACTCATTGGTCCTGGAAGCCGCCGGGGTCATGCTGCCCACAGTGGCCCTGTACCGCGGTGATCAGCGCTTGCCGCTCACCGCCTACTCGGTGCTGGGCACCCCACTCGTGGTCCGCTTGACACCGGACACCGATCCAGGCGGCTTGCGCTTGGAGTACCGCACCTTTTCGGCTCCTGTAGCCGGTACCTTTTTCCTGCGCGATACCACCGAAATGAACCAGGTGATCCGCGACTTTTCAGCCTTTGAACCATCAGGGGGGCCACCCCCCACTCCCGCCTTCGCCTCCACCATCAACAAATCCGGCTCCCTCAGCCGCGGCATTGCCTTTGGAAACGCTCAAAACCTGAGTGTCAATTCCAACCTCAACCTGCAACTCTCTGGACGCGTGACCGACCAGGTGCAAATCCTAGCCTCCATCACCGACAACTCCATCCCCATCCAACCCCAAGGCAACACCCAACGCCTGCAGGACTTTGACCAGGTGTACATTCAGCTGTTTGACGACAACGAAAAACTCGTGGCCGGCGACTTTCAAGTGATCGAGAACAGCGACCACTTTTTGCGTTTCAACAAACGTGCGCAAGGCCTGCTGTTTGACGGCAAGTACGACCGCAACGAGGGCGAAAACTGGCGGATTCAAGCCTCGGCCGCATTGAGTAAAGGCAAATTCTCGCGCACGGAACTCCAAGGGGTGGAAGGCAACCAGGGGCCCTACCGTCTGACCGGTCCAGCAGGCGAACCCTTCATCATTGTGCTGGCCGGCACCGAGCGCGTGTTCATCGACGGCCAACTGCTACAACGTGGCCAAGACGCCGATTACGTCATCGACTACAACACCGCCGAGATCACCTTTACTCCCCGCCGCCCCATCACCAAGGACCGCCGGATCATTGTGGAATTCCAATACTCGGACCGCAATTATGCGCGTTCGGTGCTCCAGGGCCAGGCCGTGTACACCGCTAAACGCCGCACCGGCTACGTGCGTTGGTTTGCCGAGACCGACAGCCGCAATCAACCGCTGCAACAGGAGCTCTCGCTGGCTGACCGAGATGTACTGGCCGCCGCCGGCGACGACTTGCTGGCCGCGGTGGTGCCGGGCATCGACAGCGTGGGCTGGTCTCCGGATGCGCTGCGATACGCACTGCGCGATTCGTTGGGCTTTGCCGATGTGCTGGTGTTCAGCACCAATCCTGACTCAGCGTTGTACCAGGCCGTATTCTCAGAGGTGGGCCAGGGCAACGGCGACTACGTAGAAGACGGGTTTACCGCCAGCGGGCGCATCTTCCGATGGATTGCGCCGGTGGAAGTCGCCGGGGAGTTGGTGTCGCAGGGCAACTACGCCCCGCTACAATTGCTGGCCCGCCCAGAACAGTTGCAAGTGGTTACCGGAGGAGGAACGCTGCAATTGGGCAAGGGGTGGTCGGTCTTTGGCAACGGGGCCTTGAGCGTGTACGACCGCAACACCTTCTCAGAAATCGGCAACGAAAACAACAACGGCCAAGCCGCGCACGCCGGCACCCGCTACACCCGCGCCGCCACCGATTCCCTGCCCTGGAAGTGGGACTTGGAAGTGGCCGGGGAATACGTGGCCGAGACCTTCTCTCCTGTGGAACGCTTCCGCGCCGTAGAGTTCTGGCGCAACTGGAACTTGCTGGGCACCGAACTCGAGGGCAACCAATTGGGCGGCGGGTTCAAGGTGGTGGGCAACCGCATCAATGTGGCCCGACTGGAACTGGGGCTGGAACATTTAGCGTACGGCGAATTCAACGGCAACAAGGCCAACGTCGGCCTCAAGTGGCAACCCGAAAAAGGTTTTGTGCAATACACCGGGAGTGCCCTGCAAGCCACCTTCAACGACAACAGCACCTTTGCCCGACACAAAACTCACGCCTACCGCACCTTGGGCAAAATGCGTGTGGGCTACCGCGACGAATGGGAGTGGAACGAACGCCGCGACGCGGCCAACCTGCTGCCCAACTCCTACCGCTTCCACGATTGGGAAACCTACTTTGCCACGGCCGACACCACCGCCGCAGGGCTACAGGTATTCTACCGCGTACGCACCGACCGCCTCAGCGACTCCGCCCAATTTGCACGCGCCAACGTAGCCGAGCAAGTGGGCCTGCGCTTAGACCTGGTGCAAAACCCCAAGCACCAACTGCGCGTGAACGTATCCAACCGCGAACTGCGTGTGGTGGACGACGAGCTCAGCACCTCCACCCCTGAATCGACCCTGCTTGGACGCCTGGAGCACAGACTGGCCCCGGGCAACGGCGTGATGCGCAGCGACCTCTTTTACGAAACCGGCAGTGGGCTTGAGCAAAAACGCGAGTTCGTGTACATCGAGGTGCCGCCCGGCCAAGGGGTGTACGTTTGGAACGACTACAACGAAGACGGCATCAAAGACCTCGGCGAGTTTGAAATTGCCGCCTTTGCCTACGAGGCCAACTACATCCGCACGTTTGTGCCGGGCACCGAGTACATCAGAACGTACACCACGGCCTTTACCTATGCGCTGCTGCTTTCGCCCGAGCGCGCCGCGGGGTTAAAGGGCAGCAAGATGCAATGGCTCGAACGCTTCAGCGCACAAGGCTCGGCCAAGCTCCAGCGTCGAACGTTGCTGGAAGAGGGCTCGGACCGTTTCAACCCTTTGCTGCGTGATGTGGCCGACAGCAACCTGGTGAGCATCGAAAGCGCCCTGCGCGGCACGCTGTTCTTCAACCGCAACAATCCGCGATTTGGCTTCCAATTCAGCGTGCGTGAAGTGCAAAACAAAACCCTGCTGGCCAACGGGTTCGACAGCCGCGAACTGCGCGTGTACGAGGGGATTGTGCGGGTGCTGGTGGCCCAGCAATTCACCTTACGGGCGTTTGGATCTTATGGCCTCGATGGCGCTGCGGCAGACTACACCACAGGGCGTAACTACAGCATCGACCGCTGGGAAGTCAAGCCCGAGCTCACCTGGCAACCCGGCACCCAATACCGGGTTGCCATGGAGTTGCGCTACACAGACAAAGTCAATGCGCTTAGCCTCGGAGGCGAGGAGGCTACGATTGAGTCGATCACCGGTTCATTCCGGGTGGGAAGTGCCGAAAAAGGAAGTGTGGAAGGACGCCTCAGCTATGTCAACATCGCCTATTCGGGCACGGGTCAAAACGCGCTGGCGTTTGCCATGCTGGAGGGCTTGGTACCCGGGCGCAATGGGACTTGGAGTCTGGACGTGCGGCGCAATGTGGCCCGCAACCTCCAACTCAGCGTGCGCTATGAGGGGCGTACCTCATCGCGTGCGGGCACGGTGCACAGCGGAGGCTTGCAAGCCCGCGCCTTCTTCTAGAAAAACTCAGTGCTTGGAGTAGCCGATGCGTGAGCCATTGGCGTTGAATTCCTCCCAAATGCCGGACTTCTGGCCTTTGTCGTACACGCCTTTTTCGCGCAGGTTGCCCTCGGTGTCAAAGCGGCGGTACAGCCCGTGGCGCTGGCCTTCGTTGTTGAACACGATCCACTCGCCGATTTCCTTGCCGTTGCTGTAGGCGCCTTGGATGCGCAGACCACCGTCGGGGAAGTAGTTTTCGTAGGGACCGTCGTATTCGCCCACGTTGTAGTTGTTGACCGAAAGTAGGTTGCCTTCCATGGTGTAAGCGTGCCAAGTGCCGTGGCGCTCGCCGTCTTGCAAAGGGCCTTCTATGCGCACGCCGCCGTCGTCGTAAAAGAACTTTTCGCCGATGATGTTGGTCTCGCTGGCGTCGTAAATCACCATGCGTTCGGGGTTGCCGTTGGGGTACACTTTGACAATGCGCTCCACGGAATCACCGGAGCCACAGGCCACCAAAAAGGCGGCAAACAAAAGCAGGAGTGTTGTTCTCATTTTTCGCGTTCGATGGTATAGTGCACCAGTCGTTCCAAAGAGTTGCGTGCGTCGGACACTGGCAGCTCGTGCAGCAGTACGAGTGCTTCGTCGCGGAAGGCCAGCATGCGGTCGCGGCTGTAGGCGATGCCGTCGGTTTCCAGCACGAAGTCGATGACCTCACGCACCCGCTTGGGGTTGTCGTGGTGCTTTTTGATGGTGTTGATGATGCTGCGGCGCTGGCTGCTGTCGGCCTGGTTGAGGGCGTGGATCAGCGGCAGTGTCATTTTCTTTTCCTTGATGTCGATGCCGGTGGGCTTGCCAATGTTCTTTCCGGCGCCGTAATCAAACAAGTCGTCTTTGATCTGGAAGGCCATGCCGACCTTTTCACCAAAGGTGCGCATGTGCTCCACCAGCTCGGGGTCGGCACCGGTCGAGGCAGTTCCACTTGCGCAGCAAGCCGCAATCAGGGAAGCGGTTTTTTGACGGATGATGGTGTAATACACCTCCTCGTTGATGTCCAACCGGCGGGCCTTTTCGATTTGAAGCAGCTCGCCTTCGCTCATTTCTCGCACGGCCGTGGACACGATGCGCAGCAAATCAAATTGCCCGTGTTCCACCGACATCAGCAACCCGCGTGACAGCAGGTAATCGCCCACCAATACGGCCACTTTGTTCTTCCACAGCGCGTTGATCGAGAAGAACCCCCGGCGCATGTTGGCGTCGTCCACCACATCGTCGTGCACCAAGGTGGCAGTGTGCAAGAGCTCGATGAGCGAGGCAGCGGTGTGGGTGTTTTCCTGAACATCCCCAGTGGCTTTGGCCGAGAGAAACACAAACAGCGGGCGCATTTGCTTGCCCTTGCGTTTGATGATGTAGTGGGTGATTTTGTCGAGCAGCGGCGTGGTGCTCTTCATGGCCGCTTTGAAATGGCCTTCAAAGTCGCGCATTTCCTGCACTACCGGGGCGGTTATGTCTTTGACCGAGGCCATTCGGTCCAAAATTACGCCATCCAAGTCACGCGAGCGTATCGGAACCCACAATGCTTCGTGGATGAAGCAGTCATTCTCCTACACGACGGCATGCTTTTGGCCCTACCTTGTCCTCCTATACCGAAACCCCATTAACCATGCACATGCCTGCTTCTGGCCGATGGACCGCTCTGTTGGCCTGCCTCTTGACCCCATTTGCACTGTTCTCCCAACTCCATTCGCAACCCGCTTGCAACGGCGATCACGTGCGCTGCATGGGCATAGTAGGACTTGACCAAGTCATGCACACCACCGTTCCGCCGCCCGAAGGCTACACCTTTGGCGACTCGCGCGAGGTGTCTATTACGGTCAATTACAATGGGTTTACCCCCGAGGCGCAAGCCGCCTTCCAATACGCGGTAGACATTTGGGCTTCACTGCTCACCTCAGAGGTCAACATTGTGGTGGACGCCACTTGGGAAAATATCCCGGGCAACACCCTGGGTTTTGCGGGGGCTACCAACTACTGGACCAACTTCTCTGGCGCGCCGCAGGACAACGTCTTTTACCCTTCAGCCTTGGCCAATAAACTCGCCGGATTTGATTTGGATCCAGGGCAATCCGACATTGTTGCGTCCTTCGACTCGGGCACCAACTGGTACTTGGGCACCGACGGCAACCCGGCCTTCAACGAGTTTGACTTTGTGTCGGTCGTGCTGCACGAACTGGGGCACGGCCTAGGTGTGGCTGGCTCTGCTACCG
>JBMYJR010000051.1:0-21864 GCA_049594615.1 Flavobacteriales bacterium
CGCCGATCTTCAGCTTGAGGCAGCGGAATCCCTCAGCCAACTTCTCCTCGATTTGGGTGCGCATGAAATCCAGGTCGCCCATCCAAATGAGTCCGTTGATGGGTTGGCCTTGGCCGTGTAAAAACGGGGTGTCAAACAAGCGGGTAGGGTCGACTTGGGCGCGGCTGTGGAGCAACGTCTCGATGCCAAAAACCAGAGAGGGAAACTGCGCCCAGTTTGCTCTGTCGGCTACAAAGACTTCGGGGGCGGCCAGGGCCACTTCCAACGCTTCGCGGTAGCCTGCCTTGGGTTCGGGGCTTAGGCCCCAAATGGGCGAGGCCTCACCAGCACCGATCAAACGGTCGCCTTCGTACTCCAATAGGAGCCAGGTGTCCTTGGTATGCAAGGTGTCCCGGCTGGTTTGGGCCGGGCGGTTGAAGTCCAGTAGCAGGTGGTGCAGTCTAACCGACATGCAGCCCTCCCAATTTCATCATGATTTTCTCTAAGGGGCCGTGGGTCTTGTAGCGTCGCCACACCGTGGTAAAGACAAAACAAGCCATTATAAAGAAGAACGTAATTACCCCAATCACTTCAGGGCGCTGCAGGTCTTCCGCATCGATCACGCCAAACTGACCTGCAAACACAAAGCTCGCTCCCACGATCACGGCGGCCCCGTAAAGGGTAAACTTCATACGGCCCATACGGGTGAGGGTTTTCACCGGTGAAGAGTCTTTTATCTTTTGCATCAACAGGGTCACGTACGGCACGTATAAACTGCATAAGCAGATACCAGCAACGGTGAACAGCGCCCCATGCTGGAACCAGTCGAACGGCCAGAAAGTGCTTTCCAGCTCGCGCGGTGCGTACTGGTAAAATTTGTCGATCTGCGGGTCCAAAATCAGCATCAACACAAACAGGCCAATGCTCCAAGTTGTGATGGTACGCAGGTTGCGCCTTTGGGTGAAGTTGATCTTGCCAAACACCATGCCCACCAAGTAGTAAGCCGCCCATGGAATGAAACCGTAATAGCTGCGGAAGAGCACAAAAGTGATGGACTTGGGAATGAAGTCTCCGCGGTTGACCGCCGATACCGGTTGCACGTACTCGCTCCAATTCAACGCGTAGAACTTGAAGCTTGCAGCGATGACCATTGATGCCGCCAGAATCAAGGTGCCTGACCTCAACTTGGCTAACCAAGGGGTCACAAAGTAGAGCAAGCCCAAAATGATGAATAGGTGCAGCGGAAACCAGATGGCCAAAAAGAACCCGGCTGCCGCAAACAGTAGGCCTTTACGCTGGCAGTACATGGTGAATTTACCCGACTTCAGCCCCTTTTTCATAAAAAGTACTTCGTGCATGCCGCACAGGAACAGGAACAGTCCGCCAAAGCCGTCGACAATCCAGTTGTTGTAGTGGCGACTCATCGAGCGGAATTCATCGCTCAAAACCGAGGAATAGGCAAAAACGACCATCACAATCAGGGCAATGGCCATGGAGGCGTGGATGGCAGCGCTGCGTTCGGGTTTCATTAATCTTTAACGTAAGGTGCGGCAAATATAAGTCACCATGCTGGGGTCCACCAGAAGCTACTCACCAGCATGCAAACGGCCAGAAGCAAGGCCCCCAAAGCCACCTTTTTGAGTTCCGGGTCAAGTGCTGCCGGGGTGGGTTCGCTCAGCACTTTTTTGATGTGCGGTACGAATAAAATCCCGGGCAAGAACCACAACAGGTGGATGCGTCGGAATTGAGGATGAAGCAAGTACAGCGCAATGATGCTGCCCCACGCCAGCAAAATCAGCGTGATGTGGTAGGTGCGCGCGTTGTCCAGTCCCATGGAGACCACCAAGGTGTTTTTGCCCGAGTTGCGGTCGTTGTCGATGTCGCGCATGTTGTTCAGGTTGAGCACCGCTACTGCAAGCAGCCCAAAGGTGAGGGCACCCAGCCAGGCTTCGATGCTCACAAAATCGGCCACGACGTAGTACATGCCCACGACTGCTACTGGGCCAAAAAACAGAAACACGAATGCGTCGCCCAATCCGCGGTAGCCAAAGGCGTTTTTGCCCACGGTATACTTTACGGCAGCCCAAATGCCCAGCAATCCCAACCCCACGAAGATGCCCACAGTTGGGGTGAAGAGGACCGTTTCAAAGCGCAAGTACAGCGCACTTACCCCCGTGACAAAAGCCAGTATTCCCGTAAGGATCATGGCCCGCAGCATGGCTTTGGGGGTCAGACTGCCGGCTTGCAAGGTGCGCTCGGGGCCTAAGCGATCGGGGTTGTCGGTGCCTTTGGAGAAGTCACCGTAGTCGTTGGCAAAGTTGGACAGGATCTGCAGCAAGAAGGCGGTCAACAACAGCAGTCCCATGATCCACGGAAGGTATTCTAGGTAGGCCGGCGCGGCAATGCGCCCGGTAGTGAAATACGTCAGATAGCCCAGCACGGACCCGCCTAAAATGCCAGAGGCGGCCAAAGGCAAGGTACGTAAACGGGCGGCTTGCAGCCAGGCAGCCGCGCCGCCTTTTAAAGCGCTTGAATCAGCCATGCGCCTGTGATTTCAACGTGGCAAAGTAGGCCTTGAGCACCTCTGCATTGGTGTTGCGCGGGGTAAAGACCTCGAGCACAGCAGGGCCGTTTTGGGCCTCGAGCCACGCTAATCCTGCGCGGAGCTCGTCGTTGGATCCTGCGCTTTGGTAGGCCAGACCGAGGTCAGTAACCAAGGCCTGCGCGGTGCGGTGGTGGTGGCTTTCAAAGTAGCGTTCCATTACCCCGCTTTGTTCGGGGCCTGGAATGATGCGGAAGATGCCGCCCCCTTGGTTGTTGACCACCACCACCTTGAGTCCGGCTTTGGGTTGATCGTTCCACAAGGCATTGCTGTCGTAAAAGAAGGCCACGTCTCCGCTGACCAACCACGTCTGAGCGGTCGTCACGGCGTTGGCACCTAAAGCGGTAGACGTGCAACCGTCAATACCACTGGTGCCACGATTACCAAAGTAGTGCAGGTCGGTGCGCGGGTCGTCCAGCAGGAAGTAGCGCACCACCGCACTGTTGCCCATTTGCAGCTTACTCCCAGCAGGAATGGAGCGGTGCACGGCTTGGATCACCTGCATGTCGCTGAACCCGGCCTGCGCCACGTAGGCGTCGTGCTGGGTTTGGTTGGCGCCGTTTCGTGCTTGCCACGGCTGGGCGTATTCGGCCTGAGAAGACCAATCCAATTCTGCAAAGAAGTGGTGTGGTTGCATGCGGAACGCGCGCGTAAGCGAGGCGTAGGTGTCCATCTGAGGGGTGATGGGGTCAACATGCCAGTGTTCTGCAGGCGGATCTTCACGGAAGAGGGCCTTGATTTTCTTGGAGATGATGTTGGTGCCAAAGGTGATGAGCACTTCGGGCACAAAGGCGTCGCGTTCGACGCCGGTAAATGTCATCAAGAGCCGGTCGATGCAGCCTACAAACCGGGCGTGGGCGAGGTTGCTGTGGTGTTCGGTGAGCACCAGAACGTTCGGCAAGGCACTGAGGCGTTCGAGGTCTTGCTGCAGTGGGGCGTCGGGAGGTTGGCTGCCGGCAAGGATGAGCACACTTTTGGCTGCAGCGCAGCGGTTGTTGAGGGCTTGACTTTGGTTTGCGGGCAGCGAGGTGAGAGCGGGTGGAGGAGTGGGCGTGCGCAAGGCAGGCAAATCCCGGTCAGAAACCTCGTACAGTGGTTCGCGCAAGAAAACATTGAAGTGAACCGGACCGTCTGCCCCGTCGCGCATCGACAGCAAGGCGTTGTGCACCGAGCGCCATTGGTGCAGACGTTGGTCGGGGTGGGCGATGTCTTCGCGGACGTCCACAGCGGCTCGCACGTGGGGGCCGAAGATGCCGCTCTGGAAAATGGTTTGCCCGTCGCCCTGACCGATCCATTCTTCTGGCCGGTCGGCAGTGAGCACTACCAATGGGATGCGTTGAAAGTAGGCTTCGGCCACTGCTGGCGCATAGTTGTAAGCGGCTGAACCACTGGTACAGCAAATGGCCACCGGTTCGCCGGATTGCTGGGCCATACCCAAGGCCACAAACGCGGCCGAACGTTCGTCGATGATCACATGTGTTTCTACCTCAGGATGGCGATCGAGCGAAACGCTCAATGGGGCGTTCCGGGATCCTGGAGAGATCACCACCCTGCGCACGCCGTGGTGCACCAACAGGTGGATCAGATCACGAACACTTTGTTTGTTTGAGAGCATGAAGACGTCTTCCAAAGCGAAATTAGTACATCCGCAGCACCGAGAGTAGGGTTTCGGCCTTGGCTTCGGTTTCGGTCCATTCGGCCTCGGGATCCGAGTCTTTGGTGAGCCCGCCCCCGACGTACAGCAAGGCCGCTGATGCACTCAGTTGCATGCAACGCAGCATTACAAACAACTCGGCAGGAGCGTTGTTGGGCACCCAGCCCATGAATCCGGTGTACAAGCCGCGATCGTGGGTTTCGTGTGCGGCGATCCATGCGGCTGCCTCGGCTTGGGGCAATCCGCACACCGCTGGGGTGGGGTGTAGGATTTGGGCCAAGGGCAAGGCTCCGGTGGCCGTGGCAAAACGCAACGCGGTCCGCCGGTGGGTGAGGTGGCCTGCACGGTGGTCTTCCGGGCCTGTGGTTTGGGTGATGACTGCGCCTGCTTCAGCCAAGCGGGCTCGCAGGTAGTCGGTGACCAAGGCTTGTTCCTCTACCTCTTTGGAGGTCCAGGGCGAGGTGCGTAGCTCCGCTGCGGTGCGGGTGCCCGCCAGCGAAATGGTTTCGCCAGTACCGCCGTGCAACTTCAAGAGGCGCTCCGGAGAGGCGCCCACCCATACAGGAGATCCGGGCAAGTGCACGGCAAATACATATGCGGTCGGGTAGGTGGTTTCCAGGGCCATCAGCAAGTCGCCCAACCGGAGGGCTGAGCCCAAGTCGTGTTTGACCGTGCGTGACAGCACCACTTTTTGGTATGCGACGGGCATGGCATCTACTGCGGCTCGCACGCGTTGTAAGTGCGTGGCTTTGTCTGGAGAGGCTTCCAACGTAAAATTGGCGAGTGGAGTTGTGGCTTCGGGCAAGGCATCCAGTTCGCGCAGGTGCACGGGGGCTGCACCTCGCTGGTAGGGTTGGATGACAAATGCGTCGCCCGTACCTAGAGCATGGGCCAACCGCCAAGGCTGACCGGGGTAGCGGGTCAGTGCCCACGGGTGGGCCAGATCCAATCCGGTGTTGAGCGAGGTGATGTTCATCCCTGCGCCTCAGGGTTGGGGATGATCATGGTAGTCAAACGGCCGGAGGCCACTTTGCGGCCTTTTTCGTCTTCGATGGTGATGAGCCACACGTGCATGCGCCCGCCTTGGTGTTCGATGCGGGCCTTGCCGGTCACGGTTCCTGAACGCACACCACGCAGGTGATTGCAATTCACTTCTACGCCCACCGCCAGTTTGCCTTGGTCGTACACCAATAAGTGGGATCCCACACTGCCCAAGGTTTCGGCCAACACCACGCTGGCGCCGCCATGCAACAAACCGTAGGGTTGATGGGTGCGGTGGTCTACCGGCATGGTACCTTCCACGTAGCCGGCTTCGGCGCGGGTGATCTCAATGCCAAGTTGTGCGCCAATGGTGTGGGCGCTTTGTGCTCGCAGGCGTGTAATTTCCTCTTCCATACAGCGAAAGTAACCCACGGGCACCGTGTGGAGTTCACCGCGAACCACAAGGCCGACTGATCTGTTAATTTTGCCGTATGCTCCAAGAACGCGACACCCGGATCCTGGTGGTGGAAGACGACAAGGCCCTCCAAACCCTGCTCGACATCAACCTGGAGGCCGAAGGTTACCACGTGACGTGCACCGATTCAGGCAAGGAGGCGGTGAACCTGCTCACCTCGCGCCGCTTTGATTTGGTGGTGCTTGACGTGATGCTGCCCGACATGGATGGTTTTGCCGTATGCCAAGCCGTGCGCATCAAAGGGGTGGAGGTGCCCATCCTGTTTTTGACCGCACGCAACGCCGGTGTTGACCGTGTCGAAGGCCTCCGTTTAGGTGCCGATGATTACCTCACCAAGCCGTTCGAGCTGGAAGAATTGCTGTTGCGCATTGGCAATCTGATCCGCCGCAACACCACTTCGGCCCTGCCAGAAGAAGTTTTTTCCTTCGGCGACAACAAGGTTTACTTCAAGAGTTTTGAGGTCATCGGGCGCTCTGGAGAGCGCGTACGCATCAACAAACGCGAGATGGAATTTTTGCGCTATCTGATTCTAAATCAGGGACAGGTGGTGCGTCGTGAAGACATTTTGGAGCAGGTTTGGGGCTACGATGTGTTCCCCAATACCCGCACCATCGACAACTATGTTTTGGCCTTGCGAAAACATTTTGAGGAAAATCCGAGGCAACCCCGGTACATCCATTCCGTCAGAGGAGTAGGATATAAATTCACGCCCTAGAGAAAAAAAGTTTTCCGATCGGGGCAACCCTTTAGAAATTATCCGTCTAAAGGATGTACGCAGTGAAACAACTGCGTTGGTTTCAAAATTTTCCTTGCAGGTTTACAGAAGGGGGTGTCGGTAACGACATCCCTTTTTGTCTTTTAGGAATCGCCCGTCCTGGTGGGGTTTTAGGCCGCCGAGTCGTCTCTGGGAACGGCCTTCACTTCCAGCGAAACATCCAAGAAATCTTGCAATGCGATGAACACCGCAATCAGCTTTTTTGCATTGGGGTTGCCCCCAGGACCAAAGCTGCGGTGCAATGATTTTGGGGATTTGCCCAATTTTTTTCCGAGGGATTCGAAGCCTACAGAGCTGTGCACTGCAATTTTGATTTTCTCCCGCGCCAGCTGAAGTTCTCCGTGTAGGATGTTTTGTGCTGCATCTGCCAATAGCAAAGAGCGGTACTCTGGTGAGCGTTGGGTCTGTTCAACGAAGAACTTCTGGATTTCTTTAGACAGTGCCATGGCTGCGTGCGGTATGAAAGTGACTCCAATACGTCCGTGCTTTGAGGATGTTTTTGGCTTGGTGCTTCTTGGCACTGCCCCAGAGTGCGAGCAGACGGTTGTGTTCGATCCGTCCGAAGTACAAACGCATTTCCTTTCTTCCTCGAATGCGGGCTTCGCCCAGCCCCGCTGACAGCTACTTCAAATTAGAAGTGTTCCCCATCGACAGACGCAACAAGTAGCCTGTGACTCGGGTCAGTTCTGAAGGCTCCAGCGTGGGCATACATTCCAGAAAAGGAACACGGCCGTCTTCGACATAGTGGACGATGACTAGCACGAAGGTGAGATCAATGTTACTCTTTGAGCGCCTTCACAGACTTCAACCGCTGCCGTTGGCATTTGCGCAAAGCGTTCACCACATCGATCAATTCCTTGACCGGGCAATGGCCTTGTTGGCTGGTGATTTGTTGCAAGCGCAGTTCGGATTCGCCCATGTATTCGGCGAGGGGCTTGTAGCCTAGGCCTGCTGAAATCAGCAGACGCAGAAGGTACTTGCCTGGCTCGGTACCTTCTTCGCAAAGCGAGTAGAGGATGGCCTCACCAAATTCGTGTACAAAGGCTGGATCGTTGGCCAAGCGCCGAAGGATCAACGCGCCAAATTCCACGGAGGGCTCTGGCACGTCTTCCTGCAGGCTGGCCAGGTAGGAGGCCCAGGTCTTGCGCACAGAGCCCCACATGCGGTTTTGGTCGCCATAGCGGTGGTGCCTGCGGCGGTGTCCTCCACCAGAGTCGCTCATAATGCCGAGGATCACCCAGTGGTTGTAGGTCCATTTTTCATGGCCCAAAAACACCCGCCAATCCGGGGAGCCTTTGTGCTTGAAGGTGACGATCCCGCCACCCACGCTTTTCATTCGTTCGTGCAGGCCCAGGGTAGCCGCATGGATGTGACGCACGAGCTGCGCAGCGGGTTCGGGTCTGGCCGAGAGGAACCAGTGGTAAAAGTGATCGGTGCGGTCGCCGCCGCAGAGGAGTTTGATGTCCAACATGCCGGTGAGTGCGCCCGGGTTTTTGGCTTTGGAAACGGACCAAAACCGGCGTGGGCAGCGGAGCAAGTTGGGACCTTGCGGAGGCGGAATCAAGGGCCAAACGGCGCCGTTTTGTGGATGGTAGTGTTCGGGCTACGGATGGTAAAGGTCAGTCCACCATGCGCACATAGACCAGCTTCTTGGTCTCGAAGAATTCTTCCTTGAACCAATCGGTCAGGTCAAAGATGTCGTAGTCCTGGTGCACGGCCTTCATCTCTTCAGACAGGTCACCACCCTTGAGGTAGAGGATGCCGTTGGGAAAAGCATTGCGCATGTCCTGGCGGAACTTGCCGCGGGTCCAGGGCAAAAAATTCTCAAAGCGCGTCACCGCGCGGCTCACCACAAAATCAAATTTCTTGTTGACGGTTTCGGCGCGTTGGTGTGTGGCCTTTACGTTGGTGATGCCCAATTCTCCGCACACTTCGTTCACGACTTTGATCTTCTTTCCGATGCTGTCCACCAGCCAGAAGTCCACATCCGGGTGAAGCACGGCCAGCGGCACGCCGGGGAAGCCTCCTCCGGTGCCGATGTCCAAGATTTGACTTCCCGGTTGGAAGCGGAACAGTTTGGCAATGGCGAGTGAGTGCAGGATGTGCCGCTCATACATGTTCTCAGCATCCTTGCGGGAGACCACATTGATTTGGCCGTTCCAATGCACGTAGGCCGGGCCCATGCGTTCGAATTGGTCACGCTGGGTGTCGGTGAGGTCAGGAAAGTAACGGAGGATCAGATCGAGCCCCATGGAATCAGATGGTCTCGCGGGTGTTCTTCATCAGGTTGTACAGGAACTCGCGAGCACGGAAGAGCTGGGCCTTGACCGTTCCCAGAGGGATGTCGAGTTCCTGGGAGATTTCCTCGTAGGAGAGCTCCTTGAAGTAGCGCAGCTCCACCAGTTCGCGGTAGCGGGGCTTGAGCTTGGTGACCACTTCGCGCATTTTTTTCACGCGCTCCATCTTCTCCATGGTTTCCTCGGGATCGAGCTTGCCGTCGGCAATATTGATCTCCATGGTTTCGCCGTCGGAGTTGGTGTATCCCGCGTCCAGACTGAGGGCGTTGATGCGTTTTTTTCGGATGTGGTCGATGCAGTTGTTGGACGCGATTTTAAACAGCCACGTACTAAAGGCAAACTGCGGGGTGTATTGGTGCAGGCGTTTGAAGGCCTTGCCGAATGCTTCAATGGTCAGGTCCTCCGCGTCGTCGGAGTTATTGACCATTTTGAGCAACATGTAATAGATGCTTTCTCGGTAGCGCTCCATGAGCTCCCCATAGGCGCGTTGATCCTTGTCTTTCAGGGCGCGTTGCACCAAGGCGTAGTCGTATTGCGCTTTTTCGGAAAGGTTGGCTCCTACTTCCATTGTTTGGGTGGTTGGATCATGTTTGCGAGCATTACCGTGGGGGTGAACGCCAGCACAAAGGCCTCAGAAAGCGGTGCGAACCACGCCACACCACGGTCTCCGAGAAGGTTTGCAGCTCGGCTAAAAATAGCGATTTGCATTCCCCACCTCAGGATCAGCGGCGCAATTATCCACACCACGGGTGTGTGGAAAACCAGCGCGCCCACCAAAGCCGCGTGGAATACCAGCCAACTCAGCGGGTAGAGCCCGAGTAAGGCTTTGTGAACCGCACGGTAACGGATGCCGGTGGTCAGGTGGCGGCGTTTTTGGCGCCACCAGGCCTGCCAGCTGGTTTTGGGCTCGGAGCGGGTGATGGCAGCGGCGCCCAGTACCACACCGGTGTTGGCCTTGTGCGCCACTTCGTTGACAAACAAATCGTCGTCCCCGGACTGCAGGTCCAAGTGGGATTTGAATCCGCCGTGCTCCATGAAGAGGTCTTTGCGGTAGCCCAGGTTGCGTCCAACACCCATGTACGGCAATCCGGCCAGGGCAAACGACAAGTACTGGACGCCAGTAAAAAAGGCGTCGTACCGGATCAAGTGCCCAAGCACGCCGGTGGTAGGTTGGTATGGACTGTACCCAATGCTCACTGCTTTGTTTTCATTCAGCGGCGCGGCCATGTGTCGGAGCCAAGAGGTTCCCGACGGTCGGCAGTCCGCGTCGGTGAAGAGCAAAAGGTTGTGGGTGGCGGCTTTGATGCCCATGGTCACCGCGAACTTCTTGCCCGACATACGTTGGGCTTCGTCGTCCAAGGTCACCACCTTTAGGTTGGGGTAGCGCACTTCAAAAGCGCGCAGGATATCTGGGGTATCGTCCCAACTGCTGTCGTCGACCACCACCACTTCGTATTCCGGGTAATCCTGGTCCATGAGTTCGGGGATCAGGCTGCGGAGGTGTCGCTCTTCGTTCCGGGCACAAACTAGGACAGACACGGGTGCTTCCATGGCGGACGACGGCCGTTTCCGGTGAAAGGCAATTCGCACAAAGAGCACCAGGAAGTACAGCAGTTGAACAAGCAGTGCTGCGCCTGCGATAGCGAGCCAACCGAGTTGATGGGGATGGAGCGGCCAGTGTTCCATGCGGTCAAAGCTAGCCTACATCGCGGGCCTACCCATGCAAAAGGCGGCCCGAAGACCGCTTTTTTTGCACAAGTTCTTTTGCACTTAGCGTTGGATCAACTGGAGGTAGTGCCAGCCGTAATCGCTTTGCAGTTGTACGGTGTAGGAACCCGCAGGCAAGCCGGCCAAGTTCAGTTGGGTGCGTTTGTCCCAACGGGTATTGTCCTGCAGCACAGTGCGACCTACCGCGTCAATCACACGTACCAACTTGACTTCGGTGTCCGCGGTGAGGGTGTAATTGCCGTTGCCAGGGTTGGGGAAGAGGCTTGATTGCCAGGTGGTTTTTTCTTCGATGTTGTTGGCGGCCGCCATGCCAAATAGGTGTTCGGCTTCGCCTCCAAATTCACCGCCTGAGGCCATTACGGTGCCCAAAGCATCAGTGATGGTGTAGCTGCCTTCGCCGTAGTCACAGCAAATGCCGTCGGCGTAGTCGTCCACAATCAGGAAGGTGTAGCAACCGGGGTCCACCACGCTGTATTCAAAGCTGTAGAGGGTACTGTTGTCGTATGCGCCGGGATCGTCGTTGGCCGCCTCGGTGTTCCCGCCTCCGTTGGGACCTACGACTTCGTTTCCGCCGGAGAGAACCACATCGCCATTCGGGCCACGCAGTTCCCAATAGGTCTCGTAGCCGTAGGTGTCGGTGAGGATATCAATGGTCAGTACCGCTTCACCCAAGGTGAGCAAGGTAGTGGCAGTGCCTGCGTTGTTCATCGGGTTTTCATCGCCTTCGGCGTCCACGATTACGCTGAGGTCGTTGTTGCCGTCTTGGGGGGTGAAGGTGGGCAAGGTGACGTCTTGGATGTCGCCAGGTGCGAGAGAACCTGTCCAGTAAACGGGGGCTTGCGCCACCCCGTTGTAGGTCACCAGCAGTGAGCATGAAGTCAGCGCTTCGGTACCGAAGTTCTTGATGCGGAACACCGGGTCAAACGACGAAGGGTCGCACAAGGTCTCGGGGATGTTTTGGAAGCCGTTGGCTGCGGGGTCGCTGGCAAAGACTTCGGTGCCTTCGGGCCAGCCGTCCAGCACTTGCGTGCCGCTGCCCGAGGGATCCAACCAGTCCTTGAGGCGGTTGGAGGCGCTAGTGCCATCCCAGCTGATGGCCAAGCGGCCGTAGTAGTCGGGTTGGTTGTTGTCATAGGAACCGCTACAGGCTGCCGAGCCGCCGTAGAGCTGACCAATGATGCGGTGGTTTTGATCAAAAAGCGGCGAACCTGAAGAGCCGGGCTCGGTCACTCCAAGGTCCCAGTTGGCCACGCGCCAGGTTTGCGCGCCGCCCCAGTTCTGTTGGGAGATGGCGTTGTCCTCGAAACAAATCTTTTTCACATCGCCTGAAGGGTGGTGTATGCCACAGGCGTTGGGTACTGGATTATCGGTGCGGTCCCATCCGGCGTACTGCACGTTGAAGTTGGCGGGAGGGGTTTCGTCCAGTTCCAGCAGGGCAAAGTCACTGCCGCCACTGCTTGCGCGTAGCACCGAACCCGACACCGAGTCACTGGTAGGGCCTGTGTTGCCCGAACAGGTGGCCGACTCGTGGTTGAAGTAGAACACCCAGCTGCCTTCGCCACCCAAACAGTGGTTGGCAGTCAAGAAGTAGGGGGTGCCGTCTTGTTGGGTGTTGTTGACCAAGGCTCCGGTGCATGCTGCAAAACCGCCGCTCACGATCAACGCCACCGAGCGGCTCTCGGTTTGCCACTCGTCGCCTTCGGGGCAATTGACATTGACGTTGCAAGCGCCGCTGCTGCCAAAGGGGCCGCCCAGGGCTTTTTCCCAGGCTTGGGCTTCTTGGTTCCATTTGCTGAGCACGTCGCGGTAGCCGTAAACCACCTCGCCCAAGACCACCTCTGCGGTGTGGGAGCAGCGCGCGGGCATTTGGAGTTCAATCACTACCTCACTGGCGTAAATCAACCCTACGGCAAATTCACCGCCATCGGTGTTACTGCGATGATCGTAGGCCCCGAGGTAGGCGCTTTGGTTGGTGTCCCAAATCAGCAGCTTGGCGCCTTTGGGCAGGCGCAGTGCGTCAAAGGTGAAGTTCATGGAAACTGCGCCGGGCGCCGAAACACGTGCTTGGGTCACCCGCACGTTTTGGCCATTGGCGCGGCCGGTGAAGCGCTCGCCGGAGGCCACCACGTCCAGAGAAACAGGCACTTCCACCCCAAAGCGGTAGCCGAATTCTTTGTGGAGGTCATTCTCAAGGTCCTCAGCGCGCAGGGCTTCCAGGTCAGGAGCGTCAAGGGTGAGGTGTGCCTCGCTGTGAGGCAGGCTTTGGGGCCAATCCACCGGGGCGCCTTCATAGGCGATTTGAGAAAATGCGGGAAGTGCCAGCCATGCAAAGAGCACGGTCAAAATGCGTGAAGTGGTCATGTTACTCGAGGCGATCATCGGTTCGAATCCAATACACATTCGAGAGAAAACTCCCTATCGGCTTGGAGATTTAATTTAATACGGCCGCCTCCAGGGGCAGCCAAAGGGGTCAAGTCAAAGGTGAGGGTGTCGATGATCATGCTGCGGCACATGTCCTCGTTGGCTTGGTGGATCAGACGCACAGGGCGCTGGGGCGGCAAGCTTTTCATCAGCATGCCATTGGTCACCATTTGGAACACGTGGTCGCGGCATCCGCCGCTGTATTCCACCACGAGTTTGAGGGTGTTGCCTTCTACCACCGGTTCGCCATTCACCTGAAAAGGGTCAGTAGGGCGGTTGAACTCCAGTGGATCATTCAGGGTAGGGCCACTGTAAGTCATGGGCGCTTGCTCATCGGGGGTGGATTCGGCCGAAGCCGCATCACGCGATTTGCAACCGGCCAACACGGCCAGGGCCAAAACAGGAAACAGAATAGCTTTCATAACGACACCTAAACAACGTTGATAACGGTATGGTACACTGCAAGGTGCACCAAACCGGTGAAAGTATGCTTGCCGAGTACCGGAAGTTTGAACAGTTTACCCTTGATTCTGGCTTTCCTTCTGGACTTTGAGGGCTTGCCACTCGTCGCGCAGGCGGGCAGCGTTGATGAAGTCCAGTTCTTTGGCGGCCTTTTCCATACCGCGCTGGGCGGCGCGGATGGCACGTTCGAGTTGGTCGTCGGTCATGTGGGCGATCACGGGATCGGCGCTTGGTTTGTTGAGCGACTCTGGGCCGGCGTAAGCCTTGCGGCGGTCGTCGATGAGCTCGTTTTGCTCGAAGATGGTGGTCTTTTTCTTGACGATCTGCTGGGGCACGATGCCGTGGGCTTCGTTGTAGGCCATCTGACGCTCGCGCCGGCGGCCCGTCTCGTCCATGGTTTGTTGCATGGAGTCGGTGATGGTGTCGGCGTAGAAGATCACCCTGCCGTTCACGTTTCGTGCGGCGCGGCCAGCGGTTTGGGTGAGCGAGCGGTTGGATCGCAGGAACCCTTCCTTGTCAGCGTCGAGCACGGCCACTAGAGACACCTCTGGCAAGTCTAGCCCCTCTCGCAGCAGATTGACTCCCACCAACACATCGATGATGCCTTCACGCAATTCCCGCAAGATTTCGATGCGATCGAGGGTGTCGACTTCGGAGTGGATGTACTTGACCTTGATGTCGAGCTTGGCCATGTACTTGGTGAGCTCCTCGGCCATGCGTTTGGTGAGTGTGGTGACCAGCACGCGCTCGCTGCGGTCGAGGGTGAGTTGTACCTCCTCCAGCAAGTCGTCGATCTGGTGCTTGGTGGGACGTACCTCAATGGGCGGGTCCAACAGCCCGGTGGGGCGAATGAGCTGTTCCACCACCACGCCTTCGCTCTTTTCCAATTCAAAATCGGCCGGTGTTGCGCTGACAAAGACGGTCTGGCGCAGCATGGTTTCCCACTCCTCGTACTTGAGCGGGCGATTGTCCATGGCTGACGGCAGGCGGAACCCGTATTCCACCAAGTTGACTTTACGGCTGCGGTCCCCGCCATACATGGCGCCGACTTGCCCAACGGTCACATGGCTCTCGTCGATGATGGTGAGGTAGTCGTCGGGGAAGTAGTCGAGCAGGCAAAAAGGGCGTTGCCCGGGTTCGCGGCGGTCGAAGTAGCGCGAATAGTTTTCGATGCCCGAGCAAAACCCCAGTTCGCGCATCATTTCCAAGTCTTGGGTGGTGCGCTCTTCAAGGCGTTTGCTCTCCACAAATTTGCCGCCGTCGTTGAAGAAGGTGCACTGGCTGACCATGTCTTGCTGGATCTCCCAGATGCACTCCTTCATGAGATCTTTGGTGGTCACAAAAAGGTTGGCGGGGTAGATGTTGAGCTCGTCAAAACTGTGGAGTACGCGTCCCGTTTTGGGATCGATGCTTTCGATGCCTTCGATCTCATCGCCCCAGAAGGTGATGCGAACCGCGTGATCGGCGTAGGCCAACCACACATCTACCGTATCGCCTTGCACGCGGAATTGGCCGCGTTGAAAATCACCTCTCGCTCGGCTGTAGAGGCTTTCTACTAAGCGGTGCAAGAAGGCGTTGCGGCTCACCATTTGGCCTTTTTTGACCGGAATCACACTCTTGTGAAACTCCACCGGGTTGCCAATGCCGTAGATGCAGGAAATCGAGGCCACCACAATCACATCGCGACGCCCGCTCATCAGTGCCGAGGTGGCGCTCAGGCGCAGCTTTTCGATTTCGTCGTTGATGCTGAGGTCCTTTTCGATGTAGGTGCCGCTCGACGGAATGAACGCCTCGGGCTGGTAATAATCGTAGTAGGACACGAAGTACTCCACCTTGTTCTCAGGGAAGAATTGCTTGAACTCTGAGTAGAGCTGCGCGGCCAAAGTCTTGTTGTGTGACAACACCAGTGTGGGGCGCTGGGTGTTGTGGATCACGTTGGCAATGGAAAAGGTCTTGCCCGATCCGGTGACCCCGAGCAGGGTTTGGAAGGGCAGTCCTTCTTCGATGCCTTCGGTCAATTGGCGGATGGCTTCGGGCTGGTCGCCGGTGGGCGAAAACTCGGAATGCAGCTCAAATTTCATGGAAGACGAATGTACAATTTCGGGGTGCGGTTGCTAATCCTTTTAGCATCAATTTAGAAGCTCTCCCAGATCCACATGAGCACCTCGGCAATGCGCCACAACAACACAACCGCACCAATGACGATCAACACGGTGCGTTTGGTTTTGTCAGGCATAACTGCCCCCAAGGCCACTACCATCAATCCCGACGCGTAGGCCGAGAGGATGTTGGCCAATTCGAAGGTGGGACTCTCGTAGTAATCGAAGTTGCCCGTGAGGCGGATGGCCCCCCAAATGACCCCCGAGACGGCGACCCAAATCACGGCCCACATCACGACGTTGTCCACATACCCCAGTCGTTTGCCCTCCAGTGCCACTTCGGACTCCGGGGAGGGGCCATGGTCGTTTGAGCCCCGGGTGCCCGGCAGCAGGGTCAACACCAAGAACCAGATGGGACCGGCGATGGGGATCAGCGATACCAGCACAAACCATCCGGACTTGTTTTGGTCTTGCATGCGGCGGATCGCCAGCATGAGCCTTGGCAAAAAGAACCCCAGCGCAATTAAGGAATAGGCTACACCGGCGCCCAATTCGCCAAAATGGAGCCCGCTGAACAGGTCAATCATGGCCCCCACGTAGAGCAGGAGTAAGGCCCACATTTGGAAGTTCCAGTATTCAAACCGTCCCGCACGTCCTCGGTAACTGGCGTATTGCTTGAAGGTGTGAGCAAACCAATACTTGGGCGGCGCAGCAGGGTCAAAGGTGGGATGGAGTTCTTCGTTGAAGTCGATGTTTCTGTCTAGCGGTTCCATGGTCAGGGCATTCGGACGCCAAAATAGGGAAGAGGACAGGCCTTCACCAATCGGCGCCAGCCACCCATCCAAAACCACCTTACGCCATCTGAAGCACAAAAAAAGGGCCGCCAACGGCAGCCCTTTCACAGTCGTTTAAGAAGTAGCGGCTTATTCGCCTACCACTTCAAACGCAACCATTTGCTTCACCTGGCGGTGAATCACGATTTCAGCCTCGTACGCGCCGAGTTGCTTGATCGCGTCTTCTTGGATGCGGATGTTCTTGCGCTCGATGTTGAAACCAGCTGCGGTCAGGGCTTCTGCGATCTGGATGGTGTTCACCGATCCGAAGATCTTGCCGCTCTCGCCAGCTTTGGCGCCAATGCTCAGCTTTACGCCAGCCAGCTTGCTTGCAAGTGCCTGCGCTTCTTCGAGGATCTTAGCCTCTTTGTGTGCGCGTTGACGCATGGTTTCTTCACGCATTTTCTTGGCCGAAGGGGTAGCGGTAACCGCCATGCCCTGAGGAATCAGAAAGTTGCGTGCGTATCCTGGACGAACGGTAACAATGTCACCGGTGTGGCCCAGATTGTCGATGTCTTGCTTGAGGATTACTTCCATGGTTCGGTCCCTCCTTATTTGAGCATGTCAGCCACGTATGGCATCAGCGCCAAGTGACGTGCTTTCTTAATAGCTTGAGAAACTTTGCGCTGGTACTTCAAGGTGGTACCGGTCAGACGACGAGGAAGGATTTTGCCTTGCTCGTTGCAGAGCATGAGCAAGTAATCAGGATCCTTGTAGTCGATGTACTTGATGCCAGCTTTGGTGAAGCGGCAGTACTTTTCACGCTTGGTGTCGATCTGAATCGGGTTCAGATAGCGAACGTTGTTGTTGGCCATGATTTCAGGTCTTTAACTGGTGAGTGAATTACTCGGCCGCTTCAGCCGGAGCATCTTTTTTGTTCTTAAGCTTGGCTTTACGCTTTTCAGCGTATTCAGCATGGTGCTTGTCCATTTTGGTAGTGAGCCAGCGGATCACGCGCTCGTCGCGTTGGAAGGCCACTTCCATGGGTTGCACAACAGTTCCTTCAGCGTCAAACTCAAGCAGGTAGTAAAAGCCGGTGGATTTCTTCTGGATGGGATACGCCAACTTGCGCAGCCCCCAGTTTTCGGTGTGAGACACCTTGCCACCTTGCTCTTTGATCAGACCTTTGAATTTGTCCACTGTTTCCGCTGCCTGCTCGTCGGACAGCACGGGAGTCAAAATGAAAACAGTTTCGTATCGGTTCATTAGACCAAAAATTGGGTTGTAAAAATGGTCGGCAAAGATAGTGTTTCTTTCTTGAAATCCCGAGCTGTGCGCCGCTTATATAATACACGGCGTTTTGAGCGGCACAACGGCAGGGGAGAAGAATGGGGATACAGTGTGGAAAACTCGGTGGGCGAACAGGCAGGAGGAAGCCCGATATTTGAAGTTCCCATTCCGCACCAACTGTGGCTGATAATTACATCGTTTCTGCACGCAAGTACCGTCCCCAAACCTGGGACACGGTCGTAGGCCAAGGGTCGATCACCGACACCTTGCAGAATGCCATTGCCCAAAACCAGATCGCCCAGGCGTACCTGTTTTGCGGGCCGCGTGGGGTGGGCAAGACCACTTGCGCACGCATCTTTGCCCGGGAGATTAACCGCGAGTTTGTAGCCGAAGGAGAGGAGTTGGTGTTCAACATCTTTGAGCTAGACGCGGCATCCAACAACTCGGTAGAGGACATCCGCCAACTCACCGAGCAGGTGCGCATCCCGCCCCAGCAAGGCAAATTCAAGGTGTACATCATCGATGAGGTCCACATGTTGTCGCAGGCCGCCTTCAACGCGTTCCTGAAGACACTGGAAGAGCCTCCGGCGCACGCCATCTTCGTGTTGGCCACTACCGAGAAGCACAAGATCATCCCCACGATCCTGTCGCGTTGCCAAATCTTTGATTTCAATCGCATCCAGGTCAAGGACATCCGCGATCACCTCGCACACATTGCCCAACAAGAGGGAGTTACCGCCGAGCCGGAAGCATTGCAGTTGGTGGCCGTCAAAGCCGACGGTGCCCTGCGCGATGCCCTTTCGATCTTTGATCAGCTGGTGGCCTTCTGTGGCAAGGAGTTGACCTACTCGGCCGTGGCCGCCAACCTCAACGTCCTCGACCACGAGACTTACTTCAAAGTGGTAGAAGCCGCCTTGGCCGAAGACATTCCTGGCAGCCTGATGCTTCTGCACGAGGTGTTCAACAACGGATTCGACGGCCACCAATTTATCATTGGACTGGGCGAGCACCTGCGCAACCTGATGATCAGCAAAGACTCGCAAACCGCGGCACTTATGGAAGTGAGTGAAGGCGTAGCTACGCGTTACCAAGAGCAGTCAACTCAAACAGGTCTGCACTGGCTCGTGGGCGGCATGGAACTCACCAACACGGCAGACTTGGGCTACCGTGCCAGCAAAAACCAACGCTTGTTGGTGGAGTTGTGTGTGATGCAGCTGTGCTCGTTGAAGGCCAACGCTGAAAAAAAAAAGGCCAGCGCTTCCGCTTAGTCCCGCCAGCGTTTGACAAAGCCACCCGTGGCACTGCTCCCAAAGCAGCTATCCAACCGGCGAAAAGTCCCGTCAACCCTACCTCCTCGGCCCCTGAAGCAGCTGCGCCCTCCTCCAATCCGTTGTTGCGCGATGCGCCTCGGAAGGTGACCACCAAACCGCTGGCCACCCGCCCCAAGGTGGAGAAGGCCACCCAGGTCAGCCTCAAAGAAGTCTTCAACCACGACCCTTCAAAGCCCGTGGAATCCAAAGAAGAGGTGGTCGAAGACGCCGGCAAACCGGGCGATGTCAACCTTCCGCGTGATCCTTACACGCCTGAGGAGTTTGCCAAAGCGTGGCACAACTACTGCGCGGTGGTCAAGCGCGAAGACAACCTCAGTACTTACGCCACCTTGAGCGTGCGCCTCCCGCAAGTCAATGCCGAGCACGAGATCCAGCTCATTGTCACCAACGATTACCAGATCAAGTACATCAACGAGGTGCGTGAGCAACTGCTGACCTACATCCGCAAAGCGCTGAACAACCACGCCATCACCCTCAACACGCGCATTGTCAAGGAAGAAGCTGCGCAGGTGCAGCATTATTCAGACAAAGACAAGTACAATGCGCTGGCCGAGGAGTTCCCGGTATTGGAGAAGCTGCGTAAGGCTTTGGGGCTGGACGTTGAATTTTGATCGTGTCTTGCAGTTCGTTTGGCCAGCAGCGAACGTGTAAGTAGAAGTGGCAAAAGCTTGTGATCAACAGGAGCATTGTGCGTTTTGTGATGGTATGTGCCCGATGCTAAAAATGCGTTGTTCAGAGAGGGAATTGCTAGGTCCAGCTCATCTTAGTTCACACCCATTCCATGGGCATCTTTCACCAACTAATTGTTAGGCTTAGGCCAACAGCACCGGTAGTGCCGGAATCCAATTGAATGATCCACGGCTCCAAAACACCAACCGTGCCTGCTGTGCCCCCAGATCCACTCTGGCAGCCTCCAGTTCCAGCGGTTCCTCCAGCGCCTCCTCCGCCACCGAATAACTCAATCACGTCATCACCATTGATTTTGATTTGCGTATGCTCTCCATTGGTTCCTCCATCCCCAGTACAAGAGAATGAGCAGCCGGTTCCGCATGAGCTACAACTGGCACTATTGGCTCCATTAAGGCCATTTTGAGCATTCTCCATTGAGATGACATCACCCGAAGAGATGTTGATGATCATTGCATTCAAGAAAGCGGGTGAACCCCCACTTCCGCCACCTACCGAACAAGTTCCACCTGCTCCTGAAAAACTGGCAGACGCTCCTTGGCCATTACCGCCTTTAGTGCCTGTCGCTTCTATAAGCACTTGGTTTACACCTGCTGGAACCGTAAAGCTTGGCTGATCAACAGTCCAAGTCCATGAACCATGAGTGGCAGTGGGGAAAACTGTATCTAGTTCAGGCACCACTCTTCCAGCATTTTGTATGTCGCCTGTGGTGAATGTCACCCAAAGACTGTCTTCAACGATTTGGACATCCATGATGCCTATTCCCGTGGCGCCATTTTCACCTTGAAGCCCTTGCGGTCCCGGTGGTCCTGCTGGCCCGGTTGCGCCCGGTTCACCTGCAGGTCCTTGTTCGCCTTGCGGACCTATCGCCCCTGTTTCACCAGCGGGTCCTTGTTCACCTTGGGGACCAATGAATGACGGGGTCGTATAGGACGAACCATCGGTAAATACAAGCGTGAAGGAGCCATCTGAATTGCTGATCGTTGTAAAGATTCCTTTTCCGTCTTCCCCTTGTTCACCTTGAGGGCCCATTGGCCCCGCTTGCTCGCTCGTTTTTGCGTGCAATGCGTATGGAACACTTGCCAACGCGCTGGTGCCCATCAATTGATAGCCCTCTCCGTTTAGGATGTCGAGTTCAATCTGTAAGAAGTAAGGTCCATTTTCCCATTCTACCGTAGCAAGGGATCCCATTGTGGCATCTCCCGACCCCACCAGCAGATTGGCCAAACCAAAATTGTTGGTGACAGCTGCTTGTTCTTCCATGTAAACTGCGGGTCCATTTACAGAGCCTTGGAGCACACTCAATCTGAAATCGACAGATTGGTTGGTTAGGGGATTGCCGGCCAAGTTGCGGGCAACAGCTTGGAAATTGAATTGAAATGGACTTTGCGCCCATGCGTTACAGGTGAGTAAGAGAGCGCTTAGTATGTTGGCCAGGCGTTTCATGCAGTAAATTTTGACGAAGGTAACTTGTTGTACATGAGGTAAGAGAAGGACTGGTCTGCGAATGGAAAAAATCAAGAAGAGTGGAGTTCAGTTGTTGAGTGTACCTTTTCTCCTGACCAGATATTGTATGAACTTCAGCCCATAAAACGTGCACCCGACTCCCAACACGTAGTACCATTAGAGCGTGTGCAAAACGAGGATCAGAAATGACACTTTCGAGCCGTATTTTCAATTGGTATCGCTGATGACGACAAACATCAACCTGAATATCGTCCCTTTTACTCCGCTCTATCGCGATGCTTTTTTACGTCTGAATCGTGCATGGCTAGAGGAGCATGGGCTGCTTGAACCGTATGATTTGGAGGTGCTTGAAAATCCGGAGATGATGGTACTTGAGAAAGGCGGCGAGATCTATTTTGGGGTGGTGAACGACGAGGTGGTTTCTACCCTTGCGTTGACACCTGCCGGTGAAGGTGTGGTCGAGTTAAACAAAATGGCTGTGAGCAAGGAGTTCCAATCCCGAGGCATTGGGCAACAGTTGATGCACTTCGCGATCCAATTATCCGCCTCCAAAGGGGTCAAGTGCATCGAGTTGTATTCGCATTCAAGTCTCAAAAGTGCGCTTCACATCTATGCGAAATTCGGCTTTCAAGAAGTCCCGTTGGTCGAGGGATGTATGTATGACTTGGCCAACATTCACATGCAGCTGTGCTTGGGTGATTAACACCCGTTATCCGTCCTTCAGAGGGACGCTTTGAAGTCTTCTGGGATTGCGTCTTCAGAAGATTGCAAAGGCAATTGACCCTCCTGCAATAAACCCTGGATGTGTATCGGAGTGGTAATGAATTTTGTACTCCACAAAAG
>JBMYJR010000052.1:0-21447 GCA_049594615.1 Flavobacteriales bacterium
TCACCTTCAACGTAGACATGAACTGTGAAGACCCTGCCTCATTCACCACTCCTGCTGTGGAATCAGGTGCATTTGGCTGGTGCGGCGGTTGTGTTCCTATGACTGACGCTGATATGGATGGCGTATGGAGCGTGACGGTTGATCTACCACTTGGTGACTTCGAATATATGTACGCGGTAGACTACTTTGCAGGCTATGAAGACCTGCTTGATGACGCTCTTGCTGGAGCGACTTGTGTTGGGAACACCGACTTGGTCACCTTCGCAAATCGTGTAATCACCGTAGCCGCTGGCGCTGAGCTTAGCGAGACCTACGGCTCTTGCGATGCATGCGTCATACAAGGTTGTACCGATCCAGCAGCTTCTAACTACGATAGCGCTGCAATCACCGACGACGGTTCCTGCGTCTACGCTGTCACCTTCAACGTAGACATGAACTGTGAAGACCCTGCCTCATTCACCACTCCTGCGGTTGAATCGCCTGCCTTTGGTTGGTGTGGTGGTTGTGCCCCGATGTCGGACAACGGCGATGGCACTTGGACTGTAGTCCTCGATCTGCCTTTGGGTAACTTCGAATACAAGTACTCCGTTGACAACTTTGCAGGCCAGGAAAACTTGGTTGATGACATGCAGAACGGCGCCGCATGTGCTCCAATCACTGACTTCTCCAGCTACGCCAACCGTGAAATTGCTGTTGCAGCTGGTGCGGTATTTAACGACACCTACGGTTCTTGTAGCGCTTGTGCAGCCGGCTCGGGATGTACTGACGACGACGCAGTCAACTACGATCCCTCAGTGACTGTTGATGACGGTTCATGTTTGTATTCGGTAAGCATTGGACTATATGTTCCGTTTTTCATTGATTCTGCTATGCCTGTCGACGTGAATTTCTTTCCAGGAGAAACCTCATCTGGAACGGAACCGATGCATGTTTTCATGATGCAATTGACGGCATACGGAGACGAAGGTGGAAGTGTTTGGCATACCACCGACCTTTTACCTTCTGGTACATGGAACTTTCTCTTTTCGGTAGATGGGGGGGTTATGGAAGACCCTATAAGTTTTGAAGGCGGTTGTTACGAAATGGGGCTACGCTCTTTTGGAGTGCCCAATGCAGGAATTGATGATTTGGGCTATTGGTCTTGGGAGACATGCAATTCGATCAGTTACCCGCTCGGTTGCACAGACGAATCGGCCGTGAACTATGACCCGATGGCTTTGGAAGACGACGGCTCGTGTTTATTTCCGGTCACCTTCACTGTTGACATGACTATTTTTGATGGAGATCCCGTGTTCTTCGGTCCAGCGGAGTTAAACATTATGGCGCACGACTGGGCAGAAGGTGAGCTTTATGAGATGGGACAAGTTCCTGATACAGAGAATTTAGTGTATAGCGTGACGCTTAATCTGCCCGCAGGCGAGTATTACTACTTCTACAGTTTTGACGCTCAGATGTCCGCTGAACAGAGTGTGGATTGGACGGGTCCCCTGGACTGTTTCGACGAAGCGATGAACGCCCGCCAACTTTTTGTGACCACAGCTCAATCTTTGGATACCGTATGCTGGCAATCCTGTTATGCGTGCGGCGCACAAGCCGGTTGTATGGACGCTACGGCTTGCAACTATGATGAGGAGGCTACGGTAGACGATGCCTCGTGTGAATATGCATGTTACGGTTGCACGTCTGAAGATGCCTGCAATTATGATCCCGGGGCGCTCTTTGACGACGGTTCGTGCATCGCATCGGTGTGCACAGACCCCATGGCTTGCAATTACAATCCCGAGGCAGGAGCTTGCGAGGGCGGGTGCCAATACCCAAGCTGTGCAGATGCCACAGCCTGTAACTATGACCCTGATACCGACTGTCCCGACCCGAGTGTATGCCAGTATACATATGTGTGCGATCTATGCGGAACCACCGAGCTGTATTCGCAGTCTTTTATGCAGGGAGAAGAAACGCAAGATTGGCAGGAGATAAATTATCCCACTCAGTTGATTGGCCACATGGTCACGTTCGAAGTGGAATTGACCACGTTTTGCCAGCCCCAACAGTTATTCTTTGACTTCTGGATTAACGGTGCAACGAGCAGTGAATTGCTGTTCGAGGACTTCTCGGAGTCATATGATTTTTACGAAGTGAATCATTACGGGGATGGATTTGGTTTCTGGTTAGAGAACGAAGAACCAGACTCAGAAAATTGTCAGAACTACACCAACACCTTTCAGGTTAGAATGAGCATCCTGCCAGACAACTATTGGTATGGTGCACAGGTCTCCAGCTTTATCCTTTCTGAGTACGCCTCAGGCACTGTTTCTATGCAGGTCGTAGACTGTGAACCTATCGAACCGGGTTGCACAAATCCGTTTGGGTTGAATTACAATCCGCAGGCCAATTACGACGATGGCACTTGCGAATTCATCGAGGGATGCACCAATGAGCAGGCATGCAATTACGATCCCCAAGCTTACATCCAAGACTACAGCTGCGTTTTTGGCGGTTGTACGGATCCTTTGGCGTGCAACTATGACGAATCAGCCCCGTGCGACGACAATTCATGTGCCTACACGGGAATCATAGAGGCCTATCCAGACTTGTGTGTGCAGCCAGCCGGTTGTGACATACACCTGCCTGGAAACTATTACTGTGTACAGGACTACCTAGACCCTTATTTTTATTATGAAGTCCCGCTATTCGCCGAATTGGACCGGGATGCGTGCTATGGCCCAATAGGAGTATTAGGCAGTGCAGAGTGGAATTGTGAGGATACCTATTTCGATTTCTGCAACGTGGACGCTTGGTTTGAGGTGGCCTCCCAGTGGCAGGTACAGGAACTTGAACTGCTAGGAGATGAATATCCTTTTGTGGGGACAATGCTTCCCACGCAACCCGTTGACCGCTTTTTTGATATTGTCCCGCAGGGATGTGGGCAGTTTGTAGCCGTGTTCAACCCCCCAAGCGTATGGGCGTTTGAGTCTGTAGCGTCCCCCGCTTTTGGTACCATTCAGGTTGGAGATTCCTTGGACCTGACTTCTGACATGGTCACCGTGCATACCGAGTGGATCAATGGGCCATTGAGTCCTGCCATAGTGGAGTACTGGTTTACTTACGAATTCACGTTTGAATTTTACAGCGGATGCGATGCACAAGACGAGACGCTTCATACCAAAACTGCCTCTTTCCAGTGGTCAGAAGTGGACTTCAGTGACCTGCAGGTGCAAGCCATTTGCGGGGTCAGTGTAAACGGAGACGACCACAACGAAATTTCATGGTTGGATCAGCCCAGCGCGCTCGGTTACAACCTTTATGAATCCACTTCGTCTGACGGCTCCTTGGAGGCACAGACCTTTTTGGGAACGGTCCCTCCGGGCACGCAACTGTTTGTGGATGAAAACAGCAGCGGAAGTGCGCGCAGCTACAGGTACCTCTTGGAAGCTGTCGATGCCTGTGGGTTTGGATCCGCGCAAGTGGATAATTGGGCGCATACGTCACTGCACTTGGCCGCAAGTCAGTCGGTTGCTGGCGGGGTAAATCTGCTTTGGAATGAATACCAGGGATTGCAGTACGATGCCTACCAAGTTTACCGCAGTACAGATGGAGGTGTGGATGAACTCATTGCTGAAATTCCTGCACTCTTCACGGCGTACACCGACAATGCTCCTCCTGCGGGAGAAAATACCTATCGGGTGGCGTTTACGGCAGACTCCGAATGTGCGATATCACCGGGCTTGTTGACCGGTGGACAAACCATCTCTTCGAACGCGGTGAGTCTAAGTCTTGCCTCGTTCTGTGGACCAGGCACGGTCTGGGATCCCTCGGTGCAGCAATGCATTGTTGCGGATGCCCCTACGGGCTGTTCTGCCCTTGACTTCAACCAAAGTGGAGACATTGACACGCCCGATTTGTTGACCATCTTAGGCGCTTATGGGAGTGTGTGTGACTAGCGAGACCGCCGAGGACACGCTAATTACCAAACGGTTAAACGGGGGTCACACGACCTCCTTGATCCCACAAATCGCCACGATCTTCTCGATGGAATAGTCCACGTCTTCACGCGTGGTGAAGCGGCTGAATGAGAAGCGCAGGGAAGCGCGATTGGGACGGATGGCGTCGATTGCCGTGAGTACGTGCGAACCCTTGGCGGCGCCCGAAGAACAAGCGCTACCGCCGGAGCAGGCGATGCCTTCCAAGTCCAAGAGGAACAGCATCATGCCCGAGTTGTTGCTCTCGGGCAGGGTGACGTTGAGCACCGTGTAGAGGCTGTCCTCACTGCGTGAGTCGCCGTTGAATTCTACGCCTGGCAAGCGCGATTCCAACTCGCGAGCCATGTGTTGCTTGAGGCTGCTGACATGGCTCTTGTGCGCGGCCATGTCTTGGGTACAGAGTTCCAGTGCCGCACCAATGCCCACAATGCCATACAGGTTTTCCGTACCGCCACGGAGTTGACGCTCTTGCCCTCCACCGGTGATGCGGGCGTTGATTTTAAGCGCCTTGTCTACGTAAAGGAAACCCACGCCTTTGGGTCCGTGGAACTTGTGACCAGCGCCGGTGATGAAATGCACGTTTAAGTCTTGCAAGTCAAACGTGTAGTGCCCCATGGTTTGTACCGTGTCGGAATGAAACAGGGCGTCGTGCTGCGCGCAGAGCTCGCCCACTTGCTTGATGGGGAGCAGGTTGGCGATTTCGTTGTTGCCGTGCATGAGGCTCACCAGCGTCTTGTCTGGGGTGTCCAGCAATTGGGCGAGGTGGTCGAGGTCCACATGGCCGTTGGGCAGCAGGTTCACCAGCGAAAGGCGAATCTTGCCTTGTTGCTCCAACAGCTGGGCGGTTTTGATCACCGCACTGTGCTCAATGGCAGAGGTGATGATGTGCGTGCACCCCAAGTCGTCCACCGAGCAGCGCAGGGCGATGTTGTCGGCTTCGGTACCGCCGGACATGAAGTAGATTTCTGCCGGCAGGCAGTTGAGCGCGCCTGCGATGGCACGGCGTGAGCGTTCGATGGCTGTTTTGGTTTTGCGGCCAAAATGGTGGGTCGAGGACGGGTTGCCGAAGTGATGCTCCATAAACGGGCGCATCGCTTCAAACACCTCGGGGGCCAACGGCGTCGTTGCGGCGTTGTCCAAGTATATGCTGCGTTGGGTCATGCAGTCAGGGATTGAACGTCATGGATAATGCGCTGGGCAAGTGCATTTGCGGCATCGGCCGATGCTGCTTCGGCGTAGACGCGGATGATGGGTTCGGTGTTGGACTTGCGCAGGTGCACCCAGCCTTCTGCGAAGTCGATTTTAACGCCGTCCACCGTATTGAGTTCCTCACTGGCGTAGCGCTGCTCTACTGCTTTAAGCAGAGCGTCCACATCCAGGTCGGGGGTGAGTTGGATCTTGTTTTTGCTGATGACGTACTTGGGGTAGCTGTCACGCAGTGCCGAGCAGGACTTGCCCGAGGTGGCCAAGTGCGACAGGAACAGACCAATGCCCACCAGCGCGTCTCGGCCGTAGTGCGATTCAGGGTAAATGACCCCACCGTTGCCCTCGCCTCCGATGATGGCTTCGGTGGACTTCATGGCATTGACCACGTTCACCTCGCCCACAGCTGCAGCGGTATAGGTTTGCCCATGAGCGCGGGTTACGTCACGCAAGGCGCGGGTAGAGGAGAGGTTGCTGACGGTGTTGCCCGGGGTGTGTTTGAGCACGTAGTCGGTCACTGCAACCAGGGTGTATTCCTCGCCAAACATGCTGCCGTCTTCGCATACCATGGCCAAGCGGTCCACATCGGGATCCACCACCAAGCCAACGTCTGCGCCTTGCTTGCGGATGGCATCGGCAATCGCGGTGAGGTTTTCAGGCAGGGGTTCAGGGTTGTGGGGGAAGTGGCCGTTGGGTTCGCAGTAGAGTTCAATGATGTTCTCTACGCCAAGGGCTTTCAACAATGCAGGTACAAAAATGCCGCCCGAGGAGTTCACTGCGTCCACCGCCACTTTGAAGCCTGCCTGGGCAATGGCTTTTTTGTTGACCAGTGGAAGGGCGAGGACTGCGTCGATGTGCTTTTGCACGTAGTCGTCGATGGTGGTCACGCTGCCGAGCTCATCCACATCGGCGTAGTGGATTTCGCCGCTGTCGCCCAGGCGAAGGACTTCTGCACCGTCGTCGGCCGAGATGAATTCGCCGCGCTCGTTGAGCAACTTAAGCGCGTTCCATTGCTTGGGGTTGTGGGATGCGGTGAGGATGATGCCGCCATCGGCTTGCTCCATGGGAACAGCCACCTCAACGGTAGGGGTGGTGCTGAGGCCCACATTGATCACGTCGCAGCCCATGCCGGTGAGGGTGCCGAGCACAAGTTGCTCCACCATGGGGCCAGAGATGCGGGCATCACGACCCACCACAATACGCAAGCGTTGCTTGTTGTGACGGGCTTGCAAAAACGCCGCAAACGCCGAGGTGAAGCGCACCACGTCGGGAGGGGTGAGGGCGTCGCCTGCAGGTCCGCCAATGGTGCCTCGAATACCGGAAATCGACTTGATCAGTGTCACAACGGAGGTATTTTGAGACAAAATTACCGGATTCCGCCCGCGAAATGCGCATTTTCGAGGCGAAGGAAGTCCACCTGTTTTCCACAGGATGGCAGGTTTCCCATCTTGCATCAAAGCCGATTGGCGGCAGAAGGGAAAGTGACCGAACTTCGCATCAAACCTGTTCTGTATGAAAGCAACGCCTTGGATTTGCGCCGCACTTGCTCTTGGAATGCTGATGGCTCCCGGCCTGGCAGATCGCCCCGATTCCGCCCCTGCATGCGATAAACTCGCTGACAAATCAGCGCCCATGGAGCATTTTTACCTCCAACGCACCATGCCTGGCCAAGCACTGGATTTGCGCGAATTCACGCGGGTGATGGACCTGGCCGCAGATGAGGCTGCCCCCACCCGCACCACTGACCTGCCTTGGAAGCAAGAAGGGCCGCTGAATATCGGCGGACGCTTGAATTGCATTGCCATTCACCCGGACAACCCTGACATCTGGTTCACGGGAGCCTCTACGGGCGGGATTTTCCGCACCCTGGACGCCGGCGAAACCTGGACACCCATTGCGGACGATTTTGACTACCTCTCAATCGCCGACATCGTTTTTGATCCCACCAACGCTGACGTGATGTATGCGGCCACGGGGGATCCGAACATTTCGGGGATGCCCCACCCTGGAAACGGCATTTACAAAACCACCGATGGTGGCGACACGTGGACCCACCTCGGACTGGAAGAAGGCGTGATCATCACCAAAATCGTCATCAACCCTGCCGATCCCGACATCCTTTTTGCCGGAGCCATGGGCTTGCCGTTTGCACCCACTACTGCGCGCGGCGTTTACCGATCTTCCAATGGCGGTGTCACCTGGGATCTGGTGCACTTCATCGACGAGCAAACCGGCATCATCGACTTGGTCAGTCACCCGGCCAACCCCACCGTGATCTATGCGGCCAGCTGGACCCGCGTACGCAACAACCAGGAGAGCATCATCTCCAGCGAAAATTGCCGCATCTGGCGTTCCAACGACAACGGCGATAACTGGGAAATGCTCACCGATGGCCTGCCTGACGGCGAACTCTGCCGCATTGGGTTGACCATGAGCAACTCCGACCCCAATAAGCTCTATGCGATTGTGATCTCCACCAGCTACCAGATCGAGGGCATCTACCGCACCAGCGACGGCGGTGACAGCTGGGGCCCTGTGGACTGGGACATTGACCAAATGTCCAATGCCATGGGCGGCTTCGGCTGGTACTTTGGTAAGATCCACGTCAACCCCGAGGACGACTCACAAATCTCGGTCTTGGGGGTAGACTTGTGGACCACCGACAATTCCGGGAACGACTGGTACATGAGTTGTCCCATTTGGTGGGAGTACCTCGTGCATGCAGACAAGCACGACATGGAAACACTGCCCGACGGCTCCATCCTATTGGCCACCGACGGCGGACTGTACCGCCACCCGGGCGACTTGAACAACACCAACATTTACGCGTGGGAAGACGTGGACGAAATCCCCAATACCCAGTTTTACCATGTGGGGCTCAACCCGTTTGATCCCGACAACTATACCGGCGGAGCACAAGACAACGGTACCACCACGGGTAACCAAGAAAACTGGAGTGCTTGGACTCGGGATTTTGGAGGCGATGGTTTCCAAGCCTACTATGACTCCAATGCAGTGGGCTTGCGCTATGTGGCCGTCCAAAACGGCGCACTGTATTTCCTGGATGCCAACGGCTGGGGCGAGTGGGAGGATTTTACGTACGGATTGGATGAAGAGGACCGGCGCAACTGGGATATGCCGTACATCCCGTCACCGCACACCGGCGAAACCTTTTACACCGGCACCTACCGCATGTACAAGATGACAGGCGCCCCCTATGGGATCTGGCAACCCATCAGCGACGACTTGACCGACGGGGTGATCTTTGGCGACCGCTACCACACCATCTCCACAGTGGCCGAATCTCCCGTGCAAGCGGGCGTACTTTACGCCGGTACCACCGATGCCAACGTTTGGCGCAGCCTGGACGATGGCGCCTCTTGGGACAACATCACAAGCAACTTGCCTGAGCGTTACGTGACCAACATCAAAGCCAGTCCAGAGGATGCGCAAACCGTGTTTGTGACCCACTCGGGTTACAAGGACAACGACAACACCGCGTACATCCACAAAAGCACCGATTCGGGTGACACCTGGACCGCTGTGTCCGGCGACCTGCCAGACTTGCCCATCAACCACTTGGAAGTGTGGAACGATACCACCCTGTTCATCGCCACCGACGTGGGCGTGTACTTCACCGAAAATGGCGGCGATAACTGGCAGCGTGTGGGCAACAACATGCCGCTGATACCCGTCTTTGATTTGGAGTTCAATGAGCCCAATATGGAGCTGGTGGCCGCCACCTTTTCGCGGTCGATGATGACCTTCCCGCTGGATTCGCTCATCCCCGAGCCTGTTGTGGACCCTGTGGGCGTGAACGAGTTGGCCTTGCAGTTGAACGTCTACCCGAACCCCACCGCCAACGGGGTGTGGATCGAAGGCTTGGAGCAACCAGGACTGCTGCAAGTGTTCAACGCTACAGGCCAAGTGGTGCTCCAGCGTCAGTTGACAGGACGCAGCTTTGTACAGCTGGCAGACTTGCCCACCGGCACCTACCACTTGCACCTCCAGCAAGGCGACCGCGTGTGCCGAGCACAAGTGGTGCGCGCCGGCCAATAAGCGGACGAGGAAGAGGGGTCGCCTCGGTGATCGTGCTACCTTTGCGACCCCAACATGACCCACAACACCTCTAGGCCTGATCCTCGGGAGTCAGGCACCATTTTTACCCGCAATTTTTGGCTCTTGTGTTTCAGCTCGGTGCTGTTCATGATGAGCTTCAGTTTCCCACTGTTTGAGCTGGCAGAGTTCCTCAAGCGTATGGATGGGGGCGAAGCATTTGTGGGGTTCATCATTGGGCTCTTTACCGTTTCTGCCGGGTTGAGCAGGCTTTGGAGTGGACGTCTTGCCGACCGCATTGGCCGCCGTCCTGTGATGATTTTTGGGACCATCGTCACTGCAGTTTGCGGTGGGCTCTACATATTCACCACCACCATCTTATCCTTCTTGGCATTGCGGTTTGTGCATGGGCTGAGCACCGGTTGGCGCCCAACGGCCACTACTGCTATGCTGGCCGACGTAGTGCCTCCCAAACGCATTGGAGAGGCCATGGGGTATTTAGGCATGGCGGGTGCAACTGGAACGGCATTGGGCCCCTGGATGGGAAGTGTGGTCAAGGAGCATTTGGGGTTTGACAACATGTTTATCACCGCATCGGTCCTGGGGGTGCTGGCTTGGCTCATGACATCCCGGTTGCAAGAATCCTTGCCCAGCGCGCAGAAGTTCACATGGAGCATGCTGGCCTTCCAAAAGGACGAGCCGATCTTGGATCGATCCGCCACGCCGGCCTTCATGACCACCTTGTTTGAGACCTTCAGCTTTGGGACCATCATTACGTTGGCACCTTTGCTGGTGGACGAGCTCAACTTTGAGTACAAAGGGTCGTTCAACCCCTCGTTCATCGCCACCTCCATAGCCATCCGGTTCATTGCCGGACGGGCTTCGGACCGTTTGGGGAGGTTGGTGCCGCTCATGATCGGGATGGTGTTCATGATCACCGCCATGCTGGTGCTTGGTTTTTCTACCACGCGCTGGATGGCCATTTTCGGTGGCATCCTCTACGGAGTAGCCATTGGCCTGAACCGTCCCACCATTTTTGCTTGGACCACCGACTTGGCTCGGCCCGGACATGTGGCGTTGTCTTTGGCCACCATGCTGTTGGCATTGGAAATTGGCATTGGTGCGGGCGCCTTCATCACTGGTGGGCTTTACGACGAGGCCAACGCGGCAGAGACGATTTCAAGTGGGTTCTTCTTGGCCGCATGCAGCGGGGTGTTGGGCTTGGGCTACCTGATCTGGTACGGACTCAAAACCAGAGGTTCCGCAGCACCCGAGGCATGACTTTGCCCTGAGATTGTGTGGATTGAACCCTGGTGGTTTCCCTGACATCGTTCTCCACATCTGCTTGACTCCGTTCTTGCCCGAGTATTTCAACGTTCAGACGGTGTTCTCCATCAAGCCCGTCTTGGTGCGACACAGCCCACTGCTGTGATGTGTACTTTAGTATTCTCAACAATGGCAAGAAGACGCTCGACACGGCAGGTATCGACATTCGGTTCCGCAACGTGACGGTCACATATGCAACCCATAACTCTCCTTAAGAAATCCACGCTATGAAACACGCAATCGCCATTGCACTGCTGCTGTGCAGCACTTACTCTTGGGCGCAAGACGCCAACAACAAGGTCCTCACCCCCGAAGAAGAAACCATGTTGGTGAAGACCCTCACTACGCCTGTGGATTCATTGGCCGCAGACACTACCTGGAAGAAAGGCGGTACCCTGGGCCTGAACTTTAGTCAAGTGTACTTGAGCAATTGGGCGGCCGGTGGTCAAAACAGCTTGTCTTCAAACGGATTGGTCAGCTTGTTTGCCAACCGTGTCAAAGGCAAAAGCTCTTGGGACAACACCTTGGACCTGGCTTACGGTATGCTTTGGCAAGGGGACGCTGCCGGGGTGAAGACCGATGATAAAATCGACTTTGCTTCCAAGTGGGGCTACCAAGCCAACCAATATTGGTTCTACTCGGCGCTGTTCAACTTCCGTACCCAGTTTGCTCCGGGTTACGAGGATCCATTTGCCGATGATCTGGTGCGCATTTCAGACTTCTTGGCGCCGGCATTTTCATTGGCTGCTTTGGGTATGGACTACAAGCCATCGGACAACTTCACAGCCTTCATCTCGCCTTCAACCTTGAAGATGACCATTGTGAACGACACCACCCTTAGCACCAACTACGGTGTGGCCGCCGGTGAAATGTTCCGCGCGGAAATCGGAGGATACGCCAAAGTTCAGTACACAACCGAACTGGCTGAAAATGTAAGCCTGATGACCAAGATCGACCTGTTCAGCAACTACCTGAACAACCCGCAGAACATCGATGTCAACTGGGAGACCCTCATTTCGATGAAGATCAACGAGTACATGAGCGCCACCATCAGTACTCAGCTGATTTACGACGATGACATTGCTATTGCCCGTAGCCAAGAGTACTTTGAATCTACAGGCATTGCCGCCGGTCCCATTACCCAATTTAAAGAGGTGTTGGCCGTGGGCTTCAGCTATAAGCTGTAATTCCCGCACCACTGATTGAACGTAAAAAAGGCGCTCCTTGGGGCGCCTTTTCTATTACATCAAAACATTGTTTTTGGCTTGAATACCCGGGGGTAGATCCGTCTCACCGAGCATTTCACGCAGGTCTATTTCGATCACCCTGCACAGCGAAAGCATGGGGATGTCATTGGCCATGCCTTGGAAGGGGTTTTCTGAATAATCTCCCACCAATTCCATGGTGAGGTAGATCCAAGCGACGAGCACTGCTACCGGTACAGCCACGATGGCTCCGTAGGCACCAAGCCCGATCAGTTCAGGGATCATAGTAAAGGGAAGCAGGGCAATGAAAATGCCGGTAAAGTACCGGCTCATGTTGGCGTATTGACGGGGGAGGGGAAACTTCTTGATGCGCTCGTTTTTGCCTTGCAGGGTGTAAAAGGAGCGCAGCACATCGGTCATTTCCATGTGGCGGAAGTCGTCCAGTAAACCCGCTTTGCGCAGCTCCCGCAAGTCGCGGGATTGAGCGTTGATGATTTGGGTGGCGGTGTTGGCCTGACCCACCAACCGGTCGTGTTCGTCTTCGGGTAGCAGGTCGCGCAATTCAATGCGCGTGACCTCGTCGTCCACCAGCCCAATGCCAAAGCGTTGTTGATAGAACGCTGCGGCTTTGCCCACCATACCGCGCTGATTGGCATGCTCCCAAGTGGTGGTCACCAGCAGTTGACTTCGGTGGGCGTAGAGCCATGCGATGTGCCGGTAAATCAGCCTTTGCTTGATGGATTTGATGTGCTCGGGGTCGGTGTTCGCTTGGGCAAACAGATCGGTGATGAACCCATCGACCATCATGCCCCACGAACGGCTGTCGTTGACAATCCCGCCCCAGATTTTGCGTGCTTCCCACATGCGGTCGTACGCTTGGTTGTTTTTGAAGCCGGCATAAAAAGCCACGGCAGTGCCAATCACGGTCATGGGCAACCACGGAATCACAAAGCCGATGTACCCATTGGCATAGAGGAAGGAAACGGTGCCCATCAAGGCAAAGAGCCAGACGAAGTGTCCGCCTTGCCAGCGCAGCAAGCGGGTCAAGCTGATGCTTTTCGATACAATCACGGTGGAATCATTTTGGTAAAGGGGAAAGATAGCCATTGGGAAATGCCTCGGAGTCTCTCCTTGCAGAATCGATACCTTGCCTGTGATGAATCGGCAAATCAAAGGGGTGACGGTGGTGTTGATGCTGGGCCTGTTGGCTTGGTTCACGTTTGAGCTCGACCGCCAACGTTGGCGCCCTGACCGCGTGCGTACCCAAGCAACCGCGGCATGGGACTTGGATCGGAAACGTACAGCTTGCTTTGCCCGCCCGGATTCCTTGGTGGTTGTGGGCAACAGCATCTTGCACACGGTACGCGATTCGTTGGAGGCCTTGCCCGGAGTTGCGGTGTGGTCGGTGCCAGGGGAGTATGCATTGCACCTCGACAAATGGGCGACTGGATTGGACCATCCAAACATCGAGGTGGTGGCTGTGGCCTTGGGCGCTAACGATTTGTTGGCCGGGTATGGGGCGGTCACCTTGCGCCACAACTACGCGGCATTTCGTGCTCGCATGACCGCAGCGGGCAAATACACCTATGCCTTGCCAGTGGTGCCGTTTGAATTGGGTACAAGCACGTACATCCGACCCGATGCTCTGGACGTGGCGCGGTTAAACTACAACCAATGGCCACAGGATGCTGGCGGTGCCCGGTCAGATGCCGAAGTCTTTCCCGCAGCCCAATGGCGCGACTTTACTTCAGACGGCGTGCATCCCAATGAAAAAGGATGTGCGTTGCTCGCAAAATTCTACAAGACCTACTGCCTTTTGGATTGAACCGTTTACCTTAGAGGTATGAATTTTTGGCACGCATATCCTCAAGTATATCTCATCCCATTGGGCTGAGGGAAGCAGGCGCGTACATGTACACCACACTTCTTTTGATGCCCGGCAATTGCCGGGTTTTTTGTTGCCATGAAACAGCACTACGACCAGTACACCCCAGAGGACCACACCATTTGGAACATCCTCTTTGACCGTCAGATCCAGAACCTGCAAGGCAAGAGTTGCCAAGCGTATTTGGACTGCGTGGATCGTCTTTCGCCCGAGATGGCCCCGTCCCAGGTGCCTGATTTTGGCCCGCTCGAACGCCGCTTGCAAGCCGAAACAGGTTGGCGCATCGAAGTGGTCAAGGGGTTGATTCCCGTGGAAGACTTCTTCCAGCTCTTGGCCGAAAAGCGCTTCTGCTCTTCCACCTGGCTCCGCAGCCGCGAGCAGCTCGATTACCTTGAAGAGCCCGACATGTTCCACGACACCTTTGGACACATTCCCCTGCTCATCGACCCCACGTATGCGGCCTTCATGGAACGCTTTGGGCAGATCGGTGTCAATCACCTCAACGACCCCACCATGCTCACCGCATTGCAACGGCTGTACTGGTTCACCGTGGAGTTTGGATTGATGAAAGGAGAGGCACATACCGAGATCTACGGCGCGGGAATCTTGAGCAGTTTTGGAGAGTCCAACCACATCTACAACGACCCCATTGAAGTGCTGCCTTATGACATTGAGGCGGTCATCCACAACCACTTTGTCAACTCCGAAATCCAAATGCGGTACTACGAAATCAGCACGTTTGAGGACTTGTACCACAGCTTGGATCGCTTGGAAGCCATCGCCAAGGCAGGACTTGACCTCGAGGCGCGCATCGTTCGCTAGGGCATCTTGCGTAGTTTTGACCCGAAATATTTCAAGCCATGCAAGCAACCGTATTTCCCGGACAGGGATCGCAGTTTTCAGGAATGGGCAAAGACCTGTTCGATGCCAGCGCTGAAGCGCGCGCACGTTTTCAGGAAGCCAACGACATCCTGGGCTTTCACCTCTCGGACATCATGTTCAACGGCTCGGACGCCGATTTGAAGCAAACCAAAGTGACCCAACCCGCCATCTTCACCCACTCGGTGATTCTGGCAGAACTGTTGGGCGACACCTTTCAACCGGGCATGGCTGCAGGCCACTCGTTGGGTGAGTTCTCTGCGCTGGTCGCCTGTGGTGCCATGAACTTCGCAGACGGCTTGAAACTGGTTTCGGCCCGCGCCCAAGCCATGCAAAAAGCGTGTGAGGCAGAGCCGTCTACCATGGCCGCCATCCTGGGCCTGGACGACGACGTGGTGGAGACCGCATGCGCCGAGCAAGACGGCATTGTGGTGGCTGCCAACTACAACTGCCCCGGACAACTTGTGATCTCAGGTCAAATCCCTGCGGTGGAAGCGGCCTGTGAAGTGTTGAAGGAAAAAGGTGCGCGCCGCGCGTTGCTCTTGCCTGTGGGTGGAGCCTTCCACTCGCCACTCATGGAGCCTGCACGCGAAGAACTTGCGGCAGCCATTGAGGCTACCAACATTGTTGCACCGCGTTGCCCGGTGTACCAAAACGTCAGCGCTCAAGGTGAATCCGATCCTGCGACCATCAAAAACAACTTGGTGGCCCAGCTGACCGCTCCTGTGCGTTGGACCCAAACCATGCACGCCATGATCGCCGACGGCGCCACTTCGGTGCTGGAAGTGGGTCCGGGTAAAGTGCTCCAAGGCCTGTTCAAGAAAGTGGACCGCGGTTTTGAGACCGCTTCGGCGGCCTTTCCTGTAGCCGGGTAAATCCGGTGCCCGAATCGAATCAAAAAAAGCCACGCTGTTGCAGCGTGGCTTTTTTTCTGAACAGCAATAATTCCCTGGCCTAGTGTACAATGAGGCGTTGGGTACTGCGTTGAATGTCGTTGCCGGCTTCCACCAAGTAGATGCCTGGAGCAAGGGCGTCAAGTGAGAGGGAAACAATGCCAGTGGTGGTTTTATGCGTCACGATCTCTTTGCCTTGCATGTCCAACACCTGTACGGTGCCGTGGAGCATTTCACCCAATACAACCGTGGCGTCGCCGTAGGTGGGGTTAGGGTATACGTTGAAGTCCCAATCGGCTACGTACTCCTCTACACCTGTGATGTCCAGGTCGGTGGTCACCGCAAGGTAGATGATGTCATTGAGGTCCACGGGATCCTCGTCGCCACGCACGTGGAGTCCGGGCTCGAGGTCGCGCTGGTAGATCATGTGTAGCTCATCGTCCACCACCGGAGCCATGGTACAGAAGATGGCTTCGTATCCGATGTACTCTTCGTCTGGGGTGGCGTCTACAGGATCGGTCCAGTTGGCACCGCCGTCTTCGGATTTCATCAGGAACACGTGGCGGTAGTTTTGCGTACCCGTCGCGTGGGTTTCCACTACACCAGAGTAACTCACGTACAGTGTACCTGCGGCATCCGAGCCCATGCTCGGGTGGCCGGTGAGGCTGGTGAAGTAGGTGCCGATGTCTTCGGCCAGGGTGATCTCGCCGTCGTCGTCCAAGTCAGTGGTGAACGCGATGGTCATCGACTCGCCGTCGTTCATGTCCTCGTTCCAGTACTGCAGGCCATCGGTGAAAGGGAAGTAGGTCCATTGGTCGTCGCCGAGGGTTTCGTCCAAATAGCGCATGTTGCCCCAGGTCACGTGCAGGCTCATGTCGTTGGCAATGTGCAAGGCACCCGCATTGTCCGAGTTGAGGACGGTGTCGGCCAGCATGTCTTCGTTGAGGTCGAGCAGCTCATCGTCCTGGGGGAAGAGGTCTACCGGGAAGTCTACCAGTACACGCTTGGTCCAGTTGTCGCCGTTGTCTTCAGAGATCATGACAAACGAGTCAGACCAGTCGTTGAACACGGCAAAGGCCACCTTGTCGCCGTTGGCAGCAATGGCGTATGAATCACCACCGAAGCCCAAGAACTGGGTGGAGTCCATTTGTGGGAGGAGCATGTCGCTGATCTCCCAGGTGTCCCCTTGGTCAGAGGAGCGGTAGTACAGCAGCGCACCGTCCATGCCTTGGTACAGGTCTGCGGTGGTCAGCTGGTTGCCAATGGGGGTGGTCAAGGCAAACATGTGAATGGTGTTGCCGTCGGCACCACCGGCAATGGCACGTGGCCACAGCAGGCCCATAGGTACTTCTGTTTCCACTTCGGTTTCCTGCCATGCGCCACCGGCATCGCGGTACATCATGCTCAGGTTCTCAAAGCCAATGTGGGTGATGGCAATGTCGCGTCCACCGGCAGTGCGGGTAACACTCGGCCAACCTACACGTTGTGACTCAAGGCGGTCAAACGGGATGTCGCCGAATGCGTAGTCGGTGGCGTCGTTCCAACCGGTGCCGCGGTCGTTGAACGGAGATACTTGTTGGCTTTGGGTCCAACCGGCCACCAAGGTGCCGTCGTGGTTTTCGATGCGGTTTTGGTTGGCACCGTTGGACTGAAGATCGTATTGCGTGGTTCCGATGAAGGTTTCTGTGAAGCCTGCACGGGTAGGGGCAATGACTTGTCCCACCTCACGTTCCACGCGTGGGGTTTGAGGAATCACCTCGTGGCCGGTCATGGCCTGGTGGCTGGTCTTAACAGCAATGTCTTTTTCTGCGGGGGCTTGGTAAGGAGTTTGGGCCATGAGGGCACCAGAAAGTCCAAGCGCAGCCAGCAAAGCGTAGCGTTGTTTCATATAGCGTTGATTTTGGTTGTGGGTTACTTAACAGCAATCTCGAATGTAGCAAAACCACCCATACCCACCGCCAAAGTGAGATCCAAACAGGCCGTCGATCTTACGGGTCCAGCCGTGCTTATTGCACCGATCCAAACACACGTTGCAACAGCTCTGTGGTGCGTGCGCCGGGGTTTTTGCGAATGTTTTTCTCCTCGGATTCAATGAGCACAAACAGGCCTTCTACCGCGCGCTCGGTCACGTAGCTGGTCAGGTCAGGGTTGACGGGCTCGCCGCCGGTGAATTGCACCGCGAGGTTGTATTTGCTCGCCAACGGTTCCCAGTGTTTGGTGAGTTGCACCTTGTCGATGGCCGATTGCACCTCGGGGCGGAAGGTCTCTTGGAGCCGGGCAGTGGTTTTCTCGCGCAGGTAGTTGGTGGCGGCGTTCTCCTGCCCTTGCAGGATGGCAAAACCGTCGGCGATGGTCATTTCGCGGATGGCTTGGCCAAAGATGGGAGCCGCGGTCTTGACGGCCTCTTCTGCGGCGCGGTTCAAGGTTTGTTCAAATTGGTCCACTTGGGCGTTCAATCCGAGTTGGAGGGCTTTCTCCTTGACCTTTTCAGCTTCTGGAGGGCAGGCAATGAACAGCAAGTCGTTCTTGTAAAAACCGTCAACAGCCGAGGCGATATGGACGCCTTTTTCGGTGCCTTGCACGAGTGCTTCGCGCAGGCCGGCTATCACATCATCGTTGCTGAGCGACAGGGCAGCGGTGGGGTCGGTGAGGACGGCTTCGGTGACGCCTTGCAGGGCTTTGAGTCCGTGCTCAGAGCACGAGGCAAACAACAGAAGAACAGCGGAGGTGGCGAGAACAATTCGAGCTTTCATGGGGTTGCGACTGAGGGAGGAAAAGTACCCAATCCAACGCACGCGCCGGCGCATTGAAATGGCGTTCTTTTGCACTACTCAACAAACACCGTGCTAGCTGAAATCATCACCATCGGAGACGAACTGCTCATTGGGCAGACGGTCGATACCAATTCCGCTTGGTTGGGCGCCGAATTGGCCAAAATTGGCGTGACCGTTTACCAAGTCACCTCCATCCCAGACGAACGTGAACGCATCCTTCAGGCTTTGGCAAATGCCGAGTCACGCGTACAACTGGTCCTCATGACCGGGGGGCTGGGCCCCACCACTGACGACATCACCAAACCCACACTTTGCGCGTATTTCAATACGACCTTGGAGCGCAATCCAGCAGTCTTGCAGGAGATCGAAGGCTTCTTTACCCGCGCTGGATTGCCGTTGCTTGAAGTCAACCGGCAACAGGCAGATTTGCCCAAGGCGTGCACCGTCTTGCGCAATGCACGCGGTACCGCAAGCGGGATGTGGTTTGAGCAAAACGACACCGTGTTTGTGTCCATGCCCGGCGTACCCCATGAGATGAAGGGCATCATGCAGGACGAGGTGTTTGAGCGCGTAGCCCAGCGCTTTGATCGTCCGGCCATTGTGCACCGCACCATCATGACTCAAGGGCAAGGCGAGTCATTCATTGCCCAGCGCATTGCCGATTGGGCCGAAGCGTTGCCGGCCAAAGGCATCAAGCTGGCCTACCTCCCCGGTCCAGGGCAAGTACGCATCAGGCTGAGCGCCTCGGGACCAGATGAAGCCGCACTCACCCGCGTTGTGGATGCGGAAAAGGACGCCCTGGTGGCCTTGATTCCAGATATCGTGTACGGCTTTGACAACGCCCCTTTGTGGCAGGTCGTGGGTGAGTTACTCGTGGCGAGTGGTGCTACCGTGTCTACCGCAGAGAGCTGCACTGGGGGCACCATTGCCCAGCTGCTGACCCAGCGACCGGGCAGTTCAGCCTTCTTTCAAGGTGGAGTTGTGGCCTATGCCAATGAGGTGAAAATGCACCTACTCGGTGTGCAAGAGCGCGACTTGATTGCACACGGGGCTGTCAGCCAAGCGGTTGTGGAACAAATGGCGCGTGGGGTGCGTGAGGCCTTGGGAACTACCTATGCGGTGGCGACCAGCGGCGTGGCCGGTCCCGACGGGGGATCTGAGGAAAAGCCGGTGGGTACAGTGTGGATGGCGGTGGCCGGACCGGATGGCGTGGAGAGCGTGGTCAAAACCTTCTCGCGCAGTCGTGAACGAAACATCCAACGTGCAACGCTCTATGCGCTAGACCTGCTACGCAAAAAAATACAGGGGTAATCCCTTGCGGTTACCGGAATCAATCCGCATCTTTGCACTCCTTTTTTAGGGACCCAAGCTAACGCAGAAGAAGATGGCACGAGTATGTGAATTGACCGGCAAGAAAGTAATGACCGGTAACAACGTATCCCACTCACAGCGTAAAACCAAGCGCAAGTTCTACCCGAATCTGGTGAAGAAGCGCTTTTACCTGGAGAGCGAAGACAAGTGGATTTCCTTGAAAATCAGCACTCAGGCCTTGCGTTCTGTAAACAAGCTGGGCATCGAGGAGATGATTAAGCGCTCCAAAGCAGCTGGTATTTACAAGGGCTAAGCCCCTGTTCATGATAGTGAGGAAGGCCGCAGTTTGCGGCCTTTTTTTGTGCCCAAGATCCCGGAACTGGGTTGCTGGGAAAGCGCAGTTAAGTGTGAGGTAAAGTCAAGAAGGTCTGCAGCTCATACCCATTCACCTTGGTCCCATACGAGATCATGCAAACCTCATGTGGTTGCGTCTTCACCCCCCTCAGCACTACGTAAAATAGCCCGATTTGCGGCTGAGCAAAGGCAGCACGGCTGCCGTTACCACCCCTGAGAGAGCGTGCCTCTCACTTTCACAGCTTCAGGCCATGAGAATACCTGTGCACTTTGTGTTCTCCACTGCAATTCCACGTTTGCATCTTGGTTGGCTTGGAGGTAAAACTCCTGAAATTGTGCAAGCTGAAAGGTGTTGCTTGCTCCACATACCCCAAGGGTGTGCAGCGGAACTGGTGGGTTGTAGATTTGAATTTGTTCCTGGTCACCAGAATTGTAGATGAAATGTTCCCGAACCGCGCTTATATCAAGCACCTGTTGATTGTCGACATCCCAAAGTCGGAACCAAATGACAGTACAGCCTCCTCCACTCTCATAAGTGAAAGGTGAGTTTGCGTTCAAGCGATAGTATTCCCCTGCGCTGACCGCGTATGTTTCCGAAACCGCAGCCCACACATTGGTAGGGGCGTCGCCTGCAAATTCAATGTGGAGTCGTTCTTGAGCCGAATCACTTGCTGGTCCAGGCTCACCTTGCGGCCCTACCAGCGATGCTAAGAAGTCTTCTTCGGTACCCTCGTTGCCCAAGGAAAGCCAAAGCTCGTAAGCACTTTGACCGTCAGCTCCTGCAGAAGTTCCCACCGAACTTCCACTGCAATTCTCAAAGTAGCCTTCATTGACCAAGTAGCCGTAGACATAGCCCACCCCAGGGTCGAAAATGCGGCTTCCAGAGGGAAAGTTGAGGTACCAATCGGAGGTGGTCCCGTCAAGGTCCCATGTGACTCCGTCAATCTCGTAAGTCCCATCCCAGGCGTATGCTCGCAGCAACACGAACTCTTTGCCATCAGGAACAATAAATTCACTGGCTTCATTGGGGTCTGTGGCATCCAAATAAATGTCGACAACCTCGACTTCGGACGAGACAGGAACCAACCAACCTCTGAATGACATATCCAAGGTTGTTCCAAGAATGTCCACTCTGTACAATGCGCCGCTGGGAACAATCAATGGATTGGTAGGAGTTCCCCAATTGGCCCCTTGGGTGAGGTAGTCTTGTTGGTCGATGGTGTAGCCGTCGGCCCCTCCTCCGATCACATAGAGGTTGTATCCGTCAGGTACTGTATAGCCCGGGTCGGTGGCTAGAATGGTGTGATGAATGAAGGTGCCGTATCCTTCCGGAAAGCGCGGATTGCAGGCGCCTCCCGAGGAGAGCACACCAATGCTGCTCAGCAATGAATCCAACGCAGGCACCACACGCCCTGCGTTCTGGATTTCACCGGTGGTTAAGGTCAGCCACAGGCTGTCGTTGATGATTTCAACTTGAGCCACGCCTGCGCCGGCTTCACCTTGTTCCCCTGCGGGTCCTTGTTGCCCTTGTTCCCCTGGTTCGCCTTGTGGCCCTTCAGGGCCTGCTTGCTCGCTGGTTTT
>JBMYJR010000053.1:0-18982 GCA_049594615.1 Flavobacteriales bacterium
GTGTTTGTGAGCGACGCCCAAAACAACGACACCTTCTTGCCCGACCCGCGCACCGACTGGGACGCGGCCTCGGCGAGTGTGTTCTTCGGCGCACCCCGCCGCTTCAATTTTTCATTGACTCTGAACCTCTAGAATACTTGTCATGCGCAAACTGCTGACCCTCGCGGCCCTGGCCGCAACCTTGGGCACCGCTGCCCAAACCGACATCCTCGATGCCCGCACCAACTACAGCATTGGCGATACGATCACTGTAACCGGCATCATCACCTCAGGTGAGAGCTTCGGCTCGGTCCGATACCTCCAAGACGAAACCGCGGGCATAGCCCTCTACCCGGGTACTACATGGGACGGCGTCACCCCCGAACCCGGCGACGAGGTCACCATTAACGGCGAGATCACCGAGTTCAACGGCCTGCTTGAAATCGGACCGAACATTGTCTCAACGATGGTCAACTCCAGCGGCAACATGCTGCCCGAGCACCAACTGATTACCCCTGGAGCCATGAATGAGTCCTTGGAATCTGAGCGTGCAGTTATAGAAGGCTGCACGTTTGACGCTGCGGGCAACGAGTTCTCAGGCAACACTTCGTACACCTTCTCCAACGGCACCGAAACCGGCGAGATCTATGTGCGCAGCAGCAATTTCTTGGTCGGCGAAACGATTCCTTTTGGCGCCCAGGACCTGTTTGGCATCGTGTCGCAGTTCTCCTCCACCGGGGACGACGGATACCAATTGCTCATCGAGGACCTCTCGGGCATCGTGTCGGCCTCGCCCATCAACATCATCTCCCCCATTGGCCAAGACATGGTGACCACTTCGAGCTTTGAACTCACTTGGAGTACTGATGTCGACGGCGATTCGTTTGTGGAGTATGGCACCAGCCCCGATGCACTGGACGATGAGCTCTACAGCGCCGATCTCACCACCGACCACAGCCTCTCACTCGAAGGCCTGGATCCGGCTACGGTGTACTACGCACGCGTAACTTCCACCAATGTGGAAGGCAGTGCACAATCGAACGTGATTCCGTTCATCACCCGTTCGAACTCGTCAGGGGAGATCATCGCCTACTTCACCGGTCCAGTAGAGACTTCGGTGGCCACCATACAAGAGGCCATCTCCGTCGGTGCGGACATGAAAGACACCATTGCGGCGTACATCACCCGCGCGACCGAGACGTTGGATATCGCGGTCTACAACATCAACGACCAAACCATCGTCAACGCCATCAACCAGGCGCACGACAACGGGGTGGCCATCCGCTACTTGGCCCACGGCCCCAACCTCAACGCGGGCATGGATCAATTCAACGACGACATCGAAACCTTCGAACGTCCCGATGACAGCGGCTCAGGCATGCACAACAAGTTTGTGGTGATTGACCGCGATTTGGAGGACAAAGCCTTCGTGCTCACCGGGTCCACCAACTTCACCACGACCTCCTTCACCAATAACCTGAACAATCTGATCATTTTCCAGGAGCAGTCGCTGGCGCGTGGATTTACCTTGGAGTTTGAGGAGATGTGGGGCTCTTCTGCATTGGAGGCCGATGCGGATAACGCCAAATTCGGCGACGCCAAGACGTTCAATACCCCAGTGCAGTACTTCAGCGCTGACATCCCTGTGGAGGTATACTTCTCGCCCACTGACAACACGACTTACGCCATTGAGCGTACCATCCTTTCGACCGACGATGAAGCTAATTTTGCCACACTCGCCTTTACTCGGGATGATTTGCGTGATGCGTTGATTACCGTCCAAGATGACTTTTTCACTTTCGCCCGTGGCGTCATTGAGCAAACCAGTGATACAGGGGCAGAAGAGTACGTGAACCTGGTCGCGGCCGGGGTGGATGTGCTCGATCACGCTGCCATTCCAGGACAGATGCACCACAAGTACGCCATCATCGATGCCAACGATCCCTCAGCAGATCCGCTTGTACTGACCGGTTCGCACAACTGGTCCAATTCGGCCGAGAACATCAACGACGAGAACACGGTGGTGGTGCACGACGCCAACATTGCCAACCAGTACTTCCAGGAATTCACCGCCATTGTGGACGCCGGCGACTTTGTGTTTGAGCAGAGTACGCCTTCGTTGGACGTATACCCCAACCCCACCAGCGACATGCTGCGCATCAACGGCATGGAAGGCACAGCCACAGTGCAAGTGGTGGATGCAGCAGGCCGCGTGGTGGTCGAAACCGTTTGGAATGCCGGGCAAGAAGTAGATGTGCGTTTGCTGCCCCAAGGAGCATACACCTTCACCCTCCAGCAGGCAGGGCAAGTGTGGTCTGCCGGCTTCATCAAGCGCTAATCATCAATTGGAAGCCAGCACGGTGAACGCCGCGCGGTGATGCGTTTCGTGGACCCGGTCTGTGCAGCTGGTGCCGTTTTGGCATCCGTTGCGCAGCCGGGTCTCGACGTGTCCGCGCCGTTGTTAGCGCGTACAGTGAATACCGCGCGCAATCAGGCAATCTGCCGCAGCGCGTGTTCTGACACTATTCCACCGGCACCAAGCGGAAGCCCACGTCGTAAATGCCCGCGAGTTCATCGGTGCGCATGGCCTGTTGGATGGAGATCGAGTAGTCTCCAGCGAGCGGGAAGGCCTTTTTGCTCTTGGCTCCCCAGCGAATGCGGTTGTAATAGCGGCTTCCGGTACCCGAACCGTACCAGCGTCCTTGCGGATCAGCCAGCATGCATTCTACCGTGTCCAACGAGTGCTTGCCGTTGGGGAATTCCAGATCCACAAACAAAAAGATGTTACTGAAGGGGTACTCCTCTCCGTTGCGCAGGGTGATGTAGAAATCGTACAAGCGCACCGTGTCTTGGGTGTCAAAATCAAACGTCACCGGTTTGCCGGAGGCCCAGTAGCCGCTGGGGATCTCTGTGGTGCCGTCAAACACCGCGTCGTCCGAGCAGCTCCAGAGCAGGCTGCAACCCACCAATGCGCCCAAGCACCAGACCAGCCGGCTCATGACTTGGTTTGGGGTTTGGAGCCGCCACCGCCGCCGCTGTTGTTGCCACCTTTGCCACGTCCGCGTCCGCGACCTCGGCCACGTCCGCGGTTGCCGCCGCTGGAGTTGCCTTCGCCTTTGGGGGTGTTGCCACCGGATTTGCGCTGGCCGCCGCCTTTGCTTTGGCCGCCCTTGTTTTGGGTGCCTTTGGCGCCTCCGCTGTTTCCGCTTCCGCCTCGGCGCGGTTTGCCTCCGCTGCGTCCACGGCGTCGGCTCGGTTTTTTCTTGTCAAAACGGGTCAGGTCGTCTTGGCCCACTACGTTGGCGTAATCGGGCTCTTCCACCACCACCAAGTGCGCGTCTTGGAAGTCTTCCAAGGCGTCGGGCACCTCGCCGTTTTTGTTCATCTCCAAGATCTCCTTCACGCGTTCCACGTCCAACGGCACGGGCGAACCCCCGATTTGGTCGGCGTAAATAAAGTACATCACGCGTTTGAAAATGTCGGTCTTGAAGTGGAAGGCGCGGCCCTTGCCGGTCTTGAGCTTGGTGTTGGGCGAAGGGAATTCCTTGATGCCTTCCAAGTATTGGTCCAGTTCGTAGTTGAGGCAGCACTTGAGCTTGCCGCATTGCCCGGCCAATTTGGTGGGGTTGAGTGCCAGCTGCTGGTAACGCGCCGCAGAGGTGGACACCGAACGGAAGTCGGTCAACCACGTGCTGCAGCACAGCTCGCGCCCGCACGACCCAATGCCGCCCAAACGGCCCGCCTCTTGGCGCATCCCGATTTGACGCATCTCGATGCGCACCTTGAAGGCGTCGGCGAGTTTGCGGATGAGTTCGCGGAAGTCCACACGCCCTTCGGCGGTGTAATAGAAGGTGGCCTTGGCGTTGTCGCCTTGGTATTCGACGTCGGAGATTTTCATCTCCAAGCCCAAATCACGTGCAAGCACACGTGCTTGGAGCATGGTGTCTGCTTCGGACTGACGCGCGGTTTGCCAGCGTTCGATGTCTTCTTCGGTGGCTTTGCGCTTGATCTTTTTGATCTCGTGGTTGTCCTTGACGTTTCGGCGTTGTAACTGGATGCGTACGAGTTCTCCGGTGAGGGAAACCACGCCCACATCCGTTCCCGGATCGGCGTTTACACAGACCACATCGCCCACTTGGAGTTCCAATTCGGGGGAGGTGCGGTAAAATCCTTTGCGACTATTCTTGAAGCGAACTTCAATGACGTCGAATGGCTTTTGGCCCAGGGGCAATTCCATGCCGGCCAGCCAATCGAATACTTCCAGTTTGTTACAGCCGCTTACGCCACAATTGCCGTTGTTTTTACAACCGGCAGGAGTGCCTCCTGAGGCACAGTTGCTACATCCCATGGTTGGCTGTTGAAGGGGTTCTTACAAATGTAACAAACGCACCCCCGGCTCGGATTATGCGTGCAGCAACTTGTTCACTTGGAGTGACAAATCAAGCAGGGTCAGCTTGGCGTAGGTGTTGCGGCCCACGTCATAGTGCGCGCGTTCAATTTGCTCGGTGAGCTCGATGACGTTTTTGTCGTTGATGAAGGGTGCAAAACGCTGCGCAAAGGCGCGTTCAGCGCGGGTGAAGCGCGAGAGTTGGTCACCGGCGTAATTCATCACAATGCACTGGCGCACCATGTGCAGTGCGTATTCCAGGAATTCCTTGATGGTCTCGCGGCCGTCGCTGTGCAAGGCGTCCGAGAAGGTGACCAGCTGGGGCACGTCCAACTGGTAGCATTTGCGCATCCAATCCATGAAGCGCTCGCTCATGGGGTTTTCGCTGGAGCGCTTGGCCAGGGTGTAGGCCTTGAAGTAGTTCCCGTCCGAAACGTTGGCAATCTCTTCGGCCATTTCTGGCTTGGTCACACCCAAATGGGTGATTACCGCGCTGGCCATGGCCTCGTCACTCAGGGCGGGCACCTTGGTCATTTGGGTGCGCGAAAGGATGGTGGAAATGACCTGTTCGGGTTGGTGCGAGACGAGCAAAAAGAGACTGTTGGGCGGCGGCTCCTCTATGGTCTTGAGCAGCTTGTTGGCGCACGCAATGTTCATCAACTCAGGCATCCAGAGGATCAAAAACTTGAAGCCCCCCTCGTAGCTGGTGAGCGAAAACTTGTGGACGATCTTCTCGGCCTCGGCCACCCCGATGGTCAGCTGCTTGTTTTCGGAGTTGAGCTGCTGTTGCCAATGTCCAAAATCGAAGTAGCCAAACTCGGTGACCATTCTGCGCCACTCTTCAAGGTAGTCCTCGCTGGTGGCGGTTTTGTTGTTCTTGCGCGAGAGGTGGGGGAAGGAAAAATGCAAGTCCGGGTGCTGCAGCGAGTTGAACTTCTTACACGTGGGGCACATGCCGCAGCTGTCGGTGTCGGTGCGGTTGGGGCACGACAGGTAGCGTGCAAACGCCAAGGCCAACCCAAAGTTTCCGCTGCCGTGCGGCCCGTGGAAGAGCTGGGCATGGCTGATGCGGTTTTCTTGGGCGCTTTGGATCAAACGCGCTTTGATGTTGTCGTGGCCGATGACGTCGCGAAACAGCATGTTGCGAAAGTAGGCAAAGGCCGGTCAGAACGTGGCACGCAGCCCCAGGATGAGGTTGCGACCCGGTGCTGAGATGCCCGAGGCAAAGGTGCGGTAGTGCACATCGAGGATGTTCTCGAGGCCAAATTGGGCTTGCAAGGTGCGGCTGATGAAGTAGGTGGCGTTCAGGTTGAGGGTCCACCAGGCGGGCACGCCGTCCGCAAGCGCTGCATCCGCGTTGTCGGTGCCTCCGGGGGCGTAGCGGTCGATGGATTTGGCGCCATTGTAAAGCACCGAAAGCTCACCCATGAAGCCGTCGTAGCTGTAATTCATCCCGGCCGAGGCGAACACCGGTGGGATGTGCGCGAGGGGCACGTTGGATTCGGTCTCCTGTCCGTAAGTGAAGTTGTAGCGGGCGTAGCAGTTCCAGCGGTCGGTGAGCTCGGCGCTGAATCCAACAAAGTAGCCGTAGACATGCGCTTGAGAGGCGTTCTGGTTGGTTTGGATGCGCGCCACGGCACCTTCCACCTCGATCGAGTCTTGGCCGTTCAGGGTGGTGTTTCGGGCCACAATGGCATCGCGCAGCAAGGTGTAAAAGCCGGTCAGTGCGATTTGCGCGCGGCCACCCATGAGTGATTTTTCCAAGGTCAACTCGCCGTTGTAAGCGTACTCTGGACCGAGCTGGTCGGTAGGGATGAGGGCAAAGCCGTCGTTCTCGCGCACCTTGCCCACGTCGTCCACGTTTGGTAGACGGAAGGCGTTGCCCACCACAGCGGCCACTTTCCAGGTTTTGGCCGGGCGGTAAATCAATCCGAGGCTACCGGTGAGTGCGTTACGGCTCAGGTTGACGGCGTCAAACGGCAAGGTGTAGAAGGGGTTCTCATCGAAGGCCGCGCGCAGACGTCCTGCGGTATACCGCGCTCCTGCCTTGAGATCGGTTTTTTCGCCGAGGCTGCGTTTGAGTCCAAAATAGGCGGCGGCCGAGCTCAGGCTGCTGCCGCCGTTGGGGTAACGGGTGGCTACTTCGCCTCGTTCGCGTGAACCCAGGATTTCGCTCCACGCAGAACTGGTCACATCGTTGTGCACCAGCTCTACGCCGTAGTTGAAGTGGGTGAGTGAGCCCAAATTGCGTTCAAAGTCTGCGTTGAGGCTGTAGACCCACACGTCCTCGTCTTGGACTTCACGGGCAGTTTGGCCAAAACGGCGCTTGATGCGGGTTTCGTCAATGCGCTGGTAGGCCCCGGTGATGATGGCCGAGTTGTACAGCGCGGTGGTGTCGGTGATCACGCTCTGCAGCGAGAAGAACACGCGTTGCTGCGGACCGTAGTACCATTCTGCCCAACGCGGCACACCTCCACGGATGTCACTGAGTTGATCGTAACGCGGGATGTTGGAGGAGGTGCTGTATTGGAAGTTGGCCTTCCAGCTCACCGTGTTGCTGGCGCGCAGCAGGATCTTTTGGGTGAAGTCGAGTTGGTCGTACCCGGTGCCCACTTGGAGCTCGGGGTCTTCGTTTTCTGCGATGACATCACTCCGGGACTCCGGGTCATAGGCCCCGTACACCGGCAACAGGCCCCAGGTTTCATCCCCGTGGCGGCGGTTGGAACCCATGCGCAAATCGCCGTACTCGCTGCGGGTAACCGAGGTCAAAAAACCCAAACGTTCGTAGCCCACAGCTACGTCGGCGTGGAAGGTTTTTTCTTGGTTGGCCGAGGAGATGCGCGCCAGCAAATTGCCGGTGGCTTCGTTGGAACCGCGCTGCTCGCCCAAGAGCGGATCACGTGTGCGGTAGTGCACCACCCCACCCAAGGCATCCGAGCCATACGCCACCGAACTCGGCCCAAACACCACCTCTACCTGTTTGAGAATCAACGGGTCTAACGTGATGGCGTTCTGCAAGTGACCCGAGCGGTAAATGGCGTTGTTCATGCGCACCCCGTCCACGACCAGCAGCACCTTGTTGGCTTCAAACCCCCGTAACACGGGGCTTCCACCTCCCATTTGGGATTTTTGGACAAAGACGTTGCCGGCTTGGCTGAGCAGGTCGGCACTGGTTTGGGGGTTCTTGAGGCGGATGGCCCCGGCATCAATCACATCGATTTTGTTGGGCAGTTCGCTGAGGCGTTCGCTGCGGCCGTAAACGGTGATTTCAGGCCCGCCGTCGAAGGTGATGAGCTCTACTGCCAGGTAAATATCACGGCCGTCCACCTGCCCGGGCAGCACAAAGGCACCGCGGTGTTGGAACTCGTCGATGTACAGGGTGTCGGTGGGCAGGTAGTTGGTGGGGACCAGTTTGCCGTTGTAGTCCGAGACGTCGATCGTGCCGTTGCGTAAGTTGGTGGCCACCGCGCCGTGAACCGGTTCGCGGGTTTGTTGGTCCAAAAGCACAATGTGCTGTGCAGCAAGTGCTTGAGAAAACAGTACGGCCCACATGAGCAGGCGCGCAGCACGGAGGTTAGGCATCAAATATCGATTCGAAAACGTCACGCGAATTTAGCTTATTCAGACCCGGGTAACGGATTTGGTAATACTCAATGAGCCGATCCAGCATTTCGCTGCGCAGTTGACGCGACACGTTGAGTGCCTGGGCTTCCGCAAAATTCATGCCCGAGAGCGCTTGGAAAAGCCGGGTCTGTTCCGGAGAGGTGTGGTAGGGATGTCCGGGGCGGATGGCCACAAAGCGTCCGGTTTCCAAATCGAGGTAGGTGGCAGCGTGTAGCGGGTCTTCTTGGGGCTGGATGCCGTAGAAGCGCGTGAGGTCCACCAGGATTTTCAAATGCAGATTGGCGGGGTAGGTGGCCTGTTCCAGGTGCAAGATGGCCTGCCACAGGTAGTCGAACAGCGGGCCGTTGGTGTAGTGCTGTTCAAAGGTGCGGTACAGGAATTCGCCCAAGAACAGCGCCAAGGACGTCTTGACGATGTCGGTTTGGATGGACCCGGTCACCGCTGCGCGGCGGATGGCGTGTACCCGCTGCAGGTCGCGTTGGGCTTGGATGCGGTAGTCGGCCTCCAGTAAGGAAAGCGGCTGCAACAACTGCCGCTTGGAGGACCGCTTGGTGCTCAGCCCGCGCACCATAAAGGACTGGTACCCGTGCAAACGCGTGAAAAAATGGGCCACCGCAGCGTTGTCACCGTAGCGAACCCAATGGATGGCAATGGCTTCCGAGGTCAGGATCATGGCAGGGGGATGGCAAGTTGGGCAGGCGACCGGCGGGCCTCACAAATATGCAGGAATCCAAGGGGGGTGATGGTATGCATGCCTACTGAAATCAAGAGCAAAGCCTTGAAAAACAAGGGGTTTGGCCGAGTTGTATGGTCTGGGGGAGTTTTTATATTTGTGTTAGGCGCATGCGCAGCGTGTGCCAACGACATTTACCGCGCTAGTGTAAGCGATTACACTTAGTTTAAAGTTAGGTTAGGCAGGGCAATCAAGCATTTGGTTGTCCTGTTTTTTTTATCCCCTTCCGTAACCCTTCTGTAGCCGGTCCCGTAAAGGCATGTCAGAATTCGCTGACACGCGCTGTCGCGACCGAGGACATTTCAAGTGGTTATGGCACGTCCTTCTTCTCCGCGACAACAGCGATCAGCAGAATGCATGCCTAGCGGCAACGTTCCGCTTGGCAACAACGTACGGCCTTGGCCTTGCACCATTGAAGTGAAAGATGAAATGAAGCTGGTTCAAGTGCCAATTTGATTTTGGTTATACATCTGTACGTTGATTGGAAAAAGGGGCCGGCCTCGCACAAGCGGGGTCGGTTTTTTTTATTGGCAAGCGGCGTCCAACCCCGGCTGAGGCAATGTTGTAGCTTCGCACCATGGATCCTTCTCAATGGCCCGATTGGTTGGTGTACACCCTCACAGGCGTGTGCATCGTTGCATTCTTGGGCATCGTCTACTGGCGATTGTCCCCGGTGCTGTTTTTCAAAAAGCGCGCGACCCAAGTGCCAGGGGTGATTGCCAACTGGATGCGTGTGCGCGAAAAAGGCCAGCCGTATTTTTACCCGTTGATCCGTTACAAAGACCTCCACGGCCAAGCGCATGAGTACCGTGCAGACGAACGGTGTGAGGGCCATCCCATGTATCCGGTGGGCACCCCGGTAACGGTATTCTACAATCCCAAGAACCCCAAACAGGTCCAAACCGAGTATCCGGACAAAACGGGGCAGCATTCGGCTTGATATCCGATCGGTGACCCGCTATTTTCGCTAGCGTGAAAGCCGCCCTGTTTTTCCTTGGTTTGTTTGCCACCTGTGCCCTGTCGGCTCAAGTCTTTCAAGACGATTTTTCCGACGGCGATTTTTCTGCCGACCCTGCATGGTCGGGCAGCGATGCATCCTTTGCCGTCAACGGGGATGGCCAACTGCAATTGCAGGACTCCGAGGCCGGGCAGGCCACACTCTTTACCGCTTACCCCGAAGTTTCACTGGACAACCGCGAATGGCGCGTGTATGTGCGCCAGTCCTTCAGCGGTTCGGACAACAACAACGGGCGTATTTACCTCACGGCATTGACCGTGCCCACCGCGGCTGATGGCAACGATGCTGCGGGGACCCAAGGCTATTTCCTACGCTTGGGTGAGGCTGGAAGCGACGATGCCATTCACCTCTACCGTGACGACAACATCGGTGATGCTCCTGTATTGGTTGCCTCGGGCACCCCGGGGTTGGTGAGCAGCTCCTTTGAACTGGGCCTGCGCATTTTGCGGGACGACGCGGGCAACTGGCAAGTGTGGGCGGACGCTGCTGGTGGTACTGAATATGTGCTGGAAGCCTCGGGAACAGATGCCACTTACATCACCTCTGTGGCTACAGGGGTGGTGTGCACCTACACCTCCAGTAACGCCGACAATTTCTTTTACGACGATTGGTTCTTTGGCGACGAAGAAGTGGACGAAAGCGCGCCTGAAATCCTCTCAGCCGCAGCGTTGAGCGCCACTGAACTCAGCGTGGTCTGGAGCGAGCCGGTGACCGCTGAAACAGGCACCAACACCGTTAACTACGCGTGGTCGGGAAACACGCCTTCCTCTGCAGTGGCGGAAACGCCCGATCAGGTCACCCTCACCTTTGCTAACCCCTTCCCAAGTGGGGTGGAACAGACCTTGAGCGTAAGCGGTGTGCAAGACGCTGCTGGAAATACCATGACATCCCAAGATCTGACCTTCACTTGGGTGGAACCCGTGGTTGCCGGCGTACGCGACGTGGTCATCCACGAACTCCTGGCCGACCCTGATCCGCCCATTGGCTTGCCGGGCGCGGAGTATGTGGAGCTGTTCAACGCTACCACCGCTCCCATCAACTTGGAGGATTGGGTGTTTGTCAATACCACCACCGAAAAGGTGTTGCCTGCGTCTGTGCTCCCGGCTGCGCAAACCGTAATTCTGTGTGACGAGGGGGACGTGGACGCATTCGTGCCCTACGGCGAGGTGATTGGCATTCCGAGCTTCTCGGCCCTGTCCAATGCCGGTGACAGTTTGACCTTGCGCGACAACCTCGGCACGGTGGTAGACGTGGTGGTCTACACCTCGGATTGGTACAACAATTCAGCGGTGGCAGACGGCGGCACTTCCTTGGAACAGGTCAACCCGTACCGCGCGTGCAGCGGCGCGTTCAACTGGACCGCGAGTCAATCGCTTTCGGGCGGAACTCCGGGTGCACAAAACAGCGTGTTCAACGATTTGCCCGACACCCAAGCGCCGTACTTGGAAACCGTCCTTCCCCAAGAACCCAACAGCCTTGCCGTCTCCTTCAACGAGCCTTTAGACGCTGCGGTTTGGGATGCGCTGGTGATCACCGTTGAGCCCGGTTTGACCGGAGCGCTTATGAGTCACGACGCGACCTCGGCCGTCCTCGAAACCGACTTACCCTTCACCTTGGGCGAGACTTACACGTTGTCCATTACCGGAGCTGCCGATTGCGAAGGCAACACCGCCGGCACGCTGACCCAAAGCTTCACCCTGGGCTTCACGCCCGAACCGGGTGACCTACGCATCACTGAAATTCTGGCCGATCCCGACCAAGAGCTGCCCAGCCCCAACGCGGAGTTTGTAGAAATCGAAAACCGCAGCTCGGTGTTGTTAGACATCAGCAGTGTGCGCTTGGAAGACGGCACCTTCTCCGGACAGGTCCTGCTGGGCCCCGGCGAACGCCTGGTGCTGTGTGATGTGGACGAATTCGACGCGTTCATCGCATTCCCTGCAGCGGTGCCCATGGAAGATTTCCCGGGGTTGACCAACAGCGGGCGCACGCTTGCCCTGCAAGACGATGCCCAAGTCTTCGATCAAGTCAGCTACACCGACGATTGGTACGGCGACCCCGCCAAAGATGACGGCGGCTACTCCCTCGAGCTCATCAACCCGAATGATCCGTGTAGCGACGGCACCAACTGGCGCGCCAGCGACGCCCCGAGCGGCGCCACCCCAGGCTTGCTCAACTCGGTATGGGACGAAACGCCCGATACCCAAGCGCCCCAAGTGCAATGGTTGGTGTTCAACACAGATACCCAACTGGGCGTGTTGCTGGACGAGCAACCCGGTGCGGGATTGGGAGATCCAGACATCACCTTCACCACATTGGCTGGCGATCCTGCTCCATTTGGGGTGGCCAGTTTTGCTGTGGATCCCGAAGCACCAGAGCTGCTGTTGATCAACCTCGATAATCCGGTGCCCGCGGGCGTGCGCTACGTGCTGGAAGGGGCCGGTTTGCAAGACTGCTGGGGCAACCCCTCCACCGCCTTTGCCTTCCCGTTTGAACGCCCCGAACCGGCCTTGGCAGGTGATCTGCTGATCAACGAAATCCTGTTCAACCCCACATCCGATGGTGCCGATTTTGTAGAGCTGATCAATGCTTCAAGTCATTTCATCAGCCTGGCAGGCATGGGTATCGCCGAAGAAGAAGCCGGAGCGGTGGCCAGCATCAAACCCATTACCCCGTGGGGCATCCTGCTTGGGCCAGGTGAATACCTCGCAGTGTCCACTTCCATTGCGGCACAAACCTCGGAGTACCCCTTCACCCGCGCAGATCGCTTTTTGGAACTCGAGAGCATGCCGGCATACAACAACGGCGAAGGGGTGGTGGTGGCCGTAGACGCCCTGCAACAAGTGCTCGACCGCGCGCCGTATACCGAAGACCAACACTTTGTCTTGCTCAACGATGTAGACGGAGTGAGCTTGGAGCGCATCAGCACCCTGCGTGCCAGCGACGACGACACCAACTGGCATTCTGCGGCCGAAAGCCAAGGGTTTGCCACGCCGGGTTACCTCAACTCTCAAAGTGTGTCTGGCGCCAGTGTGGGTGGCGGGTTTACCACGGATCTTGACGTGTTCTCGCCCGACAACGATGGGTTTGAGGACGTGGTGCAAATCAGTTATGTGTTGGACAGGCCCGGTTGGGTGGCTACCGTGCGCATTTTTGACCAACAAGGACGCGAGGTGCGCTTGCTGCGCCAGCAGGAATTGCTCGGCACTTCGGGCACCTTCAGTTGGGATGGCATTCGCGACGACCGTCAAAAAGCCCGCATGGGCATGTACGTCATTCTGGTGGAACGCTTCCTGCCTTCGGGCGAGGTGGCCACCGATAAACTTACCGTGGCTTTGGCCCACAAACTGCGTTGATGCTGCTGGCCGTTGACCCCTCACCCCGTTTGGTAGCCACCCTGGCCGAACCCTGGATGCTTCCCGTATTCTTGGGATTGTTGGCCTTGCTGGCGGTAGCCAACGTGACCGGTCGCCGGTACTTGGTGGCGGGGATGGAGGCTGTGGTCAGCCCACGCGCATTCCGCGAATTGGTGCGCGACGAGGGGCGGGTGCTCACCGGCATGCCTTTGTTGCTGGCCGTGTTTTCCATTGTGTGCGAAGCGCTGGTGGTGTACCTGGCCATTCGCTCGTTTGGGTCAGCAGAGTTCGGATTTTTAACGGTGTTGGCGCTGGTGGTGCTGGTGTTTCTGGTCAAGCAATTGACCCTGACCGGAACCGACGAATTGGTGGGCGGACATCCTGGCGTGCAGGCCATGCGGTTTGACCATTCACTGAGCCACCAACTTTCGGGGTTGGTGTTGTTGCCGCTGATGTTGTTTGCCACCTATGCGCAGCCCGGAACGGCCCGAGTGCTGTTGGCTGTGGCCTTGGCGCTGATCGGTGTGGCGTACCTCGGACGTATTGTACGCAGTGTGATGCTGGCCTTGCGCACGCGTACCCCACTGTTCTACATTATTTTTTACCTTTGCGCCCTTGAATTTTTGCCCCTTGCTGTGTTGGCAAGATTGGCATTGGCCCACTGACAAGGGGCTTGTTCAAGGACTAAAGTGCTTAATCCTAAGACCTGGAGTGCATGGCAGACAAGGTAAAGACCATCCTGATCTCGCAGCCCAAACCGAGCAGCGAAAAATCTCCCTACTTCGACCTGGCCAAGAAACACGGGTTGAAGATCGATTTCCGTTCTTTCATCCACGTGGAAGAGGTGCCCGCTCAGGAATTCCGTCAACAACGTGTGAGCATCCTCGAGCACACCGCGGTGATCCTCACTTCCAAACACGCGGTCGACAATTTCTTCCGCATGTGCGAAGAGATGCGTGTGACCGTGCCCGACACCATGAAGTACTTCTGTATTTCAGAGTCGGTGGCGTTCTACCTGCAGCACCACATCGTGTACCGCAAGCGCAAAATCTTCGTAGGCAAGGTGCGTTTCGCTGACATGGTAGACCTGCTCAAGAAGCACAAGCAAGAGCGTTTCCTGCTTCCGTGTTCGGATTTGCTCAAGCCCAGCATCCCTGATACCCTCGAGAAGTTGGGCCTGAACTACACCAAAGCCGTGATGTACCGCACCGTATGTTCAGACCTGTCTGACCTGGCCAATGTGAAGTACGACGTGTTGGTGTTCTTCAGCCCTTCGGGGATTGAGTCGCTGTTCAAGAACTTCCCGGACTTTACGCAGGGCAAAACGCGCATTGCTGCCTTTGGTCCCACCACCACCAAAGCCGTGGAGGGCGCGGGTTTGACGGTCAACATCTCGGCTCCCAACCCCAAGGCGCCGTCGATGTCTATGGCCATTGACCTCTACGTACGCGACATCAAGTAGTATTTTTCGGGAAGCGGCTTGTTAGCGCTGCACCCCCATGCCTGTGGATACTCCCAAGCCCGACCATTCCTTTCCCCGCGCCGAGAAGCTCAAGTCGCGCAAGCAAATTGAGTACTTGTTTGAACATGGCGCCAAGGTGAAAGCATACCCGCTCATGCTCGCTTATGTCGAGCACGAAGGGGAGATGCGTGAAGTGCAGATTCAAATGGGCTTTTCGGTCAGCAAGCGCAAGTTCAAGCGTGCGGTGGACCGCAACCGTGTCAAGCGCCTGATGCGTGAGGCTTACCGCAAGCAAAAATCCGGCTTCATTTCGGCCAGCGAGAAGTACGGGCATCCGACCGATGCCATGCTCATCTTCATTGGCCGGGAAATGCCTGTATATTCGGAGCTTGAACGCAAAATAACCGCGCTGCTGCAGCGTTGGGAACGTAAGCTGCTTCAACACGCTACTCATGATTCGAATTCGACGCCGTCCGACCCGCCGCCTGGTGGTGCTTAGTGCACTTACCGGAGCCTTACTGCTGGGGTCGGCCTTCACCAACAGTTACTTCGAGGTTTCCAAAAACTTGGAGATCTTCACCGGGCTCTACCAACAGCTCAATACGTACTACGTAGACGACACCCAACCCGGAGAGCTTATGAAGACGGGCATCGATGCCATGCTCAAATCCTTGGACCCGTACACGGTGTACTACCCCGAGACCCGCATCGAAGACTTCCGCTTCCAAACCACAGGTGTGTATGGGGGCATTGGCGCATTGGTGTTGACCCGCAAAGACCGCATCATCATCACCGAACCCCGCGAAGGGTATGCCGCGGCCAAAGCAGGCTTGCTGGCGGGCGATGAAATCCTGGAGGTCGACGGCAAAAGCGTGGTGGGCCGCAACCAAGAAGAAATGAGCGGCATCCTCAAAGGCACCGCTGGGTCGGAAATTACCCTGAAGATCAAGCGACCCGGGCAAGAGACGCCTTTGGATTTCACCTTCGAGCGTGAGGAGGTGAAGGTCAAGGACGTGCCTTACGCCGGCATGCTGGACGAGACCACCGGTTACGTGTCGCTGCGCAAATTCACCAAGACGGCTTCTTCGGAAGTACGCAAAGCCATCAAAGACCTCCAAGGCCAGGGCATGAAGCGCTTGGTGTTTGACCTGCGTGGCAACGGCGGTGGATTGCTGCGCGAGGCCATCAACATCGTCAACTTCTTTGTGCCCAAAGGCACCGAGATCGTGAGCACCCGCGGCAAGTTGGAAGAGTGGAACCGCACCTACACCGCGCTCAACGAACCCATCCTGCCAGAGATGCCTGTTGTGGTGTTGATTGACGGAAGCTCGGCTTCGGCCTCGGAGATCGTGTCCGGCTCCTTGCAGGACCTGGACCGCGCGGTGGTCATTGGCAAGCGCTCCTTTGGCAAGGGCCTGGTGCAGCAAACCAAGGACGTGGCCTACAACTCCAAGCTCAAGCTAACCGTGGCCAAGTACTACACTCCAAGCGGGCGTTGCATCCAAAAGCTCGACTACTCCAACAAAGTGGACGGCATTGTGGGCGAGGTGCCCGATTCGCTGATCCAGAGCTTTACCACCACCAGCGGACGCAAAGTGTTTGACGGCCGCGGTGTAGATCCCGACGTGCCGGTAGACTACGACGAGAGCATCAACATCATCGGGGGCTTGTTGTCCAACGACATCCTGTTCGACTTTGCTACCGATTACCGCCTCTCGCACGACAGCATTAACGACGCCGAAACCTTTGGTCTCTCCGACGCTGAGTACGCCGACTTTGTGGCCTACGCCAATGCCCAAGACTTCGAGTACAACACCGAAACCGAGGCCCTCTTTGCCCAGCTGGAAAGAGTGGCCGATCGTGAACGGTACAAAGAAGGCGCGGAGGCACAGTTTGCGGCGCTGCGTGAGGGCATTACCCCGCGCAAATCCGATGACCTGGAGAAATTCAAGTTTGAGATTCGCGAGTTGCTCGAGAGCGAAATTGCTTCTCGCTACTACTTCCAAACCGGACGCATCCAGGCAAACTTGGAGGCCGATCCTGTGATGGACGCCGCACTCAACACCCTCAATACCAACTACGCTGACATTTTGGTTGGCCCCGGCAAGTAGTGATTCCCATTCCCGCCACCCGACTCCTCCCTTGGCGCCAGTTTACCCGAGTTGCACAACTGACCGGTCTGGGCGCCATGCTGGCTTTTTTGCCCGTGTTCAATGTGGGCATGAGCCTGGCCGGCTTTGTGCTGGCCGGTGCTTGGCTGGTGGATCTGGTGTTGGATGTGCTCGAAGGTACACCGTGGCGCAAATTCCAGCGCTTTATCAGCAACAAGGCTGCCCTGGTATTGGTATCGCTGTTTGTGCTGCACGTGCTGGGGCTGCTGTGGACCCAGGACTTCGACTACGGCCTGAAGGACTTGCGCGTCAAACTCCCATTGCTTTTTCTGCCCATTGTGCTCGCCGGGCTCGAGGCCATCAGCGAACGCTGGTTTCACCGACTCATGCACGTGTTTTTGGTCGCAGTGGTGTTCAGCACTTTCACCAGCATGTGGGTGCATTGGGGCTGGGTAGACCGCCCCATCGGCGAAGACGTGCGTGAAATCACCCACGCCTACATTGCTCGCATCAGCCACATTCGCCTGAGTTTGCTGGCCGTGTTGGCCATGGCTTACGCCACCTTCCAAGCCTCGCGCCATGCGCGGCGCGCGGTTGGCTATGTAGTGGCGGTGGGTTGGCTCCTGGCGTTTTTGTGGACCATTGAATCGGTCACGGGCATGGGGCTGGCGCTGCTGTTGCTGGGCTTTTTCATGCTGCGTTTGGTGTGGACCAACGCCGGCAAAACCGTGCGTCGCTTGGCCTTGGCAGGGTTGCTGGTCATTTGGGCAGGGTCGCTCGTGTATGTGGGTACTGTGGTGCGCGACTACTTTGACGTAGAGGCCATCGACCCCAATGCCCTGGAGGAAACAACGCCCCGCGGCGAAGCCTACTTCCACGACCTGGAAAACCAGCAACTGGAAAACGGCCACTACGTTTGGACCTACGTGGCCTGGGGCGAGCTGGCCAGCAGCTGGAACGCCCGAAGCACCTTTGACTTCAATGGCGAAGACGGGCGCGGCCAACAACTCAAGTTCACCCTCATCCGCTTTTTGACCAGCAAGGGGCTGCGCAAAGATGCCGATGGCGTGCAAGCCCTTTCTGCCGAGGATGTGCAATGCGTGGAAAAAGGCATTGCCAGCATCGCCGAAGTGGGCGCTGGCGGATTCCGCTCACGCATCAACAAGATTTTGCTGGAGGTGGACATCTACCGCAACGGGGGCAACCCGGGCGGCAACTCGGTGACCCAGCGCCTGGAGTTTTGGCGTGTGGGGGCATACATTTTTGCCGAGCATCCCCTTGTAGGAGTTGGTACCGGTGACGTGCCTGCAGCTTTCGAACAGGCCTATCAAGACACGGGTTCCACCCTCAAAATCGAGCACCAGTTGCGCACGCACAACCAGTACCTTACAATGGGCATCGCCTTTGGTGTGCTTGGGGTACTGTGGTTCTTGGTGGCCTTTGTTTGGCCCGGGCGCATCCAAGGCGCGTTCAAGCGTCCGATTTACCTGGCGTTCTTCCTGGTGGCTGCGCTGTCTTTCTTTACCGAGGACACGCTCGAAACCCAGGCGGGCGCAACCTTTTACGCGTTCTTCCAGAGCTTTTTGCTGCTCGGGGTGCGCTGGCGCGATCAGCGCACCGACAGCCTGCGGTAAACCGGCACACCATCGTGTTCCATGCCCAAGAGGTACATCCCGGCGGGCAATCCCGATACATCCCAACGGCCTTGTCCCAAGTAAGGGACATCCATGCGTTGTCCGCCCAGATGCATCCACGTGGTGGCTTCGGGGTCAGTACCTTCCCAAGTCACCGTTTTGTTGGCGGGGTTGGGAAAGGGCAGCGGTGCGGTTGCTTCCAGCTCAGGGGTAGCGTCAAACAGGCCAATCAATTGCACAGTGCCGTCGTTGTCTCCACCAGAAACCAGTATGCCGCCTGAGGCCAATCGGCAAGAGGCCTGGCGGAAGCGGCCGGTGGTTTGGAGGTTGGGGTCAGCGTCCCAATTGTCGGGGCCAAAGGTGTTGCGTTGGTTGGCGGCAAAGGTGGCGGTTACCCCGTTGCCTGAAAGGTCGGTGCCGCCGATGAGCAGCACGTCGTCTTCGGCTGAGCGCCAGTAAGCATCGCAGTAGCTGGCGCCTTGGGCCAGGGGTTCGGCGGTGGTCCAGGTGCCTGCGGTGGGGTTGTAGACCTCGACCTCGGATTGACCAGCAAACCAGTTGTTGGCACCGTCAAACTGGCGACCTCCAATGGCTACGACGTTGCCGTCGGGGCGGACCACTGCGGCGAGGTTGTCACGGCCGGTGTTCAAGGGGTTGACTGCGGTCCACATGCCAGTGGAA
>JBMYJR010000054.1:0-18973 GCA_049594615.1 Flavobacteriales bacterium
CTAAGCGGTTGCCGGGGACACTTCTTTAGGTCCGGATGAATCAGGGGAGCCTCCGCCCCCTTGTTTACCGACGATCTACCTATCCCCACCCCTCCAAGCATCCCACAAAAAAGGCCAGCAGGAGATCCCTGCCAGCCTTTTATTCCTTAAACGCAAAGTGCTGCTTCTATTTGGTGCGCTGGAAGTAGAAGCGTGTGATGTAAATGCCGTTGGCATCGGTTTCGTCACCCTGCGATTCCACACCGGCGGTGATGCTCACCAATTCCCAGCCTTCGCTGAGCATGGTGTTGACCTTGCTGTTGATCACCGCGTCGTTGGCGGCGATGTTTTGGAAGCGGATGCCACCGACATTGAAGAAGTTCAGCAGCTTGGTTTCCTCGAAATTTTTGACGCGGATTTCGCCGCGGTCGGATTTGTTGCGGGTGTTGTTTTCGGCCGAACGTACCGAGGTGAAATCTTGGTAATTCCGTTGCTCTAGAGCCGAGATGATGCGCGAACGTCCAACCCCATTGGGCACAATGGATTCCACTACGGTAAAGGAGGTGAACTCAGTAGTAGCCGGCCCATCACCGGGGGTGAAAGAAATGAATGCGATGCAGGCCGCTGCGGCCACTAACAGTACTGGAGAAATACGAACAGATTTCATGGGTGTGTTTTTGAATGTTGTGATGTATGCGCTGTGTAAGCCCAAATATGATGCCGAGGCTTTGTGCACCTGTAAATTCTGGAATAAATGGATAGGCACAGGCGTCTTTGAGTATGTCTGGCACTTTGCTGCAGTCCTGCGACGGGTGTACTTGGCATGCAACCAAGTTGCTGACGAGAACTATACGCAACGCGCATGCAAAGCACGGTGCTCGACCTCCGGATCATGGACGCTGAACGGTTGTGCTTGTTCTTGCACACAACAGGGCCGTTTTGAGGAGTGATCCATCTACTCCATACCCTTTCTGAGCTCATGCCGGGGTCGTTCCCCTTGGCATAGACGCTGCGCCACGCGCAGGCGCGCTTATTTATCTGCTTCTGGGAGCTGATCCAAGAGGTAGAAGTAGGCCTCAAATTTGTGATGATTCCAAATTTCGCCCGTTTGGTCTGGGAAGCGTTCGTAGTAATCACTTTCGGGCAGGAGCACTATTTGATGCCCGGTCCTGCAGTAGTTTGAGGAAGGGAAGTATGCCGGTGGGTGATAACCAGGCAGACTTTCACCCACGACGTTGTCCAAATAGTCTCCCAAGTACTTTTGAAATCGGCGGCTCGCTTTCTTCGGTGGATGATCCAGGTTTTTGTAAATCCTGCGTAGCGCAGCCCGCTTTGGCCACTTCAGTTCAGCCGTCATGGCATAAAATTCCTTGAAGGGGTTCGACGGGTTGAAATCGTCGGTTGTTTGGATCGAAAAAGGCCCTTCAGGCACCCAGTCCGCTGCATTCACCACGTTGAAAGCCCAACCTCGGTAAGTACTGCGCTCAAAGGAGTAGGCATAGTATAAATTCCCTGGCTTGGGAGCGGCACTGCAATACGTTTTGATCCTCATGTCAGATGCAAGTGCGCCCTTGCTGCGCTTGGACAAAAGATGAGATGCAAGTAAGTATGCGATGGCGCCGCCTTGGCTGTGGCCAACAATCAGCAAATCTCGGCAGCCAGCGGCCACAAGCGAATCCAGGTGAGGTTGGAGATCACGAGCAATGTAGGCCATCCCAATCAGCCATCCGGCATGGACAGCAGCATTGGGGTGGCTGGACAGTTGGTAATTGAAATCAAATTCGGGTGCGATGTTGATCTCTCCTGCGGCAGGAACCATGGCGGCATAAAAGTTCTCCAACCAGCTGTCGGTTTGCATGGTGGTGCCGCGGATGCTGATGGCCGCGACATTGTCCTTGGACAACCATAGCTCCCAACGGTTATCCAACCCCATTTCTTCCGAGCGATACCGCCTCTGGAAGTATTCGGGGGCGGGTAGCTCAGGGTTGTACAGACTGTCGCCTTGTCGGGTAGAAACCTTCAACAATTCACGGTATTCTGCCTTGTCAAAGCCAGGCTCCAATCCTTGCAGAAAACAATCCGCAGGCAACAGCAGTAGAACGCTGAACAGCGCAAGAAGGCGCAGGGGATTAGCGTGATCCACGATGGTCGTTTTCATGGTTGAATACAGTGTGGTCGTCTTTGATGGTTTCGAGGATTTGGATATCGCGCAGTTGCTCGGGCTGCTGACGCAATGGGTTTTTTGAGAGCACCACAAAATCGGCATGCTTGCCGCATTCAATGGTTCCTTTTTGATCCTCTTCAAAGTATTGGTAAGCGGCATTTATGGTGATTCCCTTCAGCGCTTGGTAGACCGATGCACGCTCATTTTTTCCAAGAACATTGCCTTCTCTAGAAATGCGATTGCAAGCCGTCCAAAGGACAAAAATGGGGTCGAGCGGAGTGATCCTGTAGTCGGTGTGGTTCGTGTAGCAGATCCCGAGTGAATCCGCACTTGCTATCGGACTCAAGAAATTCGCCCGCGCTTCACCGAGATTTTCGCGGTGGACATCACCCCAAAAGAAACAATGGTTGGTAAAGAACGATGGGATCAACCTTTCTTCACGGTAGGTCTCAAGTTGGTCTTTCTGCACAAATTGGGAGTGTATGACCACTGATCGGTAATCGGCCCCTTCTCGAATGCCTTTATTGGCTTTGTGGGCCTCGATGAAGGTGTCGATCGCGGCGTCTCCGTTACAATGCATGAAAACCTGAACGTCATTGGAGTAGGCGCGTTCAAACAACCTGTGCAAGGCCATTTTTTCCAAATTGGGAGCACCTCTGAAGCCCATGGGTAAAACACAGTTCCCGTGTACACAATAGGGCTTTCGAAAATAGGCGGTCTTGCCTTGTGGAGAACCGTCTCCAATGATCTTGATTCCGCCAAGTTTCAAACCGTCTTGGTAGACGTTAAACACGTGGCTGCTGTCTACTTTTTTCGATGCGAAGTAACTGGCTTCTACCAACGCCACAACGTCAAGAGTGTACATCCCGCTATCTCGAGCCGCACAAAGAAGCTCCAGTGTTGGTTCGTCGGACAGGCCTTCTTGAATCGTAGTGTATCCGTTACTGGCATAGAGATGCATCACTTGGTCAAAGTGCGATAGCTTTTGCTCGATGGACAGCTGAGGAATGTACGGCAGCAAAGCAAAGGCTGCATTTTCCTGCAACAATCCGGTGAGGTTCCCGTCGTCGTCCTTGTCAATCACACCACCAACCGGTTGCGGGGTGTCTTTGGTAATGTTACAGATTTCGAGTGCTTTGGAGTTGCACACCACCATGTGTCCTGAGACATGCGCCATCACTACCGGTCGGTCTGGGAACAAGGCATCCAGGTCCGTTAGGTTTGGATGACGACCTTCTGCAATCAGCTCATTGTCGTATCCCCATGCCAAAATCCACTCCTTTCCTTGTGACTCCGCTGTAAGCCTGGACATGATGTCCGATATGCTTGAGCATACGCCAACAGGCGGACACGAAACATTGATTTCTGTGATGGCATTGATTCCTTGCGCCAAGTGGCTATGCGCGTCAATAAAACCGGGAAGTAAGCAGTGGCCGTTGAGGTCGACTCTGCGTGTGTGGTCATCGCACAACCCCTCAAGTTCTTCTGTAGACCCTGTCGCGTAAATCAAGCCATCTTTGACCGCCACGGCTTCAATGACGTCCTCTTCTCCGGTCATGGTAACGACGCTTCCACCAAAGTACAGGGTGTCTACGCCCTCACTCTGTGGAGCGGTGCACCCCACCATCAAAATGGCCAGGGCCAAGAGTTGAGATCCTGCAACAAGGCGAGAGGATCCGATCATTTTCCCAGCCCTCATGACCCTACCGATAATTTCACTCCCACATTGACATAGAAGCTGTTGGCTGTTGCATTGTCTGATCCAGCATGCACGGGCGTAAGACCTATCTGGTACCCCATATCAACAAATCCGAACAAGAGGTCAACCCCCATTCCAAAATCAGCATTGATGATAAGGTTGCTGTAATCGTCCACGGTCACATCATCGAGTACTCCCGATGTCCCGGTATGCTCCACCTTTCTTACATGGTGACCATCAAGGCCGCCGAAGAGCCTCACATTGATGCCGCTACTGGCATCAAACATGCGAACGCCGGCTTTGAGTGGAACTGAAACAACCGTGAGGCGGGTTTCATCAAAGTACCCCTCATCCACTTGTCCATCGAACAGGACAATTTTTGTTGAGAGCGTGCTGAGTTGAACACCCGGTTGAACGTAAAAGCGATTGCCCACCGTCATCGCACCTCCAACTTGCAGCCCGGGCCTGCCTGAGACTGTGCGTGTATGTGTGACACCGTCAATCAGCACCTCACCGTCGTCGCTGGACAACTGTAAAATATTGACACCTCCATAAATACGTAGATCGCCTCCCTGTGCTCGCGCGGTTGCACAGGTTAGCGCGAGAAAAAAGAATACAAGCCAGAATCGCATACAGTTTGGTTTGTTGCCGTCGAAGGGCAGGATGAATAGGGTTGAAAGCAAATTAGGTATTTCATCCTTCAGACGGTGATGTTTCCAACCAAGAAACGCGGAGCCATGACCTCCAGCAAGGTTGCGAGGTTTTTGCTGCCGGTATGGCGTAAATAAGCGCGTGGAAATAGCAGGGGATCTACCTCTGCACAACGCGGCATGGTCGAGAAGATTGACGAGACAGAGGTGTTTCACAACGACGACCACTTTGAACGTATTGACGCAGGTCGTCCAGGCTGACTGCATGGGGCTTTGCCACATCCCAGGGCTGGTAGTCAAAGAAGGCGTGATTTTTTTCGTGGCGATGCTGGATGACTTCGTGATCCAAAAGTGGAGCCTCTGGTCCCCAACCTCCAAAAGGCCAGTTTTGCGATTGCAGGACTTTGGGTTTTTCTGTCCATGTCCCAGATTAAGCAGCGCTTGGCTGGCCCATAAACAGAAAAACCCAGCGCTGTGCGCTGGGTTTTTTTCCTGTTGTGGGCGATGCTGGATTCGAACCAGCGACCCCCTGCTTGTAAGGCAGGTGCTCTGAACCAACTGAGCTAATCGCCCTTGTTCTTTTCGAACGGGGCTGCAAATATACGTGGTTGATTGATTGTGGCAAGAGGAGGGTGGAAAAAATTAGGGGGCGGGGTAGAGGATGAGGTGGAGGGTGCTGCGGACCTCGGCGTTGTGGCGGCGGGCGGGGGTCCACGTGGGGGCAAGGGTTTGGAGAAGTTGGGTGACGGGTTCATGGGGGCCGCCGCCGGAGTTATGGATGTGGATTTCGCCGAGGGTGCCGTCTTTTTCGATGATGCATTCCGCTTGGAAGGGTTGATCGGTCTGGGGGTGGGCGGCGGTGAAGACGTCGATGAAGGCTTGCCAGCCTTGGGTGGGCTCGGGGTGTTGGCTGAGTTCCACTGCGGGGCGCGGTGGGCCAGGGACTTCTTCTTGGGCGGGGGGCATTTCAACGATTTCTTCTGCCCAGTCGGGTTCGGCGAGTTCTACTTCGTATTCAATGGCTTCGATTTCCACGACTTCTTCTTCTGCATCGTCCTCTTCGTTGAAGACGCTGTAGCTGAGTCCAAACAGGCCTTTGAGGGCGTCAAAGTGGGTGAGTTGGGGTTGGTTGCCGAGCGGATGGCCGGTTTGGTCGAGCAGGTTGGCGGCTTTCCAGGTGCCTTTTTCGCGGACCAGGATCAGGGTGTGGCGCCAGTCGGAGACCAGTGCCGAGTCGCCGTTGATGCGGATGTCGTCGGCGTTCCATTTGGCACCACTGGGGCCCGAGGCACGCAGATAGGTGGGGGTGTAGGGGCCGAGGCGGGTGGCCATGCCTTCTACTGCACGTTTGAATGCTGGAGTGGTGACGGCAGAGAGCGGGGCATCGTTTTCGTCGCGAAGGTAGGCGTTGGTGGCGTCTTGAAGGACTCTCAGTTGGGCGCGGATGGGTTCGGTGGTGCGGGCGTGTGCGAGGCGTTCGCGCAGGTCGGCGGCGCGGTCGGCGTGGGAAATGCGGCCTTTGAAGCCCGCCACGAGGTAGGTGCCGTTCCTTTGGGGTTTGAGGATGATGGAGGAGCGGTCGTTGTCTGCGGTGAGCACGTCGCATTTGATGTAGCCTTCGCCGCTGCGGAATTCGGTCACGGTCATCTCGGGCCAGGGTTCGGCGCCTTCGGCATCTTCGTACATGCTCCAGGCGTGGGAAGCGGCCAGGTGCTCAATGGCTGCGGGGGTGAGTACGCCTTGCAGCTCGGCGGGATTTTCATTTTCGAGGAAGCGCTTGTACGCCTCGCCAAACGCGTCTAGCGCATCTTGAAAAGGCGCGTACAAGGTGTGCTTGAGCAGGAGGCTGTCGATGTAATGCTTGAAGTCCTCGATGTAGCTCTCGGGGTAGGTTTGGTCCAGGTATCCCACGACCTTCCATCCGTTTTGGTAAGCAATGTTGGCGTAGTAAGGCTCGCCTTCGGGGTTTCGGAAGTAGCAGCGGGCCGTGTCGTTTTGGACGTCCAGGTAGGAGTAGAGCACCACCGGTTCGTCCGGGCGGGGAAATTCTTCCAAATTCCACCCCAGCTGGCGCAGGCTGTCGATGGTTACCAGTTGGGGGGACTGGACGGCATGCAAGGTTTCAACGTCGAACTCCGCGTCCATGTACAATTGGCTGTGGAGCTCGGCCACCTTGCGGCAGTTGGTCTCGATGGCCGATTGGTCTTCGGGGGTGAGTTGGGCGCCGCCGGAAAGGGCGAGGCAGCTCAACAGCAAACAAGTCAGGTGGCGCATGCCGGGCAAGGTAGCAAGGACCTGACCGAAAGTAACAACGCCCACGCAGTTTGCCGGCGCTGTTTTGCTCAGAGGGGTGCAGGTGTTGACTTCGGATTGAAGTCGAACGCATACCAAGCAGTAGCGGATTGTGGGTGTGACAGACCGGCCAAAAAAAGTTGAAGAATCACCGGGTGTGGTGTACATTGAAACCACAACCGGATGACCATGCATTGCCTACGCCCATTTTGTTTCCTGCTTTTGGTCTGCGCCAGTTTGGCGACCTCAGCCCAAGCCCCCACTTGGTCCGAAGACATTGCTCCGCTGGTGTATGAAAACTGTTCTCATTGTCACCACCAAGGGCAAGTGGCGCCGTTTTCACTCATGTCTTACGAAGACGCAGCCAACAACGCGCTCAGCATGTACACGGCCATGTTCACCGGCCACATGCCACCTTGGCCTGCGGATCCGGACTACCGGCACTTTGTGGGGGAGACTGTGGTGACCGATGAAGAGGTAGCCATGCTCTTGGAATGGTTGGAAGAAGGCCTGCCTTATGGCGACCCGTTGCTGGAGCCTGAGGCCCCTGAATTTGAGGACGGCGGCACCCTCTTGCATGCGATAGACTTCGTGGCGGCCATCGAACCCTACACCCTCCAATCCGACAACGAAGAGTACCGCTGGTTTGTCATTCCCACCGACTTTGAAGAGACCAAGTACATCCAAGCCATTGAGGTGTTTGCGGGCCTTCCAGAGGCCGTACACCATGCGGATATCCATGTGGACGCCACCGGCAATTCAGCGGCCTTGGACGCACTGGACCCATTGCCCGGTTTCAATGGCAGCACGGGTTGGTTGAGCTCCACGGCTTACGTCAACGCATGGCAACCCGGCGCCGGACCGGCGCGCTTCCCGGACGATTGGGGCATTGCCCTGCCACCCGGGGCAGACTTGGTCATCGAGATCCACTACGGCCCTGGCTTCGGCGAAGAAATCGACCAGACGTACATGAACTTGGAATTTGTGGACGACACGGCCAACGTGCGACCGGTCTCTGTAGGCTGGCTGCTCAGTTCGGCGGACATGACCAACGGGCCGCTCATCATCCCCCCCAATGAGGTCAGCACCTTTTACCAAGAGGACACCCCGTTTTGGTCGGACAAATCCCTGATTGCCATCTGCCCCCACCAGCACCTGCTGGGCGATTCCTACAAGGTGTGGATGGAGACGCCCGCCGGCGACAGCATTCCGCTGATTGACATTCCCGAGTGGCAATTTCACTGGCAGTTCTACTACACTTTTCTGAATCCACAAAAGCTGCCGGCGGGGAGCACGCTCAAGTCTGAGGCCACCTACGACAACACCGCTTCCAATCCCCTCAACCCCAACAGTCCGCCGGTAACCGTATACGACGGCGCGCTCACCACCGATGAGATGCTGCTGACCTATTTCATTTATGCGGATTACCAAGAAGGCGACGAAGACATCAACCTCGACCCGAGTTTGAGTGTGGAAGAATCGGAGGCCAAGTGGGGGTGGGACGTGTATCCAAATCCCACCACCGACCAGCTGCGCGTGGATTTTCCCACGGGGATTCCAGGAGCGGATGTGGTGCTTACCGATGCTGCAGGCAAGATTGCGCTGGAAGCCCACATCCAACCGGGTCAACCCTTGGACGTACAGGCCTTGCCCGCTGGCGTGTACCATGTCCGTTTGCGCGCCGCGCACCGCATGTACACCAGTACGTTGATCAAAAACTAATCAGCCAAAAATGCCTGAGACGTGGGTGAGCAGCCCGCCGTGGTGCGCGCCCCAAACCAGGGTCACCGCAGCCCCGGTGAGTGCCAAGGTGTAGAGCCACCCCCAATGCTTGCGTTGGAATATCCACGCCACCAAGATCAGCCCCGTGGTCACATAGCCCAAGACAGCATGTGGTCCAATATGCGCTTCATTCCATTCCGCACCCAAATGGTGGATAAACCCGGTGCCCGTGGCCAACACTGTGGCCACCGCGGCCAAAGGCACCAACACCTGCTCCACACGCCCCGCAACAAAGATCCGCTTGAACCCCATGCGGTACGCCAACATGCCCCACGCAACCAAAATCAAGGCCACAGGAAAGTGAAGCAACAACAAGTGGAAGTTTCCAACGACGTTCATATCCACGAAGCTAAGCCCAGACCGATTGCAGTGCAACTCGTTTGCGTTTTGTTGTCAATCGCCCACTTCCGAGACCATCTTCCAAACCCCTACATTTGCCCTGCACGGGTCATTAGCTCAGTTGGTTTAGAGCGCTGCCTTGACAGGGCAGAGGTCACTGGTTCGAATCCAGTATGACCCACAACCGTTAGAAAGCCGGCTCCTTTGGAGCTGGCTTTTTTTGTGTCCCTCCCCGAGTCCAAGTCTGCAGGACTTGAGGGAGGAGAGGGACACAAAAAAAGCCTCCAGCCCGCGCAGCGGGATGCGGCTTTCGGGGTTGAGCACCAAGGTCCCGGATTTCTGGATCACGACGCAGGAGTAATCCAGTTCCATCGACCTCAGCAAGCGTCAAACACCCATCACCCCGCGCCAGCGAGTGCCCCCACCTCTCGATCTAACTCAGCTACCGTCCATCACCCCGCGCCAGCGAGTGCCACCCCCCTTCGAACATCCACAACTACCGCCCGAAAAAACTACCAGCGAAACAAAGCCCACCACCGCCCCTTCCGCCCCGCCCCAGCCACCGCCGGCCACGTTCGCCCACCTCCCCATTCCCCATAGCCTCACCCATATCAACTCCGAAAAACCTAAATTTGACCTATGACCCTACAACAGCTCGAATACGTCCTGGCCGTAGACCAACACCGCCATTTCACCACGGCGGCTGAGGCGTGCTTCGTGACCCAGCCCACCTTGAGTGTGGCCATCAAAAAGTTGGAGGAGGAAATCGGGGTCATCCTTTTTGATCGCCAATCCAAACCCATTGCGCCCACCCCGGCCGGCGAGCAGATCATCATCAAGATGCGTCAGATCCTACACGAGGTGGACCAACTCAAAGCCTGGGTGTCTTCCGAAACCGAATCGCTACAGGGCACCTACACCTTGGGTGTGATTCCGACGTTGGCGCCGTACATCTTGCCGCTGTTTGTGCAGTCGTTCTCCGAGCGCTTCCCGGGCACGCATTTGGTCATTCGCGAAATGCAGACCGCCCAAATCATCGAAGGGCTCAAGACCGGGAAGGTGGACATCGGTCTGCTGGTCACCCCGTTGGAGGATGCCTCCATCCGCGAGGTGCCCGTGTATTACGAGCCCTTCCTGATCTATGCCCAGCCCGACCACCCGTTGATGGAAGGCACAAGCCTGACACCGGGCACCTTGCCGCCCAGCGACATGCTCGTGCTTGGTGAGGGGCACTGCTTCCGCAGCCAAATGCTGGCCATTTGCGAGCGGCCTTCAGTGGGTGCGCAACACCGATTTGAATACGAAAGTGGTTCCATCGAAGCGCTCAAAGCTTTTGTGCAGCGCGGGGTAGGGTATACCTTGGTGCCAGAGCTGGCCATCGATACTGCCAAAGACGCCACCCATTCGCGCCGATTTGCGGATCCCCAACCGGTGCGTGAGGTGAGCCTTGCTGTACACCGCAGCTTTACCAGAGAGGCTGTGCTTGAAAACCTGCGGGCTGCGATCGCCGATGCGGTGCCAGATCGCTTCCAATTGGCAGCGCAATACACCCGCGTCAAGTGGCGCTGAACGCCTAACTTTCGCCTGACCCATGCTGAGTAAAAAAGCCCAATATGCCTTTCACGCGCTGAGCTACCTGGTAGAACGCGCCGACGAAGGCCCCGTACTGATCTCCAAGATTGCCGAAGAAAAAGGCATCTCTCAAAAATTCCTGGAAGCCATCCTGCTGGAGCTTAAGCGCGGCGGAATCCTCGGCTCTAAAAAAGGAAAGGGGGGAGGCTATTACTTGATAAAAGCCCCCAACGAAGTGCCTCTTGCCCGCGTCATTCGGTTGATTGACGGACCCATCGCCTTGCTGCCTTGCGTGAGTCTCAACTATTACGAGCGCTGCGATACCTGCGATGAGGGCACCTGCGGACTGCACAATGTGATGGCCGAAGTGCGCGACGCCAACCTCACAATTCTCGAGAACAAAACCCTTGCGGATATCCAGCGCAGCGGGCTTTCTACGTAAAAGTTCTACAAAACCTACTAAAACAGTAGGGTAAATATTCTATCTTTGCGGGTATGTTGCTCGATCGCTACATCTCGCATCGCATTTCCCAGGCACACAAGCCTGCGGACAAAGGCCGGTTGTTGGCCGTGCTCAAAACCGTCTCGTGGCGAATTGTGGGTACGCTAGACACCATCGTGATCAGTTACCTGCTGACCGGCACCTTTGAGGTGGCCGTTCAAATTGGTGGGGTGGAAGTGATCTCCAAAATGATCTTGTACTACCTGCACGAGCGCGCTTGGATGCGCTGGTCAAAATCCCAGTAGGCCATGTTGGACGCACTGCATGCCTCACTTCCACAAGATCCCGCAGCGGCCTTGGCGGAAATCGCCACCCGTTTCCCGGGCAAGGTCACGTTCACCACTTCGCTGGGCGAAGAAGACCAGGCCATCACCCATCTGATTGCTGCCCACAACTTGCCCATTCGTATGGTCACTTTGGACACCGGACGACTGTTCACGGAATCCTACGACTTGTTGTCGCGCACGCGTGCAAAGTATAAGGTGGACATCGACGTGTTCGCCCCCGATACTGAGGCGGTCCAGACCTACGTCAATACCCACGGCATCAACGCATTTTACAACAGCGTTGAGCTGCGCAAAGGGTGTTGCGGGGTGCGTAAGATTGAACCGCTGCGCCGTTCGCTGGCAGGTGCGCAGGTTTGGGTCACCGGGCTGCGAGCGGCCCAGAGCGATAACCGGGCCGACCTCCCCCGTTTGGAGGAAGATGCGCTTACCGGACTGATCAAATTTCACCCGCTGCTGGCTTGGGACGACGCCCAACTGCGCGGATACCTCAATGAACACAACGTGCCTGTCAACCCGTTGCACAACCAAGGGTTTGTCAGCATCGGATGTGCCCCGTGCACACGCGCCATTGAAGAAGGAGAACACCCCAGGGCAGGCCGCTGGTGGTGGGAGCAGAGTAAGAAAGAGTGCGGCCTGCACCAACATTGAGATTCCTGACCTATGCAATACCCGTTTCCCCGTGAGTTGGAGGCCGAGGCCATCCACATCATTCGCGAAACCTACGCGCAGTTCGACCGTCCGGTCTTGCTGTTCAGTGGAGGCAAAGACAGCATCACCCTGGTGCATTTGATTCGCAAGGCGTTTCACCCCGGGCGTGTGCCGTTTCCCTTGATGCACATTGATACCGGCCACAACTTCCCCGAAGCCTTGGAATTCCGCGACAATATGGTGCGCGAGTATGAGCTCGATTTGATCGTGGCCAGCGTGGAGGATTCCATCCGCGAAAAAGGATTGGTGGAGGAGACCGGGGCCTATGCCAGCCGCAACAGCTTGCAATCGGTCACCTTGCTGGATGCCATTGCCGAGCACCGCTTTGATGCGTGCATCGGAGGGGCCCGCCGCGACGAGGAAAAGGCCCGTGCCAAGGAACGCGTGTTTTCGGTACGCGATGATTTCGGGGGGTGGGACGCCAGTCGCCAGCGCCCCGAGGTGTTTGATATGCTCAACGGTCGTATTCAGCCGGGTGAAAACGTCCGCGTGTTCCCGCTGTCCAACTGGACCGAGATGGACGTGTGGAACTACATCCGTGAGGAAAACATGGCCATCCCATCGCTTTACTTTGCGCACAAGCGTGAGGTGTTCCAGCGCGACGGACTGGTGTGGCCCGCAAGCGAGGTGGTGCATCGCAATCCCGACGAGGCGGTATCTACCAAATGGGTCCGCTTCCGCACCGTGGGCGATATGACCTGCACTGCCGCGGTGTTCTCTGAGGCCACTTCGGTGGAAGACGTGATGGCTGAAATCGGCCGCGCTGAAATCTCAGAACGCGGCGCCCGAATTGACGACAAGCGAAGCGAAGCCGCCATGGAGCTTCGCAAACAAAACGGATACTTCTGATGCATTTGCTGCGCATTGCCACCTCCGGAAGCGTAGATGACGGGAAGAGTACCCTCATCGGACGCCTGCTTTACGAGACCGGCCAAGTGCCCGCCGATCGCCTCGCCGAAATCGAGGAGCGTTCGCGCCGCCATGGCTTGGACTACACCGACCTTTCGCTGCTCACCGACGGCCTGATTGCTGAACGTGAACAGGGCATTACCATTGACGTGGCCCACATTTACTTCAGCACTGACCAGCGCAAGTATATCATTGCTGATACCCCCGGGCACGAGGAGTATACGCGCAATATGGTCACCGGTGCTTCGCAATCCCACGCGGCCATAGTGCTGGTGGATGCACGTAATGGTGTTGTGCGCCAAACCAAGCGCCACCTGTACATCTCCAGCATGTTGGACCTTCCCCACTTGGTGGTGGCGGTCAACAAAATGGACCTGGTGAACTACGACCCCTCGGTGTTCCAACGCCTGCAGGAAGAACTCCGTGGATTGGCACAGCAGTTTGGCTACAAAGGCGCGCTGCACTTTGTGCCGATTTCGGCGCTCAAGGGCGATGGCGTAACCCAAATCACCGAGCCGCTTCGCTGGTACGAAGGCGCACCGCTGTTGGACATTTTGGAAAGTTTGGAGTTGCCTGGCCGCGATGAAGGCGTTGCACGTTTCCAAGTCCAAACCGTGCTTCGTCCGCACCGCGAAGGATTGGAAGACTACCGCGGGTACGCCGGTGTTTTGTCTTCAGGCCAACTGCGCAAAGGCCAGAAACTCTACGTCAACGGCCAAGGTGTGCCGGTCACCGTGGAAGCACTCGAGCAATGGGGCAACCCGTTGGAAGAAACCGGTCCCAACCGCGCAGTCACGCTGCACTTGGAAGAGGATGTGGATTTGCCGCGCGGCGCCTGGCTACTCGGTGCCCCCAAACCCAGCATTCGTGACCTGCAAGCACGCGTGACTTGGTTGGATGAGGCACCGCTCAACCCTCAGGTGCGTTACGTGCTTCAACACGGCACCGCAGAGGTGGCGTGCAAAGTAGATGCGGTGGACACCGTGCTGGACATGGATGCGCTGCAACCCAAGGTGTCGCGTCAAGTGGCCATGAACGATGTGGCGCGCATTCGCCTCAAGACCCAACGCCCCATTGTGGCGGGAGATTACCGTTTTGGTGAGGCCGGTGGCGCCTTTGTTTTGGTGGATCCACAAACCCGGGCTACGGTGGCAGCTGGATTGCTAGGTGCCGGAGAATCAGGCGTGTAAAAAAAATGTTGCTGTCCGTTGATCACTTTGTGGTGGGGATGTGAGCAACAGATCGACCTGGGGTCTATTTTAGAACATCCTTTTACGGTTGTCGTGAAGCTTGAATCCCTCAATCCCAAAGAGCGTGTTGCCTACGTGTTTCGCAAAGGCAAATTGCTACGTACCGAAGAATGCGCCGGCAAAATGACCGCCGTGTTCCGCATTGACAACGCCGATGTCCGCGTCCACTACCCCACCGACGAATGGGAGGAGACGCGCTTCGAGTACCTCACCTGAGTTTGCTGACTCTTCCAGCGCTGGGAGTCGCCTGCTGACAATCGGGTGGATGTAGGGCTGCCTACACCCCTGTACTCCCCAGACTGGTCGACCCCACGTAAGGCGCTTTTTTGGTTTCGCGCAGTGCTCGAAACGCTGAAACAGAGCGCCAATCGGTCCGTTCGCCCCAAGTACGCGACCACATTTTCCCAAACGGCATTCAAGGCCTCGGAGCACATCCCGGGCCTTTTTTGTGCATTTTCGCTGGCATGAGCTGGCACCGCATCCAATCGGCCTTGAAGTATGTCCTGCGCGCGCAGGGTCCGTACCGTTTGCATTCGCCGTTTGTATTTGGGTTGCAGCAGCACGTGTTCGACAAAAAACACCACCATTACGATTTTGATTGGCTCTCGGCCTTGCGCGAGGAGCTGGAGCAAGACGACCAAGTCCTGCACATTGAAGACTATGGTGCGGGTTCCACCTCAGGCGCAGGCAATCAGCGTTCGGTCAAGAGCATCGCCGGGCGCAGCGTAAAGCGCCAGAAGTACGCCGAATTCCTGTACCGCTTGGTTGACCATATGCAGCCGGGGGCCATGTTAGAACTGGGCACGAGTTTGGGACTGACCACGCTTTACCTGCATCGGGCATGCCCTGGCGCACGTTGTGTCTCCATGGAAGGGGCACCCGCTTTGGTGGAGTTTGCCACGGGATTGCACGCCGCTGTGGGGGCGGGCATTGAAGTGGTAGAAGGACCGTTCGAGCAGACGTTGCCTGCCACCGTCGGAAAGGCAACGTGGGATTTTGTGTTTGTGGACGGCAACCACCGCAAGGAGGCAACGCTGAAGGCGGTTGAGCTGCTTGCCCCGCATTTGGGTGAGGGGGCCATTGTGGTCATCGACGATATCTATTGGTCGCTTGGCATGACCGAGGCCTGGGATGAATTGAGAAAGCGCGAACAGTTTGCGCTTTCAATCGATGTCTTTGAAATGGGCATCCTCTTTGTGGGCCTGCCCATGGCCAAACAGCATTTTGTGCTGCGCTATTGATTACGCTGCGCTCTTGGCAGCGGTTTCCACGGTGCTCTTCAGGTATCCCAGCAGCTCCGGGCTGATGGCCTTACACAAGGGAGCCTCCCTTCGATGCAGGGCGTATCAGAGCACGTTTCAGCTCATTCTGATTGTTGGTCCTCCCATGAATTAACGAATCGTTTAGGATTGCCGGGAAGAGGTATTGCTATCTTGCGTCCACCAATTAATCTGAACATGAAAAAGTGGATGTTTACCGCCGTGCTCTGCCTCCCGTTGGCGCTCATGGCGCAAAACCGTGGCGGCGCAACGCCTCCCAACTCGCGAAGTGCAAATAAAACAGCAGCTACCATCGCAGGTGGCGGCGAAAAAAACCTCTGTGCAGAAGTGCTGATCACCGACCGCGGTGGCATGACTTCGGTGGTGATCGATTTTGGCGCTGCGCCAGAAATCACGTACGCCAACGACAAAATGGTCAAGTCGAACGTCAAAGCGCTCCAAGCATCACGTTTCACCAATCCGGTAGATGCGCTCAACGCACTCACCCAGTTGGGTTTTGACGTGGCAGGCAGCTACCAAACCGGTGTGGGCAACAGCAACACCACTCACATCATCCTGACCAAACCAGGAGCGATGGGTCAACCGGCCAAGTCCGACAGCTCAGATCCTGCGGAAGGAGGTGCCACCACCCCGGGCGACAAGAAAAAACGCAAGTAGTCTCCCTACAATACTGAGCCCGGCCTGGTGCCGGGCTTTTTTTTGCACCTACTTTTGCGCCATGGCATCGGTATCTCGCATCCAACGCACGCGCATCGTAGTGGCCGTATTGGCCGGCTACGTCATGCTGCAGTTTGTGTGGTGGGCCATCAGCTTGCAGCGCTTCAACACCCAATTGCGTGAAGCCCATTCCGGGCAGGGGCCATCCCTGACGCCCGAGCAAGCTGAAACCGAGTACACCCAGCGCCTGTGGATGATTTTTGGCGAGGGCTCGGTGTTCTTCTTGCTGCTGTTGGGCGGCATGGCACTGCTGCTCCGCTACCTGAGGCGTGAGGGTGCGTTTCAAAACCGCCAGTCGGAGTTTTTGGCCATGTTCACCCACGAACTCAAATCGCCCATTGCCAGCATTCGTTTGGCGTTGCAGACCCTCTCGCGGGACCGCGCCAAACCCGAAGCCCGTGCCGCACTGTACGAGGCCGCGGAAGAAGAAACCCGCCGCCTGGAAGGCCTGACCGATAAAATCCTCCAATCCAGCCGATTGTCGTTGGAAAAGCACCTGTGGGCGCAAGCTCCGGTGGACCTCAGTGCGTTGTGCAATGATGCACTTGCCCGCATCCGCATGCGTCCTGACGGTACTGCTTTTGCTGGTCATGTGGACGCTGCGGTCTGGGTCAAAGGCGATGCAGTGGCCTTGGAGTCGGTGGTGACCAACCTGTTGGAAAACGCTTTGTTACACACCCCTCCGGGCACACCACGAGGACTCACCTTGACCACCCGCGAAGGGCAGTGCACCTTGGAAGTGTTCGACCAAGGCACTGGTGTGCCTGATGCTGATAAAGCCAAAATCTTCCGCCGTTTTGTGCGCCGCGCACCCGAAGGCGTGCGTCCGCAAAAGGGCAGTGGGTTGGGCTTGTTCCTTGTGAGAGGTTTGGTAGAATTGCACGGCGGTTCACTCCGTCTCGAAGACCACTCTCCCTCAGGGGCCCGATTCATCATTCAACTGCAGACGCTCAATCATGGCTAAACACGTAGCACTTGTCATCCTCGACGGTTGGGGCAATGGCGCCAACGACAACACCAACGCCATTCACATGGCCCACACCCCGGTGATGGACGCCTTGCTCGGCAAGTACCCCAACGCCACCCTTCGCACCGACGGTGAATACGTAGGCCTGCCCGAAGGCCAAATGGGCAACTCAGAGGTAGGACACATGAACATTGGCGCAGGCCGAGTGGTGTACCAAGATTTGTTGCGCATCCACCGCGCAGTAGAGAGCGGTGAATTTGCAGCTAACCCCGCGTTGCAAGCTGCGGTGAGGCACGCCGTGGAAGGCAGCGGACGCCTGCACTTGATGGGCCTGTTGGGCACCGGTGGCGTGCACGCGCACCAGCGCCATCTCAAAGCCTTGGTAGACGTTGCGCAAGCTGCTGGCGTGCGCGAAATCTGCATCCACGCCTTCACCGACGGGCGCGATACCGACCCTCAATCTGGCCGCCCGTTCATGGCCGATCTGGAGGCCCACTTGGAAGGCACCGCCGCCAAGGTGGTTTCTGTGGTGGGGCGCTACTTTGCCATGGACCGCGACAAGCGCTGGGAGCGTGTAGCCAAAGCTTGGAACCTGCTGGTGAAAGGAACAGGTGCCGTCGCCACTACCGCTGATGAGGTCTTTGCTGACAGCTACGCCGCGGGCATTACCGATGAGTTCATTGAACCTGCTGTGGTGGGTGATCCTACACAGGGCCGCATCCACGAGAGCGATGCGGTGATCTGTTTCAATTTCCGCACCGACCGGTGCCGTGAGATCACCATGGCCCTCACTCAAGAAGCATTTGCTGATCACGGCATGCACACGTTGCCGTTGCATTACGTGACCATGACGCGCTACGATGACGCTTTCAAAGGCGTGCATGTGGCATTTGACAAAGAGAACTTGACCCAAACCTTGGGCGAGGTGGTCAGCGGCGCCGGATTGACCCAGCTCCGCTTGGCCGAAACCGAGAAGTACCCGCACGTCACCTTCTTTTTCTCTGGTGGGCGGGAAGAACCCTTTGAGGGCGAATCGCGCCTGATGGCCAACTCCCCCAAAGTGGCCACCTACGACCTGCAGCCCGAAATGAGCATTGGTCCATTGGTGGATCAACTGCTTCCGCACATGCGCGAGCACAAGCCCAATTTCATCTGCTTGAACTTTGCCAACCCGGATATGGTGGGGCACACGGGCGTGTTTGAAGCTGTGGTTAAGGCATGTGAGGCCACAGATGCTGCGCTTGGTCGTGTCATGGAAACTGGTCTGGAGTTGGGCTACAGTTTCATTGTCATTGCCGACCACGGCAACGCCGACAAGGTGGTCAATCCCGACGGTTCACCCAATACTGCGCACACCACGCACCCTGTGCCGGTAGTGGTGGTGGATGGCGCAGTCAAGCGCGTTCAGGACGGCAAGCTCGCCGATGTGGCGCCTACCGTCTTAAAGTTGTTGGGCGTGGCCCAACCGAGGGAAATGACCGGAAATGCGTTGGTCTAGACGCTTAATCGCGCAGAATCATCACGTAGCCCGAGAAGTTCTCGCCGTCTGATCGCTCGAACACCCAGTAGTAGGTGCCTTGGGACAGGTCAGAGCCGCCCATATCCGCACCGTTCCACTCGTTTTGGTAGTCCTCGGCTTCGTACACCACGTTGCCCCAGCGGTTGAATACCGTCAGGCGGCTGCCGGGGAAACCGGCCAATCCGTCGATCACAAAAAAGTCGTTGGAAGCGTCGGTGTTGCCCGGGGTGAACACGTTGGGCACTTCGGTGTCGCACGCGACCCACTCTACGTCCACGCTGAGGTTCTGGCCGCAATCGTCTGAAGCGCTGAGGGTGTAGGTGCCTTCTACGGTTCCGCCAAACGAGTTGTCGGCGT
>JBMYJR010000055.1:0-18623 GCA_049594615.1 Flavobacteriales bacterium
TGGGCTGAATCGCGCGGAAAACCACTATCTTACGAGCAAACTTTAGTGATATGCGCTTTACGCTACTTCCCCTGCTCGTTTTGGTATCTGCCCTCAGTTACGGGCAGAGTCACTCCATTGATGATTACGAGTTGATCCTCGAGGGAACCGTTGATCAGAGCTCACCGGCACAGAACACCTACTACAATGCCTTGGAAGAGGTAAGCTTGACTTGGAATGTTGTGGGACTCGAAGGTCCAAGCGAATGGGACTTTTCTTTTTGTTTCCCCAACTGTTACGCTATCGGCATTACCGAGGGAGATTTGAACTTTACTGCAGGGACTGAGCAGTACCTGAACTGCCATGTTTATCCCAATCAAACCCCCGGGACGGGCATGGCACAAATGGAAATTGTCACCAATGGCACGGCTGTGGATACGGTGACTTGGTTGGTCACCATCAGCGCTCCTTTGTCGGTTGCGACCATCGAAACTGAGGTGGGTGTTTTTCCCAATCCAGCATCTTCCGAAACCCGGGTAGGCGTCAATGTCGAATTGGTGAACAGCACCTATGTCATCACAAACCTGCAAAGCAACCGCTGTGTGCAAGGAACCTTGACCAGCACCATGACTCCAATCAACACAGCGGGCTTACCTTCAGGAAGGTATACCTTAAGTATAATAACCGACGGCGAGGTCGTTCACAAACCACTGCTGATACAGAGGTAAATGAAGCGGATCTTCCCGTTGAATCTTGATCATTATCTACCATGAAACTGTCACAAAAAAAGTGGGTCATTGCGCTTTGCGTTGCTTTCTTGGCCTTAGGAATAGCCGCATTTGTTCAGAACAATGCGTTGGCAGCAGAGTGCCTCAATGGCGATGTCCCAGAATGTCCCTGCACACCGGATTGTCAACCCGGCGATGAGTGGTGCACGTGTCCGGAGTCCTGTGCGTATTGAAGTCCTGATTTAGCAGGATCATAAGCTGCACCATGTCTTGTCTGTCTGAGCGGTTGTTGAGCAAAAGTCAAAGTAAGCTTCACAGGAAAACACCAGTGTTGTTGCTCGCAGTCGTCTGCTGCACGTATGCATGGGGACAGGTCGTTCCAGCATCTTCCTCTTACAACGCGGACATTGCTTGGGAAGCCGTCTTTACAGACGGACCAGCAGGAAAGGTGAACCGCGGATGCACGGACGTCAACGGTGATGTTGCATTGGTGTTTATGCCTGAGGGCATGGCGCGTATTCACAAGATTGACGGCAATTCAGGCGCGTTGCTGTGGAGCCAAACGTTCGAGGATAAAGTTGGATTTGGCATTTGCGAAATCGCCGGAGAAGGAGGGGCAGACTTCATCGTTACCGGGGGGGCTGGTGATACCCAAGAGCGCTGGATGGCCCGTTTGAACGGCCAAACCGGTGAAGTCATCTGGGATCGTAACTATCCATACCCGGGAAACAGCCAGCAATTTGATGGCGTGCGCATGGCCATTGTGGGTGAAGATGGGCAGATCTATGGGGCAGGATTTGTGAATGGCGATGAGGCCAATACCATTTTTGTTGTCTATGGTGGGCAATCCATGCTGTTAAAGGTAAATCCCGAAACGGGAGACGAAATTTGGTCCACCATACACGATGCTTCTGAATACGCCCTTGCCATTGTTCAAGGCGAAGGGGGAGACCTCTATGCTGGCGGAGTGATGTACGAGGAGGGCGTATCGGTGTCCAAATTTGATACGGAAGGAGCGCTGCTCTGGCACGAGGTCATCCCAGATACCGAAACCGAAATTCCGTCGGATTTGACCGCCGATGGCAATGGCCAACTGTACTATGGGTGTCACAATGGGCGGGAAGGTGCCGGTGATCCCTACGACTACACCTGCATTGCATTGACCCCTGAGGCAGATGTGCTGTGGAAATACCACTACGCAAATCCTCGTGGGTACTCGCTGGAACACATTCGAAACGAATTGTACGGCATACAGACCAACGGCGATCATGTGTTCTTGTTCGGCGGGTCTGGAGACGAGAGTAGCTACAGTGCCTCTGACCCGCTCTTTCCTGCATCGGATGTATGGGTAGGTTGGGTGTTATCGGTCACCACAGGTGGTGAGATCGCAAACAGTTGGGTATACAGTCACGACGGAGTCAATACGGCCACAGAATATGGCGTGCTGATCGAAAACGGATTCGTGCTATTCAACGACACGGACGCAGGAGGTGACACCGAAGTGGGCGTCATGAAAATCCAGCCCGCAGCAACACAGGTGTCGTTGCATGACGAACCCGACAGACGTGTGGGTTTATCCCCCAACCCGGCATCCAGCGCAGTTCGTATTTCCATTGAAGGACATCTCCGCAACAGTGCCTACAGCATCTCGGATATGCAAGGTAGAATCGTTATTGAAGGCGTATTGCTGGATACGCTGACCACCTTGGTTACGGATCAGTTGACCAATGGTGAATACATCTTGAGCATCTTTGGTGCAGATACAGTGATCACCAAACCGTTGCTCATTCAGAAGTGACGGCGGTACTCTGAGAGAAACATGGCGGTTGCGGCCAGTACTTGAGTGCTTTTCTGGCATTCCAACTAAGTAAACACCAATAGGATTGTACACATTGGTGAACCTCTGAAGGTTTGGCGTGTTTCACACTCAGAAAAACGCCAGTCATGCGCTTCCTGTTTACGTTCATTTTTGCCGTCACGGCGGTGATGGCGCACGCCCAATCGGGTGTGATTTCCGGTAAGGTGACCAACGCGCGCACCAATGAGCCGGTACCCTTTACAAACGTGCTCGTGCAGGGCACCAATGTGGCAACGGCCACCGATATGGAGGGCCTATACCGCCTGGAAGGTTTGGCGCCAGGACTCTACAATGTTGAGGTGAGTGCGATCGGGTTCACCTCACAGATCCTCTTCGAAATTGAGGTGTCAACCGCCCGCGTGGCTTTCAAGAACATCGCTCTGGAGGAAAGTACCATCGTAACGGAGGCAGCCGAAGTCCAGACCTCAGGGTTAACCAAACGCGATGAGGCCCCAGTTTCGCTCTCGCGCATTGGTGTGAACGAAGTCAAACGCAATCCGGGCGGTAACCGCGATATCTCCCAAGCCATCCGCTCCTTGCCCGGTGTGGCCAGCACCCCTTCTTTCCGCAACGACATCGTGATTCGCGGTGGCGCTCCAAACGAAAACCGTTTCTACATCGACGGCATCGAAATCCCCAACATCAACCACTTCGCCACCCAAGGTTCAAGTGGTGGCCCGGTGGGCATGATCAACGTGGATTTTATTGAAACGGTGGACTTCTATTCAGGGGCCTTTCCATCCAACCGCGGAAATGCATTAAGCTCGGTGCTGGAATTCGGCTTTAAGGATGGTCGTTCGGACAAGTGGACGGCCAATGCCGTGGTGGGCGCTTCAGACATCGGTCTCACCGTAGAAGGGCCGACTGGAGAAAACTCCTCCCTGATTGCCAGTGCGCGCCGCAGTTATTTGCAATTCCTCTTTGGTCAACTCGGCCTGCCTTTTCTGCCCACCTACAACGACTTCCAATTCAAGTGGCAAACCCAGCTGAACGAGAAGAACAAGGTCACGGTACTTGGCATAGGCGCAGTGGATGATTTTGCACTCAATGTCGATCTGGCAGAAGATACCGAGGATCCAGATTTCGAAAACAACCGTCGCATCTTGGATTTTCTTCCCGTCAATACCCAGTGGAACTATACGATGGGGATCAAATGGGACCATTACTCAGAAGGGGGCATCACCACCGTAGTGGCCAGCCGCAACATGCTCAACAACGAAAGTTTCAAGCACTTCGACAACGATGTGAACCTGGATAAGACCTTCGATTACCAGAGCCAAGAGATTGAGAACAAGGTGCGCTTAGAGCATAAGAAGTTCTTTGAAAACGGCATGAAGGTCAACGTGGGTGTGGCATACGAATACGCCAAGTACAACAACTTCAGTTTCTTCCAGATCTTCAGCCAGCAATCTGGAACATTGGTGCCTTTGGAGGTGTCGTCACGCTTTGACATGCACAAGTACGGCGCGTTTGCTCAAGCCAGCAAGCCCTTCTTGGAAAACCGCTTGGTGCTGAGCGCAGGACTTCGTGTCGACGGCAACGAGTGGGACCAGAGCATGTCCAACCCCTTGGAGCAATTCTCGCCCCGCCTGTCGGCCAGCTACTCCATCACTGAGCTGTTGAGCTGGAATTTCAACACTGGCATCTACTTCCAACTGCCGCCGTACACTGTGCTCGGTTATGCTGAAAACGGCAACTTGGTAAATCGCCAAAACGACATCAAGTACATCCGCAACCAGCAATTGGTCTCTGGCTTCCGTTACGAGCTGCCCAAGCGAAACGCACTGGTGTCGGTGGAAGGCTTCTATAAGTACTATGATCGCTACCCGTTCAGCGTCGATAAGCAAATTTCGCTGGCCAACCTCGGCGGCGACTTTGGCGTGGTGGGCAACGAGCTGGTGACCTCCACTTCAGCAGGGCGCGCGTATGGTGCGGAGTTCATGTTCCAGCAGCGCCTGTTTAACGGCCTGTATGGTATCGTAAGCTATACTTGGGTGCGCAGCGAGTTTACTGGTGCTGAGGACGACGTCTTCATCCCCAGTTCGTGGGACAGCCGCCATTTGGTATCGGTCACTGCGGGCAAGAAATTCGGCAACAACTGGGAACTCGGTTCGCGTTTCCTGTTCTCTGCCGGAACCCCATTTACACCGTTTGACGTGGAGAACTCGGTACAAATTCCAGTGTGGGACTTGTTCCGCGCGGGCCTCTTGGACTTTGAGCAGTTAAACACCGAACGTTTGACGCCCTTCTACACCTTGGACGTACGTCTGGACAAGAAGTGGTTTTTCGACAATTGGAGCCTCAACCTGTTCCTGGATGTGCAGAACGTGACCAACTTCCAAACCCCTGCGCCTGATTTCTTGGATGTGGAGAAGGACGAATTTGGCAATCCCATCCCCGATGCCAATAACCCGGGCTCTTACACGCCGGTGTTCATCGAGCAAGTGGGCGGTACAGTGCTGCCGACCATTGGGGTGATTGTGGAGTTGTAATCACTCGAACCGCTCGTACTCCCAGACGTACACCACTTGGCCAACCTGGCCCTCGCACTCAAAGCCGTTGACCTCGGATTGCAGCAAGCCTGCTTGGTAGGTGAAGGTGGTGGTGAAAGCACACCCCGCCTTGTCGATTCGTTTTTGGAATGTGGGCAGTCCTTCGGGGGAGTAAGTATTCTCTTCCAAATACACCTCGGCACCGTCCGCAAAGCGCTGCTCTTTGATTACGCGGCCCTGGTGCAATACTTGTACAAATTCACGTGGGCCCGAGGCGGCCTCCTGAAGCACCCGCAGCGTATCGCCGGTGACCGACCAGGTGTAGGTGTTTTGGGTGCGCACTTGGCCCGCTTTGGAGGTTTCTGAGATTAAGTGGCGCCCTTGGGCATCGTTCTCATACACCGTGCGCAAGGTGTCGTGCAGCAGAAAGGTTTCTTCCACCACCGTACGTCCCCCGTCTTGCAGCAGCCGGCGCATGTGCGGTTTGCCGTTTTTGCTGGCGGTGTCCACGCTGAAGTCTGGATGATAGGTGTAGGCCACGGTGCTTGCCGGTTTGCCGCCGCGGTAGGTGACCTCTTCGGTGAGCAGTCCTTCGGCATTGTAGGTCAACTGCGCCGCCAATTCGCGCTGGTCTTCGACAACTACTTTGTACTTCTTGGCCACATGCACCCCGGCCGCCACACGGGCGTTGCGCTGAGGGTCAGTCACAGATGAGGTGGTGGTTTGTGAGGTGTTTTGGCAAGCAGCAGAGAGCAAGATGACCGAGAGGAGGAAGGACTTCATAATTGCAAAGAAAGACAGGATGGGAGTGAAAAGTGAAGGGTGAAAAGCGAAAAGTGGCTATTTGCAGGTGGAGCTGGCGGGAGGTCGAAAGGACGGGAGTTCCTCCATCTGGTCGCCTGGAGTACACTCGAGGCGGTGGCGGGGCTTGGCTGTTTGCAGGTGTGGGAATGCAGAACAGTTGCCTGCTGTTTGCTGCGCGTGCAGCGCTTGGCATGCGCGAAAGAAAGTTCAGCTAAAGTCTCTGAGGAACCAGCTTCACCATCTCCTTAGGGCCGTTCAAGGCCCTCAACTTTCCACTCTTCACTTTCCACTGTTATCTCCCGACTTCAACCTGTTTTATGCACTCCCCACCGCCTTGTTCTTCGTACCTTTCCTACTCTAACCACTGCGCTCCCATGCGAATTGACAAGTTTCTCTGGTGTGTCCGCATCTTCAAAACCCGAGCCCAAGCTAAGGAGGCGTGTGTTGCGGGCAAGGTTTGGGTCAATGGTGATCTGGCCAAGCCCTCGCGACTCGTGGGGGAGGACGACGTGATCAAGGTGCGCAAACAGGCCATCGATTACGAGTACGAAGTGTTGGACATTCCCAAGTCCCGGGTGGGGCCTGCGCTCGTGGAGGGGTTGATCGACAACATCACCTCGGCCGATGAGCTCCACAAGCTTGAGCTTATGAAGCTCCAATACAAGGATGTGATGTGGAACCGCACGCCGGGGCGCCCCACCAAAAAGCAGCGCCGCGACTTGGACAAATTCCGCAAATGAGTTTCACCACCCGTACCATTGCTCCCGAGGACACCCGTCCGCTACGCCACCTTGTGCTGTGGCCGCATTTGCCCGATGTGGCCTCCTGCGTGATCGACATTGACCACCGCGAGGACGCCATCCACATTGGCGCCTATTTGGAGGAGCGGTTGGTGGGCATTTGCTCCTTGTTTGAAATGCACACCCCCAAGCTCGAAGATGCCAAGCAATATCGCCTGCGCGCCATGGCCACCCACCCCGATGTACGGGGCACTGGAGCAGGCAAAGCGGTGGTGGATGCCGCCCTGAAACAGGTGAAAATCCTCGGCAAGGACGTGCTGTGGTGCGATGCGCGCAAAGTGGCCCTTGGCTTCTATGGGCGTATGGGATTTGATCGCATTGATGAGTGGTACGAGGTGCGCAACATTGGCCCGCACCAGCTCATGTTTTACCGATTCTGACCCCTGGGGTTGGAGAAACCCTTTCGGCTCACGAATTTTGCGGTCCGACACCCCAGAACCATGCCCGAAATCTCAGCCAAAGGAACGGCCATGCCGGCCTCTCCCATTCGCAAACTTGTTCCTTACGCCACCGCCGCCAAGGCCGCAGGTAAAACCGTGTACCACCTCAACATCGGTCAGCCCGATATCCGCACCCCGGAAGTGGTCCTCGAGCGCATGCGCAACCTCAAGCGTACCGTGGTAGAGTACTCCAACTCCGAAGGATTCGCCAGCTACCGTGAAGGCCTGGCCAAGTACTACAACAGCAAAGGCATTGGTATTGACGCGGGCGATGTGATGGTGACCACCGGTGGCTCCGAAGCGCTGGTGTTTGGCTTCATGTCCTGCTTCAATCCGGGCGATGAAATCATCATTCCCGAACCCTTCTACGCCAACTACAACGGCTTTGGAGTGATGGCAGGCGTGAAGGTGGTGCCGGTCACCGCATCCATCGACAACGGGTTTGCGCTTCCCCCGATCTCTGCGTTTGAAGAGAAGATCACCGAGCGCACCCGCGGCATCCTGATCTGCAACCCGGGCAACCCCACCGGTTACCTCTACACTCGTGAGGAGCTAGAGCAGCTGCGTGATTTGGTGGCCAGTCGCGACCTCTGGCTTTTTGCCGATGAGGTGTACCGCGAGTTCTGCTACGACGGTGCTGAGCCGTTATCGGTGATGAACCTTTCGGGCATTGAGCAGAACGTGATCATGATCGACTCGGTGAGTAAACGCTACAGTATGTGTGGTGCCCGCATTGGCGCCATGGTGAGCCGCAACAAAGAAGTGATGGCCACCGCGCTCAAGTTTGGACAAGCGCGTTTATCGCCGCCCACTTTTGGTCAGATTGCCGGAGAGGCCGCCCTCGACACACCCGATGCCTACTTCACCGAAGTGGTGGATGAGTACGTGGAGCGTCGGAACACCTTGGTAGAGGGCCTCAACGCCCTAGAAGGGGTGACCTGCCCTAAGCCTTCGGGCGCATTTTACTGCATTGCTGAATTGCCGGTGGACGACGCCGAGCACTTCTGCCAGTGGATGCTGGAATCGTTCGAGCACGAGGGTGCCACGGTAATGATGGCTCCCGCAGCAGGCTTCTACGCCACCGAAGGCCTCGGCCGCAACCAGGTGCGCATCGCCTACGTGTTGGAGCTCGAAGCGTTGCGCCACGCGGTGGATTGCATTGCCGCTGGACTGCGCGTGTACCAAGGCGCCCACCAACCTGCGTAAACCCTGCCTGCGGCGAAAATGTCGCGGGCTCCATGTAAAAATGTGATACTCCCCCGAAACGAAGGGGTAGCTTTGCGCCGCGTGATCATTGATGCCATTATACCGGCCTACAACGAAGTGGGCAACGTGCCCTTTGTGCTTTCGGACTTGAAAAAGACCGCCGTGCGCAACGTGTTCTTGGTGGACAACAACTCCACAGACGGCACCGGCGATGCGGCCCGCGAGCACGGTGCGGTGGTGGTCAAAGAACCACGTCAGGGGTACGGTGCGGCTTGCCTGCGAGGCATTGCGGAACTGAACGCCCAACCCGAGCCTGCGGACGTAGTGGTGTTCTTGGATGCCGACTGCTCCGACGACATCGAAAGCCTGCCCAGCCTGGTGGGACCCATTTTGGAAGACCGAGCGGACATGGTCATCGGGTCGCGGGCATTGGGCAAGCGGGAGAAAGGCGCGATGACCCCGCAACAGCGTTTCGGCAATTGGTTGGCCACGCGCATGATTTGGATGATGTACCGGGAGCGGTTTACCGACCTGGGTCCGTTTCGTGCCATCCGCCGCAGTTCGCTGAATACCTTGGGGATGGAGGACCAAACCTACGGGTGGACTGTGGAGATGCAGGTCAAGGCCATCCGCAAACAACTCCGGTGTACAGAGATAGCCGTGGACTACCACAAGCGTCGTACCGGCAAGAGTAAAGTAGCCGGTACATTCAAAGGGACTATCTTTGCGGGCTATAAAATCATTGCCACCATCTTAAAGCACAGTTGATTGGCACTTGCTGTTCTCATCATCTACGGGGTGTTCCTCACCTTCATCTTCTTTTACAGCCTGGTGCAGTTGCACTTGGCGTGGACCTATGCCCGCAATCGGGAGGAGGCCAACGCCGAAGTTGCGCCTGAGCTGGAGGAGCACGAATGGCCGCACGTGACCGTGCAATTGCCGGTCTTCAACGAGTTCTATGTGGTGGAGCGCCTGATCAACACCGTGGCCGAAATCGATTACCCCAAAGGCAAGCTCGAGATCCAAGTACTGGACGACAGTACCGACGAGAGCTTCGAGGTGGCTGCCAAATGCATCGCGGGCTGGAAGGCTAAAGGCCTGGACATCGTCCACATCCAGCGCCCCGACCGCGTGGGCTACAAGGCAGGTGCCTTGGCGTATGGCCTGACCACTTGTAAAGGCGAATTCACCGCCATTTTTGATGCGGACTTTGTGCCGCGCAAAGACTTTTTACGCCGCACCATCCCGTTCATGGTCAAGAACAACAACCTGGGCGTCGTGCAAACCCGCTGGGAGCACCTGAATGAAGATTACAGCATGCTCACCCGCCTGCAGGCCTTTGGTTTGGACGCACACTTTACCGTGGAGCAATGCGGTCGCAACCAAAGCGGACACTTCATCAACTTCAACGGCACCGCCGGCGTGTGGCGCAACAAGTGCATTGAGGAGGCCGGCGGCTGGCAACACGACACCATCACAGAAGACCTCGACCTCAGCTACCGCGCACAGCTCAAAGGCTGGAAGTTCAAATACTTGGTGAATGTGGGTTCTCCTGCAGAATTGCCCGCCGAGATGAACGCCCTCAAAAACCAGCAATTCCGCTGGACCAAAGGCGCCGCAGAGTGCACCGTCAAGAACCTGCCCAAGGTCCTGCGCATGCGCGACTTTGGTGTAGGCACCAAGGTGAACGCGGTGTTCCACCTGATGAACAGCTTCATCTTTATATGCGTGCTTGCCGCGGCCCTGCTCAGCGTACCCATCCTGCTGATCAAAGCCAGCACCCACGAGTACGACCTGCTGTTCAACCTCGCCTCGATTTTCCTGATCAGCTTCTTGATCTTGTCTTACTTCTACTACGTCAGCCGTCCGCGCGACACGCGGGGCCGATTCCTGAAGTTTCTGGCCAAGTTTCCGATGTTCTTGGCGGTGAGCATGGGCCTTTCGCTGCACAACTCGATTGCGGTGTTTGAGGGCTACATCGGCCGCAAGACACCGTTTGTACGTACGCCCAAGTTTGCCATTGAGCAGGCCAAAGGCACCTGGTCAGATAAAAAGTACCGTGCCCTCAAGGCCAACCCGCTCACCCTGATTGAAGGGCTGTTGGCCTTGTACTTCTTGGCCGGTATTTGCTTTGCGGTATACGCCCAAGAATACGGCCTGTTGCCGTTTCACCTGATGCTGTCCATCGGCTTCGGATTTGTCTTCTACTACTCCATCAAGCACACCCGCGTTTGATCGTCGCAAGGCGGCCGTAGCGCTCGGGGTGAGTTACGCCGGCTATTTGGCCATGGCGTACGTGGTGCCGCGCGATCATTTTTGGATGTTGATCTGCGTGGTGGCGCTGTTGTTTTTGGGCTATGTGCCATTGGTGCAGGCGGCCAAGGGCTTCAACCTGAAACAACTGTTGGTGGTGGCTGCGCTGTTTCGCGTGGCGTTCATCGTGAGTACCCCGGCGCTTTCTGACGATTTCTACCGCTTCTTTTGGGACGGGCGTATGTGGTGGCACGGCGCACACCCTCTCTCCGCCACTCCTGACGACCTGCACACCATCAAGGCCTCCGAGGCCTGGGATCCGCACCAAGACTTGTGGAACGGGCTCAATTCTCGCGAGTACTCCACGGTGTATCCGCCAGCCAGCCAGTTCTTGTTTGCCTTGGCTGCGGGTGGAGGCATGAGGAGCGTGGCCACCGAATTGATGCTGCTGCGCTTGCTACTTGTGGCGTTGGAATTGTTGGCCGTCTACCTGCTCTACTTGATCCTGCCCTTGCTCGGACGTCCGCCGACTGCTTCGGCTTGGTACGCCTTCAACCCCTTGGTGATCATCGAGGTGGCGGGCAACTTGCACTTTGAAGGGGCCATGACGACTTGTGTGCTATGGGCGATTTGGGGCTGGCTGGCCAGCCAACCCGGACGCAAGGCGATCACTTGGGTGTCGGCCATGGTGTTGGGGGTGGCCACCAAATTGTTGCCGTTGCTGTTGCTGCCACTGCTGCCGCGCACAGTGGGGTGGGGGAAGGCCATTGTGCTCGGGCTCGCTGTGTTGGTCGGATGTGCCGCTGTGTTTGTGCCCTTCCTGTACACCGGTGGCTCGGGCTTTGGCACGAGTGTGGAGCTGTTCGTGTCCCAGTTTGAATTCAACGCCAGCATCTATTACTTGGCCCGGGAGTTGGGCACTTGGGTGCAGGGTTACAACCCTATTGGCACGTTGGGTCCGACCTTGAAGGTGGCCACTGCGGTGGTGATCGTCTTTTTGGCTTTGCGCCGCAAACATACCCCAGCGTCCGCGGTGGAAACGGCCTTGTGGATGTGGGCCGTCTACCTGTTTTTGGCCACCACAGTGCATCCGTGGTATGTGGTTCCGCTGGTGGCACTCGGTACCTTGAGCGGTCGCGTGTGGCCGTGGGTGTGGTCGGGGTTGCTCTTTTTCAGCTACAGTCACTACCACGGCGGTGGGTTTCAAGAGGCCTACGGATGGATTGCTGCAGAATACGTCCTGTTGGCCATGATCATTGCCCTGGAATACCGCGGGACGCTCCGTAAATGGGGAGCCGTGACGGGTTGACCCTACTGCAGAAGGCAACCAATTTGGCTGCTATTGGATGCCAGAAAGGATGTAAGGGAAGGCCGGGTCGTTGGCCGCTAGATTCGGCTGCTCAAAAGCCCGGGTGATGAATTGGGGTTGGCGCAGCAGGCCACGGTCCATCATTTCTACGACGGTGGGGTAGTAGTCCAACGAGGTTTTGCCAATCAGCAGCGGACGCAGGTCGTTGCCCGCTTTCCAGAAATGGTACAGGTCGCGGAAGCCGCGCAGGTACAGGAAGTCTTTGGTAAAGCCCCCACCGCGGAAGGCGCGGGTCACCAGAAAGAATGCCTCATTGACGTCCATGCCGTGGTCGTTCACCAGCACGCGGAAGGTCTTGCGGAAGTCCGCCCCGGAGGTCACCATGTCCAGCGCAATCACGCGCAGTCCCAATTCACGCAGGCGCTTCATGGAAATGGTCCCCGAGAGGTACTCGCTCAACACGGCCAGCCCTTCTTGGGTGCATGTGTTGACCGGCAGGCCGAGGTTGAAGATTTTCAGCGGTTGCTGCCCGGAGTTCATGGTGGTCACCATGTGCACACCAATCTCATGATTGATGAGCAGTTGCAGTTGCTTGGGGCCAAAACGCGCACCCCGCTTGAGCAGTACTTTTTTCTTCCGGTTGAGCACCATGGCGGCGGCCACGGTTTTGGAGCTTAGTTCCACCTTGGCTTCCATACCGTAATCGTCAAACGCCTGTTTGAAAAGGGGTACGGCATCCTCTGCGGTGATGCTGGCCACTTTTTGGGTTTCAGATTCCAGTTCGGGCAGGTGCAGCAGGTATTCAGCGTTGCGCACATCCTGCTTGTCAGGCTCCCCAAAGTAACGGAGTGAATTGTAGAGGAACTGGTTGGTTCCCAGCGAGGCGAGCAGGTCAATCTTGTCCACATAAGCCCCAATGGTATCGGCGTACATCTGGGCGATGTTGACGTCGCTGATGTGTTCGACCTCCAGTTTGTACAGCTTGCGCTTCAGCTCAAACGGGTTGATGTTGATGGGGCGGTAACGGAACTCGGGGTTGGTGGTGCATTTGCTGGCGAAGAAGGCTTTTTTCTCCTGCTCTAAGTTGATGGGGTTGATGTAGTTCAGCAGCTCAAAATGTTTGACCAGCTGAAACAGTTCCCGGTCCACTTTCAGGATGGACTTCTCCAAATCTTTGGGCAGCAGGCGCGAGACTTCGCGGTGCTTCCAGTTGGTCATCTCTTCGGCAAAGCGGTTGGCGTGGTTAAGCACGGCCGTTTTCATTTGCTCTTGCACCTCGGTGATGATGGCGGGGTAGTCCTCGCCGGTGAGCTCGTCGCAGTAGATTTTGGAGATTTCGGTGGCCAGCACCAAGGTGTGGTCGAAGCGCTCGGTGATGAACTGCAGGTTGTATCCGCGGCCCCAGAAGGTGTCGTTGATCTTGGCTTGGATGTCGATGTCGGCCACGTCGATGGCGTCCAGTTCTTGGCGCCAGGCCTCGGCCAAATCGCCGTAGCGCTCGTTATCGATGCGCTCTGTGCCAATGTTGAACACGGGCACTGGACGGTCCCACCGCTTGTAGTTGTACGAGTGCATGTCGTACACCACGCAGCCGCCAAACAGGCTTTCGATCTTGGCGATCAAGGCTTCGGTGACCTTGTAGTAGGCGGTGTGTTTGGCCAAAGAGCGCTGCTTCTCGGGCTTGGTGAGCGGACGCTTCCAAACGCGCTTGCCCCAAGCGGTGTCGTACACGCAGTTGTCGGGGTCGCGGTTGAGGTCGTACTCAAAGCGGGAGTCTTGCCCGGCCAGCACAATGGGCATGGAGCTCATGAAGTCCGCGGTGTGCGGGTCTTCTTCGTACCAGCGTTCGTAGTCGCTGAGCACGGTTTTGAGCTTGAGTTCGTCGCGGAAGTTGCCGCCATCGTGGATGGCCGTGCATACGTAAGGCACGTATTCACGGATCTTGATGCGGAACGAGCGGTCGCGCGCTTCGGCTTCAAAGGCAATGCCCTTGCCGATGCGCTGGATCATTTCTTCGATCGAGAGCCTAAGCATTCTCTACAGCCTTGCGGAATTCCAAGCGGCGGTTGGTGGCGGCTTGGCGGTACTTGACCACATCCTCCACGTAATCGATCACCTTGGTTTGCAGGCGGGTTTTGTGCAGTTTGTTGATGTATGAGATGCCTCCTGGGCTCAGCACATTCACTTCAATCAGCTTGCCGCCAATGAGGTCGAGGCCCACAAAGTAGAGGCCGTCTTGCACGAGCTTTTCGCCCACGGTTTTGCACAGCTTGCGTTCGGCTTTGGTGAGGGTGTGCTTTTCCACATGGCCCCCGGCTGATACATTGGAGCGCGCATCCCCTGCAGCCGGTACACGGCGCATGGCACCAATGGGCTCACCGTGCAGCATGAGCACACGCACGTCGCCTTTTTCGGCGCCCGGTACGTACTCCTGCACGATGACGTAGTTGCTCTCGCCCTGCTTGCCTTGGATGTAGAAATCCAGCAAGGAGGAGATGTTGTGGGTCGCCCCTTTCTCCAGGACAATCACCCCGCTTCCGCCGTAGCCGTTGAGCGGCTTCATGATCATGCGCTCGGCGTCGGATTCTTGGATGATCTCCTTGAGGTAATTCTTGTTTTTGGATACGTAGGTCTTGGGTACGATCTCGTTGTTGGGATCGTTGAAGGCCGCGGTGTACACCTTGTTGTTGGCCTCGCGCAAGCCCTCCACATTGTTGACGATAAACACATCGTTCTTCACCGAATCCAGGAAGTTCAACACGATGTTGTCCAGCGGTGGATTGGCGCGCATAAAAATCACGTCAAACCCCGCCAACGGGAGCATCTGTTCTTTGAACTTGGCATTCTTGTGAAAGGTCGGCATGGACTTGCTCACCTTTTCCGAACGCTGCAGCACATTGCAAAACGCCATGGTGTTGCTGTCGCGGATGGTGAGGTTGGAGTTGGTGGTCGTGGCCACGCGGTGTCCTCGGAGTGCGCATTCGTTGATCATGCAAATGGTAGAATCGTTCGACGGCTCTACCTGCTCCCAGGGATACATGATGAAGAGGATATTCATGCGGTTGTTCTTGGAGGGGGAATTTAGTCACTTCGGATGAAGTTGGAGTGGAAGTGAGAGCGGACAGTGCAAGGGAGTGAAAAGTTAAAAGTGAAAAGTGAAGAGTGGCTGTTTGCAGGTGGGCTTGCAGAAGGTTGAAAGGGCAGGGGTTCCTGCATCGGGTCGTGTGGAGTACACTTGACACGCTGGCACATCCTTGCCAGTGCACCGGTGAAGCAAACGCACCCTTGTACTACCCGCTTGCACTTGCACTAATCCCTGTCGAATTGCATGCGCAAACTCGTGCATGTGCACTACCTTGGTCCCTCAACCTCAACCAGATGACTTTCCCTCGCATGGCCACCACCTGTGTGGCATTCGTATTCGCTGCGGTGCTCGCTGCACAAGACACCACCTGGGTGCAGACCTACACCTGGGAAGCCCAGAACAATCCTGAAACCGCGTACGACAGCCCTGGGCGTCGTTGGTTCAACTTCCCCGATGGAAGCCAGGACTACCAGAAGATCCTGATGTACTACAACCTCAAGTGCTTTGAGGACGGGACCGCAGGCGGGCTTGGCTTTCCGTGTGGAGAATGGGATTATTTGAGCTATTCCTACCTATTTCAGCACACCGATATGCTGGAGTCCGACCATGCTGGATTCCAACTATATGTGAATCACCCACAATTCCTGTTCAACAACCAGAACTTTGAGGAGCTCCCCTTGCGCGACGAGGGCTACAGCGACTTCTTCCAGGAGGAGTGGACCCTGACCACCGTGGACGAAACCACCTCGGAAACCGTGGTGGAATTGGCCATGGATGCCGAGAACACCACCTATCCTATGGGCGGTTTTTTGCCGCAGATGCGCACCCAAATGCTGTGGACGGCTGACGAACTCACCGCTGCGGGCATGACCGCCGGTGACATCGACGGCCTGCGCTTGTATGTGACCTACGCCATTGAGGACTACCAAGAGGTGCGCATCCGCGTGGCGCAGGTAGCCAGTACTGAGATCACCGCCATGCAGGATGCAGATTGGACCGAGGCCTATACCTACGACAACGACCCCGGCATGTGGTGGACCCACTACCACTTCAACAGTCCCATCGCTTGGGACGGCACCTCTTCGCTATTGGTGGAGTGGAGCTACGAAAACGACGGCTTTGGCCTGGACAATACCGTGGGCGCCGGCGATGCCGGTTACAACAATACCGTTGTGGCCGGCAATGCGCAAGATCGCTACTTGCGCTTCAACTGGTGGGACGCCATTCAAGTACCTGCAGGAGCGTTTGCAGAGGTGAGTGACCAGGTGACCATCAGCATGTGGCTGCGCGGCGGCGACGAGCTGCCGGTGAACTCCACCACTTTCGAAGGGGTGAACGCCAACAACCAGCGTGTACTCAACACCCATCTGCCGTGGGGCAACAGCAACATGTACTGGGACGCTGGACAAGACGGCGGGTACGATCGCATCAACGCCGCAGCTAACGTAGAAGACATCAAGGGCCAATGGAACCACTGGACCTTCACCAAAAACACGAACACTGGGGTGATGAACATCTACCTCAACGGAGCGCTGTGGTTGACTGGAGCTGAAAAAGACAATCCCATGGACGGCATTGTCAAATTCTTCATCGGGGGCAATGCAGGTCAAGGCACCTTTTGGTATGGGGACATGGATGAGTTTGCTGTGTTTGATGTGGAACTTGATGAGGCCACTATTGCCGAGTGGCTTTACAAAGACATCACCCCAGACCACCCGGCGTGGAGTAATCTGCAGGTCTACTATCCGTTCAACGCCACCAGTGGCGGATTGGTGGACGATGCTTCTCCCAACAACTTCCACGGCCTCATGGTCGGGTCGCCCGAGCGCAAGGATTACGATGCGCAGGAGCTCTTCCGCAACATCCAGGTGGAATCGGTGCGCCCCGACATCCAGTTTGTCAGCGGCGAGTACTCAACCACCACCACCACCCAAATCGTGACCGAAGAAGTCCCCGTACCGCCAACCATCTTGGCCGAGTACGAAGTGGACGGGTATGACGTGGCCATTTCTGCAGTGGGCGACCGCTGGGAAGAGGGTTATGGCTGGACTTATGACCCCAATGGAATCGCAATCGACAGCACTTTCTACCCTGCCGATGGCAACCAAACGAACGATACACTTTTCTGGGATCAAGCTCCCTTTGCGGGGGAGAACCGGATTGAAATTGGCCGTTACATCACTCCGTACGGCATCGGTCTCGATCTAGACGAGGACGGCTGGACGTGGGTGTTTGATGTGACCGATTATATGCCTTTGCTCAAGGATTCAGTAGAGCTTCAGTGTGGCAACTGGCAAGAGCTTTTGGACATGAAGTTTGCTTTTATTCATGGCGAGCCGGCACGTGATGTCATAGGCATTGGAAACGTATGGTCGGGCAGCTTTGCGTGCAACAACTGGGAAGACAACATCCCCGAACAGACCCTTTCTGTGGCGGACGATGTGGAAGGCGTGCGCTTCAAGGCGCGTACCTCCGGCCACGGCAACCCCGGCTGTGCAGAGTTCTGCTTCAATACACACGGGGTCAACCTCAACGGCGCCACCAACTGGGAATGGGAAATCATGCAAGAATGTGCCGACAACGGCCTCTACCCGCAAGGCGGCACCTGGGTGTATGACCGCGGGGGCTGGTGTCCGGGCGCCGATGTGCCCACCCGCGACGTGGAGCTCACCCCGTTCCTGAATGGCGACAACACCTTTACCCTGGACTACGAGGCCAATACCCTCACCCAGGGCAACTACGTGTTTGAAGGCCAGCTGGTGACTTACGGAGCGCCCAACTTCCAACACGAGGTAGAGGTGAGCGAAATCCTCTCGCCCAGCAACAACAAGCTGTACAACCGCTTCAACCCCACGTGCACCGATGTGCGCTTTGTGATTCGCAACAACGGCGAGCAACCCTTGACCTCGGTGGTGATCACCTACGGTGTGGAAGGCGATGTGATGGAAACCACCACCTGGACAGGAAACCTCGGGTTTTTGGACAGCGAGCAAATCCAACTCACCTACGACCACCCCAGCCTGTACGCAGGAGGGGAGGAGAGCTTCGCCAACTTTGTGGTGACCCTCAGCATGCCCAACGGCCTGGCCGACGAGCAAGACAACAACAACACCGCGGTCAGCACGTTCAACCGCCCCGAGGTCTTCACCTACGTGGAGGACGAGGACGACGAAGACGACAACCGCTTGATCTTCTGGCTCGGCACCAACAACCACTACTGGGAAACCGAATACGAACTCTACGACCGCGTGGGCAACACCGTGTTCTTCAACGATGATTTCACCGGATCTGAGTCCTACCGCGATACCCTTGCGATCAACGAAGGATGCTACACCCTGACCCTGTTTGACTCCGGCGACGACGGGTTGAGCTTCTTTGCCAACGACGAAACCAACGGTTCCTTCCGCCTCAAGCAGGTGCAAGGCCCCACGCTGCACACCTTTGAGCCGGATTTTGGCAAGTACATCAGCAAAACCTTTTACTGGGACACTGATCTGGTCTCTGTTGAGGAAGTGCCTGAACAGACCGCCAACGTCATCGTCTACCCGAACCCCACCAGCGGAGGGGTACAGGTCAAGTACAGCGGCATGCGTGGACCTGTTGACCTCACCATCCATGACGCCCAAGGGCGCATCCTGCGCAGCGAACGCCTGCCCAATACCAACGGTT
>JBMYJR010000056.1:0-18328 GCA_049594615.1 Flavobacteriales bacterium
ATGGATGGCATTCGCTTGATCCTGCGCCCCATGCCCGGCATCACGCTCAAAGGCATTTACGGCCGCCAGCGTGCGGCCTTTGACAACGGACTGGTCAACGGCGAAGGTCTGGTCCGCGCCGTAGACGGCGAAGTCAACCTGAACTACTTACTGGAGAGCTGGGCGGGCAAAGACCTGCGCCTGAGCTTCGGGGGAAGCTTTTTGAGCAAGTTCCAAGACGGCAACGACATCACCAAAGACACCCTGCAACTGCGTCTGCCCAAAAACGTGGCAGCCTACCAGATGCGCACCGAAATTGCTTACAAGAACCTCACGTTCAACGGCGAGTTCGTCCACAAAATCAACGATCCCAGCCAAGACAACCTCTTTACCTACCGCGACGGCTACGCCATCTTCGGTAACCTGAGCTGGAGCAAGAAAGGCATCGGTGTCAACCTGCAGTACAAGTCGCTGGACAACATGAGCTTCCGCTCGGACCGCAACGCGTCCAACTTTGCCTTGCCCATCAACTTCCTGCCGGCCATCACCCAGCAGCACACCTACAACTTGGCCGCCACCCTGTATCCCTATGCAACGGTGATCAACGGTGAAAGCGGTTACGCGGCAGAGGTCTTCTACAAGATTCCGCGCGGCTCCAAACTCGGCGGCAAGTACGGCACCGACATTTCGGTGAATTATGTACAAGTGACCGACGTGCCCAAGACGCCGTTCTCGGACGGCTCGGTCGACGATGTCCTGTATGGCTATGAGTTCGATGGCCTGTTTGGCCAAAGCGACTCGGTATTTGTGAAGGACTTCAACTTCACCATCAGCCGCAAGTTCAACAAGAAGTGGAAGGCCAAGTATGCCTACTTCAACTTCGTGTTTAACGCCGATGCGAACGGGGTGGCCGCGGGCTTCAAGGGCTTTGCGTTTGCCGACATCCATGTGCTGGAGCTGAATTACAAGATCAAGCCCAAGCACACCCTGCGTACCGAATTCCAGACCCTTTTCACCAACCAAGACAAGGGCGACTGGGCCACGGTATTGGCCGAGTACACCTTTAGTCCGCACTGGTCGTTCTCCATCCTGGACCAATACAACTACGGCAACTCGGATGAAGACCGCCGCGTACATTACCTTTATGGAGCTGTGACCTACACCTCAGGTTCCAACCGCATTTCGGTGGGATATGGCAAGCGCCGCGAGGGGGTATTCTGCATTGGAGGTGTATGCCGTACAGTACCGGCCTCGAACGGCCTCGAAATCGCTCTTGCAACCACGTTCTAAGTTGATTCACGCATGAAACGCATTCTTTTCGCCGCACTTGCCGCTTCCCTGGTTCTGGTTTCCTGTGACCGCATTGCCCCCGAGGAGCTCATCATCCCGAACGACAACGGCTTTCGCTCGGACCTCTACGAGGTGCCCGAGTTTGACGCCAACACCGACAACAATACCTACATCCTGTTTGAGGAGTTCACCGGACACCTCTGCAGTAATTGCCCGGGTGCTGCAGTCACCGCCCACGATTTGGCAGAGAACTCGCGCGTGATCCTCTCAGGGGTACACGCCGGCTTCTTGGCCCAGCCAGACGCCGATCACCCGGCCGACTACACCACCGAAGCCGGTGACGAGTGGTGGCTGCAAATGACCGGATCGTTCCTGCCGTGTGCACGCTTCAACCGTGCAGATCAAGAAGGCGATTGGTACGGTGCCGGTGAATGGCCCGACCAACTCGACGCGTTGCTTTCGGCCACCAGCGGGCCTTGTGATGCGCGCCTGCAAATCCAATACGAGTGGGCCGAAGAAAACGGCCACTTAAACGTCCACGTCGAAAGCGAATTTGTGAACGCCATGGCCGGTGACTATCGCATGGAGCTCAGCATCTTGGAGTCGGGTATTGTTTCGCCCCAGTCCAACAACTCGCTCAACGGCAACCCCGCCTACCCCAGCCCCACCGCCTACGAATACGAGCATGAGCATGTGTTCCGCGGCAACATGAACGGCACCAACGGCCAACAAGTGGCCAGCGATCCTGAAGCGGGCTTCAAAGCCGTGAACAGCTACACCATTCCTTGGCCTTCGGACTGGGTGATGGACGATGCCGAACTGATCGCCGTGATCACCGAAGGCACCACTGGACGCATCATCAACGTGGCGTATGTCAAGATGTAAGCATCTGCTGCTTGCAGCAGCGCTCTTGGTGGGTATCTGCGCCGCAGGGCAACGGGTATTCATGGGCGGACTCAACGCCGGAATCATCACCAGTCAAATCGACGGGGATAGCTACAGCGGATTTCACAAGTTTGGCTTCCACGTAGGCGGCCAAATCAGCATGGAGTTCAACGACCGAGCAGGCCTGCTGCTGGAGCTGGCCTATTCTCAAAAAGGCAGCCGCAACGCACCCGACCTGACCGACCCCAACAGCAACCCTACACTCTTCCGTTGGGCACTCAACTACATTGAGGTTCCAGTGAGTTACCAGTACATGATTCGGGACAACTGGAGCGCCCACGCGGGGCTCTACTGGGCACGTTTGATCAACGGGAAACAGGTGATCAACGGCCTGGATCGCGACTTGGATGGTGCTTTCACCAAAGCCGACATCGGTTTTCAAATCGGCACCCAGTATCACTTTGGGGAGAACCGCTATTTGCGCGTGCGCTACTCAGGGTCGGCCATCCCCATGCGCGGGGATGATACTGACGCCCTCAGCAGCAGCTACTGGAATTCAGGTGGGTTCAACATTGTGTTGTACCTCACCTACGGCTTCCAGTTCTAGCCAGATCAATCCAGCTTTTCGATGTCTTCAAACAGCGGCGGCAGCTCCAGAGCTTCGACCGCTTTTCGCCATTCCATCCAAAGCCCTTCGAACAGGGCGTTGATGTCGGTGCGGATTTCCTCCACTTTGGCTTCGTACTGTTCCAACGCGTACAGTCCGTTTTGGGTGGGCATGCCTGCGCCGTTGTCCAAGTGTGAGCGTGCAGACCACATGTAGGTGCTCAGCAGGTCGCTCTCGTCGTTGTAGCCCTTGGTGCCTTGAGGCAGCATGTAGCGGTGTTGGATCTCGGTGATGGCCTTTCCCAGCGAGTCGGCCAAGGTGGTCATGTCGGTCTTGAGCGAATCTTCGACTTGGGCGAACTGCTTTTGGATGCGCTTCAGGGTTGTATGCGCCTGCTTGAGCTGATCAAAGCCGTCCGATGAGGTGGTCACCGCTTTGGCCCAACGGTCGTAGCGTTCTTTGACCGCTGCGTATTGGCCGGTCACAGGGGGATTGCGTGGGTCGTTGTTTACCTGAATCTCCAGGCTGTCTCGGGCGTCCATGAATTCCACCACCATGATGTAGGAACCGGCCTCCGGGCTCATGCCACCGCCGGGAGGCATTTTTTCCTCTTTGCGGTCACGCCATGAAGGCCAACGCAGGCCGTTGGTGTCCATGCCCCAGTAAATGCGGTGCACGCCGGTGGTGTCGATCTCGGTGTCGTACATGCGCAGGGTGTCGCCCGCAGTATTCATGATGCGTACTACTGCCTTTTCGGCTTTGTCTCCTTTTTTAGGTGCGCCTTCGCCAATGGTAGGAGAATCGCCCTCGCCGTCGATGCGGGCCCACAGGCTCATTGTCACCGCAGAAGGTTTGTTTTCGCCGCGCCAGTGGGCGTCGCCGGGGAAGCGGATACCTGCGGGTTGGGTGTAGTCTACGTACCAGCCCGGGGTGGCGTGGATGAGTTGCAGTGCGCGATCGGTCATGGCGCCTTCTGAGGCGGCCATTTCACGAAGCGGGGTAATGTCGTCCAAGATGTATGCCGCGCGGCCAAAGGTACCGATGATCAGGTCGTGCTCACGCGGGTGGATTTTAAGGTCCATGGTGCTCACGTTGGGGTAGTCGTGGGTCCAGTGGTTCCAGCTTGCGCCATAGTCGAAGGACACGTACAGGCCGTTTTCGGTACCGGCAAACAGCAGGCGGGGCTCCACGGGGTCTTGCACCACACACAGCACGTGGCCATTCACGTCGCTGGCATCAATGATGCGGGTCCACTTGCGGCCGTAATCGGTGGTGTGGTAGAGGTAGGGTTCCCAGTTGTTGCGGCGGTAGTCATTCACCACCACAAACGCTTCGCCCGGGTGGGTACGCGACGGTTCGATTTGCGGAATCCAAGCGCCTTTGGGAGCGCCTTTCATACGGTCAATGCAGTTGTCCCACACCTCGCCGTTGTTTTGGGTGATGTGCACGTTGCCGTCGTCCGTACCCGCCCAGATCACACCGCTTTTGGCAGGGCTAGGGGCGATGCACAGCAGGGTGTGGTGGTTCTCTGCACCGGTCACATCAGGGGTGAGGCCACCGCTGGTCACGCTCTGTTGCAGTTTGAGCGAGTCAGGCGAGGTCAGGTCCGGAGAGAGGATGGTCCAGCTTTCGCCACGGTCAGCGCTGTGGTGCACGAACTGGGTACCGAAGTACACGCCCTCGTTGTTCAACGGGTCAGCCGCAATGGCCGCGTTCCAGTTGAAGCGGAGTTTTTCGCCCTCGGGGTGCACCGGCTTAATCATGGGTGAGCTGCCGGTTTCTAAGTCCACACGCATCACGTTGCCTTCTTGCCACATCGAATAAGCGTAACGGCCGTCGCCCGGTACTGGCACCACATCAAACCCATCGCCAAATGAGATTTCTTGCCAATCCTCGTTGCGGATGCCGCCGCCGTGCCACACGTAGCCCGGAGCCACCCACGATCCGTTGTCTTGCATACCGCCGTAGATGCGGTATGGCGTTTCCATGTCGTAGTTGATGTGGTAGAATTGACCAAGGGGAAGGTTGGACACAAATTGCCAGGTGTTGCCGCCGTCGTGGCTGATGTTGAGGCCCCCGTCGTTGCCGTCAATCATGAAGTTGGGGTTGTCGGGGTGGATGTAGAATGCGTGGTGATCGGGGTGTACACCGCTGTATGGAATGACGGTTTGGAAGCTCTTGCCGCCGTCGTCACTGCGCGAGACCATGCTCCACAGGCTCCACACTTCTTTGGGGTCTTTGGGGTTCACACGGATGTCGGCGTAGTAGAACGGACGGTTGCCCGCGTTGCCGCTTTCCGAGACTTTGTTCCAGTTGAAGCCGCCGTCGGTGCTTTTGTAGAGGTCGTGTGCGCCGCTGCTTTCCACCAGTGCGTAAACGATGTTGGGGTTGGAGCGAGAGATGCCCAGGCCAATGCGGCCCAGGTTGCCTTTGGGCAGGCCGTCGTCCTCGGTGCGCTTCACCCAAGTGTCGCCGCCGTCATGCGAGACATACAGTCCCGAGCCTTCACCGCCTGAGTTGAAGGTCCACGGCTTGCGGCCAAACTCCCACATGGCTGCGAAGAGCTTGTTGGGGTTGGTGGGGTCTACGATGAGGTCCGCACAACCGGTAGAGTCGTTGACAAACAGGATATTGTCCCAGGTTTCGCCGCCGTCTTGGGTGCGGAACAGGCCGCGCTCAGGATGCGGACCCCAGGCCGAGCCGAGGGCACCGGCGTAAACGGTGTTGGCATCGTCCGCGTGGACAATCACGCGGTGAATGGTCTTGGTTTTTTCCAGGCCCATGGCTTGCCACGAATGGCCGCCATCGATGGACTTGAAGATGCCGCCGCCCGAGGTGTGCGAATTGCGCGGGTTGCCTTCGCCGGTGCCGGCCCAAATTTCGTCGGGATTGTTTTGGTTGATGGTGACCGCGCCAATCGAGAGTTGGGGTTGGTCATCAAAGATGGGTTCCCAAGTCATGCCGCCGGTTTCACTCATCCAGAGCCCGCCCGAGGCGGTACCCACATAAATCATGTTGGGGTTGTGCTGCACCACATCGATGCTGGTCACCCGGCCGCTCATGGTGCCGGGGCCTACGTGGCGCATATTCATGTTCTGGAATACGTCCATGTCGACCTGCGCAGACAGGCCAACAGCAGCCAGCAAGGCCGCGGTCAGCAAACGAAACTTCATCTCCATCATTTTGGTTGACCGGGAAATTAGGAAAACTGCCGTCCGGTTAACGCTTTATTAGCCTGTACTCTAACGTATTTTGGCGCAAATGAAAGTCCTGCACGTGCTCACCTGGTACCCCACCGCCGACCAACCCCACATGGGGGTCTGGATCCAGCGGCATGTGGATGCCTTGGCCCCGCACGTGGCGCAGGAAGTGGTGCACGTGCCCAAGTTCTCCGGGCCTTGGCGCCTGCAGGAAGTCAAGGCCTACCGCTGGCTCAAACGCACGCTCAAGGGCTACAAGGCCGACGTACTCAATGTCCACATCGCCTACCCGCTGCTCGTGCACGCGCATTTGTTGCCTGCCTATTGGCGCGAGCGGCTGGTGATCACCGAGCATTGGAGCATCTACCATCACCGGTTTTACACCACCAAGAAGCTTCCGCGGATACAAGCCATATTTGGTCGCGGGTGGCCAGTGATCACGGTTTCGGATCGCTTGGCGGCGGACATTGCGGCGTTTTCTGGGCATGCCTTGGAGCAGTACACCGTGCCCAATGTGGTGGATACCGCTGTGTTTCATCCCAGCAGCACACGTGAAAAGCGGCTCGTACTTGGCAGCTATTGGAAGCTCCCGAAAGATCCCTTGGCATTGGTGCCCGCGTTAGACGCCTTCTTGACCGCGCATCCCGACTGGTCGGTGGACGTGTTTGGCTACGGCCCGTTGGCCCCAGCGTTTGAAATGGCCTTACGGGCGTGTGCGTCATCTGAGCGCGTGCGTTGGCATGGCCAGTTGGGCAGCCCGGCGATAGCGGCATTGCTGGCCACCGCTTCGGGCTTTGTGCACCCCAGTGCTTACGAGACTTTTTCGGTGGTGTGTGCAGAGGCGCTGTGCTCAGGGGTGCCTGTGGTGCATGCAGGGGGAGGCGCCTTGCCAGAGGTGGTGGGCGAAGACAGTGTGGTGGTACACGGCGCCGATTGGCAGTCCGGTCTAGAGCAGCTCGCTGGCAGCGCATTTGATTCCGAGCAGATTGCGAGGCGCGCTGCAGCGCGGTTTGGAAAAGCGGCGGTCGGAAAGCAGTATTTTCAAGCCCTCCAAGCATGTTTTCCTTCGCACACAAGCACGTCCTGATCGTTTCCCCAGAGCCCTGGGGAGAGGTGCGCATGAGCAAGCACCACTACGCTGAGGCGCTCGTACACCACAAGGCCAAGGTGACCTTCCTAGAACCGTACGACCCTGAAGCCCCCGCGGTGCGCAAGACTGAGACCATCACCGTGGTCAACGGCTTCAAGCCCACGCCCGGACTCCGCTTTTTGCCCCGCTTTTTGCGCATCCACCTGGCCCTGCGCGATGCCAAGCGTTTGCTGGCGGTCACCGGTGCGGTGGATGTGGTGTGGAGCTTTGACAATTCCCGCTTGTTTGACCTGGACGTATTTGAGGATGCGTATCTCATTCACCACTGCATGGACGCCAACATGGATTTCCAGTTGGCCCGTACGGTGCGTCATGCCCACGTGAATTTGGCGGTCACCGATGAAATTGCTGAGCGCATGGCCAAGGCCCGTTGGCGGCAGCGGTTGGTGTCCAATGTGTGCAAAGTGCCGCACGGCTGGGCCGGATACGAACCAGGGCACATTGAAGTGCCCGCGACCTCTGGCAAACGCGCGTTTTATGCCGGAAACTTGGCCATCGGGTACATCCATTGGGACTGGCTCTTAAGCCTGATCGGAGCCCACTCGGAGGTGGAGTTCGTATTTGCGGGGAATGCCGATCCTGAAGGTACGCGCCCGGAATTCAAGGCTTCGGCCGCAGCCGGAATTGCGCGTTTGCGGGCCGCATCCAACGTCACTTTGTTGGGCCGCATCCCGGCGCGCGACTTGCCCGATTGGTATGCGTCTTCCGATGTGTTGCTGCTGGTGTACGATTTTGAGCGCTGGGGTCCGCAGGTCCACAACTCCCACAAACTCACCGAATATCTGGCCAGCGGCACGCCTGTGGTGGCCACGTGGACCAAAGCGTTTGAAGAAGACGATTTCTTGCCCATGGCCGAAACGCTGGAGGAATTGCACGCCGAGTTCCTGGAAGCACTCCAGCTGACCCCTGAAACCGATGTCTTCGAAGGCGAGCGCGTGCGCTACGCCGAATACTGTGCCTACCCGAACCTGGTCAACGTGGTTGCGCGTTATTTTGAACGTCCATGGCTGAAGGCATAATTACCGTCATTACCCCCGTGTTCAACGGGCTCAACTACGTGGATACCGCGTGGCAAAGCTTGCTGGCCCAAACCCATACTAAGTGGGAGTGGTTCGTGGTGGACAATGCCTCCACCGACGACGGCATAGCCAAGCTGCGCACCTTGGTGGACGGCGACTCGCGGGTGCGCTTTTTTTACGAGCCCCGCAGGGGTACAGGGAATGCGCGCAACGCTGCTCTTCCCCACATCCGGGGTGAGGCAGTGGCCTTTTTTGACATCGACGACCGCCTGCCACCGGATTCCTTGGCCAGCCGTTTTGCGCAATTGCAGTCCCACCCCGAATGGGACGTGGTGGACGGTGCAGTGCGCGTCATGGATGCACACTTGCAGGAAGTCAAACGCACCTGGGCGCCTTCATTCACCGGACCGGTGTGGCCCGAGCTGTTGCAGCTCAGCGGCACCTGCTTTTTTGGGCCGACTTGGATGCTGCGCCGCGAGGCTGTGCAAGACGTCCGCTTTTCCGACACCCTGACCCATTGCGAGGATTTGCTGTTTTGCCTGTCGGTAGGCCAGGTGACCTACGGATACACCGATACCACGGTGCTGGACTACCGCACCGGCCACGGCAGTTTGATGGGAAATTTGGAAGGGTTGGAACACGGCTACCGCGAGGTGTTGGGGTGGGTGAATGCCCATCCGGATGTGACCCCCGAGCAACGCACACTTTTTACCTCCAAAGTGCGCAGTGTGATGGTCAAAAGCTGGCTCAAACGCGGCAATGTGTGGAGCGCATTGCGTTGTGCGCTGCGCCGTTGGTGATACTTTGCTAATATATTTGGCAAAATAAAACAGGATGCTAAATTTGTTAGCATCATGTACCTCAATTGCCATTCCTACTATTCGCTGCGCTACGGGACCCTCAAACCCGAGGAGCTGCTCCAACTCGCCGATCGCTGTGAGGTACAAGACCTGGCCCTGACCGATGTCAACAATACCTCGGCGTGCATGGACTTTTTGCGGCTGGCGCCCAAGTACAAAGTGCGCCCGGTGGTAGGCATTGATTTTCGCAACGGCGCGCAACAGTGCTACGTGGGCCTGGCCAAAAACCAAGACGGTTTTGCCGAATTGGCCGAGCACCTCAGCACCCACGCACATACAGACACCCCGTTTGAGGAGCGCGCCCCGCGCTTTCGCAACGCGTTTGTGATCTATCCCTTCCACACGTTCAAAGGCCATCCGGAGGCGCTGGCTTCTCACGAGTTCATTGGCGTGCGTCTGAAGGATTTGGACCGCTTGCGCTTTTCGCCCATTCGCCACCACCAAAAGCGCTTGGTGCTGATGCAAACTGTCACCTTCCGCACCAAAAAAGACTTCAATGCCCACCGCCTGCTGCGCGCCATCGACAACAACACCCTGCTCAGTAAGCTTCCCAAGTCCGAGGAGGGCGACCCCGGCGATTGCATGTGGACTGCCCCGGCCACCCGCCGCCTGCTCAACGAATACGACTTTCTGTGGAAGCACGCGCAAAACCTGCTGCGCGCCTGCGATTTTACCATGCGCTTTGGCGCCGATCAACCCCACCGCAACCTGCACACCTACTCGGGCAGCACCAAGCAGGACGTCAAACTCATCCGCAAGCTCGCCCACGAGGGCCTGGCCTACCGCTACCCCGAGCCCGGCCCGGAAATCCACGAGCGCATGGAAAAAGAGCTCACCATCATCGAGGAAAAGGGCTTCGTATCTTACTTTTTGATCAACTGGGACATTACCAGTTACGCGCGCAGCAAAGGGTACTTCTATGTGGGACGGGGCAGTGGCGCCAACAGCATCATTGCCTACCTGCTACGCATCACCGATGTAGACCCCATCGAGCTCGACTTGTACTTCGAGCGCTTCATCAACCTCTACCGCCAAAACCCACCGGATTTCGACATCGATTTCTCCTGGACCGACCGCGACGATGTCACCCGCTACATCTTCGAGCGCTTCCCACACGTGACCTTGCTGGGGGCTTACGTGACCTTTCAATACAAGGCCGTGGTGCGCGAGCTGGGCAAGGTCTTTGGCCTGCCCAAACACGAGATCGACAAGCTCTCGGGCTCCCAACTCCGCTACGACGATTTGGATCACTTGGGCCGCTTGGTGCTCCAGTACGGGGCACTCATCCAGGACTTTCCCAATTACTTGGGCATCCACGCTGCGGGCATCCTGATTTCGCAGGAAGCGATTTACCGCTATTCGGCCACGTTCTTGCCGCCCAAGGGGTACCCCACCACCCACTTTGACATGGTGGTGGCCGAGGACATCGGGCTCTACAAATTCGACATCCTCTCCCAGCGCGGGCTCAGCAAAATCAAGGATACCCTGGAGGTGGTGCGCTACAACCGTCCGCTGGAGGCCCCCATCGATATCCATGACATCAAGGCCTTCAAGCGGGACCCCAACGTGGCTGATCTGCTCCGCCACGCCCAGGCCATTGGTTGTTTTTATGTAGAGTCGCCCGCCATGCGGATGCTGCTGCGCAAACTCCAGGTAGACAATTACTTGGGGCTGGTAGCAGCCAGTTCAGTGATCCGCCCAGGGGTGGCACAAAGCGGCATGATGCGCGAGTACATCCAACGCTACCGCTTTCCCGAGCGCCGCCAGGACGCTCACCCGGTCATGCTCGACCTCATGCCCGACACCTATGGGGTGATGGTCTACCAAGAAGACGTGATCAAAGTGGCCCACTACTTTGCCGGGCTCACCCTGGGCGAGGCCGACGTGTTGCGCCGCGGCATGAGCGGTAAATTCCGCTCGCGCGAGGAGTTCAACAAGGCCCAACAAGCCTTCTTCGACAAGGCCGAAGCCAAGGGCCACGCCCCCGAGCTCGTGGCTGAAATCTGGCGCCAAGTGGAGAGCTTTGCCGGTTACGCGTTTGCCAAGGGCCACTCGGCCAGTTACGCGGTGGAGAGCTACCAGAGCTTGTTCCTCAAGGCGTACTACCCGCGCGAGTACATGGTGGCCACCATCAACAACTACGGCGGGTTCTACCGCACCGAACTCTACGTGCACGAGGCCCGCAAGCACGGCGCCCGCGTAGAGCCGCCCTGCGTCAACCGCGGCCAAGCAGAATCGGTGATTGTGGGGCGCACCATTTTCATGGGCATGAGCTTTGTCAAGTCGTTGGATTTCAAGACCATCGAGCGGGTGCTGGAGGTCCGGGCAGCGGGCGGTGCGTTCACCTCGCTGGAAGATTTTATAGCCCGCGTGCCCGCCTCGTTGGAGCACACCACCTTGCTGGTGCGCGCAGGCGCCTTCCGCTTCACCGGCGAGGGCAAAAAGGAACTGCTGTGGCGCGTGCATTTGCTGCTGGGCAAAACCAAAAAAGACAAGCACTGCCGGCAAACCCTGTTTCAACCACCGGTCAAAAACTTCGACCTGCCAGCCCTGTTCACCGCCGCGCACGAGGACGCCTTTGACGAGCTGGAGCTCTTGGGCTTCCCGCTTTCGGACCCCTTCCTGTTGCTCGCCGAACCGCTGCCCGAACACGCCGTTGCCCGCCAACTGCCCCAACTCGTGGGCCAAGAGGTCACCGTGGTGGGTTACCAGGTCACGGTCAAACCCACCAAAAGCAAGAAGGGACAGCGCATGTTTTTCGGCACGTTTTTGGACGCCGAGGGTGAATGGCTGGACACGGTACACTTCCCACCGGTGGCCGAAAAATTCCCGTTCCGCGGGCGCGGTGTATATGCCGTGCGAGGCACCGTGAGCGAGGAGTTTGGCTGCATCAGCGTGGAGGCCCAATGGATGGAGAAACTGCCCGTCATCCAAGACCCACGTTATGCAGAGGCCTCTACCGTTACACGCATTCGGGCAAACGAACCCCAACGATCGCGGCGCAGCAGCCGCTGGCAACACTGAATCCCATGTACATTTCCACCCTTGATCGCAAAGGCCGCGGGGCCCAACACAACCCGCACAACGCTTTCCAAGCCCTTCAATACGACGTAGACGACACCTACCGCGAATACTGCGCTTTGGAAGAGGAAGATGCTGAGCCCAACCGCACACGCTACTTGGAGGTGTTTCCCAAAGACATCCTCAGCCGTAACAACAGTCCGGATGTCCCCTTCGTATACAGCATCAACCCTTACCAAGGGTGCGAACATGGCTGCACATACTGCTATGCCCGGAACACCCATACCTACTGGGGCTACAGCGCAGGGGTGGACTTTGAGCGCGTGATCATGGTCAAAAAGGACGCGGCTCAACTGCTGGACAAGCGCCTGTCTTCCCGCAATTGGGACCCGCAGATCATCTCGCTCAGCGGCAACACCGACTGCTACCAACCGGCCGACCGCCGCTTTGGGATTACCCGCCAACTGCTGGAGGTGTTTCTCAAGCACAAGCATCCGGTGGGCATCATCACCAAAAACAGCCTCATTCTGCGGGATTTGGATCTGCTCAAAGCGCTGCACCGTCAACACCTGCTGCGCGTCACCCTGAGTATCACCACCCTCAACGAGGACGTGCGCCGCGTGATGGAGCCGCGCACCGCCTCGGTGTACCAACGCCTCAAGACCTTGGAGGTACTCACCCGGGCAGGCATCCCGGTGAGCGTCAACATGGCGCCCATCATCCCCGGTATCAACAGCCACGAAATCCCCGCGCTGGTCAAGGAGGTTGCCCGCCGAGGTGCGCACAAGGTGAACTACATCATGGTGCGGCTCAACGGCCAAATCGGTGAAGTCTTTGCCAACTGGGTGCACCAAACCTTCCCCGAGCGCGCCAATAAAATCCTACACCTCATTGAGCAAACCCACGGCGGCCAACTCAACGATTCGCGCTTCGGGAACCGCATGCGCGGTGAAGGGGCCTTTGCCGAGCAAGTCAAGCAGCTCTTTGGCGCAGCGGTGCGTAAACACGTGGTTCCCGTAGACGTGGCCCCCTTAGATTTTGATGCGTTTGAACAACAAAGACAGCCGCAATTGTCGTTGTTTTGATCCATGGAATCCCCTGCTCGCTGGCGCACCCCGTGGGGCACCGTAGAAGCGGCGTCCAACGGCCAAGCGCTCACCCGATTGGTTTTCACCGATGAGCCCCCCAACCGGGTGGCTTTGGATGATATACTGAGCCGAGTGCAAGCACAACTGGACGGATATGCCAGCGGAGCGCTCCGGGCCTTTGATGTGCCTTTGGCGCCCCAAGGCACTGACTTTCAGCAGCGCGTGTGGCAGGCGATTTCCAGCATTCCCTTTGGGCAAACCCAAACCTATGCGCAGGTAGCCGCCTCCTTGGGCGATCCAAATGCTTCACGCGCGGTAGGCTTAGCCAACGGGAAAAACCCCATCTTGCTCGTGGTTCCGTGCCACCGCGTGGTGGGCGCCGACGGCAGCCTCACCGGGTACGCCGGCGGCTTGGAACGCAAACGCAACTTGTTGATCCATGAGCAAAAACTGGCTGGTCACGTGCTGTTTTAGTGTGCTGTTGAGCGCGGCCCTGTTGACGGGTTGCGGCGAAGATCCTGCGCCCAAACCTCCCGCAGGGCTCATCGATGAGCAGGCCTTCATTCCGCTCTACGCCGACATCCACCAACTCGAGGCGTCCATCAAGCAAAAACTCCTGCGTGGTCATGACACCGATGCAGAGGTAGCCGCGTACTACCATCACATTTTTGATGCCCACGGGGTTACCCAAGAGCGCTACGAGGATACCCGCGCTTGGTACACCCAACACCCCGCGGTCTTCCAAGCCATGCTCGAACAAGTCATGGAACTTGTGGCCACTCGCCAAGTCGAACACGGCGAAGACATCTCCAATTCAGAAGAACAAGATTGACCTTGCGCCGGCTCCATATGCTGTTGTTGGTGGTGGTGTGCGCCCCGTTGTTGCGTGCGCAAGAATTCAACATCGAACAACTTACCGTGGCTGACGGGCTGCCGCAAAGCCAGGTGTTTGCGCTTCTGGAGGACTTCCGGGGCCGCATTTGGATGGGCACCCAAGGGGGCGGTGCGTGTTGGTTTGACGGAGAGTCCTTTCACACCGTGGGCACCGCTGACGGGTTGGTGGACGGCTACGTACAAGCCTTGGCCGAAACCGACAACCACCACTTGCTCCTGGGCACCCGCAGCGGACTCATGCGTTACAATGGCCGCACACTGGAAACGGTAGATCTCCCCGGCACGCGCTATCCGACCATTCTCTCACTCACCACCGACGTTGCAGGTCGCATCTGGATTGGTACCGATCAAGGGCTCTTTCGTATGCAGGGGGGCAATGTACTTGTGCCTGAATTGCCTGAAGGCTACCAAGATGTGCGCGTAGAAGATGTGGTGGTGGATTCCGAGCTCAACCTTGCGTTGGCCACCAGCAGGGGCGCTTTGCTGCGCAACGCCGGTGAATGGCGTGTGATAGACAAGTCTGTTGGTTTACCCTCCAACCTGGTCAACACCCTGCTTCGCACCGACAGCACCTTGCTCTTGGGGCTCTACGGCGACGGGGTAGTGGCGCTGCAGGGCGACCAAATCACCCCCATTTTCCCAGACCGCGAAGCAGTTGTGCTCGACCTCATGCAGGACAGCGAGGGGGCGTTGTATGTGGCCACCCTGGGGCAAGGTGTACACATCCGTGATCCCGAAGGCACGTGGCAAACGGTGGACGAGCAGGCAGGCCTGCCTGCCAATCAAGTGCGCTGCTTGTTGAAAGACAGCTGGGGCAACATTTGGATGGGCACCAGTGGCGCAGGTGTAGGACGCTTTCGCGGACAACAGTTCCGCCACCTCAGCCGCGAGTCCGGGCTCCCGGGAAAGCAGGTGTACAGCATGCTGGAGGTGTCTGAAGACCATTGGGTGCTGGGCGTTGCTGATCGTGGCGTGTGGCATTACTTTCCTGAGCAAACCCCACGCTTTGTGCAAGACACCACGCTCACCTCGGGCAAGGTCAAAAGCCTGTTTCGCGACAGTCGCGGGTGGGTGTGGGCCGGTACGGAGGGGCAGGGCGCGTACATCCACACCGGGGATTCGGTGTTGCACCTGGACCGCAATGCCGGCATGCTCGGGCTCTTTGTCAAAGACTTTGCGCAACATGAAAACGGCCCGGTGTACTTGGCCACCTCCGACGGAGGCATCCAACGGGTAGACATTGTGGCCGACTCTGTGGTGCGCAGCCTGGATGTGACGGTCATCAACCGCACCTTTGGCCTGCCGGAAGACCGCATCACCCAAGTCGAAACCGACCCTTTGGGCCGTGTGTGGTTCGGTACGCGCAGCAGCGGGTTGGGCGTGTTGTTTGAAGGCAACGTATTGCATTTTGATACCGAAGACGGCCTGCCTTCCAACGGCATCCGCGCCTTGGCCACCGACGTGTTTGGCTACCTCTGGGTGGGCACCGATGATGCAGGTATTTGCAACGTCTCCACCCTGGCCGATACCTTGGGCATTGGCGTGCCGGAATGGAATGCCGCGCTTACCTCGCGCAACATCTACAGTTTGCTCGTAGACTTCGAACAACACCTTTGGGTGGGCAGTGAATCCGGCGTCGACCGCATGCTGCTTAACGGCGAACGCACGCTGGTAGAGGCCAGCCATTACGGGCCCGACCAAGGCTTCCGCGGCATCGAAACCACCGCCAACTGCGCGGTGCGTGCCCGTGACGGTCAGCTCTGGTTTGGCACCATCGACGGGGTCAACATCACCCACCCTAGCGAAGAGTACACCAACCCCATGCCGCCCGTATTGGCAGTGGATGAGGTACGCCTGTTTTACACTCCACTGCAAGACACCCACCTGGCTCCGTTTGTGGGCGATTGGGGCAGCGTGATCAAACCGTTGGCGCTCACCTATGAGCAAAACAGTCTTGGCTTCACCTTCCGCGGCACCGACCAGCGCAGCCCCCGCGGAGTGCAGTACCGCTGGCGACTTCAAGGCCAGGAGGACACCTGGAGCCCGCTCAGCCGCCAATCGAGCATCTCGTATTCCAACCTGGAGCCGGGCAAGTATGTGTTTGAAGTGGAAGCCGTCAACGACGATGGCGTGTGGACCCCGCAACCCGAGCGCATTGCCTTTGAAATCCTGCGCCCGTTTTGGCAGGAGTTCTGGTTCAAACTTGCAGTCTGGGTCAGCTTTGTCTTGTTGATAGCTGTATTGGTGTTCTTGCGCGTGCGCCGCGTCAAGCGCAAATCCCGCGAGCGCACGGCCCGCCTCAAGCTGGAAAACTCCGTGCTGGAACTCGAGCAAAAGGCCTTGCGCCTGCAGATGAACCCGCATTTCATCTTCAACACGCTCAACTCCATCCAAGGCCTCATTGCGGTCAAGGACGAAAAGACCGCGCGCCTGTATCTCTCCAAGTTCTCACGCCTGATGCGCTTGACGTTGGAAAACAGCCGAGAAGAGCTCATCTCACTGGATCAAGAGTTGGAAGCGTTGCGCTACTTCTTGGAGCTGGAGCAGTTCACCCACGAGGGCAAATTCACCTACACCATCACCACCGAGGTGGATGCCGAAGAATGGCTGGTGCCCCCGCTGCTGGTGCAGCCCTTTGCCGAAAATGCCATCCTCCACGGCCTGCTGCCCAAGGGCAACAATGCCCACCTGCACATCACCGCTCGCGAGGTCAGCGACCTGCTTGAAATCCGCGTCGAGGACAACGGCATCGGCCGCGCTGCCAGCGCCGAACGCAACCAATCGCGCACCGGCCACCGCTCTACCGGCTTGCAAGTCACCCGCGAGCGCTTGACCCTGCTCCAACAAGGCGGCGAACAGTTTGAATCGGTGGTGTTTGAGGATTTGGTGGAAAGCGGACAACCGGCAGGCACTGCTGTGATCATCCGCGTGCCCTTTGCCCCAGAGGCATAAAAAAACCGGCCGCTCGGGGGGAGCGGCCAGGTTGCTTTCACAGCACGCCGGGTGGAGGTGGGGGGTAAAAGCCCGACGTGTACAGGACCAAAAGTAGAGGGGTCCACCGCAAGATAAAAGCGTCAAGCACAGGGTTTTGTAGTTGGTCGCCTGAGCGGGATGGATGGTGGGTTAGACGCCATGTATGGCATTCTGCCCGAGGTGAAAGCCACGAGTTCTCGCCCGATTTCTGATCTTACGGGAAGCACTTTTCATCAACCTTCCCATAAACCTGCCCCACCATGATTCCCGCCACAAAAAAACTGCTGCTGATGGGCGTGGCCCTCGAAGTGGCCATCTTCGCCTTTTGCTTCTTCACCGTTGACGACTTGCCCCAGGTCTTCAAACTCTCGGCCCGCTATTCTGGTCGCGTGTCGGCACTGGTGTTTTTGTGGACGTTCTTTCGCTTTGCAAGCCTGTACCGCAAAGGCGTGGAGCACGCCGTACGCCCCTGGCTACTCTTGTTTGCGGTAGTGCACCTGATCCACTTTGGCTTCCTGGCCACCAGTGTCATCCTCAACGATAGCCCGCTGGAGCTCCACAAGGTCATCGGCGGCAGCTTGGCGTACATGATGATCATAGTCGCCCCCTTCCGCCTGCTTGACTTCAAACTCCCCGCCCAGCTGGTCTATTTCTACTACGTCACCTTCGTGATGGTCATGACCTACATCGCCCGCATCAAAGGCGAATTTCAGGACGTGGTGGCCAGTGAGGTGCACTACGGGTTCTTGGGTGCGTTTTTGGTGGGGAGTGTGGTGTTTGGTTGGTGGGTTTGGCGGGGGACAAAGCGTCGTTCAGAATCTTAATTGGTCATTGAGGCACTACCACACTTTCAAATGAAATCGGCCGCTCCGTTGAGCGGCCGACTGCTTTCAAAATACGGATGCGATAGGGACCAGAGAACACGCCTTGGAAGCGGTGTTTGATTCGCTCCGTAGGCGGTCAAAGTTAGTCTGCTGAAAGCTAAGTTTTTGGGTGTAATTCTTGTGGTTTTGTAAATGGTCGATTCTGAGGAATGGATTGTAGGGGTCGCTTTGTAGATGACAAGACCATTTTCGAGATTAATTCCCAACTTAAAAGCACCCTTAACCAGATCAGCCGGCTTTAGCCTGCCATCGTGATGTACTGACTGTATCTTATCCGTGTGTAAGCGTTTATAAACGGGTATACGTGTTTCTACGCGACTAGCGCTGAATGGATTTTGGTTATTGGGGTAGCCTAATGAAGTCTGGTCGTGATTTAGATCTAGTCGCTATGAAACAGGTAACTGCTGTGGTGGTACTACTTTCCATTTTCTTGATGAGCGGAGTTTTAGATGACCGGGCTCACTCGTTTACAGTGGAA
>JBMYJR010000057.1:0-17887 GCA_049594615.1 Flavobacteriales bacterium
ATCGCAGGTGCTTAATTTGGATATCATCACCGCAGGCCCCATTCCTCCGAATGCTTCGGAACTGGCGCTCACCGATCCGGTTGAAGAGCTCATCCTCTGGGCGCGTAAGAACTACAACTACGTCATCCTGGATACTCCACCCATCATGCTCATTTCCGATGCGCTTGTGCTGGCGAAGCATACAGATGCTTCGGTGTTTGCTATGAATACCGAGAAGTCGTCGAAAGTGGGCGTGCAAATCATCGAGGAAATCCGTGAGCAAAACGAGTTGACCCGCGCCAGCATCGTGCTGAACAACATCAAGCAGCAGCGCTGGCAATACTACTACGGCAAGTACGCTTACCGTTACGGCTACGGATACCGCTACGGTTACGGCTACCGGTATGGGTACGGCTACAGCTATGGTTACGGCTACCGCGATGGGTATGGCGAAGAATCCAAGCGCAAGCGTCGCGGTAAGAAGAAGTAAGCCATCGGAAGCCATGTGTTGGACAATGACTTTGACGACAGCTCCAACACCTTTGCGAACATTTTCTAGATGGCCAAGACATCGAGGTACGTAAGTTTGGCGAATTGCAGAAGACGTGGTGCTTGGCAGAGTTTGGCAGCCAGCGTGAGTGCGTGCGCCTTTCCTGACAAATCATAGCTTTTTCATAGGGAAGAACTCCTTTGCTACATCTAGCTACCTGTATACGGCTGAATTCAACCAAGTGCTACACTGCGTGCAGGGGGCTCAGGGTTGTATGTGAATCTGTGCAAGTCAATATGCTGGGCTAGATTTTTGAGAGCCTGTACCACAACCTACTTGGAACACGAAAATTTCCGCAAGCTAAACGCAGATGTAGTGCGCAATGAAGGCTTTTTGAAGTGGCTCAAACTCGACTACGTGCCTTATGTATGCCAAAGGCAGAGGTCATTTTTCATGCCTTGGGTGTGAAAATCAACAGAAACCCTGTACATTGAGTGCTGTCGTTATCGCAGTAATCATGTATCGAAAGCCAACAATCTTACTCACAGCCATGCTGTGCGCGTCTTTGGCGTGGGCACAAGGTGACACTCCAGCTGCTGCTGGGACGTTGAATCCGCTCTTTTACACCCTGGGCGTCCCTGACGGGGGTACACTCGTTGGTGCTACTGCATCTGGCGTAGTGGCTGACGGGAATTTGGATCGTTTCTACCACTTTGTGGCTGAAACCCAAGGGCTAAAGATCGAGGTGGCGCCGACAGGGTTTGACGCACGCGTGGAGGTATTGGACCTGAGTGAGCTCGTCTTGGGCACAGAGGATGTGGCCGGTGTCGGTGCGACTGAGACCATGTTTGCCAACTTCCTGTTGCCAGGTAATGAGTACTACATCCGAGTGTCGGGCTCTGCGTCAGGAGCATTCACCCTGCTCACCGAGGTGCTTCCTGAGGCTGAACTGCGAGACGGCTATTCACCCGGCCCTCCCGGAGATCCAGGCCAGGTGGGCTACAAGTTGGGAGACCAAGCCAAACGCAACAACCTCAACACAGCGGTATATCCGGTCAACCTCACCTCCTACGTTGAGGCGACCATGTGGGAGTTCGAAGACCAACTGGATGGCTCGATTTTCACCCACACCATTTCCGGTTCCAATGGAGCCTTGCTTTTGTATAATGTAATCACGCCTGCAACCCTATGTTATGACCGCACCTATGACGTGCGCGTGCAGCTGCGCGTTGAAGGACAGTGGTGCGGTTGGGGCCCCATTCAAGAAATCGTTATCGAGGAATACCCCGAAGTGTTTGTACTGCCCCAGTATTTGAACACCAGCCAGCTGTTGCAGCCCGGTTTCTTGCGCACCAACTACGTTGGCGAAGGGCAGGCCATTGAGTGGCACCTGGAAACAAACCAGGGATCACCGGCAGGTCCGACCATAATTGATTATACCGGCATTGGCAACTCCACCTACTGCTACTTCCAGAATGTGGAGTGCATGAGGTACAACAAGGTTTATTCGGTGGAGGTGCGTGCACAATACTGCGGCGTCCTGGGGCCATGGAGCGCACCTGCCGCTTTCTTCACCAGCCCACTGCCCTATACCAATGTTCGTCCTGAGTACTGCGATTTGGACCTGTATACCGGTTCTAGTGTGTTTGCTGAATTCATCGAAGGTGCTGACCAATATGCGTGGCAAGCGGCGCCGATTGATCCCGACGACGTAGACATGACCCCGATCGGACCTGCACTCGTTACCACCACATCGACTACAACCTTGATTCTTTCAGCCCTCGGATTGGAATGGGGACAATCGTACCGTTTGGGTTGCAAGGCCATCCTGGGTACTGCAGATGCGTGCGACGATTACCAAGAAGGGGACTACGGCTATTTCTGCCCCATCCACATCATCGATCCTTCAGCATTGACCACCCCAACAGAAGGCATAGCCGCCGATGGATCTGAAACCGAGCAGATCTACGCAGATGAGCGTTTGGAGGTGGTTTCTACCAGCTCAGACAACATCCTGACCCTGGATGTCGCTGCAGCCGAGTTTGACGGGTACACCGACTTTGTGGTGCTGGACATGCAAGGGCGTCTGGTGGCCAACCAGCAACTGGTGGTGACATCGGAAATGAACCGGGTGCAGTTTGCCATGAACAGAGATCTACCCATGGGCGTGTATTTGGTCAAAGCTACCCAAGGCGACCAGCAACTGGACGCCAAGTTCATCATTCACTAAGGGCTTCGAAATGACTTATTGGATTGCCAGCTGTTGACGGCTAGCAGTAGTTCCATTGCGCACTTCTACCACGTAGAGGCCACCGCTGAGTGCGCTGCAGTCCAGCACTGCGCTGTTGGCTTCAAGCACCACCGCACCACTCAGTGAGAAAACGCGTACCAGGCCTCCAGCGTAGCCGTCGAGGCGCACCTGATCTACTGCCGGGTTAGGGTAAAGGGTGAAGGTGTCGCTGGCTTCCTCGATTTCGGTGGGGGATTCGGGCTCGCATGGGCTGTCCACCCAAATGCACTCGGTTGATACGCAATTACTCCCAGGGCTGGAAGCTGTTACTTCTACGCACACTTCAGCGCCTTCGTCGTTTTCCAGCAAGAGGTTCATCACTTGGTCTTCGCTCGCCCAAGCACCGTCTACCAACCACGTAATCTCATCCACTTGCGTCTGGCCTTCGAGGTAAGTTGCCAGGGTGGCCTCCACCGAGCAAGAGTCGGTGGTCAAGCCCATCCCCACTTTTACCAAGCAATGGAAGGGGGCCACGTCAATGGCCTTGCAAATGCTGGCGTCGCATGTGCCGGTGGTGCTTTGTCCTTCTGCGGTGAGGCAGACTTCTACTAGACCAGCATCCGTGTAAGCGTGCGTCCAGTTGTCCAAGGTGCTAACGGTGGTACCGTCCCCCAGGTCCCAGGTTACGCCGTTCAGGTTGGTGCCAGCCCCGGCAGTAATCGTTGGCGCGAATTCCACCAGACCGTCTTGTCCTTCTGAAAAGGCAAAGTCCACTTCAACCGCACAAGGTTGGGATTGCAAAACTTCAATGGTCTCGCAGTGCTCGATCTCGCAGATGAGGCCCTCCTTGTTCATCGAGGTGAGTACCACGCAGCAATGAAAAGTGCCGTAGAAAGGGTAAGTGTGGATGGGTTGAAGTTGGGTACCGGTAGTACCGTCTCCAAAATTCCAGGAGGTGGCTGTGATGGCGTGGCCCTCAGGAATCGAGTATTCCAACTCGAAAAAGGCCGTAGAAAAGGACTGGGAGAACCCGAAGGATACCTCGCAGGATTGTGCAGAAAGGGTGCACAGAGCAGTCAGGCTGAGCAGGGTGCAGATCAGGTTGCGGGTAAAAGGCATCAGTGGAGTTCTCGTTGTTGGTACAAAGCTAGCGCGAAATGCCCCCCTCATCCCTGAAATTTTCGCTTTAGACGTGCTTGGTGAGTATTTGGTCACCATCTTGAGGATTCGGCAAATGGGTGATAGCATGGAATGGTTTCAAGGGTTGAGGGTGTGCTAAAAAACCCGTTCCTTGCAGAGCCTTAGCAGCTGCAATAACTGTATGTAGAACGTGAAGTCGAGAGCTCCGCATATCAAGGTGTACTTGTCCGATGAGGGCTACGGTCACATTGTGCGCCAACGTGCGGTCATTGAGGCCATTCGCCGTCAATGCCCAGACGCGCGCTTTACCCTGCAGACCCACCGCCACTTAGAAGTGGCCCAGCGGATGATTCCCGATGTGACCCCCGTCAATCGGTTCAACAACATTACGTGGCACAAGCAAACCAGTGGCTCCCCAGATTTGGGGAATATTCGCGTCCAGTTCAACCATTATTTGGAAGATTCCAATGCCTGGGTTGAACGTGAGCTGGCTGACTTCGAGGCGGATGCAGTGATTTCCGACTTTGTGTATGAGGCCTTTGAAGTGGCTCACCGCAAGGGGGTGCCGGCCTTTGGTGTGGCACACTTTACATGGGATTGGTTCTTCTCCAAACTCTATCCGCCGCCACTGAAGACCGATGTGCTCGAGCAATTTTTCGACCATGCAGGTAAGGCCACGCGCTTGTTTTTCCCTCCATTTACGCCTGAGGAAATCCTTATGCATTATACCAATGCTGAGGAGGTGCCCTTGATCCTTCGCGGGTCCATTGACCACAAAAAAGTGTGGCCGACCCAGGACTTCAAAGTCATGATTGTAGACAGCGGGTCGGGCCTTTTGTCACGCTCGGTAGAGCGGGCGCTGAAGAATGTGGAAGGCTTGGAGGGATTTCGTTTTTACGTAAATGCGCGTCATGCCACCTCCCAGTCGAATGTGGAATTGATTCCGCAAAACGAACTGTTGGTGGATTACTTCGCCGAGATGGACTTGATCATCGGCCGCGCCGGGTTCAACACCATCAGCGAATGCATCGGTTTGCGTCGTCCCTTGTTACTCCTTGGAGAAGCCGCCAACCCCGAAATGCTTGAAAACATCATGAACTTGAAAAAGGTCCAGTTGGGAAGCTTCATTTCCATGGATACTTTTGAGTCCGAACTCGACACGTTCCTGCCAGATTTTCTGGCGCACGAATACCCTTACATCCGCGAACGCATGGCGAAGCACACGTTGCGAACCACCGGTGCCGACACCATTGCTTCCGCCATTTTGAAGCACCTGACCTGATGCGAACCGTTGCCATCATTCCCGCTCGCGGGGGCTCCAAACGCCTCAAAGGCAAGAACATTTACCCCCTGTTGGGCAAACCACTAATGGTGTATACCATTGAAGCGCTGCAGGCCTGCGATTTTGTAGACGAAATCTTTGTCTCCAGCGACGACGAAGCCATCCTCGAAGTGGGCCGCCAAGCCGGCGCCACCGCGCTCAAGCGCCCAGCCCAATTGGCTGACGATTCCACCCCCAAGATTGTGGCCATCCGACAAGCCGTGGAGGACGCGTTGGTAGAAGCACGCGGTGAGGTGGAAAATGTTATCGTGGCCCAGGCCAATTCGCCTGAACTGACCGCAGCGCACTTCCAAAAGGGGCACGACCTCATGGTCGATCACGGCCTCTGGGAAGTCATGAGCGCCGACGAAAATGGGGTGCAAAACGCGGCATTCCGAATTGTAAAGAAGCACGCGTTGTACAACACTTTTTTGAGTGCGCACTGCGGTTTTGTGGTGGCCAACAACTTGGACGTGCACACCCTCGAGGACATCCAAACCCTGGAGAACAACCCTGAATTTGTGACTCGATTCGCCACCCCCTGATTTATGTGTGGAATAGCAGGATACATGGGCCGAAAGCCACTGGAGCAAGGACGTGTCGCCGCCGCATTGGCCTCCATGGAGCAACGCGGTCCTGATGCCAATGGAGCAGTTCGCATCGATAGCGGGGCGGGAGAAGTAGTGTTGCTGCACAGCCGCCTGAGCATCATCGACCTCGATCCACGAAGCAACCAGCCCTACCAAGATGGGCCCGTGCAACTCGCTTTCAACGGCGAGATCTACAACTACGTAGAGCTGCGCGAGGAACTCAAGTCCCTCGGCCATGCGTTTCACACTACCTCCGACACCGAAGTGCTGGCCAAGGCATACCTCCAATGGGGCAGCGCTTGCACCGAACGGTTTGAAGGCATGTGGGCGTTTGCGCTGTACGACAACCGAACCCACCAGCTGCTGCTTTCGCGCGACCGCTTTGCCGAGAAGCCACTGTATGTGTACCACACAGCCGACGGCACCTACTTTGCGTCTGAAGTGAAAGCGATCGTGGGACTGTGCGGACACACCCCCGAGGTCAACGAAGAACACCTATTGCGCTACGTGGTCAACGGCCATAAGTCGCTCTACAAGACCCCACAAACCTTCTTCAAAGGGGTGGGAGAGGTGCCATTTGCGCACAACGCAGTCATCACCCCTGATGCACCGGGTCAACTCAAAGCCACGGCCTACTGGACCCCGCAGCTCCGCGAGCAGCCCAACATGACCGAACAGGAAGCCATTGAAGGTACCCGCGAGCGTTTGATTGAGAGTGTGAAGTTGCGCATGCGCTCGGATGTGCCCTTGGCCTTCTGCCTCAGTGGAGGGGTGGACTCGGCCAGTTTGGTGAGCATCGCGGCCAAGGAGTTGGGTGCCGATGTGCATACCTTCTCCATCATTGACAAAGACGCGCGGTACGATGAGCGCGACAACATCGAGGCCACCATTGCCGATACCGGTTGCCAGTCCACCCAAATTGTACTGAGTACCGAAGACGACAACATCTCTCGACTGGAGTCTCTGGTGCGTTACCATGACGCGCCTGTGGCTACCATCAGCTACTTTGTGCATTCGTGCTTGAGTGAGCAGATTGCCAAGCGTGGGTTTAAGATTTCGATCTCTGGCACTGCGGCCGATGAATTGCTGACCGGGTACTACGACCACTTCGTACTGCATTTATACGAGGTGCGCAACCACCCCGAGTTTGAGCGGTTCAAAGCCGAATGGGAGCAATACCCCCTGCAGTTTGTACGCCACCCGGACTTCCGCAAGTTCGATTTGTACTTCAACAATCCTAGCAAGCGCGATCACATCTATCTCAATAACGATGTGTTCCGCAGCATGCTTAGCGAGGATTTTCACGAGCCATTCACCGAGACCAAGTACTGCGACAGCTTGCTGCGCAACCGCATGATGAATGAGCTGTTCCACGAGGTGGTGCGTGTTATTCTGCACGAGGATGACCTCAACAGCATGAAGTACTCTTTGGAGAACCGCAGTCCGTTCCTCGATACCCAGTTGTTTGAGTGGGCCTACAGCATCCCGTCGCACTTGCTGATCAACAAGGGCTACAACAAATACATTTTGCGTGAAGCTGTGAAGGGCATCTTGAATGAACAGGTGCGTACCGCCCGTGAAAAGAAGGGCTTCAACGCCTCGATCAATTCGATTTTCGACTTCAGCAACCCCGAACACCGCGCGTATTTCCTGGACGATTCCCCCATCTTCCAGTACTTTGACAAAACGCGCATGGAGGATGTGCTTGGGCGGGGCGAATTCCCCAACAGCTACAAGAAGTTCCTCTTCAATTTCATCAACGCCAAAATCTTCCTGGAACACCACCAGGGTTGACCCATAGACCATGTTTGTCGTCTCAGAAATTTCTCCGCAACACCACGGGGAGCATCACATTGCCGAGCGAATGATCCTGCAATCCAAGTTCGGCGGCGCCAAAGCGGTCAAAGTGCAACAGTACGATCCCGAGCAGTTCAACAAGCCCGAGTCGTATGCCAAGAGTAAAGAGCAGCTCCGCGACTTGCCTGACTTTGGAGACGCGCACGACATTCCGGTGTTTGCCGCCGCATTTGCCCCCAATTTCCTGGATTGGTGTGTAGACCTTGACTTCAAATACTTGAAGGTGGCCACACGCATGCACGTGAGCTTCCCCGAGCTGACCCGCGATGTGATGCAGGTGAGAAAACCTCGATTTTTGTCCAACCTTGCGGACGTGCCCCAGACCATAACCAAAGAGTAGTTGGCGCTGATGCCATGAGGATCCTTTACTACAGCCCCCACCCCAACTTAAATTTCGGAGCCCCATCGGGACCGGGGACTCACATGCGCGAAATGGTGCACGCCTTTCGGGTATTGGGGCATGAGGTGGAGCTGTGTATTCTGGGCGGGACCGAGTGGCAACCGGGCGGAAGTGCCAACTCGGCTGTCGGCGGACTCAAGCAACGGATCAAACCGCTCGTGCCACGCATCTTGTGGCACACCATGAAGGACCGCAACCTGCAACAGTTCGACGCGCGCGCCGGGCAGGAATTGGAGGCTGCTTGCGAGCGCTTTGCTCCTGACCTGATCTACGAACGTGGGTACTACCTGATGACCTCCGGGGTTGAGGTGGCCGGTGAACGCGGGATCCGGCACGTATTGGAAATCAATGCCCCTTACCCGGAAGAAAAGGTGTCGATGGAGGGCAAGAGCTTTTACCACGCAAGGGCCCTTCGCGCCGAGCGCTTGCAGTTTGAGCGCACCGACAAACTTGTGGTCGTCAGCACCGCGTTGCAGAACTACTACTTGGAGCGCACAGATTGCCCGGACAAGATTTTGGTGACGCCCAATGCCGTGCGCGATCCTCAGGTCACTCCTGATCTGGAAGGTGCAGCCCGGGTACGTGGCCAGTGGGGCATTGCTCGCGATGCATTGGTGTTTGGATTTGTGGGCAGCATCTTTCCGTACCACGGTGTGGACCGCTTGATTGCGGCGTTTGTCACCCCGAAGCTCCAAGAGGCGCATCTGTTGATTGTGGGGGGAGGGGCTTGGCTTGACCAGTTGAAAGCCCAAGCGGCGAGTGGTCCTGCGGCGGGCCGGATTCACTTTACGGGCAATTTGCCACATGCACAGGTGCCCGCGCACATCGCAGCCATGGATGTGACGGTCATGGCCAAAAGCAATTGGTATGGAAGCCCGGTCAAGATTTTCGAATACGGCGTATTGGGCAAGCCCATTGTGGCGCCTGATGTGGCCCCTGTGCGCGATGTCATGCAACACGGGCACACCGGGTGGCTGGTGCCGGATGAGGCTCCGGCACTGCAAACCGCTTTAGAGACCTTGGCGGCCGATGCTGAACTGCGTAACCGATTGGGCGAGGCCTTTCGTACTCAAATTGCACGCAACCACACCTGGAAACGCATGGCCGAACAGGTGTTGGATCCGAATGCTTTTGGACTCAAGTTCCCTTGATTTTTAGCCCACTGCAATCGCTGTGCGAGGCGCATGCGCTACCTTTGTTAGACGCTCTTTTGGGTAGCATGAAGTGAACGCGCCGGAACCCCGGCCAGAAGAAGCGCCAAAATCGAACTGTGAAACTTGCGATCCTGACCGATGGCATCTACCCCTTTGTGATTGGGGGGATGCAGAAGCACTCGTACTACTTGGCCCGTTTCCTAACGGGGTTGGGGGTAGACGTGACGTTGGTGCATTGCGTTCCACACGGCAAGCCGCTGCCGGACGAGGCCGAGGTGAAGGCCAAGCTGGAGATTGCAGAGGATGCCAAGTTTCGATCCATTTGCCTGCATTTCCCACAGGCGGGATCCATGCCCGGACACTACCTCAAAGAATCCTACGCCTACTCGGTCAAAGTGCGTGCTGCTTTGGGTGAAGCCTTGCATGGGTTTGATTTCATCTACATCAAAGGCTACGCCGGTTGGGACCTGCTGCGCCAAAAGGAGCGGGGTAAAAAGCTTCCTCCCCTTGGTGTGAAGTTTCACGGGTACGAGATGTTCCAACAGGCCCCGAGTTTCAAGGTCAAGTTGCAGCACTGGTTGCTGCGTGGTCCCACCAAATACAACAACAAGTTTGCAGACGTGGTCTTCAGCTACGGCGGGTACATCACCCCCCTGGTGCAACAGATCGGCGTGCCTGCAGAACGCATCATCGAAATTCCTACCGGCATTGAGGCCAGTTGGGTGCGCGATGCTGTACCGGCCAGCGGCACAAAGCGTAAATTCTTGTTCATCGGGCGTTTTGAACGACGCAAGGGCGTGGAGGAATTGAACTCGGTATTGGAAAAACTCGCAAGCCGCGACGATTTTGAATTTCATTTTGTGGGCCCCATCCCACCTACCCGTCACATCAAAAGTGACGCCATCACCTACCATGGAAAAGTGATGGAAAAGGACAAGCTCCAGGCCATCGTGGACGACTGCGAAGTGCTGGTTACTCCGAGTCATTCCGAGGGCATGCCCAATGTGATCATGGAAGGCATGGCTCGCGGGTTGGCCGTGATTGCTACCGATGTGGGCGCTGTGCCCTCGCAAGTGGACGAGGGCAACGGTTGGCGTTTGACTCCGGGCGATGCCGAGGTGCTCGAAACGGCCATGCTTGAAGCCATCGCGATGGACGGCACGGCACTCGATCAAAAACGCCAAGCTTCCCAGCAGCGTGTGCTGGATCAATTCACTTGGGAGCAAGTCTCGGCCCAAACCCTGGAAGCCCTGAATGCTTACCTGCAATCCCGCAAACGCTGATCCATGGATACTCGCCAAAATAGGGTGTATTTCCCCGGACTCAATGGGCTGCGCTTTTTGGCGGCATTTGCGGTGATCATCACCCACATTGAGCTGATGAAGAAATACTTCGGACTCGGGCACTTGTGGGAGGATTCCGGACAGAAGATCACCACCTTTCCGCTCGATCAAATTCTGGAGGGCAAGCTCAATATGTTTCAACCGCTGGTTTCTGATGCCGGACCACTTGGGGTGACATTTTTCTTCGTGCTGAGCGGCTTTTTGATTACCTATCTTCTCCAGGCCGAGAAGCAGCAAACGGGACACATTGCCATTAAGAAATTCTACCTGCGCCGCATCCTGCGCATTTGGCCGTTGTATTTCTTGATTTTGATTCTGGGCTTTTTAGTACTTCCCAATTTGGGCGATTGGTTTTACGTCCGAGAACAGTCCGAGGCGCTGACCGATCACTACTGGCTCAACTTACTGCTCTACATTTTCATCTTCCCCAACTTGGCGTATTCCATCACCGGGGCAGCTGTGCCGTGTATTGGACAAAGTTGGAGCATTGGGGTAGAGGAGCAGTTCTACCTCTTGTGGCCGGTGCTGATCAAGTTTGTCAAGAAACCGGTGAATGTAGTGCTGGGCGCAACTGCGGTTTTGGTGCTGATCAAAGCGCTGGTTCTTTTGGCGTGGACGGCTTACACGACACCGCCTGAGTGGCTGCGCATCGTCAAAGAATTCATGGCCATGTCCAAATTGGAGTGCATGACCATTGGTGGAGCGGGCGCTTGGCTGCTGTTCAACAAGCGGGACTGGCTGATGTCTGTGGTATCGCATCGTAGCATTGAAATTGGGGCGTATGCAGGTGTGCTGGCCTTGCTGTACTTGACTCCAGCCCTGATTCAGGATGGTGTACACCTGTTGTATGGCGTGTTATTTTTGATCATCATCCTGAACATTTCCTGCAACCCGCGTTCGGTGTTCAAGCTGGAAGGGCCGCGTTGGCATTTCTTGGGTAAGGTGAGCTACGGACTTTACATGTACCACCTGATCATCATCGTAGGCGCCTTGTATTTCTTACAAGATGTAATGGGGGCCAAGGGCGATTTGAGCCTGGTTCAAAACCTGTCGCTGTATGTGGGCGTGATTGGGTTGACTATCTTCGTTTCGCACCTTTCGTACCAATTCATTGAGCGTCCGTTCATCCTTAGCAAGTCGCGCCATCAGCGCGTCATCAGCGGCGAAGACGCACGCTCCGAGTCGTGATTCGGAACCTGTTCCATATCATCATTTTCTCGACGATTTTCATTGCGTCGTACGTCTTCTTCAAGCAGCCGTTTGAGGGGTACATCACCTACATCGTCTTGGTCTTGTTGTTCCCGGTGTTCATCTCCAAGTTTGGCATTCCCATCAAGCCATTGGTGATCTTCTTTCCGTTGCTGATTTCGGGCATCATCTATATGCAGTCCGGCGACAATACGCCTCAGCAATTCTGGAAGGTATTCATCGGTTTTTCGGCTTCGGTGACCTTCTATGAGTATGTACTGAAGCTGTATAACTTTGATGTCAGGCGACTCTTCAAATATTACATGATCGGGTGCTACATCGCCTCCATGATTGGCATTTTTCAGGTGCTGAGCTTTTTGGTGGGCTTTACCCCGGGCTACGATTTCCGCTGGGTGTTTAACAAGTGGAACTTGAGTGAAGGAGGATTGGGTATTCGGATGAATTCGATTTTCTCCGAGCCTGCGTACTTCGCTGCGGTATGTGCACCGGCGTTTTTCATTGCGCTCTACAGCTTGATCAAAAACCGCGCGCACTACCTCAAGAACTGGCAATTGATCGCAATTGTACTGGCTTACTTCTTGACTTTCTCGACCCTGGGCTACCTCGGTGTTTTCTTTTGCTTGGTCCTGCTACTGGTCAACTTGGGCTTCATCCGCTACGCACTCATCTTTGGCCCATTGGCCGTGGCCGGTTTTGTGTACGCCTACACCTCCATTGACGAATTCCGCGACCGGATAGATGGAACGCGTGAAGTGTTTGTGCAAGGCAACATCCGGAGTTACGACGTGCACGGATCCAGCTTTGTACTGTATAACAGTTACGTCGTGGCCACCGCCAACTGGAAGAAGAACCCCATGTTTGGTACAGGGCTCGGATCGCACGCCATGGCCTTTGAGCGCTATTCTGTAACCAAGCAAGCCGGGGCCATTAAGATTGATTTCAATCAGTTTGACGCCAACTCCATGTTTTTGCGTTTGTTGAGCGAGACGGGGCTCTACGGGGTCCTGTTCATGCTGATCTTCCTGATTCGAAGTTGGGTCCGACGCAACCGCGCGGCTGATGAAGAAATGTGGCTCATATCCAACGCGTTGTTGGTGATCATTTTGCTGTACCTCTCCCGGCAAGGGCACTACTTCCTGAATGGATTTCCCTTCTTTTTGTGGATGTTCTACTACGTCAGCCGGGAGAACAAGGACTTGGTGGCCGAACACGGTTACTACCTGGCTACCGACAAGCGTTTGCCGTCTTTTTCGGGAGAGACTCCCGGTGAATCCTTGCAACCGTCGACATCCTCATGAAACGCGTCCTGTTCCTGTACACCGAATTGGCTGAGTACTTTCTGGCCTGCTTGCAAGTGATGCAACCCGAAGAATACGAGGTGCACGTGGTACGTTGGCCAGTCAACAAAGAAGCTCCGTTTGCCTTCCGCAGCTTGGAGCACATTCACATGCACGACCGCGATCAATGGGCCACCGAAGAGCAGCTGACTGCTTGGGTCCAAGATCTCCATCCTCATGTGGTGTTCACTTCGGGGTGGGTGGACAAGGGCTACCTTGGGGTCAACCGCACGCTCAATGGCCAAGTGCCTACCGTGCTATTGTTGGACAACCACTGGAGTGGCTCATTCAAACAGCAATTGGCACGCCTGCTGAGCGGGCGTTTGATCCATCGGTACTTTTCCCACGCTTGGGTTCCCGGAGCCTACCAGCATACCTTTGCACGCAAACTAGGGTTCAAGCCCGACCGCATTCGCGAAGGCTTTTACTGCGCAGACACGGCATTGTTTGACGGCTTCTACGCCAAGCGTCCGGCCGATGCAGACCCCAAACGCCTCTTGTTTGTAGGACGTTACCTGGACTTCAAGGGCATCTTCGACCTCTGGCAAGTGTTTGCTGAATTGCACGGTGAAGGGTTTTCTGATTGGGAACTTTGGTGCGCGGGTTCAGGTGATTTGTGGGATCAACGGGTGGAGCACCCCGCCATCAAGCACTACGGGTTTGTGCAGCCCGCTGAGTTGGAGCATTTGGTCTTGGGATCCTCGGCATTCGTTTTGCCCAGCCACAAGGAGCCGTGGGGCGTGGTGATCCACGAGATGGCTGCTGCCGGAATGCCTTTGGTGTGCAGCAACGCTGTGGGCGCCGCCACGCGTTTTGTGGAAGAAGGTCACAACGGATTTATGCATGCTCCGGCAGACCCAGGTGCGCTCAAGGCTGCACTCAAAAAATTGATGGCAGCCTCGCCAGCTGAACGTCAAGCCATGGGCCGCCACTCGCGAAAATTGGCCGAATCACTCACCCCGCAGCACTGGAGCCGTACCTTAGCTGCGTTCATCCCATCCTAGTATGTCCCGTATTTTGATCACCGGAGGCGCCGGTTTTATCGGCAGCGCACTGGCCGCACACTTGGCTGCCAGCGGCAAAGACCATATTGTGGTGGCCGACAACCTGCGCACAGGCGCCCCTGAACGGGTGCCGCAACTGCCCAACGTGACCTTTATCAAGTGTGACGTGAACCGCTTTGAGGACATCTCGAGCGTGTTTTATGCGGGCAGGTTTGATTATGTGTTTCACTATGCGGCACTGGTGGGTGTGCAGCGCACACTTCGCAATCCAGTGAGCGTTTTGGAGGATTTGCAGGGCATTCGCAATGTGCTCAACTTGTGCAAAAACACCGGTGTCAAGCGTGTCTTTTACGCCTCCTCATCCGAAGTGTATGGCGAACCCTTCGAGATTCCCCAAAACGAACAAACCACCCCGCTCAACTCGCGGTTGCCCTATGCCATTGTGAAGAATGCAGGGGAGGCCTACTTGCGTTCTTATCAGCAGGAGTTTGGACTGGAATACACCGTATTCCGCTTCTTCAACACATACGGAGCGGGCCAAAGTCAAGATTTTGTGATTGCGCGATTCTTGCGTGCAGCGCTCGCAGGGGAGCCCTTACAGGTGTATGGCGATGGCAAGCAAACGCGCACCTTCTGCCACATTTCCGACAACATCGAGGCGTGCGCCAAGGTGTTCCGTGAGGGCAGTTTCATCAACGATGTGATCAACATTGGATCCGACGAGGAGGTCTCGGTACGCGAATTGGCCCAAACCGTGATTGCGGTCTGCGGATCAGCCTCGCCCATCGTCCACTTGGATGCGCTCAAAGAAGGGGACATGACGCGCCGTCGCCCCGACAATACCAAAATGCGCGAAATACTGGATCGTCCGCTGTTGCCCCTTGAACAAGGGCTGACTGCTATACTGGAAGAATGGCAAGCAGCCCATGTGCGGAATTAGCGGTGTTTTCGGAAACCAACCCGGTGACCAACTCAAAGATGCGGTCGCGCGCATGAACGGTGCCCTGGCGCACCGTGGACCAAATGCGCAAGGCCTCTACACCGGCGAAGGCGTTGTGTTGGGCCACCGCCGGCTGTCCATCATCGATTTAGCTGCGCACGCCAACCAACCCATGCACAGTGCAGACGGCCGGTACGTTCTGGTGTTCAACGGGGAATTGTACAACTACCGTGAGCTCCGAGGGCAACTCGCTGACCACACCTTTCGCACCGACTCGGACACCGAAGTGGTCCTGGCAGCTTGGCAGAAGTGGGGTGCCAAGTGTTTGCTGCGGTTCAACGGCATGTTTGCGTTTGCTGTGTGGGACAGCCACGAACAAGAACTCTTTTTGGTGCGCGATCGCTTGGGCATCAAGCCCCTGTATATCACGCGCCAAGGTCAGCAGTGGGTTTTTGCCAGCGAAATCCGCGCGCTGCTTGCCAGTGGACTCGTGCCCGCACGCATGGACCACACCGCGCTGATCGATTACCTGCGCTACCAAACCGTACACGCTCCAAAAACGATGCTGGAAGGGGTGGAGTTGGTGCCCCCGGCCACCGTCATTCGGATCCAAGACAACGAGGCCACCTCGACCATTTACTGGAGCCCAGAAACCCATTGGAGCCGAGAAGCCCAGTATGCCGAGCCAGCCGTAGTTCGCAAAGCCATTCGCGAAAAACTTCGGGCCAGCGTTGAACTGCGCATGCGTGCAGATGTGCCCTTTGGCGCCTTCCTCAGTGGTGGCATTGATTCCAGCGCCATCGTAGGGTTGATGGCCGAGGTGAGCGATCATCCCGTGCAGACCTTCTCGGTCACCTTTGACGAGGAGGCGTTCAACGAGGGCGCTTATGCGCGAATGGTGGCCGACAAGTTCAATACCCGCCACACCGATATCCGCCTTCGTCCAGACGATTTCCTGGAGGCCATCCCCCATGCGTTGGCCGCCATGGATCACCCCAGTGGAGACGGTCCCAACACCTACACCGTGTCCAAAGTGACCAAAGAGGCGGGCGTGACCATGGCCCTCTCTGGCTTGGGCGGCGACGAGCTGTTTGCCGGGTATCCGGTGTTTAAGCGCATGGTGCAAATCCGTTCGCGCAAGTGGTTGACCAGCTTTCCTCGGTTCATGAAGAACGCCGTAGGGCAAGGGATGCGTACCCTCAAGCCGGGTGTGGCTTCCGACAAAATCCACCAAGTGTTGGTGTCGGAGTACTTGGACTTTGAATATGTCTATCCGCTGGAGCGTCAAGTGCTGCTGGATCCCGTCATTTCTAAGTTGGTAGGGGCTGGCAAATTGCCGGTGAGCGCAGTACGCCGCTTGCTGGAAGATCGGATTGTGCACGGCACTGCGGGGTTTGATCTGCCAGTATTGAGTAAGGTGTCTGTGGCGGAGATGGCCAGCTACATGCAACACGTGTTGCTGCGCGACTCGGATCAGATGAGCATGGCCCATGCGCTGGAGGTACGTGTGCCCTTCTTGGACCACAGCCTGGTGGAGTATGCCATGGGCATTCCTGACTTGGAAAAGTTCCCTCAAACACCCAAGCAGCTTTTGATCGAGAGCCTCGATGGTTTGTTGCCAGAGGCGGTGTACAACCGTCCCAAGATGGGCTTCACCTTCCCGTGGGAAGTGTGGATGAAGGAAGCACTGCGCCCGCTTTGCACCGGTCACCTTAAGCGCCTGGGAGAACGTGAGCCATTCAAGGGTCAAGTGCTGGACCAATTGTGGACCCGATTTGAAAAGGGTGATTCACGTGTGAAATGGTCGCACCTGTGGCCACTTGTTGTACTCGAAGACTGGTTAGAGCGCCATGGGGTCCAATAAGCAACTCAAGATTTTGGTGTTCATCGATTGGTACCTGCCCGGGTTCAAGGCCGGTGGTCCCATCCGATCCATCGCCAACCTGGTGGCGCGTCTGCCCCATGATTTTTCCATTGTGACTTCCGACAGGGATCACATGGCCGATGCACCGTATCCGAATGTACCCACAAGTACTTGGGTGAACGGAGCCGGACGCGAGCGGGTGATGTACCTGCCTGCAGAAGAACAGAAGCCTGCGACCTACCGCCGACTCATGAAAGAGCTGGACTACGACGTGATCTACGTCAACAGTTTGTTTTCACCGCGGTTTGCGCTCATGCCTTTGTTGGCTGCGCGTAAAGCCAAGGGGCGCGCACGTGTCATTGTGGCTCCGCGAGGTATGCTTAAGGATGGCGCTCTTTCGGTCAAGGCGGGCAAGAAGAAGTGGTTTTTGCGGGCGGCCAAAGTAGTTGGCCTGTTCAAGGGTGTTCGCTGGCACGCAACAAGCTTTGATGAGCGCAAAGAGATCATGCGCCAGTTCGGCAAGGTGGAGGTCAAGGTAGCGCCCAACTTGGTGGGATATGCAGAGGCACCGGGCGCTCCCCTGCCAAAGTCTGCTGGATCGGTGAAATTGGTGTCTGTGGCCCGCGTATCGCCAGAGAAAAACGTGCTGCACGCCTTGCAGTTCATCAAAGGGGCCAATGCTGCTTTGGGGCATTGGGAATTGACCTGGTACGGTGTCCACCAAGACCCGGAATACCTCGCTGAATGCCAAGCCATGGCAGACAGCATCCCGCATGCGAGCATTCATTTTCCGGGTGAAATTCACCCGCAACACCTGACCAAGGTGCTGGCAGATGCACACTTCTTTTACCTGCCTACCCTCGGTGAGAACTTTGGCCACGCCATTGTAGAAGCCCTCTTGGCGGCCAAGCCTGTGCTGATCTCAGATCGCACCCCTTGGACCAAGCTCGAGGAACGTCACGCGGGTTGGACCTTGCCGCTCGACCGCATCTTGTTTTCTGAAATGCTCAACCACCTGGTGGCCATGGA
>JBMYJR010000058.1:0-17388 GCA_049594615.1 Flavobacteriales bacterium
CGCAGGATGTACCGATGCCACCGCGTGCAACTACGACGCCACGGCCACCACCGACGACGGCAGCTGCGAGTTCACTTCATGCGCCGGATGTACCGACGCCACTGCGTGCAACTACGACGCCACCGCCACCATTGACAACGGCGCCTGCGAGTTTACCTCGTGCGCAGGATGTACCGATGCCACCGCGTGCAACTACGACGCCACGGCCACCACCGACGACGGCTCCTGCCAGCTCCCTGATGGCTGCACCGACATGGCCGCGTGCAACTACTCCCCCACTGCTCTGTGCGACGACAACAGCTGCGAGTACCTCTCTTGCGCCCCCTGTTTTGGAGACATGGACGGAGACGATTTGATCACGGTAGCTGACCTCTTAGTGGTGCTCGGCGACTTTGGTTGCGTCGGCGTATGTGCCGCCGACCTGACCGATGACGGCGTGGTCGACACCAGCGACATCCTTGCTCTTTTGGCTGTGTTTGGCACCACTTGCCCGTAGGCCACAAAACCCATTACAAACAAAAAGCCCCGGCACTGGCCGGGGCTTTTTTCTGGTCGTAAAATCATAGGACTTAGTCACAACTTGTGCCAAAGGCACCGAGTACCACCAGTACGTCTGGTGTACCCACATTGCCGTCTCCATTCAAATCACCGGTACACCCAGGATCGACTTCGCATTGGCCACTGGTGGTGTTGAACGTAGTGCCCTCCCCACAATAGGTTTGTGGCAGGTTAAATTGGCATGATCCGTCGTCCACATCGGCCGCAGGGTTGTAGTTCTGTGCTGCAGCATAGGTGCATCCTTCCACAGAAACAGACTCCTCGCTCAACGACAGCGAGATGGGCACGCCAGCATCGTCACCGGAACTGCCACCGTTGCCGTTGGCGGCCATGCCAACGCCGTAGAACGTCGCAGTACCACTACCCGCTGCGGGCGCTGTCCAAGATACCGAGAAGGTGTTGGTCCCAGACAACGCATTGTGTTCGATCATGTGACGGCCGCTTACGTCGTCAATTTGGGTGTTGCTTGCCGGCGCCGAAAAGGTGCCTGCATCGCTGTTGTCATCCAACATTGCTGTAGCCTGGAATCCCCAGCCAGACGGAGATGAGGAGCCACCGGTTGCAGACACTTCCATTTCGACGGTATATGTAGCTCCGGGAACGTAGGAGGTCACGGACAACCCGCTGGAGGGATCGATCACCGACAAAACAGAAGTCGTTGTCCAAGGACCTGAGTTGTGGCAAGAAGAACACAGCCCTGAACTCAACGGAGATCCGGTGCGATCTTGGTTGGCAATTTCGGCCAGTCCGCCAGAGCGTGAACAAAGCAGAATGGTGGATGCTGCAAGGGCAGTCATCACTATGAATTTGTGGTGTTTCATGGCTACTTGTTTGGTTAAAGTGGTTCCAAAATAAGGCACACCTCGGCCAAATTGTTCACGCTTTTATAGCAACTTCGGTCAAATCCAAAACCGCCATTGTATGGCCAAACACAGTTGTTACCGGCTGAAAATCAGCGGAAAAGTTCAGGGAGTGTGGTACCGCAAGTCCACCCAAATTCAAGCCCAAGCCTTGGGCCTGACAGGATGGGTGCAAAACGAAGTAGACGGCTCGGTTACATGCTTTGCAGAGGGACCAGAAGCAGATCTTGAAGCACTGGTGACTTGGTGTCGCCATGGACCACCGCATGCGCAAGTGTTTGAAATCAACACAGAAAGCATCGCACCCGTGGGTGCGAAGTCGTTTGAGGTGCGTCGTTGATCACGGGGCGTACACGTCTGGCAGTACTTCGATGGTGCCGAGGTCAACCACCACGGTATCGCTTCCGGCCAAGAGTACCAATTGCGCGGTGCCATCCAACTGGACGCCGCTGTATTCAAAACCGTTTTCCTCCAAAATGCGAGCGCCCTGTCCAAACCCAACCGGCTTGGGCATTTGATCACCTGAAAACATGCGGGTGGCTGAGAATGAGAACGAGGTTCCCGCGGCCGCATCCACGTCCAAACTGGGTTGGATGGCGTTATTGATCTTCAACTGCCTGACGGGAAACTGCAATGAGTCCACGCGCAAGCGATGGACGGTCACTGGGGTGCGGAAATCTGCGGTGCCTGAAACGCTGTAGGTCCGGATCTTGCGCACCATGCCTTGGGCTCCGGGATACACATCTTGTTGGGTAACCGAGACCGACTCCGAGTGGGTCATCACATCCACCTGAGCGGTTTGGCCGCCTTTGTTGGAGGCGCACCCCATCCATACAGCAGCACAAGCGAGGAAAGGCAAAAGCAGTTTCATAACGTCCAATTTCTACGGGCAAGGTCGCAAAGTCTGGACCAAAGATCAACCCGCCCAATTGCCGCTCCATACGCGGAGCACAAAAAAGAGCTGGATCCCTACCAATGCCAAGAGCAAGGCCAAGTGATGCCACGGCTGTTTTTGAGCCCGTGTCCCCCACCAAAACACCAGCAATGCCAATGCGATCAAGGGCAAGAAGGTGCCCAAGGATTGGATATGGAGGTAAGCGCCGCACAACAGCGCTCCTGCGGGAACCCACACCAGATAGAAGCCGTGCCGTTTCCAAGTCCACCCCGAACGCCCGCATTCAATCAGCAACAAGCTGGCAAACGGCAGGGCCCACACAAAGCGTCCCAGACTGAACAGTTCCCCACCCCGGAAGGCCAAAGTGAGTGCCACAATCCCGGCCAAGTAATACAAGCTCAATTGGGTCGCCGGGGCGGCGTTTCCCCCAAAACGGTGCAAGACAAGGCGGGTGCCGGCCATGGCGCCTACCATCAAGGCTGCGCTGTCGACCATCATCACGGGGGCATCGCTCCAAGTCGAAAAGGGAAGCTTAGGCCATCCGAGCGCATTCCCCCAATGCGTTTGTGCTTGGTGAAAGGTCCCCCACTCCCCAGTATACCCCGCATGCACGCTCAATGCGGCCAAGGTACCCAAGGTAATGCCGCCCAAGGCATACCAGCGCTTTCGGCCCATGCCTGCCTCGCCTCGCCAGGCGGGCAGCACTTCCAACAACAGAAATGAAACCGCCAATACCGGCCAAAGTGGGCGGCAGAAACACGCCAGCAACAAACCTCCTCCAATGAGGTGAGGCCGCTGTTGTTTGACGCCGATCCATCCGGCCGCCAGCCCCAACAAACACAGCGACTCCGAGTAGGGCAACAGCCAGAACACGGCCAATGGAGCAGCTCCGAGTAGCGCGCGTTCCCAGCGGTTCATGTCCCAAGCGTGGGCCAAGCCCGTGAGTGCGGATGCGGCAAGCAATGCGTTAACAACGCCTACCCACCAAACCACCCCCAACGCCTTCCAAAACAGCGGGAAACCCGGAAAAAAGGCCGTCAGCCAGTTGCCATAGCCTTGGGTGGCAATGGTCTGGTAATGTTCAACATCGTAGTAAGAAAACACGGCCTCAGCAGAAAACCCGAAGCTCAAAGGACCCAGAGCCCAAAGAAGCAAGAACCAAGCTGAGTAGGCCAGCCAAGTGCCTGCATGCAGGCGCATCAACGCGCCCATACGGCGGTGCCCATTTGATGGCCGGCAATCACACGCACCGCGTACATGCCTGCTGCCCACTCTGAAAGCGGCACTCGGTGCACGCCGGCCTGAGAGGCATTGTAAAGCAAGTTGCCGCGCAAATCGGTCACCACTACGCGCAGGGTGCTCAAATCAGCAGCGTGCAACATGCGATCGCCGTTGGGTGAGGTGCGCACGTGGATGCCCAAGGCTTCCAAGTCGAGTACGTCCAAGGTGCCGTCTTCCACATCCAGCTCCTCGAGTTCAAATTCGTCCGGCAAGACGGTGCCTTCGAATCGAATCAGGTAGCCGTCCAAGTCTCCAAATTCAGCATAGCTGTCGCTGGAACCGCACACCACGGTACGCCCGGCGCTGTCCACAATCACATCGTAGGCGGCCTCGTCCTTGTCGGGGCCAAAGTTGGCCGACTCCACCCACCAACCCGAAAGGGTGCGTTGGTGTACCATAGCTGCATATCCACCGGCACCATACCCGTTGCCCGAGCCCACAGTGATCAAGCCGGTTTCAATGGGAGTGAGTCCGTGAAAGACATCGTCGTCAGGATCGCCGTCCAAACGGATCCAAGCGAGTGAAAGGTCTGGGTTGGCTTTGAGTACGTAGTGATCCCGGTCGCCATCGGAGCCGGTGTAGTACCCGACGGCCGCCACGCCATCTTGGTAGGCGTGCGCGTCAAAGAGTTCGGTGCGCACCTCGCCAAAGAATCCTTCGGCAATGGGATTGCCGTCCAGGTCGAAGGTGGCCATCCAGGCGCGCTCGCTGTCCAGCTGCTCCCCTGTGGCCCACGTGCCACCGGCCACCAATTCTCCGGTGGGTCCGAGGGTGAGTACATGGGCGGTTTGGTTGAACGCGTCGCCCAGGGTGATTTGCCATACGAGGTTTCCGTCGGCATCACCACGGAGCAAAATCAGATCGGTGCCTTGGTCTGCGGTGTAGGTGGTAAACAGCAGCGCAAAGCCACCGTCGTCCAAGGCCACCACGTCGCTTTCCAGATCCCAATCGGGTCCGCCAAAATGGGCCTCCCAGAGCTTGACTCCAAGGGCATCTGTTTTGATAACGCTGGCGTCGTAGTCGCCCGCAGGAGTGTCATTGGTGTATCCGCTCAAGAAACACTCGCCCGCAGCATTGCGGTCCAAACCGGAGCACTGGTCCACACCTCCGGCACCAAAGGTTTGGCTCCAAACCACGTTCAGGTCTTGGTCCAGGGCGAGCAAGTAAAAATCGGTGTCGGCTCCTGGAGAAGAGGCCGTGGTACCGGCCAACACATAACCGGTGTCGGTTTCGCGCAGTTCCACCAATTGGTCGTCGCCCGAAGCGCCGTAGGTGCGTACCTCAGCGGTTTGCGCCCACAGGCCCAGCGGCAAAACCAGTGCTATGACTACGCCTAGGCGTTGCATGCGCGGTGGATGGCAATGAGTGATTCCAGCAGTCCTTCCAATTGGTCCAGCGGGAGCATGTTGGCACCGTCGCTCTTGGCCTTGGAAGGATCTGGGTGGGTTTCGATGAAGAGTCCATCCACGCCTACGGCCACTCCGGCACGGGCGATGGTGGAAATGAGTTCAGGCTTGCCCCCTGTCACGCCAGAGCCCTGGTTGGGTTGTTGGAGCGAATGGGTGATGTCCAACACGACCGGCGCCATACGACGCATCACAGGCAGTCCGCGGAAATCCACCACCAGATCTTGGTATCCGAAGGTGGTGCCACGCTCTGTCAGCCATACGTTTTGGTTGCCCGAGTCTTTCACCTTTTGGGCAGCAAACTGCATGGCCTCTGCCGAGAGAAACTGGCCCTTCTTGATGTTGACCACCTTACCCGTGTTGGCTGCAGCCACTAGCAAGTCGGTTTGGCGGCAGAGGAAGGCGGGAATCTGCAAAACGTCCACCACTTCCCCAGCCCAAGTGGCCTCTGGAGCGGAATGCACGTCGGTGGTGACTGGCACCCCTACATCGCGTTGAACCTTGGCCAATACGTCCAGCGCGGCTTGGTCGCCGATGCCGGTGAAGCTGTCCAAACGTGAGCGGTTGGCCTTGCGGTACGAACCCTTAAAAATATAGGGCAAACCCAGACGGTCGGCAATGGCCGAGACTTCGCCTGCAATGTCCATGGCCATGCCTTCGCCTTCGATGGCGCAAGGGCCGGCGATCAAGGTGAACAGGCCAGAATCGGTGTGTTTCAATTGGGGAATGGCGTTCATGGTTGTTGGGGTTTGAGGAACCAACCGATGCGAAGGTACGCACCCACGCCGTGCAAGGTGTTCAACACGAGCGCGGGCATGTCAGGCACACCCACCTCGAGGTAGGTGGCCCCCATGCGTTTTTCCAAAGCGAGTCCAAGTCCGGGCATGCCGTACCCGCCAGCGCGGCCCGTAAATCGCCAAAGCGTGGAGTTGTTTGGCATGTACCCGTATCCGACTTCCACCAATGGCAGGTGAATGCCGTCGGGACGCACGGTAATGGCGGCTTCCCAAAATGCCTGATCGCTCCAAGAGCGCATCACACTGGCACGCACACTGGCCGGCAACCAGGTTTGTCGGCGACCGGTTTCTAGGGTGTAATGGAGGGTGTCGCCGAAGTTGGGGAACCCAATATTGTTGAATTCGGAAACGTCATTGAAGTTGACCCCGGTCCACGTGAAGGAGGTGTCAGCGCTGTAGGTCTCTGTGACTTCGCTCCACCACACGTGTCCGAGATTGTTGAGGGCCACAGAGAAGTAACCTCCGCCGTCTTCAAAAGGCACATTGAATACAGCGTCCAACGCGAGTCCAATGCCGTTGCCACTGCCCAAACCCGTGTGCGAAGGGTCGGATTGGGTGTAAGAGCCCTGGTAGGTCAGGGTGAGGGAATCTGCCCAGGCCGAGGTGTACAGGTAAGCCTCGTCCACCAGCGCTTCTTGGAAGAACTGGCCATTGACCACCGACAACCGCACGCCCGAAAAATGCTCGCGGTGAAACAAGCCAAAGCCCAGCTTTTGGTAGCTTACCAGCTGTGCGGCATTCCGTTCCAATTCGAGCTGTTCGCCGATGTGGGCGGCGTTGCCGTTGAACAGCAGATCAAAGGTGTTATCTGCAAAGAGGGCTGCGCCGTGGATGTGATTTTCCAGCGCCATGTCCAAGCCCCAGTCTGAGAACCCAAAGAGAGTATCGCCGAACGAGCGGTATTGCACGCCCCACTCCAATCCCCCTCCCAAGCGATTTTGCTCTTCCAGGTGCGATGCTACCTCTTGCTTGGTGGAAGCGCCAATGAACCCGCCGAGGGCGAGCTTTCCCATGAATTGGTTGGTGAGCGCGCTGGATCCGATGTCGCCATTCCCATAAAACGAGACCCAGCCGGATTGGTCCAGGTAGGTGGTGTCGTGGCCCATCAACAAGATGCGTTGACCCCAGGCTGAACCGCATACACCCAGCAAAAGCAGCAGCAACACAGTTCTCATTGCCCGTTGATGGTTGCGGTGCCCACAGCGGTGATTACCAAGTCCAACAATGCATCTTCATACACCTTGGCCGTTGCGCCGTCGGTGGTGAACAACGAGGCGTGCACCAACAAACGGTTGGGCGAGGTCAATTCCAACGAAGCGCCATCGGGCACATCTAAGGTCAAGGTGGATGCGCTGGAGACGGTGCTCAAGCCATCATAGGTGCCCGGCACCAAAGTTTGAGGTCCGCCAAAAGTGGCTAGTGAAGTGCCTTCCGCATCGATCAGTTCCAAGGTAATTTCCGCGCCAAGCGTGCTGCGGTTGGAGGCGCGTACCAACAATTGGCCGTAGGCATCAATGGTGTCTTCGGAAGTGATGTCGAGGGTATCGGTGAACACCAACCCGGAGGTGGCAATGCACAGCGGAATGTCTGCACGCAGGCGAGCCTCCAGGGTTTGGTTGGTGTAGATAAAATCGTTGTGGCCAGAAACGTTACCCAGTGGATTCACCTCTAAGGTGCCTTGTAAGGTGAGGCTGTCGGGCACTGCGCCAATGAACGCGTTCACGTTGCTGTTGCCAGTGTTCACCACAAAGCTGTATTCGGTAGGGTCGACCCAGCCGTCGTAGTCCTGAGCGCGGGCAATGTTGGTCACCCCAGCGAAGGCCTCGGCTTCCAATGGTGTGGAGGTGTTGAAACTGCTGTTTTCGGCAGAGAGGTTGGTGAGCTCCAACTGCGCATCGATGCCCACGTAGTTACGCAGGTCCAATTCCAGGTCGATCTGTTCCAGCATCAAGCCAGAGGATTGCAGGCCACCATCGATGCCAACGGATTCGTCCAATTCAACCGTGGTTTGACCAAAGTACCCCCGTGCGTAAGCCACTTGAGGCGCTAAGAATTCCAACCAGACCGATACGCTGTCTTGCCCGCTGACTTCAACCGGACCCGGATTGGTGCCCGAGATGACCACTTCCAACACCGTGTTTAGGGTGTTGTGCTCGAACCCACTCTCTCCAGTCAAGTCGATCACATGGTCCGTGAGGTCAATCACTCCTGTGCTGATTCCAGGGCCTTCGAGGGTCTCAGCTGGAATGGTGGCGTCCAAGGTCACGGATTGTCCATCCAAGGTGATGCCGGCCAACGCGTAGGACACCTCCAAGATGCCGCCGACGTAGTTTTTCAATTGGTAGCTCAGCGTGCCACCTGCAGCAATGACCTCGTCCAGTTCGGCGCCTTGCACGTCAAATTGCACTTGTTCGTTCAGGGTGAGGAACTCCTGGCCCGGATCGAATTCCAGGGTAAGTGGAATGGGCGATTCAAACGTGCGGATGACAGTGGTGTCCGGAATCGCGGCCAATTCGGAAAGGTCTACCCCGCCAAATTGCTCGTCGATGATCAGGTGGAGCAGGCCGGTGTCATCGGCTTGGAGGTTGGGTCCGTCGTAGTCGCTAACCGCCAGGGTGCCACGTGCAATGGGCACCGCCAGATCAACATCCCAGCGACTGTACTCCTGTCGGCATCCCGCCAACACACTCAGCACACATACACACCAAAGCAATCGGGACATGAAACAAATTTAGCATTAGAAGCACCCTGCTGAAGTGATACAATCCAACAGTATTCACACCCGAATGCAAGTTATTCATTGGCATGCCTTTTGGCCGACCAAAGCGGGGTCACCAATGCAGTGATCAACACCAAAGTCATTGGAATGGTGGACGGATGAAGCTGTTGCGGCCACCAGGCCCAGCCGAGTAAAAAGACACCTGCCAGTCCAATGTGAAACCAACGCAACGGTTTGCACAAACCGGGTACCAAAAGCAGCACCAAGGTTGCCGGCGCCAGCATGAGGTTCCAATTGCGCACGGTGGTGTCGTGGTCGGTGGCCACCCACATCAGCAGCAGTACCACACCCAACACCGCAAACACCGAGAGCACCACCCAAGACAGGGTGCGCATCCATCTGTGCGCTCGACTGGCAGTGATCAACAAGAGCAACACGAGCAGCAAACACACAATCCATAAGACCGCTGTTGGTGAAGGGCCCCGTTCGGGTGCGCCAGCGCGCTGCGGCAAAATTTCGCGAGTAGACTTGACCAGAGGGTGGCCGTTCACCTGTGCCACCGACAGTTCATCCAGCAAATAGTCGGGCAGGAAAGCTTCTTGGTGGACCTTCACCACGCTGTCGCACGGCATGCCCAGCACCAAATCAATGCCCAAGTCGGTCCAGGGAATCACGCGCTGGTAATCGTCGATCAAGTGGCGAAAGGTGCGGCCGCGTTCCATGGTAGGCGCACCTTCGGGAGCCAGCTCCAGATCGTCGCCCAACTCAGTGCGCAGCACATCCAATACGCGGCTGCTGCAATTGTCAAAGAAGAAATGATAGCGGTAGGTGCGGTTCTCTGGCAGGTTGTTCCATTCCAGAAAATCCACCACGGCTTGCATTTGGGCTGGAGTGAGGTCCAAGGTTTGCTCCACCACCCCACGGCCGAAGTAATGGTACTGGCCCAAGAACTGCGCAAAGGACTCGGTGCCCAATTGGTAGTCCAGTTGACCGCGGGCGAACTTGAGTGCGAACTGCTCCTGGTAGCTGTCGAAGATGCCGTAGTTGTACACCACATCCAGCTGCTGAATGGGGTCGTTGACCCGGATGGCGGTATGTCCGTAGGCCGAATAAATCTCGGTACCCGGAGCACAGGTCAACACCGACAGACGGGCTGCCGAGGACAACTGCACCGCCAAGCCTTGCACACAGGTACAAAGCAGAATGACCAACCACGCGAGCTTAAGCCTATGCATAGAAGGCGATCAATGGTTCAATGGGGTCGCGCACCACGCGTACGAGTTCCATGCGTTCTGCAGCAATGGCTCGTCGCAGGTGCGGTTCAAAATGGTAAGCCACAGAACCCACAAGGGCCACCTGTGCACTGTACTCACGTAAAGGACGAAGCGCTGTTGCGGCGAAGGCCCCAAAGGCTTGGTTGAGCAATGCCAAAACGTCTGGGCGATCTTGATGCTCGGTCATGAACCGAGCAAAACTGGCCAGGTAGCGGTTGGGGTGCGAGGCTTGAAAGAGTTGGGCCAACACGTGCTCGCGGTCCACATTGGCGTAGGCCTCGAGCGCTTGGCTTGTTTCGGGGTGCAGGTGTCCGCGGAAATGGGCACGGAGCAACAATTTACCCAAGTGGCCTCCGCTGCCCTCATCGCCCAAAATATAACCGAGCGAGGGCGGTCCGTGGTGCAGTTGCTCCCCGTCAAAATAGGCGCGATTCGCGCCGGTACCTAGGATGCAAATGATGCCTGCGTCGCGTCCCCAACCCGCACGCGCGGCCCCAAGCAAATCGTTGGCTACATGCAGTTGGGCATTGGGAAACGCCTGCGACAACCAGCCCTCTACAGTGGCTTGGGTTTCTGGCCCGCCAATGCCCGCGCCAAAAAAGTGCACGGCTGTAACGCCCGCACAATCCCAGTCGGCAAAGGCCTCACAGGTGGAGGTCTCAAACACCTCCAGGGTAGTGAAATGAGGATTCAACCCTTGGGTTTTGGCGCGCTGTGCCGGTTGGCCGGGAGGCAACCAGGCCCAACCGGTGCTGGTGGAGCCGCAATCGGCAAGAACAATGCTCATGAACGAGATACGATTCCAGTGAAGACTTCGGCAACGGCGCCGAGGAGGACAATTTGAGTAAATCCTTCGGGTTCTGCTACAAAACGGACCTGCAAATTTCCGCCCGGTGCTTGCACATCAATAGGAGAGGTAAGCCCATGCCTGTGGGCGGCCACTAGCGCCGCTGCGGTTACTCCAGTACCGCAAGAAAGGGTCTCGCCTTCCACCCCGCGTTCAAAAGTGCGCATGGCGATGCCTTCCCCTTCGAGGGCAACCAAATTCACGTTGGTGCCTCCAGGGGCGTAGCGCGGGTCGTAACGCACGGGCCGGGCCGCAGCGTTCAAATCGCAAGTAGAGACCTCCTGTACCCACAACACGGCGTGGGGAGAACCTGTGTGCAGGAAATCATGCCCTTCTTCAAGCTGGGGGACCCCTGTGTTGCGCATGGAAACGGCAATGCGTTCGCCTTCAAAGCGCGCGTAGTGGGTGCCGTCAATGGCGCGGAAGGTGGCCTCGTTTTGCGCCATGCCCCACTTGTGTGCGGTGAAAAACGCACACCGGCTGCCGTTGCCGCAAAAGCTCTGGCTGCCGTCTGGGTTGTAAAAGTCCATGTGGTAGTCGCACTCAGCGTCGGGCTCGAGCACGATAAGTCCGTCGGAGCCTATGCCCGTATTACGCGCGCAGAGGCGCTTGGCCAAGGCCGTACGATCCAAGTCCACTACATCCTTGTGATGCAGGAGTATGAAATCATTGCCGGTGCCGTGTGCTTTGAGAAAGGGTATGCCCATGGTCCAAATTTAGAAGAGATGTGCGAGGGGGGACCGGGCCGAAAATAAAATGGGAACCCTGGCTGTCGTTACCTCCAGGGTTCCCCTACCAAATGTTGCTCGGAGTATAAGTGGATTGATTCGCTATTCCGTTCCGATGGTGCAAACATATTTGTCTAGGTTCAAAAACTTGTAGGACAAGGCTAGTCAACCTTGTAGGAATATTCCCACATAACTGCTTTTCTTAACCGCACATCATCCCCCTGAAACACAGCGGATTCAGCGGGTTATCTTCAGGGCAAGGGCCGCACCGATTTCGTACTTTTGACCCCAGACCCAACCCAGCTTATGCCCAGCCCTTCTCCGTCTGTTTCGCCCTCCCAGCAGAACACAGCCCGCGCTCTGGTCATCTATCGTTTGATGACCACCGCCCGGGCGATGTCGGACCTCTTTGAGGAAAACGCCAAAATGACCAGCAAATACGTGCACGCCACCTCGCGCGGGCACGAGGCCATTCAACTCGCCTTGGGCACGCGTTTGACTGAACACGACTTTTTGAGTGCCTACTACCGCGACGACTCCATCCTGCTTGGCATTGGCATGCGTCCGTATGAGCTCATGCTCCAACTGCTGGCCAAACGTGACGACCCCTTCAGCGGCGGCCGGACCTACTACAGCCATCCCAGTTTGAACCGCAAGGGATTCCCGAAAATCCCTCACCAGAGCTCAGCAACGGGCATGCAAGCCATCCCCACCACGGGCGTGGCCATGGGCGTGCAGTACCGTGAGCAACAAGGCATTCACATGCCCTCCAACTGGAAAGAAGCACCCGTGGTGGTATGCTCGATTGGCGATGCGGCCATGACCGAGGGCGAAGTCTCCGAAGCCTTCCATATGGCTTCGCTGCGCAAGCTGCCCATCCTCTACTTGGTGCAGGACAACGAATGGGACATCTCGGCCAATGCCGAAGAAATCCGCTTTGGAGATGCCATGGACTTTGCCAAGGCCTTCCCCAACATTGAAGCCCATTCGGTGGTGGGACACGATTTTGCTGCTGCAGACGCGGCGGTTGCTCAAGCCATCGAAACCATCCGCAAAGAGCGACGTCCGGTCATGATCCACGCTTCGGTACCGCTGCTGGGGCACCACACCTCTGGCGTGCGCAAAGAATGGTACCGCGACGACCTGGACGAACACGCCAAGCGCGACCCACTTCCCCATTTGCACCAAGTGCTTTTGGACCAAGGCATATCTGCTGACGAATTGGCCGAGATTGTGGCATCGTCAAGACAACTGGTGGAGGCTGACTTTGCCGAAGCATTGAACGCCGAGGATCCCCGTCCCGAAGACCTGCTTCTGCACGACTTTGCACCCACTCCGGTCACCCAAGAACAAGGCGAACGCGAGCCTGCGGGTAAGGAGGCCACCGTAATGGTGGATTCTGCGCTGTTTGCCATGCAAGAAATTCTGGCCGACAACCCCGAAGCCCTGTTGTATGGGCAGGACGTAGGCGGCCGATTGGGAGGCGTGTTCCGCGAAGCAGCTACCCTCGCCCAGAAGTTTGGCGACGACCGCGTCTTCAACACCCCCATTCAAGAAGCGTTCATCATCGGCTCTACTGTAGGCATGGCGTGTGCCGGCCTGCGCCCCATTGTTGAAGTGCAGTTTGCCGATTACATCTGGCCCGGATTGAACCAGCTCTTTACTGAACTCTCGCGCAGCTACTACCTCAGCAACGGCAAATGGCCAGCCTCAGCAGTGATTCGCGTTCCCATTGGCGCTTATGGAAGCGGCGGACCCTACCACAGCTCAAGTGTGGAGTCGGTGCTGTCCAACATCCGCGGTATCAAGGTGGCCTACCCCAGCACCGGCGCAGACCTCAAAGGCCTGCTGAAAGCCGCTTACCTGGACCCCAACCCGGTAGTGATGCTGGAGCACAAGGGCCTCTACTGGTCTAAGATCAAAGGCACCGAGGGCGCCAAGACCATCGAACCCGATGCCGACTACGTGATTCCCTTTGGCCAGGCACGTACAGTATTGGCGTCCACCGAAACCGAAGCTTCGCAAGTGGCCATCATCACCTACGGCATGGGCGTGTATTGGTCTTTGGCCGCTGCCAAGGAATTCAGGGACCGCGTAGAAATCGTGGATCTGCGCACCATCAATCCACTGGACGAAGAAGCCATCTTGGCCGCTGTACGCAAATGCAACCGTGCACTGGTGGTGACCGAAGAGCCGGCCAACAACAGCTTTGCACAAGCCCTTGCGGGCCGCATCGGTGAACTGGCGTTTGAACACCTGGACGCACCTGTACGCACATTGGGCAGCGTCAACGTGCCGGCCATCCCATTGAACTCTGTGTTGGAAGCCACCATGCTGCCCAACGCCGAGAAGGTGGCAGCTGCGCTTGGCGCGTTGCTGGACTATTGAGTAGGTCAACCAGAGCATGATGATTGAATCAGAATTCCGTTCTTCCTTGCACAGCCACAGTTTATCATGACCAAACCGCTTAAACTCGCCCTTTGGATTCTTGTTGCTGCGTGCGTAGCCGGATTCTACTACAACCGCTACCGCATCGCTCCAGACATCGCCGAAAAAAATGTGGTCTTCCTCAACGGCACCCAGCCCATGCCGCTGGACACCCTGCAAGGGGAAGATGTGGCCTTCGTCTTCTACGCCTCGTGGTGTGGGCCATGCATGAAGGAAATGAAGGACCTCTCGGGACTGCACCAAGAATTCGCTGATCGCGGCTTGCGCCTGGTGGCTCTGACCGACGACACCCCGGAAAAAATCGAAGCCGTACGCCGCAAACTGGGTGTGCCTTTTGAGATGTACCCGCTGCAAGGCACCTTGCACGACTATGGCATTTACACCATTCCCACCGCATACGTATTCAACCAAAACGGGGAATTGGTGTTTGAACAAGTGGACGCGTTGGATTGGACCCGTCGCGATTTCATCGAACAACTGTTTTCTGATCTGAAATAACCCATGGCTGACTTTGTTGCCCTGACCGTAAGCGACGTGCGTCGCGAAACCCCTGCTTGCGTTTCCATTGCGTTTGACGTGAGCGCCCAACCCGCCTTTGCCAACTTCAAAGCGGGACAGTACCTGAACCTCAAACTCGCCATCGACGGCACCGAGGTGCGTCGCAGCTACTCCATCAGTAGCGCCCCGCGCGCCGGCGAAGTACGTGTGGCAGTCAAAGCCGTTGAAGGCGGATTTGCATCGGTATACCTGCAGTCGGTGAAGGTCGGTGATGTCCTGGAAGCCTCGGCGCCCGAAGGCAACTTCTTGGCAGCCATCGACGGCACGCCCAAGCACCACGTGTTCTTTGGGGCGGGCAGCGGCATTACCCCGCTGCGTTCTTTGGTGGCCGACGTTTTGGCCCGCGACCCTGAAGGCAAGGCAACCTTGTTTTTTGGCAACACCAGTGCACAGCACACCATTTTCAAAGCCGACCTTGAAGCATGGGCCGCTCACGAAGACCGCTTCCACCTCCAACACGTGTGGACCGATGGCAGCCTAGCTCCCCGCTACAGCGGTCGCATCGATTTCTCAAAGGCCACTGAGCTGTTGTCCGAACTGGATCAAGATGGCTTGCAACGTGAATTCTACTTGTGTGGCCCCGCCGGCATGATTGGCGCAGTCAAAGAAGCCCTCCAAGACCAAGGTGTGGCAGATGCAAACATCCACGTGGAGTACTTTGCCGCTCCAGTGGAAGACCGAGGCGAATCAACCGGAACGCCCGCAGCCGCGCCAGTGGCGATCCCTGAGGGAGGTGCAGCCAAAGTTACCGTAGTGTTGGACGACGAAGAGGTGATCCTTGACCTCGACCCCGATGGCGAAGTGATCTTGGACGCAGCGTTGGATGCCGGCATGGACGCGCCGTTCAGCTGCAAAGGGGGAGTGTGCACCACCTGCCGTGCGAAAGTCCTCGAGGGAGAAACCCGCATGGACAACAACTACGCCCTGACCGACGGTGAAGTCGCCGAAGGCTACATCTTGACCTGCCAAGCGCATCCCACCACAGCTTCGGTAAAGGTGTCGTGGGACGAACCCTGATCAAGGGATCCCCAAGTATTTGTGGGTTTGCTGCGAGAGTGCCCATTTTGGCGTGTCCCGAATGTGGTTCAGCAGCAATGGCAAGACGTCTTCACGACGGTCCCATTCGGGCTGCAGGAAGAGGGCGCAATCGGGCCCCACTTTTTCGGCGTGGGTTTCGGCCCATTGAAGGTCGTGTCGGTTGTAGACGACGACTTTGAGTTCGTGCGCCTGGGTGTAGTACTCTTCAAGCGGTGCCTTGAACTTCTTAGGAGAAAAGCAGATCCAATCCCACTCCCCGGTCAGGGCATGCACGCCGGCGGTTTCTACGTGGGTGCGAATGCTTTTTGCGCGTAAGGCCTGGGTAAGCTCTGTGAGGTTGTGCATGAGGGGTTCCCCTCCGGTGATCACGGCAATGGCAGCACCTGACTCTACGCAGGCGTCCACCAGCTGTTCCACTGTTTGGTCGGGGTGGGCATCGCGATCCCAGCTCTCTTTGACATCACACCACACGCAGCCCACATCGCACCCGGCCAAACGAATGAAGTAGGCGGCATGGCCTGTGTAGCGGCCTTCGCCCTGGAGCGTATAGAACTGCTCCATCACCGGAAGTGTGTTTGAGGATTGCATCTGCGGCGCAAAAATACCGCGTTTGAACCGGGAGGCCGTAAAAAGAACATCCCGGCGCCACTACTCGCCGGGATACTCACTGTCTGACTACAAGCATGCAGCCATGGGAACGGATTGAATCCGTATTGGAAAAGCGTTCTGAAAAAGGAAGCTGCGCCGACGAACGGCTCAGAAAAATGGAAGGAGACACAGGTGGAATCACCAGCGTGGTTCGGTAATCCGCTGTTTCGGTTTCCCGGCTCCACCCGGAGGTGGTGCGGCCCGCCCTGACACGCCGAGAGGCGTTCCAATATTGAGGATGTTCATTTTTCGATAGTCGCCGACGCAGACTTCACATCAACAATGTAAAACATTCTGTTGGGCTCGGTGGAGGGTTCATTTGGTGGTCATCAACAGGCTATCCACCGGGGTTTTCAACAATTGTGAATTACCCTTTGGAGCGCTCGCCAACAAAGTGGTCGTTCTTGCTTGCGAAGAGCACATTGAAGGTGGTCAAGCTGCCGTAGATGCGGGTGATGTATTGTTGCAGGTTGACCTTCTCTTCATCCGAAAGGACTTTGTGGCTATTGATGTTCTGTTCCAACACACGCAGGCGGTCGCGCACCATGACGATCTTGTGGAAGAAGGTTTCGATGGGCAATTCCTTGGATGCCAAACCATCATCGCCGGGCTTGAGGACGAGTGTACCGCCGTCCCATTTGTCGCCGAGCTCCACGTGGGACCCGTTGTCCATGTATTGCTCAAAGACGTTCTCCACAGCAGTCACCACGTCTTCCAATCCAAGGGAGTACACTTCAGGTTCTTCGGCGGCCTCGAGCACTTCGTAGCCGCCGAAATCCTTGGCGAGTTGCTTCTCGCCGTGTTGCTGAAAGTAGATGCGGAAGCGGTCCGATTCCGAGCCGAAAATTACGCCTTCGCCAAAGTTGGGGTGCTCAATTTTGGCACCGATGCCGAGTTCCATAGGAGTTCCATTTGGTATGCCAATATCGGAAATGACACCTGCGTGACAGCCCCAATCGCCGCTCATCAGGCAAAAAATGAGTATCTTGAGCCTTTCCATGATGGAATGATGAGCAAGTTTCTACTTCCCATATTAGGTCTTCTTGGCTCGCTGTGCATGTATGCGCAAGCACCCAACTTTGGGTGGTCCGTGCAGGAAATCATCATACCCGACACTGCACGTACCACCATCCAAACCAACTCGGGGTACGATGCAGCGCCACGTTGTTGGCGCTTGAATGCATGCTTGGATAACCCCAACTACGAGGTTCAAGCCATATATGGCACCGCGGCAGAGCCTTGGTCACTCAACACTACAGGCGACTTCTACCAATCCCCGCTTGGTTCAGTCTTGGCGTCCGACATCAACCCGGCGGCTTTTCCTGTTTTTC
>JBMYJR010000059.1:0-17381 GCA_049594615.1 Flavobacteriales bacterium
AGGCAACTCCAATATTTGGGCAACATATGGTGCCTTTTCTTCGCTTGATTTCAAACCAGAGACCTCGCTCGGATCAACCCCACCCAACAACCCATGAAACAACTCGCGATCAGGCTCGAGATCGAAGCGTTCGATGTCGATCATGCCCCGGTCGTTGGTTTCCATGATGACCGGAATGCAGTGCTCGCGGGCGGCGAGGCGGCATTGGATTTTCACGTCAATGGAATCGCACTCATCCAGAAGAAGGTCAAGCTTGCCGCCTTCGAGCAGGAAAGCCTCCATGGTCTCCTTTGTGACACCTTGCGGAAAGACCTTGACCTTGATGTAGGGATCTTGCTCTGCAATTTCACGCGCCACGATGGTGGTCTTGGGAAGACCGAGATTCACCAACGAGGTCTGTATGCGGTTCATATTCGATAGGGCCAACCGGTCAAAGTCTGCGATCCGAATTTCACCACAGGTGCGTTCAGTGGTCAGCACGCGGGCAATGCTCTTGCCTACAGACATGCCAATCACACCGATGGCTTTTTTGCCAAGTGTTTCTTGCTCTGATGGGGTGATTTTATAGAGATTCCTATTGGTACGTACCCGAACGAACTCGGCTTCTGGGAGGACCTTCACAGCGCGTTGAAGCCAAGGGTAGACCACCCAAGTCCCATAGAAATCAGCGCCACCTTGAGCAGCCATGTGAGCCACAGCGCGTTCTTGCCTACCTGCATCGGTCAGCTTGGCGGGCGGGTCGAGGATTCCCATCAGCTCGCACACCTGGGTTTCCAAGTGGTCGTCGTACTTCAGGTCGGGGTATGTGGCGCAGAACGATTCCCAGGCAATAGCCTCATCGGGAATGTCCAAACGGAAGAGCAGTGGCTTGCAAGACCAGTCCGCATCGTACTCCGGAACGCGGTCCCCTTGCGTTGGTCCGGGCATAAACAAGATTTGGTATGGAAAAGGTCTGCATTCTTAACACCTTGGATTCCCGCCCCTCAGGAAGTTATAAACAGCCCACCCCCTAACATCGCCAAAAACCCCCCATTCAGGTATATTTGACTGACTACCAGAGATCACCGCTTACGTTTTGCGGTACCGATTCGCTCTTCTTGTTTTGACCCCTTTTGGGAGCGTAACCTTTTGCTATACACCGCGTAGAAGGAAAGGCCCTCAGAAAGTAATCCTGAATACCTGAGCGAATGAACACTTCAACCAAACCCAAGGTGCTCTACCTGGACGACGTCCAAGAGAACCTCGACTCCTTCAACGCGAACTTCCGTCGCGATTTCGACATTTTCGTTTCCAACAACCCCATGGAAGCTTACCACATCATCGACATAGAACAGATCGAGATTGTGGTGACCGACCAACGCATGCCAGGCATGTCCGGTGTGGAATTCTTGGAAACTGTCGCGCGCGACTACCCGCACGTCCAACGCATCCTGCTGAGTGGCTACTCCGATTTCATCTCAGCAGTAGAGGCAGTAAACAAAGGCAAGGTGTACCGCATCATTGCCAAACCCTTGAATGTCCAAGAGATCAAAGACCTCATTCACGAGGCCTGGAGCTCATTCAAAACAACTCTTGAAAAAGACCGCTTGATTGCCCAGCTCGAACGCCAGAACAAGCAGTTCGAATTCATGCTGCGGCAAAAGTTGCTTTCGTAGCGACTTGGCCTGATCTGGCTGGTTCGGCGGGTGACCTTTTGCTATTTTCACCGCGCCTCTATGCCTAGATCAAGCTTTACGCACGAATTCAAGTCTCCGATCAACCGCATCCGCGGTTTGGTCCAAATCCTGTGCACAGATCAACAATTGAACGCCCACGACCGTGCGGCCATTCAAGGATTGGTAGATGTGAACACCACTCGGCTGCAACGCAGTTCCGAAAGTTTGCTCCTGCACACATTTTGGAACGAATACAGCTTGGTTAAAGAGCACATCGACACGGCCCAACTGGACACTGTCGTCAAAGCATGTACCGAACGTAACCGCATAGGACTGGACACCGAGATCCGAGCAGAATCGCATGCAGGTGCGTCCATCTGCGCATTGGATATTGCTGCGTGGGAAATGGCCATTGACCACCTGATCAACAACGCCCTCAAGTTTGGCGGACATGCGCCTGTGGATGTGTTCCTGCGCATTGAAACCGATGAAATCCTCTTCCGCATCAAAGATCGTGGACCGGGGATGGCCAATGTGACCCAAGCGACCGAAGCCTTTTGGCAAGCCAGCGAAGGTCTGAGCCGAGAAAAGAACGGATTGGGGTTGGGATTGTCTTTGGCCCACCGCATTGCAGAAGCCCACGGAGGTATGCTGTCGCTCAGCAGCCAGCCCGGAGATGGCTTCGAAGCCATCCTGCGCATTCCAAACTCAATTGAGTGACGCCTGATCGGCGCCTTGTCGCATGGATTTGTAGTGCAATGCGAGTTGTCCCATCAAACCAGCAATCGCTTGCAGTGTTTTGGACGTAGCCTCGGTGATGGATTGCTTCTTGAGGCGCAACATCAACAGTCCATATACCCCTGTCAGACACGCCTCCACTTCATTGCGCGCGGCACCCATTGAACGCTCCATCAAATCCAAGATGGCTGGCTCGCATTGCTTGTAGGTCTGGGTATAGCCCTCATCCTTGATGACTCCAAGCAACGTGCGGTGCAAATAGACCAATTCGGCGAGGACTTCTTCCACCTCACGCACATGGCCTTTCTCCATCACATCCTGGCGTTTCATACGGCCTCCGAGCTCGGCCAGCCATCGCATTTCCATCTCCACCTGATCGAGCTCCATCCCTGCAGCCAAAAATCCTCGAAGCGCATCAGGATTGAATGATGCCCCACGCAACAAATCTTCCATCTGCCAAACGTACAGCACGTACTCAACAATGTTCTCTGCGCGCTTTTGCGCAGCGATCGCTTGCAACGGGGGGTTACTCATTGGCGCCCATTTCGGCTGCGTACTCAGCATTCAGCCCAGATACGACGGCTTCAGTGACATCGGGCACCCCTTCGCGGTAAAGCGTAATAGGCATGGCCGCGCTGTGGCGCAGCAACAGATCAATGCCGTTCTCCTCGCAAAAATCATCCAGGAAGGTCTGCACGCGCTCATCGATGTCGGTCAGGAAATCGAGCTCAATTTTCTGCATGTCCGATTGAATGCGCTCGATCTCGGCCTGGCGGCGTTGCAAATCTTGCATGATGCTCACGTAGTACTCCTCGGTAGCTTCAGGAGAAGACAGGAAGTTTTGTGCCTTCAATTCCTCCTCTTGGTACTTGCGCACCTTGTTCTCCAAGTCGGCATTCTTCTTGCGGAGCTTCTCATTGATGCGGGGTTCACGCGCCTTCATAAAATCGTAGTTCGCCAACACTGAATCTTCATACAGGATGGCAATGTTCAAGGCACCACCTGCTGCAGGTGCAACCTCAGGCATGCTCGTTTCTTGCGCCTGAGGCTCAGCAGGACCACTGTCCTGTTGGGTAAAGAGGTAAATGACAGCAGCTGCAAGTACAGCTGAAAGGGCAAGGGAAATTTTTCCAGCCATATCAGGAAGTTGGGGGAATGAGTACGCGAGCCATGTCGTCCCGCATGTCGATGAATCGTTGATAGACGCGCTCCAAAAACGCTTCGGTTACCATGTTTCGCACCTGTTCAGGCCCAGAGACGCGGTCCTCGGGAATGGTGAAGGTCTGCTTGAGCGGACCCGCAGTGATCTCCAGCAAGTACTTTTGGTTGTACCCGTGAATGGCAATACGAAAGGACGGATGCGGAATGGTTTCCAGAAGTCGCACGTGCGCTAACTTTCCGGCAAATATACCCAACCTGATTCCGTGCGCTTCTTCCATCCTTTAGTTCGTGAACTCGCCTGGTGCATTGGCTCCAATCCCTTGATGGCTGAGCACCGCAAAAGCCAGCGGTACAATACCCTAGGTGAACGTTGGTTTCGCGATCAATTCGAAGCACACCTCCCGTGGCTGGAAGCCTTGGATGAACACCCCAAACCCCTCGAGGACTTTCTTGAAGAGCACCCCACGCGCCTGCTGGGCAAGCGGTTTGAATTGCTCATTCGATTCTGGCTAGAGCAAAGTCCGCACTTTCGTCTTCACGCAAGCGGAGTGCCCTTATACGACGCAGGCAAAACCGTCGGCGAGGTGGATTTCATCCTGGAAGAAGTTGATTCAGGGACTTGGACCCATTTGGAAGTGGCCTGCAAGTTTTACCTGGGCTACAACAACTCCAAGCAATGGCACGACTGGCGTGGGCCCAATGCGCAAGACACGCTCAAACTCAAAATGGACAAATTGGACCGGCAATTGTCTTCCTTGGAGACACCCGCTGGACAAGCCTTTTTGCAAGAAAAGCGCTGGCACGCACCCGCCCCAGCCTTGCTCATGAAGGGCTACCTGTTTCACCACTACCGCGATGTACTCACCCACAATCCGCCTTCGTTTTCGCATCCAGGCTACCCCGCTGGATTTTGGTTTTGGCTGCACGAGGCGCAAGACTTTTTCCGATCTGAGGGGTGGTGGGTGCTGCTGCCCAAACGCAGCTGGCTGGCTCCAGTTTGGAGTCTCGAAGGCGAGCTCGAAGTCTTGGATAACCACGCTGCCCGAGGTCAGTTGGCAGAGGCCATCCATACCTATCGCCGAGGGGTCATGTTGGTCGCGGTTGAGCGCCGGGGCAACATGATCGAAGAACGCATGCGCGGATTCGTGGTTCCAAATGCTTGGCCGGGCAAGTAGGTCACGCCCCCATCCAGGCAAAGGCGCTTTTCCAGACCAAACCTTGCCCTCGAGGGTCACTTGTGCGCACCAGTCACCGGCCAGCAACACCAGTACAGTTGTGAACACAAGCGGGAGGACAGCGGGTTGTTTCATGGAACCAAAGTCCTCTTATCATGCCCACTTTTGAAATGCGAGCGGATGAACCATCTGATTTGCAGGATGAATTGTAAACCGGTGTTAAACCTTTCGCACTTAACTGCGTCTAACGCGCGCAACTTTGCCTCGATATGAAACCAACCATCACACTGTTTGCCGCGCTCTTGCTGCTCGTTTGGGGGGCTTCGGCCCAAGACCGCCAAGGCCCTCCAAGAGGAGGCCGGAAAGCAGGGGGGCCAGGCAATGCTCCTGAAATTGGAGTGATCTACGGCCGCGTCTTGGATGACGCCACCGGAGACGCCATGGAATTTGTGACGGTCTCCCTCGAGCATTTGCGTGACAGCTCGTCCGTGTACGGCACCATCACCGGCCGCAAGGGCTATTTCAAAATCGAGAAGATCAAGGTGGGCCCCTACCGTGTGCGCTTCAACTACATGGGTTACGCCGAGCAGACTGTTGCCCAGCTCCGCCTATCCCCCCGCGAAAGCGTAGAAGCGGACCTCGGGGACATCCGCATGCAGTCTTCCATCAGTGAACTCGGCGTGGCCGAAGTGGTCGATGAGAAACGTTTCATGGAGGTACAGATGGACAAGAAAGTCTACAACGTGGCCGAAAACATCACCACCACCGGCGGCTCGGCCAACGAAGTGCTCGAAAACATCCCTTCGGTCGAAGTAGACATCGACGGACAAATCTCGCTCCGCGGCTCTTCCAACGTCACCGTCTTGATCGACGGCAAACCCTCGGGGCTGACTGGAGGTGACCGCGAAGCCCTGCTCGACCAAATCCCCGCCAACCTCATCGACCAAGTGGAGGTGATCACCAACCCTTCGGCCAAATACGATCCCGACGGCATGGCGGGCATCATCAACGTAGTGCTGAAAAAGAACAAACTGGAGGGTTTCTACGGCAACACCCAACTCTCGGTGGGCACTGGAGACAATTACGACGGTTCGTTGGGCCTGAATTGGCGCAACAGCAAAGTGAACCTGTCGTCCAGCTACAGCTATCGCTACAACGACCGCTTCAGCCGGTCCACCACCGTGCGCGACAATTTTCTGGAAACCGACACCAACCGCTTGGATCAATTTGCCGATGGCGGCCGCCTGGGCACCTCGCATACCGTGCGCTTGGGTGCCGATTGGTATTTAACCCCTTCACGCACATTGAGTGTTTCAGGCAACCTCGGTTTGCGCAATCAAGACAACCATGAGGTGGTCGACTTTCGCATCTTGGCGCCCGAAAACGTGCTGGAAGAACACTACGACCGAAGCACTTCAGGCATCAACAACCGCGGCAGTTTTGACCTCAATGTCGGTTACCGTGAGGAGTTTGGCAGTCGTGCGCATTTTTTCAAGGCAGACGCCTTTTACAGCCGCTTTTTTGGCGAAAACACCAGCACCTTTATCCAGCGCTGGTACGATTTGGACGGTGCCATCCAAGACACCTTGGTGCCCGCCGAAATCAACACCGCCGACAACTTTACCGACGTCTACACCTTCCAGGCCGACTACGAACGCCCGTTAGAAAACGAAGGACGGTTCGAGACTGGAGTCAAGTCCATCATCCGGACCATGGGTACTGATTTCGTGGCCGGGTTCGAGGACCAAGAAGGCAATTTTGAAAACGACCTGACACGCAGCAATAATTTTGAATTTGATGAGCAGATCCACAGTGCATATGCCACTTGGGGACGCAAATTTGGAGACTGGGGACTTCAGGCCGGTGGCCGCTTGGAGCAGGCGTTGACCACCTCGCGCCTGGTGACCACAGGCGAGACGTTTGAGAACAATTACCTCAGCTTCTTTCCTTCGGCCAACCTGTCCTACGACTTGTCCGAGGAGAACATCTTGCAATTCAGCTACAGCCGACGCATCAACCGTCCACGAACACGCCAGCTCAATCCCTTCCCCAACTACACCGATCCACTCAACCTGCGCCAAGGAAATCCCTTTCTGTTGCCCGAGTACACCCATTCGGTAGAGTTTGGGTGGACCAAGTACATCAAGCGCAACACGTTCAGCTCAGCGGTGTACTACCGCGATGTGTCCAATGTGATTCGCCGGTTCAAACGCGTGGATGACAACGGCGTGTCCACCACCACCTTCGAAAACATCGCAGGCACCCAGAGCTACGGCTTGGAATTGATCGCCGCCTTCCGGTTGGGCCAAGCTTGGAGCCTGAATGGAAGCGCCAATTTCTACCGCACCGTCAGCGATGGCTCCAACCTGGAATCCGACCTGAATGCCGACGCCTTCGGGTGGTTTGCCCGCGTGCGCGCTTCCTACAAATGGGGCGACAATTGGGAGGCCCAAGTATCGGGGTTCTACCGTGCCCCCATGATCATCCTTCAGGGCGAATTCAGCGGTGTCTTGAGCTCGGATGTGGCTGTCCAAAAACGCATCTGGGATGGCAAAGGAACCATTGGCCTGCGCCTGCGGGATGCACTGGACACCCGCGAGTTTGAATTCATTACCGAAGGCAGCACCTTTTACCAAGAAGGCTACCGCAAACGCGAGTCCCAAAACGTGTTCTTGACCTTCAGCTACCGCTTTGGCAAATTGGAAGAGCGCAGTGGTCGTCGCGGCCGCGGTTCGTCTGGTTTTGGCGGTGATGACGGCGGCGGGATGGAAATCGACTAGGAACCCCGCAGCATGGGAGTATGCTGCGCAACGCCCTTGTTTGAATCGGCCTTTGGAGACACCGCCATCACCGACGAACGCAATGGTCGTGGACCCCAACTGGTCCAATCCTTTCCAACCGTAATATTCGAAGCTTAGCCTTGGAAGCCGGCCTTCTTGTGCGCCCCGTCGCAAAAGGGCTTGTTGCCTGAAGCTCCGCAGCGGCACAGCGCTACGTTTCCTTCGCGGACCTCGGTAGTGCCGTCGGGCAAAGAGACGGTGCATCCTCCCGGCATCAGTATTGGGCCATCCTGGACAAGCATGACCGCGTTCTTGGTCCCCGAATCCGCCGCTTGGGCCGCTTCCTTTTTGAGCTCGTATTTCAGTGCACCCGAAGGACAGCGATCGATTTGAGCGACAATGCGCGCTGCATCCGCACCATCGAGGTCTACCCATGGACGTTCCAGCGGTTTGAAGACGCTTTTCAGCTCTTTCCAACAACGGGTAGAATGCATGCAAATGGGGGCTTCCCAAGTGACTTTGATGTCGTGGTTCTCGTAGTTCTTGACGCTCATGGCAATTCGAGGGTTTCGAGCACTTCCAGCTCGTCCTTTTTATAGGGATTGCGCAGGCTGTACTCCGAGGGTTTGATGTAGGAAAACAAAATACGAAGCAGCGTGTTCGGCGCGGTGGAACGGTGACGGATGTACAACTTGAGGTCCACCGGGAATGCGCCCACAGTGGACTTGATCTCCATGGCGGTGCGCCCGAAGGCCACACGTGTGCAGCCGCGGGCGATGGCCTCTCGGATGTATTCGTACAACATGGTGGGGTACACCGCGTACTGGTGGTTGTAGTCGTAATCGAGTCCTACAAAGTGAGCGTCCAGCACCCCGTCGTACTCAAACCCGCTTTGGAAACCCACCATGTTGTCTTCCAGGAAGTAGCCGAACATGAAGTACTTGTCTCCCGGCATGCGGAAGTAATTCTCGAAGGCTTCGGGCGTCAGCTTACCCAAACGGAATCCAGCGCGGCTATAGACCTGGTCATACAGGCGTTCAAATTCAGCGCGGTGGGTACGAAAATCTTCCAGGGTAAGACGGCGGATGGACAGTTCGCGGCTTTTCTTGAGGGCTCCGCGGGCCTTGGTACGGAACTTAGAATTGAGCGCATCCAAATAGTCGTTGAACGACTTCCACTCAGGGCGGATGGGCATCATCATGTTTGGGTCTACCTCAAACTGGCCGTAGTGGTGCAATCGAAACTGGCGGGCGAACTTGTATGACGGCGGGTAAAAGTCTTTGACGATGATGGCCGAGATGCGCTCACCGTGGGACTTGCAATCGGCCTTGATGCGCTCGATGGCCTCGTGCAGGGCACGGAAAGTATCCTCGGCAGACACCGATGGACAAAAGCGGAAACCGTGCTCTCCGGTAGAGAAAGCATTGCCACACACCAGCAGGTTGAAGCGCAAAAAAGTACTGTCGCGGCGCAGCCACTTGGTGGCCCACTTGACCACGGTGTTGCTGCTGGCAAAGTTGCTGGAGATGTCTCCGGTTTCAAACACCGTCAGCTGGAAGGCGGCCACCCCTACCAGTCGCGACTCCTCGTAAAAGCGGACGTAGCGGTAGCTCAGTTCATCACTGAAACTGGCTTCCATGGCCCTGAGGTAATCTGAATGCAAGTAGAGGGTATCGCCGTTGACCAGGGCATTCCAGGCGTCGATGTCCACTTCCGAGAGCTGCTCCACAATGGAGCAACGCAAGCCACTCGCGGGTATGGGGACCGTCGGCTCCTGAGGCGGACGCGACAGAATGGCTTTGAATTCCTGGAAGGTTTGGCAGGACATAAGGGGGCAAAGATACCGGTCTGTTCCAGCCCGGATGTGGTGGATTTATAAACTTTAACTTGGCCGCGGCAGGACAAGTTCGCTGCTGGGTTGTTTTAAAGTGACTGTGTCTCATACCCCTCCTCCATATCCCGACCAACCCATCGTCTTTTTTGACGGCGTATGTGGGCTGTGTAACTCCTCCATCGATACCCTTTTGCGTGTCGACAAGCAGCACCGATTCCGTGTGGCGCCCTTGCAAGGTGAAACCGCTGCAGACCTGATCCCCGATCACGCCTCACGCATGGAATCCATTGTGCTCTTTCACCAAGGACGCGTGTATGAAAAGAGTGCGGCAGTGATGCGGATTGCTCACTTATTGGGTGGGTTTTGGCATGTGATGGGGGTGTTTTGGCCGGTGCAATGGCTGGTAGGTGACCCCGTCTACAACTGGGTAGCCAAACACCGGTATAAGTGGTTTGGCAAGTATGATTCCTGCCGCATGCCTACGCCTGAGGAACGGGCAGTGTTTCTGCCTTGAACGGCATCCACCGGACCAACCAGCCTTCGGCCATTCGGCCCCAAGTTCCCAAGAAGCATCCCGCGAGTAAAAACCCGAGTGCCGGCACTTTGTAGCGCACCACAGCGCCAAGAATGGGCACCGTGAGCCCCACCATCCAGCCGTACAACACCACAAAGGACCAGACCAACCAGCGCAAGGCCGGTGGCGTTTGCTTCCACCCACCCAGGGCGACGGCCAACAACAGGAGCAAGATCACCACAGTGTTCTCAGCCGCCAAACCGGCATAAAACGCGCCGTTCACTTCGGTAACATCGGGACGGAAGTAGGCATTGTACAGCGCATCCGGAAAGGCCACCACTGCAGACCACATGCCTTCAATGGGCGGAATATCCACAGTGCTTCCGGCATTCATCATTGCGGCCACATTGTAGAAATCTGTCTGCTTCTTGGACAAGATGTACAGGGCATCTCCAGGCGGGTACACCAAAGATGCATTCAAGGCAATCCCCCCGCACAGAACATGGACCCCCAAGGCTTTGAGGCCACTTCGCTTCGGCCAACGTTTTAGGACCGCCCAGGTAATCAGCCCGGGAATCAGGGCCAGCAGCACATACATTTTCAGGATCACCAAGCCCGCCAACCCTGCCAACACACCCAGCACACGTAGAGCGCTCCAACCTTCTTTTTCGGCAATCAAAACGCCTCCAATAAGCAACCCGAGCAGGGCCAATACGGGCGCTTCTTTCAACACCCCACTCCCCCAAAACAGCACTGAAGGCGCGGCAAAAACCGCCAAAAACAGCACTCTGCGACGCCCTGCGACCCAAGCGGTGAGCCCGCGGTAAATACGCGCCAGCCCCCAAGTTGAAAGCATGCACATGAATGCCGTATGCACGTGGTAATGTCCAAAGGAGAATACAGCGATAATTGCGTTCAAGCGAATAATGGTGGGGTTGTCATTGGGAATGCCGTAGTTGTACGCCATGTTCCAACCGTTGAAGCGGTCCAGCACCGGTTGCATGTCCGGTGCGTCCAGTCCGATACCAAACAGCAGTTTAAAAAACAGCGCGGGATCCTCCTTGAGGTAGCCGTAGAGCACCATACCGTTGTCGTAGTAGCGCAAGGCGTCACTCGTGTCTCGGTAGGTGTAGTGGTAGGTGTAGACCGCCCACAGCCCTATGCCCGCTGCAAACTTGATCAGGAACGCTCCGGCCAACCAAGAACCCGGAATGCCCGATTTGCCTGCCAGTCGCCCACGGTAAAACAAGGCGAAAAACAGCAGAACATACGCCGCTGTGAGCAGGGCGTGCATCAGTCCTCGTACACTTCGTGCACTGTTGAACCGCTTTGCCCTTCGGCCAATGTGCCGCGCAGGTGCATGCCCAAGCCTGCAAGCAACAGCAGAATGACCAGCGTGCTTCCAATGGCACTCACGGTGTTTCCAGAGGCATAATCTGTGGGGTTGTAGGTAAACACCACCTCGTGCTCACCCGCCGGCACAGTCAACCCACGCAGCACGTAATTGGTGCGCACGATTTCCGCAGGCTTACCATCGATGGTGGCCTCCCAGCCTTCAGGGTAGAACACCTCTGCGAATACGGCAAACTGCTCAGATGCAGCCTCGGTGAAGTAGCTGATGCGGTTGGGGCTGTATCGATGCATGAAAATCTCAGCGGTGCTATCGGGGGTGATACTCACCGGCACAAGCGACTCAAATCGCTGGTCTACCAAGGCGGTGGTTTTGGTGTTGGTTGTGCCCAACTCCTCGATCTCTTCGTCGGCCGAACGGACCACTTCCACATCCTCCACAAACCACGCTGGGCCATTTGCAAACAGGTTGCGCACGGCTTGGTTTTGGCCGTTCTGATCGTTGGGCAGTACAAGGTAGCCCACGTTCAGCATATTGGTCACGTGCATGGCGTTGAGTGCGCCTTGCAGCCCCAGCACGCCTACATCCCGCGTGAAGGCGTCCATCTCACGCTCGATGTGCCAGTCGATGAGTTCTTGGAAGCGCTTGAGCTTGGCACCGTGGTACCCGCTGATGCTCTTGTGGAAGAACGGCGTGCGGCCATCCCCGGTCAACTCCCCACGCGATACGCCTTGGGCCGAGTTGAACTTGAGCACACGGTAGTTGGTGGTCAGCGTCAAGGCACCAAAGCCAGCAGCGTGCTCCACCTTGTCGTTCTTTTTGTCGCGCTTGGAATCCAGGCGATCACGGTAGGCCTCGAGCAGCGCAGTACGGGTGGAATCAAAGCCCACAGCCAACGGCGCCTCGGCCTCGTAGATTTCCAAATCTGCGGCATCCGGCGTTTGGGGCACCAGACGGTCCAAATCGCTGATGTAGTGCGCGTATTGCGACTTGTTGCGCTCGTTGTTCAAGTAGCGTTGATCCACCCCAATGAGGTCCACCATGATCAACAGTCCCAATGCGGCCATCAACCCGTAGCGCGGCAATTTGCCCAACACGGTCAACGCCAACAGCGCGGCGCCAAACAGCACAAAGAGCAGGGTGCGCAAGGCGTCGGCCTTGAAGATGGCCTCACGGATGGGCACCACCTCAATCAACACGTCTTCCACCAGAGGGTCCAAACGCTTGTTGACCTCGCGCTCGTAGTCCTCCATGGATGTGATTTGCAGCTGACCAGACAGGTAGGCTTGCTGCACTGACATCTGCACTTGTTGGCCCAGGTAGGCGCGGTGCATGGCTTCGTCGTTGTCGGTCTCAAACGAAAAGAATGCCGAGGGTGCCATGGCCAACACCAACGCCACCGTGCTGAACGCACCTGTGGTGATGAGTACTGGCTTTTTCCAAGCAGACCAGTCGCGCTCAAACAACAACGCCTGCAGGCCCAGTACGCCCGCCAAGGGGAAAAGCAACTGCACCAGCACCAAGATCATTTTGGTGTCGCGGAATTTGTTGAAATACGGTACGCTGTTCAAAAAGAAGTCGGTCAATCCACCGGCGTCTTTGACCGAGAGACCAAAGCACAACAGCACCAGCGCCAGGATGAACCAACGCGTGACCGATTGCCAGAGTACCATGCCCAGCACAAACAGCAAACACACAACGGCGCCGTAGTAAAACGCTCCGCCCGAGGCGCGCTGGCCGCCCCAATAGCGCAAGACATAGTTGCCCGGGTCGCCTTTCCGCAGCTCTAGGGATTTGGCCAATTCAGGATCGGAAGCCACCATGCCGCCGCGGCCGCCTTTGACGTTGGGGATGAGTACTTGCCACACCTCGCCTTCGCCAAAGCTGTAGTCCAAAATGTAATCGCGGTCCAAGCCGTCTTCGGTTTCTACAGGGACTCCATCAGGGGTAGTGGTCAGTTCGGTGGTGCCTCGGGTACTGTAATCGCCATAAGTCGCGGTCCCGGTGATGTTGCTGTAATTGGGCAACACGCCCAACAGGCCGGCGGCCACGGCCACCGCCGCAGACCTCAACCAAGGCTTGAGTTCTCCTTTGCGCAGCAGGCGCACCGTCTCTCCCAAGCCCACAAACAGGAACAGGAAGAGCAGGTAATAGGTAATCTGAAAGTGGTTGGCGGCAAGCTGCATGCCGGTGAAGAACGCCAGCAAGGCCCCGCCGAGCAATAGCCGGCCCCTGAACACCAGAAACAGCCCGCCCAGCGCCGGGGCCATGTACGCAACGGCGTTCACCTTGGACATGTGTCCTGCGCCGATGTAAAGGAAGTTCCAACTGGCCAGTCCAAACGCTACAGCGCCCACAATGCCCAACCAAGCGTTGACCCGCAGGCATTGACACAAGATGTAGAATCCGAGCATGGCCGCAAACAGGATGCCTACCGGACGCGGCAACCACAAGCGGTAGACCGCCTCGATTTTGCGCAACCAGTTTCCGGGGTGTTGCCGCGAAATCTGATCGGTGGGCATACCTCCAAACTGGCTGTTGGTCCACAGGGCTTCCTCGCCGGTGAGCATGTCCAAGTCGCGCAACTCTTTGGACATCCCCATGTAGGTATCGATGTCGCCTTGGCGAACTTGGTAGCCGTCGAAAATCGGCGAGAAGTAAATGCAGGAAATGGCCACAAAAACCACCAAGGCGGTCACGTGTGGCAGGACTTGAAGCAGGCGCTCTTTCATGGGTCTTGCGGAATCAGCGGCCTAAGATAACCACCCGCTCCGCTTGGCCCCATCAATCCACCTCTTCGTAATCCACATATTCTCCCGTATCGTCTCCTGGACGGGGACGCGGGCCCTTGGGTTCAACGGTCACACGCCCATTGTTGCGTCTGCTTTGGCGCTGTTCTTTGGTGGCTTCCCGCTGGGCCTGGTAACGCATGTACACGCGGAACAGGTAAATCAACAGGCCAATCACCAAAATGGTGCGCAGCAAGCCGGTGGGCGCAAAGGGGACCATGCTACTTACTCAGGTAGAGGTTGCGCTCTGCGTAGAGCTTGCGGAAGAACGGATCGCGCAGGTTCTTGATGAAGCGGATGGCCTCACCGGTCGACTTCATTTCTGGGCCGAGTTCCTTGTTCACGTTCGGGAACTTCTCGTAACTGAACACGGGCAACTTGATGGCATAACCTTCTTTCTTCGGGTTGAACTTGAAGTCCTTGACCTTCTTGTCGCCGATCATCACCTTGGCCGCGTAGTTCACGTAAGGCTCTTGGTAAGCCTTGGCAATAAACGGCACAGTGCGCGATGCCCGCGGGTTGGCTTCGATCACGTACACCGTGTCGTCCTTGATGGCGAACTGGATGTTGATCAAACCCACGGTCTTCATCGCCTTGGCAATGGTGGTGGTGATCTCCTCGATTTGCTGCACGATCAGGTCACCGAGGTTGAACGGGGGCAGCACTGCAGACGAATCGCCCGAGTGGATGCCCGCCGGCTCGATGTGCTCCATGATGCCAATGATGTACACGTCCTCGCCGTCGCAGATCGCGTCGGCTTCGGCCTCGACGGCGCCTTCCAAGAAGTGGTCGAGCAGGATGCGGTTGTCCGGCATGTCACGCAGGATGTCCACCACATGGGTTTCCAGGTCCTGTTTGTTGATGACGATCTTCATCTTTTGGCCACCGAGTACATACGAAGGACGCACCAGCAGCGGAAAGCCGAGTTCGTCGGCGAGGTCGAGCGCTTGCTCGGCACTCTCCACCACCCCGAACTTGGGATAAGGAATGTTGTTCTCGGCCAACAGGGTCGAGAAGCGGCCGCGGTCTTCGGCCAAATCCAAGGCCTCAAAACTGGTGCCCATGATCTTGATGCCGTAGCGCTCGAGTTTTTCGGCGAGCTTCAGTGCGGTTTGACCGCCGAGCTGCACGATCACCCCAACCGGGTTCTCATGCAGGATGATGTCGTAGATGTGCTCCCAGAACACCGGCTCGAAGTAGAGCTTGTCTGCGGTGTCAAAATCGGTAGATACCGTCTCGGGGTTGCAGTTGATCATGACCGTTTCGTAGCCCGCTTCTTTGGCAGCGAGTACCCCGTGTACGCAGCAGTAATCGAACTCGATGCCCTGGCCAATGCGGTTGGGGCCTGAGCCGAGCACCACGATCTTGGGCTTGTCGGTCTTGATGGATTCGTTTTCCTCCTCGAAGGTGGAATAGTAGTAAGGCGTTTGCGCTTCAAACTCAGCAGCACAAGTGTCTACCAGCTTGTACACACGTTTGATGCCCAGGTCTTGACGCTTGGTGAACACCTCGCTTTCCAAACAACGCACCAGGTGGGCAATTTGGCGGTCGGCGTAGCCTTTTTGCTTGGCCTCAAAGAGCAGTTCCTTGGGGAGCGACTCCAGCGAGTGCTTCTCGATGCGGTCTTCGAGCTTGATCAGGTCGTCGATTTGGTCGAGGAACCAGTAATCGATTTTGGTCTTCTCCTGGATGGTGCGGAACGGGATGCCCAGCTTGATGGCATCGTAGATGTGGAACAAGCGGTTCCAGCTCGGGAACTCCAGGGATTGCAGGATGGCAGATTGGTCGCGCAGCTCGCGGCCGTCGGCGCCCAGTCCGTTGCGCCCAATCTCCAGGGATTGACAGGCCTTTTGCAACGCTTCTTGGAAGGAGCGTCCGATGCCCATCACCTCACCTACGGCTTTCATCTGCAGGCCCAATTGACGGTCCGCACCCGGGAATTTGTCGAAGTTCCAACGCGGGATCTTCACAATCACATAATCCAGCGTAGGTTCAAAGAAGGCCGAGGTAGTCCCGGTAATCTGGTTGTTGAGCTCGTCCAGGTGGTAACCGATGGCGAGCTTGGCCGCGATTTTTGCGATCGGATAACCGGTGGCTTTGGAAGCCAGGGCCGACGAACGCGATACACGCGGGTTGATCTCAATGGCGATGATGTCCTCGGCGTCATCGGGGCTGACCGCGAATTGCACGTTGCAACCGCCGGCAAAGTCGCCCACCGAACGCATCATTTTGATGGCCATGTCGCGCATGCGCTGGTAGGTCGCGTCGGACAAGGTCATGGCCGGCGCCACGGTGATGGAGTCGCCGGTGTGCACGCCCATCGGGTCAAAGTTCTCGATGGAACAAATGATGGTCACGTTGTCGTTGGAGTCGCGCAGCAGCTCGAGCTCAAACTCCTTCCACCCCATCAGCGCCTTGTCGATCATCACCTCGTGGATGGGTGACATGTGCAGGCCGCGGGTCAGGTTTGTGTCGAACGACTCCTGGTCGTACACCACCGCTGCGCCTGCACCCCCAAGGGTATACGACGCACGGATGCACACCGGGAATCCGAATTTCTGGGCCGCCTCTTTCCCTTCGAGGAAGCTTTTGGCAGTGGTCTGCGGTGCCATGGGGATATCGATCTCACCCATCAGCTGGCGGAAGGCCTCGCGGTTTTCGGTGATTTCGATGGCGTCGATGTCCACACCGATGATGCGTACTCCGTACTCATCCCACAAGCCCATCTCGTCGCAGGTGATGCACAGGTTGAGGGCCGTTTGGCCACCCATGGTTGGCAGCACTGCATCGATGTTGTGTTGCTGCAGGATCTCCTCGATCGACTCCGGCTCGAGGGGACGCAGGTAAATGTTGTCCGCCACGACCTTGTCGGTCATGATGGTAGCCGGGTTGGAGTTGATGAGGGTAACCTCAATGCCTTCTTCACGCAGGGAACGCGATGCTTGTGAACCGGAGTAATCGAACTCGCAGGCTTGTCCGATGACGATGGGGCCGCTGCCGATGATCAGGACCGATCGAATGCTCTTATCTCTAGGCATTTTTTTTTTAGCCGGTCACCGCCTGCGGGAGGTGGAGGTGCCGGAAAGGGAAGAATCTTGCTGCCGGGGTGCAAAATTAGGATACGGAAGCCTAGGTATGAAATGCGGGTTATGAACAGGTGTTGATAGGCACTCAAAACACGTGACACACCCATCGACGCACTTTAATTTGGCGAGATTGAATTGTCTTCCTAGCTTTGTTTCAGACTTCAAACCACATCGATGAAACAATACAAATTACTCATGAGCGCACTGTTTGCAGGGATGATCTGCACTTCCGCTCAAGCTACATCTTGGACGGTTAGCAACGACGGCGGGCGTCCAGCGCAATTCACCGTTATCCAAG
>JBMYJR010000060.1:0-15566 GCA_049594615.1 Flavobacteriales bacterium
ACCCTCGAGGACGTGCGGCGAACACCCTTAAAAGCCAAATTTCGGGGCTATTTGTCTGCTGGACAGCTCGCTTTTGGGGTGGGAATTTGGGGCATGAAAAAAGCCTCACCATTTGGTGAGGCTTGTGTTCTTTCTGGTTGCAGCCCGTAGGGGATTCGAACCCCTGCTACCAGGATGAAAACCTGGCGTCCTAACCCCTAGACGAACGGGCCGTTTTGAAATCGGAGTGCAAATGTATGCGGTTGTTCGTTCGCGTGCAAGCTTACGGGGTGTAAAATTTTTGGTTACGCGTCCTGGTCTTGGCTGAAGCGGAAGCCGAGGCGTTTGCCGGTGGCCACATTGAGGTTTTGGGAGAGCTGGAGCATCTCGCCTACGCTGACTTGTTGCTGCTGCTCGTAGGGTGGGGTGAACAGGTCGAAATCCAGGGTGTAGAGCAGGGCACTGTGGACGACTTCTTTGGTTTTGTCTGAGGTGAGTACGCCGTTGATGAAATCGTTGTAAAGGAAGCCGAGTTGGCGTTTCCCTTGCACCAGGAAATGGTCGTCTTTGTTGACGAACAAACGGGCGATCAGGTAGCCCAAGTCGCGGGGGCGTTGGTAGCGGAGGCTGTCGGCCAGGAAGTTGTAGACCTGGATGGACCCGACGAATCCGCGGCTCTCGTCCTCTTTCAGGTAGCTGGACTTCCAGAGGCTGTTGCCCTTGTCAAACTGGAACACGTTGGTGTGCATGTAGAACACCAGTACGTCGCCTGCGATTTGGACGTGCACCTCAAAGTCGCTCTTCTCGATGTAACCAAATTTGAGGCGTTTATCGGTGGAGCCCACGCCGTGCTCGATGGTCTCAATCGTGTCGCGCAGGTGGGATTTGAAGACCTCAAAATGCTTAAGGGTGTTGTCGTACACGTCTTGCTTGAGGCTCGACTTGTCGCGGACCAGGTTTTGGATCAGAGTGATTGAATCAGCCATGGATCAGTAGGCTTTGGCGAACAGCACTCGGTGCGTTGCAGGGTTTCCAGAATAAACGCACGTACCCGATGTTTGCTCCAAGTCGAATGGAATGCAACGGATCGTGGCTTTGGTTTCCTCCTTGATCTTCTGCTCGGTTTCGGCGGTGCCATCCCAGTGGGCCACAAGGAAGCCACCCGTGTTCTCGAGTACGTCTTTGAATTCGTCCCACGTGCGGACTTCGGTGGTGACCGAGGTGCGGTAGTCGTGGGCTTTCTGAAAGAGGGATTCCTGGATGTTTTCCAGCGTGGCTTGGATGTGTGCCGCAATGCCTTCGAGCGGTACCGGTTGTTTTTCACCGGTGTCGCGGCGGGCCATTTCTACGCTGTTGTTCTCCAGGTCGCGGCTGCCCACGGCGAGTCGAACGGGTACACCCTTGAGTTCGTATTCGGCAAATTTCCAGCCGGGCTTTTTGGTGTCGTCGTCGTCGAACTTGACGGTGACACCTTGGGCTTTGAGCTCGGCCATGACAGGAGCCATACGCTCGTGGATGGCTTGGAGCTGTTCTTCGCTGCGGTAAATGGGTACGATGACCACTTGGATGGGGGCAAGACGCGGAGGCAGCACCAACCCTTGATCGTCGGAGTGGGTCATGATGAGCGCGCCCATCAATCGGGTGGACACACCCCAAGAGGTGGCCCACACAAAGTCTTTCTTGCCGTCTTTGCCGGTGTATTCCACCTCAAAGGCTTTGGCAAAGTTTTGTCCGAGGAAGTGCGAGGTGCCGGCTTGTAGCGCCTTGCCATCTTGCATCATGGCTTCGATGCAAAGGGTGTCGTCCGCGCCGGCGAAGCGTTCGCTTTCGGTCTTGGTGCCTTGGACCACAGGCATGGCCATGAACTGCTCGGCGAAGGTGGCGTACACACCCAACATACGCTCGGTTTCTTCGATGGCTTCTTGCTTGGTAGCGTGAGCCGTGTGCCCTTCTTGCCACAGGAACTCTGCAGTGCGCAGGAACAAACGGGTACGCATCTCCCAGCGGACCACGTTGGCCCATTGGTTCACCAGAATAGGCAGGTCTCGGTAGGACTGGATCCACCCCTTGTAGGTGTTCCAAATGATGGTCTCCGAGGTGGGGCGCACAATCAGTTCCTCTTCCAGGCGGGCATCGGGATCGACCACCACGCCGCCGTTCTCCTCATCCACCTTGAGACGGTAGTGGGTGACCACGGCGCACTCCTTGGCAAAGCCCTCTACGTGATCGGCTTCCTTGCTGAGGTATGACTTGGGAATGAACAGCGGGAAATAGGCGTTGGTATGCCCGGTTTCCTTGAACATGCGGTCCAATTCGTCCTTCATTTTCTCCCAGATGGCGAAGCCGTAAGGTTTGATCACCATGCACCCTTTCACATCGGAGTGTTGGGCGAGGTCGGCCATGCCTACCAGTTCGTTGTACCAGCGTGAATAATCTTCAGAGCGAGGGGTCAGCTTAGCAGCCATTTGGTTTTGGTATAATGTTTGCCTTACAAGGCCGTCAAAAGTAACACAAATTCTTATCTTGGCAGAGAGATGGCCTGATCGCGAAGGCCTGTAAATGCTAAGGTTTTAACACACAAACGCCATGAAAAGATTCGGTTTATTCCTCCTCCCAGCAGTGGTGGTACTCCTGTCTGCCTGCTCCTCGCGATACGCCTACAACGACTCTTTTGAAGAAGACGACATCTACTACGTCTCATCAGATCCAGAGGAATACGACTTTTCAGCGTACGTGACCGAGAGTGACGCCAACGCCGGTTACATCGGCAGTGACGACTACTACTCCCCCGACTACGACGATGGCGGGGACACCTACATCGAGAATTACTACGACAACAGCTTTGATAACGGCTGGGGTGGAAACGGTTTCAACCGTGGTTGGAACAGATGGAACCGTCGATTCTACCCTTCTTGGGGCTTCTCGTACTACGCACCCATGAACGGTTGGGGCTTCAGCTACGGCATGCCCTTGGGCTACAACTTCTACAACAACTACTACCCCTGGGGTGGTGGGTACAACTACGGCTACAGCGCCTTTGCCTACCCTTACGGCGATCCTTACTGGAACACCTTCTACGGCTGGAATGATCCGTTCTACGGCCCGTTCTATGGCAACAACTGGGGCTGGTGCGGACCGCAGAACCACTACTACGCTTGGGGCTACGGCGGCTACAACAACGGCTACTGGAACAACGGCGGCTGGATTGGCGGTGGCGACGTAGCAAACAATGGCAACACCTACTACGGCAACCACGGCAGCATCAGCGGCGGAACTGCGGTTTCTTCCAGCTACGGCAACGGCGGCGTGTTCGCCGGTCCACGTGGCGGTGCAGACGGCATCGACATCAAAGACCCTGCGACCGAAAACGCTGGCGACGTTTCACCCCAAAAAGGCGAACGTCCCTCAGATGGCATTGCCTCTTCAGGCAACACCCGTCCTTCTGAGCTGGGTATTTCAGCACGCGAAAATACGCCCGTATCTATCGTAGAAACCCGTCCCTCTGCTTCGAGCGTGGTGCGTGGCCACAGTACGCGTCCTTTGGGAGGCCCTGCCACCACCCGACCCGGCACCACCGCACGTGAAGACGACGACCGTGTGACCATCCCTTCATACAATTCCACAGCGTCCAACACAACGCGGGAATCCGCAGGGCGCGGCACCGGAATCAGTATGAGCGAACGCAACCGAACCCGCACCTACAGCGGCCGTACCAACGGCGCGCGGAGCAACCGCAGCCCTGGTTACAGCAGCAGCTCGCGGAGCAATGGTTCGCGCAACAACGGCTCAAGCTTTGGCGGTTCGAGTTCAGGCTCACGCAGTAGTGGATCGAGCATGGGCTCACGTAGCTCGGGTTCGTCACGCAGCTCAGGCAGCAGTACGCGCTCGAATTCGTCACGCAGCTCAAGCAGCAGCACGCGCTCAAGCTCGTCACGCAGCTCTAACCCACCTCGCAGTTCAAGCTCGTCGCGCCGCGGCGGTTAATGTTCAACACCCCTACTAACAACACACGCTTATGACACGCCATTTTTTTCTGGCCTTGGGGTTGCTATGCCTAGCCGTAACCTCACGCGCCCAAAACGAAACAGACGCCTTGCGCTATGCGCGGCTCAACCCCTACGGCACTGCCCGTTACTTTGGAACTGCCGGAGCCTTCGGAGCACTGGGCGGCGATTTCTCCAGCCTGCACACCAACCCGGCAGGCATGGCGGTCTACCGCCGCAGTGATGCTGGATTCAGCATCGGCATAGGGTCCTCGCGTGTAGGCGCCAATTACGAAGGCACCAACACCACCGCGCGTGAAGGTTTCTCCAACGTGGCCAATGCCGGAATGGTAGCCTCCTACCCCATCGGTGACGACCGCGTTGAGCGCATCAACCTCGGGGTCAGCCATATGACCCTGGCCGACTTTGACGAGCGCATCAGCATTCAAGGGGAAGCCATGAACACTTCATTGCTGGACATCTATGCCCTGCAAGCCAACGGAGTGCCTGACACGCAAATCGGTTCGGCCTTTCCGTTTGGCGCCAGCTTGGCGTGGGAAACCTACCTGCTGAATCCCATTGAAAACACGGTGGACCAATACATGACCGCCGTGCCTGCGGGCAAGGTGATTCAGTCCAAAGAGATCACCCGCGTAGGCGGCATGACCGAAACGGCAGTGGCCGCAGCAGCCAACATTGGCAACGAGTGGTACTTCGGGGCCACCTTGGGTTTTCCTTCGGTGCGCTACGAGGAATCCACCCTCTACACCGAAACTGTGCCCGACCCCAACAGCGACCTCAACAACTGGCAAATGCGCCAAACCGTGGAGGTCAATGGCGGCGGGTTCAACATGAAGGCGGGCGTGATTTACCGCCCTACCGAATTCATCCGCATTGGGGCATCGGTGCATTCGCCTACCTGGTTGAGTTTGTTTGACCGCTACGCCACCGACATGGCCTCGCAGTTCAACAACGGCGATACGTACGATTGGAACTCTCCAACAGGCGAGTACAATTACCGTATCCGCACCCCGGCCCGTGCGCAGATTTCTGCCGCTGCCCTGCTGGGTAAGATTGGGTTCGTGAGTGCTGACTACGAGTTTGTGGATTATAGCACTGCGCGGTTGCGACCCGCGCGCGTTGGAGGTGACGACTACCCCTTTGAGCTTGAAAACAATGCTGTGCAAGCGGCATACGGCCCAGCACACAACGTTCGCTTGGGTGCCGAGGCCAAGCCACTCGAATGGCTCGCCGTACGCGGGGGAGTGCGCTTGGAGCAAGCGCCTTACACCGACGCCGCTTTCGCAGACGCGCCCTCGCGCATGACCTACACCGTAGGGGCAGGCCTTCGCTTCCGCGGATTCTACCTCGACGCTGGTCTGGCCTTTGCCGACCAAACTGAGCAGTACTTTTTGTACGACCCGGCCCTGGTAGACGCCGCCTCGCTCGAACAACAAACGATTTCATCGGTGGTCAGCATCGGATTCCGGTACTGACCCTAGACTCAAAAGAAAAAGCCCGAAGCGAATGCTTCGGGCTTTTTGATGCGTTCAGGTCTGCTGGATTACTTGGCTTTGGCTGCTTTGGCCATTTCCTTCTCCACCAGCTTCTGGATCTTTTCGGTTTCCTCTTCGGCGAGGATTTTGTCTACCAAGATACGTCCTGAGTGCTCGTCCACAATGATCTTCTTGCGCGCGGCAACATCCAGTTGACGCTGCGGTGGGATCTTGATGAATGAACCGGCTGAAGCTTCACGATCAATGGGCACAACGGCCAGACCGTTCTTGGCGGCGCCACGGATGCGCTTGTATGCCGTCAACAGGCGCGGCTCGATGAGCTTCTCCATGTCTTCGCTTTTGGACATGAGGATTTCCTCCTCACGTTGGTTCTCTGCGATGATTTCTTCCAGCTCACCCTTCTTCGCCTCGAGGTCGCCTTTGCGTTCGTTGAGTCGGCCTGAGCTGGCCTCCATCAGTTCTGCTTTTTGCTCCTTCTGGGCTTTGAACTCCTTGATCTTCTTCTCGCAGACCTGGATTTCCAGCTCTTGGTATTCGATCTCTTTGTTCAGCGACTCGAACTCACGGTTGTTACGCACGTTGTTCTGCTGGTCGTTGTATTTCTTGATCAAGGCTTTGGCCTCTTCAATCGCGTTTTTGCGGTCGGTGATGGACTGGTCGATGGCGCTGAGCTCGTCTTGCACCCTTTGGGCGCGGGTTTCGAGACCGGCGATTTCATCTTCCAAGTCTTGCACTTCGAGGGGCAGCTCGCCGCGGATCATTCGGATCTTGTCGATCATGGTGTCAATCACCTGCAAGTCGTAGAGGGCACGCAGCTTGTCTTCAGGGGTCGAAGTCTTCTTGGCCATGGATCAGAAGTACTTTATGGGGTTGGTTTGAGTATCAGACAAATGGACGGCAAAATTAGGGAATTTCTCGCGGAGGAACTCCCCCAGTAAATCCACGGTATACTGCTCGCTTTCAAAGTGCCCCACATCGGCAATCACAATGCGGCCGTCTGCGTCAAAAAACTGGTGGTATTTGTAGTCGGCGGTGACAAACACATCGGCCCCTGCGCGCACGGCATCCTCAAGCAAAAAGCTGCCCGAACCGCCGCAGACGGCAATGCGCTGCACTTGCTCTGAAACCGCTGACGTGTGGCGAACTGACCCTGTGCCCAACACCTGCTTCACATGGGTTAAAAATGCGTCCAACTTCATGGGCTGTTCCAATTCGCCCACCATGCCGGCGCCGATTTGATGGTGTACATTCTTAAGCCCAAAGAGGTCGTAGGCAACTTCCTCGTATGGATGGACCTGCTGCATGGCCGCCAGCACTGGGCCCACGTTCCAATTCTCCACCAGTACTTCAAGCCGGGTCTCGGGTTCGGTGTGACGCTTGCCCACTTGGCCCACGTGGGGATCGGTTCCTTCTCCACCTTTGAAGGTGCCTGCTCCTTGGCTGCCAAAGCTGCACTCGGTGTAATCGCCAACTGCACCTGCGCCCGCCGCAAACAGCGCATCGCGCAAGGCATCCGCTTGAGCGTGGGGCACATAGACCACCAGTTTGTTCAGCAGCCCAGACTTGGGACTCAGGATCCGTGGGGACTGTATGCCGAGCACTTCGCAGATGCGGGCATTGACACCGGTACGGATGTTGTCCAAATTGGTGTGGATGGCATAGAGGGCAATGTCGTGCTTGATCGCTTTGAGCAAGGTGCGCTCCACATAATCACGGCCGGTGAGGCTGCGTTTTTTACCAAACAGGATGGGGTGATGGGCCACAACCAAGTTGGCGCCTTTGCGGATGGCTTCTTCCACCACATCTTCTGTGCTGTCGAGACTGACGACCACTCCGGTGGCTTCGGCCGCGGGGTTACCCACGATGAGCCCGGCGTTATCGTAGTCTTCTTGGAGAGATCGGGGCGCCCACTGCTCCAATTGGCGCAGGATTGTGTTGATTTGCATGAGATCGATGACCGTTTGACGTTGCCCCGCAAAATAATAGAACCCGCGCGAGTCCTGCTCGCTCCGCTCGCCGCCTTGCACGGATTGGTGCTACATGTACGCCATGCACTGTTCGATGCGAGGCTGTTTTCCTCTCAAAAAGCCAGCACCCCCACCGTGGTAGTGGGCAACCTGAATGTGGGCGGCAGCGGTAAAACACCGTTCACCGAGTGGCTCGTCCAACACCTGAGTGAGGACCTGAACCTGGCTGTGCTCAGTCGCGGATACGGGCGAAGCACATCGGGCTTCCGGATGGTAGAGGTGCAGGACGCGGCGGCCAAGGCTGGCGACGAACCGCTGCAAATAAAGCAGCGCTTCCCGCATGTTCCGGTAGCGGTGTGTGAAGACCGCCTCGTTGGCATTGAGGCCCTGTCTCAAACCGTCGCTCCGGATCTCATTGTGCTTGACGATGCGTACCAACACCGCAAACTCCAAGGCCATTTCAATGTGCTACTCACCCCCGCCACCCGACCGTGGTTCAAAGACCACTTGATGCCTTGGGGAGGCTTAAGGGATGTCATACGCGCCCGCAAACGCGCACATGCCGTGGTGGTGACCAAGCTTGAAGCCGGCGCACAACTCCCCTCGGATTGGGCGGCCAAATTGGACGTGGATGTTCCCGTGTACGGCGCCGCATTGAAGTACGCCACACCCCGCCCCGAAGGACACACCACAGCGCTGACCACCTGCGCGGTTGCCGTGGCGGTTTCGGCCTTGGCCGCACCTGCGTTGTTTGAGGCCCACGTTTCAGGATTGTTCCCGGATTCCCAAGCGGTTCGGTTCCGAGACCACCACAGGTTCACGGCGTCCGACTTCGCCCAGATTCAGGGAAAGATTGGTACCTTTGAGAACGGTCCCGTTGCGGTGCTGACCACCGAAAAAGACTGGACCAAACTGCGACCGTTGCAGCAATCAGCTCCTTCCCACTGGCGGTTCTTTGTGATACCAGTGGCCCTGCACCTCCCCGAAGGTGAAGCATTGCTGAAGCAGGTGCGCCAAACCATCCACTAGACATGCACATTCGCTTGCTCCTTCTTGGCCTGTTTGCGTGGTCGGGGCTTTCCGCCCAAGACGCCTTCAACGCCGAACTGTTGTTCCACTGGTACGACTCTGAGATCCCCGGTTCCAACGTTTACGACAACGCCTACAACGAATGCTGGGGCATGGTCCAAGACGGCCGAGAATACGCGGTGATCGGCACCACCCTCGGCACACACATTTTTGATGTGACCGAACCCGAAACCGCCTACGAAGCGGCATTTGTCGAAGGTGCAGTCACCGGCGGCATCATCATCCACCGCGACTTTCACGACTACAACGGCTACCTGTATGCCGTGGCCGACGAAGGCTTCAGCTCCCTGCAAATCATTGACATCACCGGTCTGCCCGACGCGGTAGAATTGGTGTATGATTCGAGCGAGCACTTCCAGCGTTCACACAACATCTTCATTGACGGCAATGTGCTGTACGTGTGTGGTGGCAATACCACCCTGGACCTCTACAGTTTGGAAGACCCTGAGAACCCCACATTGATTATCGATTGCGACCAAGACGTCCCCGGCTGGAACCAAATCGGCTACCTCCACGACATCTATGTGAAGGACGGCATCGCCTACTGCAACAACGGATCACAGCTCTACATCGTGGACTTCACAGACACCAGCAACCCTGTGGTACTCGGAGACATCAGCGAATACCCAGAACCTGGCTACAACCATTCAGGGTGGTTGCACCCCGACGGCAACCTGTACGCCATGGCCGACGAAACCCACGGCTCGGACATCAAGCTGATTGACGTTTCTGACCCCTCTGACTTGTCGGTGATCACCACCTTTCAGTCCAATGTGGCCGAAAACAGCATTGTGCACAACCTGATTTGGAACGGTGACTTTTTGCACGTGAGTCACTACTACGACGGGTACTACGTGTGGGACTGCTCGGACCCCGCAAACCCCGTGGTGGCCGCGTACTACGACACCTGCACCATTCCGCACCAATTCAGCTACGAAGGCGCTTGGGGCGTTTACCCGCTGCTGCCCAGCGGCAACGTGATCGTGAGCGACATGCAAGAGGGCTTGTTCCTCATCCGCCCTGAACTGAGCACCGGCATGGAGGAGCAGTCCACCAGCGCAGGTGCTGCCTTTCCAAACCCCGCGCAAGCCGGTACCGCATTGACTTTGCCCGGCGCCGAAGGCACCAATGTGGCCATCACTGACGGCACCGGACGCCTGGTGACCCACTGCAACGCTGACCGCCAAGGCCGCGTGACGCTGCCCGCTTCCCTGGAGACCGGGTGGTATGTCCTGCGCACCCAAAACACTGCATCTTCCCTGACTTATCGCGTATTTTGCCAACGATGAAAAAGCACTTCTTCTTTGCGCTCGCAGCCGCTCTTGCCCTGCTCACTGCCGGTTGCGGCAGCACTCCTGCCGGACCCGCCGGCTCGATTTCTGGAACCCTCAGCGGTGCTGAAGGCCAAGTCGTAGAACTCAAGGCCCGCGCCACCAACGGCATGTTGAGCCTGGCCTCGTCCCAAGTAGCGGCCGACGGAAGTTTCCAACTTACGCCTCAGCCAGGACTGATGACAGACTACTATTTCTTGACCGTAGACGGCAAGAATGTCCTGCCCATTATCACCGACTCCACCGAAACACTCGTGGTATCAGCGCAGGCCAACGACCTGCTCAACAACCCGGAAATCCAGGGGTCGCCCAACAGCACACAGCTGCACGCGCTGATGGCGCAAATGCGCCCTGTACGTGACGAGATCAAAGCCCAGTCGCAACGCACCAAGGACCCTCAACGCTCAGCCGAGCAGCGCTCCGAGGCCAAAAAGGCAGAGCAAGCGGCCCGCACCGAACTGCAAAAATTGGCCGGCGCGTTCATCCGTGAAAACAGCGGATCGCCCGCTGCGCTGGAAGCCCTCAGCGGCCTTTCGTTCCAGCGCTCGATGAAGTCGTTCGAAATGGTACTCAAAGACCTCAAAGGGTCGCTGGGCCACTCGGTCAGCTACCAAAACATTGCGGGGCAGGTAGAGAATGCCAAAAAGCAAATGGCGCTGCGCTCTGGAGGCGGGAGCACACCCGGAGTGGGCCAAGAGGCTCCAGACATTGTGATGAATGACCTCGAAGGCAACACCCGCAAGCTCAGCGACCTGCGCGGCAAAGTGGTGCTCATCGATTTTTGGGCGTCGTGGTGTGGACCTTGCCGCCGCGAGAACCCCAACGTGGTCAAGGCCTACGCCGAATACAAAGACAAAGGATTTGACGTGTTCTCAGTCAGCTTGGATAAGACAGCTGACCGCTGGAAAGCTGCCATTGAACAAGACGGCTTGCTGTGGAGCAACCATGTGAGCGATTTGAAAGGCTGGCAAAACGCTGCAGCCAAGCTGTACGACGTGCACTCCATCCCCGCAACATTCCTGATTGACCAAGAAGGCAAAGTGGTAGCTTCCAACCTCCGCGGCCCGGCCTTGGAATCGAAACTGGAAGAACTCTTGGGCTCGTAACATCGGACCTTGTTGTTCGTCCTGCTCAGGACTGTGACCTTTTAAACCACACTCTGCGATGAAGCACTTGCTCTGCGCCGCCTTGTTGGCCTGCACGGTTCTGGCCCACGCCCAGGATTATTTCCAACAAGACGTGGCGTATACCATCCACGTATCCCTCAACGACCAAGACCACACCCTCTCGGGCGACCTCGAACTGCAATACACCAACAACAGCCCCGATGCGCTTGATCACATCGAGATGCACCTCTGGCCCAACGCCTACAAAAACGGCAAAACAGCCTTGGCCAAACAGTCGTACCGCAGCGGTGACTTGTTCATGTTCTACGCCATCAGTAAAAAGCTGGGCTACATCGATTCGCTGGATTTTCACGTCAACGGCGACCAAGCCCAGTGGAGCTATGACCCCGAACACATTGACATCGCTTATGTGCAGTTGGCACAACCGCTGGCTCCCGGGGAAACCTTGACGTTGACAACGCCGTTCTTTGTCAAACTGCCTACCGCGAAGATTTCCCGCCTCGGACACGTGAGCCAGAGTTACCTGATCACCCAGTGGTACCCCAAACCAGCGGTGTATGACCGCAACGGCTGGAATGCCATGCCTTACCTCAGCAAAGGTGAGTTCTACAGCGAATATGGCAGTTTTGATGTGCACGTCACCCTGCCCGCCAACTATGTGGTGGGCGCCACCGGTGACTTGGTCGATTGCCCTGGGGAGGAAGCTTGGCTGGACCAAAAGGCCGCCGAAACCGCTGAGATGACCGAGTTCCCCGAGGACATGGAATTCCCGCCATCGGCCTCTACCACCAAAACCCTGCACTACCACCAAGAGAACGTCCACGACTTTGCGTGGTTTGCCGACAAGCGCTGGCACGTGCTCAAGGGCGAAGTCGAGCTGCCAAATACAGGGCGCAAAGTGACCACCTGGGCCATGTTTACCAACGCCGGCGCGGACCTCTGGAAAAACAGCATCGAATACCTCAACGACGCAACGTACTACTACAGCCTTTGGAACGGCGATTACCCCTACAACCATGTGACCGCCGTGGACGGCACCATCAGCGCCGGCGCGGGCATGGAGTACCCCAACATCACCGTGGTCAACGCCATGGGCAACGCCCAGTCGCTTGAAACCGTGATCGTGCACGAGGTGGGCCACAACTGGTTCTACGGCATCCTGGGCAGCAATGAACGGACCAACGCTTGGATGGACGAAGGCATCAACTCCTACAACGAGACCCGTTACTTCCGCACCAAGTACGGCGACAGCCTGCACCTGGCCAGCGGCGCCACACCCGATGACTTGAGCGAGAAGTTGGGACTGACCCGCTACAGCTACAAAAGCCGCGACGAACTCGCGTGGCTACTGACCGCGCGCAACTACCGCGACCAGCCCATGCAATGCCACTCCAACAGCTTCACCGACATCAACTACGGCACAGTAGTGTACAAGAAATCGGCGGCGGCCATGGACCACTTGGCAGGCTACTTGGGCCAGGACACCTTTGACCGCGCCATGCAGACCTACTTCAACCAATGGAAGTACCGCCACCCCTCTCCTGCTGACCTGCAGGCCGTGTTGGAAGCCGAAACCGGCAAAGACCTGAATTGGTGGTTCCAAGACTTGGTGCAAACCGACGGCAAGCCCGACTATGCGCTGAAATTTGCCAAGTCCAGCAACACGCAAACCGACCTACGGGTGAAAAACGTGGGCGATATTCCTGCACCGTACCAGCTCTCAGGGTTCGTCAACGGCAAATTGGAATGGGAACAATGGTTTGAAGGCATCTGCGCCGGCGCCGATACTGCAATCACGCTGGAGGTGGCCAACCTGGATGAAATCCGCATTGATGGCCGCGAGCAAATGCTCGAGTTCAACCGCCAAGACAACTACGGCCGTGGCCACGGTCTGATGCGCCGCGTGGAACCATTGCGCTTGCGCCCAGGAACCTACCTAGATGATCCAGCTTTTACCCAAGTCTTCTGGCTACCTACACTAGCCTGGAACGAACAGGACAAATTCATGGCCGGCTTGCTGCTGCACAATGCCACCCTTCCTGCACGTCGCCTGCAATGGTGGGCGCAGCCCATGTATGCCTTTGGCGCGGAGCGCGTGACCGGGTTGGGCGGATTCTCATACGTGACCGGACGCGGCATCCTAGAAGGCGAACTGCGCCGCTTCACCGACCAAGTGGTGGACGGAGAGGTGTTGGACATCGATGAGTCTTACCTGCGCTCAGGGTTGAAATACACCTTGCGTCCGCCGGTGGACCCGCTGGCCAACTGGAACACCCGTACCGGAGTGGAGCTGGTCCACTTGATGGAAACCCGACAGCGAGAGGGCATCGACCCGGAAGGCAATGTCTCTGAAGCACAGCAGGTGGAGCACATCGTTTCGCCGCGCATTTTCATCACGTTTGAGCAAGTGCGCCCCCGACTCAAGCAGGGGTACCGCTTCCAGGTGCGCAACACCTTTGACCCCACTGCGGCTGACCAAGCATTGGCACTGTCTGCCACCTTCTTGCACAAAGGATCGTTCCAGTACAATGAGGAAGGACGCGACTTGCACTGGGGCCTGTTTGCCGGTGCAGTATCCAACACCGGACGCGCCACCATGCCCTTGACCGGCTTCGGGGTGACTGGCACCTTGGACCCTTTGCGCGACCGATTGCTGCTGCAACGCATGGGGGGCAACGAATTGCTTTCGCGCCAGACCTCCAACGACCAAGCGAACTTCGGTTACCCCATTGTGGCCGGGGAATACCTGGTAAACGCGTATGCTGAGCTAGAGGTTCCTGTACGCCTGCCCGTCTCCTTTTTTGCCTCTGCCTACATGTATGATCTCAAAGACGAGATGGAAACAGACATAATTGCCGGCGTGAGCTTTCCGATTTTCCGCGACTTGTTTGAAATCCACGTACCGCTGTGGGGAGATGAACTCTTTGGTGACACGTACAATGTTGCAGAAACCATCACCTTTGAACTACACCTGGAGCGCTTGAGTCCTTTCCGCGCGCTTCGAAGCCTTGCAATGTGACATTACCCGAGGGCAAAAAGATCTACTTCGCCTCAGACTTCCACCTGGGCTTTCCGTCGTACGCCGAGACCATCGACCGTGAACGGCGCATCGTGGCTTGGCTGGAAGAAGCCGCCCAGGATGCTGCAGAGGTCTTTTTGGTGGGTGACTTGTTTGACTTCTGGTTCGAATACAAGCGCGCGGTGCCGAAGGGCTTTACCCGATTGATTGCGGCCATCGGACGCTTGGTCGACCGAGGCATCCCGGTGCACATTTACGTGGGCAACCACGACCTGTGGATGTGGGATTACCTGCCCATCGAAACGGGCGCACAGGTTTACCGCAAACCCATCCACCGCGAATGGAACGGCCAACGGTTCTACATCGCTCACGGTGACGGATTGGGGCCGGGCGATCACGGGTACAAATTCCTCAAACGCATCTTCACCAACAAGGTATGCCAGTGGCTCTTCCACCGCCTACACCCCAACTTTGGGGTGTGGCTGGCCCTCAAGAGCTCAGACACCTCACGCAATGCCAAACCTGACGAGGAAAAGTCATTTTTGGGTGAGGACCGTGAATGGTTGATCCAACATTCAAAAAATGTGCTTGCCGACCAGCACTTCCACCACTTTGTGTACGGTCACCGTCACGTGCCCATGACCTTTGATCTTGGGCAGGGCAGCCAATACGTGAACTTGGGAGATTGGATTGGCCACAACACCTACGCAGTGTTTGATGGCCAGCAGTTAGAACTACTGACCTACGGCAAACCGGGCGCGTAGGACATCCAGCAAGCGCGAGGCGTATCCGGTCTCGTTGTCGTACCAGCCAATCACCTTGACCATGCCCCCGATGACCGAGGTCAACCCTGCGTCGAAAATGCAGCTGTGACGGTTGCCAATAATGTCGGTCGACACCAAAGGATCTTCTTGGTACTCGAGGATACCTGCATAAGCACCTGATGCAGCCTGCTTGAAGGCAGCATTGATTTCCTCGGCCGATTTAGGGCTGCGCACCATGCACGTGATATCAGTCAACGAGCCATCGGGCACCGGCACGCGGATTCCAAACCCCCCAATCTGCACCGACAAGTGCGGAAAAATGTGCGTAAGCGCCTTGGCAGCTCCGGTAGTCGTAGGTACAATATTGAGCCCTGCGGCACGTGCACGGCGCAGGTCTCTGTGAGGCGCGTCCTGGAGGTGCTGGTCCAAGGTGTAGCTGTGCACGGTGGTGATGTAACACGACTCGATGCCGCAAAGCTCATCCAGCAACGCCACGAGCGGAGCGGCGCTGTTGGTAGTGCAAGAAGCATTGGATACCAGCGGTTCCTGAAGGCCCTCCTCTTTGACGCCCATAATGACCATGGGCAGGGAATTATCGCTAGACGGCACCGAAAGGAGCACGGGCACCGGTTGATGCGCCGCATAGCCAGAAAGTGCCTCAGCAGTCTTATAATGACCTGTGCAGTCCACAATGGCATCAACCTCTAGGTCCAACCACGGCAATTCACTCAAATGTCCTGCTTGAGAGTAGCGGATTTGCTGCCCCCCCAAAACCAAACCTCGGCCTGTG
>JBMYJR010000061.1:0-15395 GCA_049594615.1 Flavobacteriales bacterium
GAAGCCCACGGGAGGGAACCCAGCGCGCCTGAAGAAATTGCCCCTTCATCACCGCTCATCCACCCATCGAAACGTCAAATTGAACCGCTCCCCCACAGCCTTCTTGGTCTTGGGCAACTGGTGCTTCCAAGCGGTCTGCAAATGCCACATCAACAGCAAATCTCCGTGGGCCAAGTCCACCGATACCGCAGTCCCTCCTTCAACAGGCTTGACCGAAAACCGCCGCGTGGCTCCCACTGAAATACTGGCCACCAAGGTCTGGTCAATCTCAGGCTCATTGTCACGGTGCCAGCCCATGCCGTCGGCACCGGTGCGGTAGTGATTGAGCAACACCGCGTTCAAAGGACGACTCGTCAACGATTGAATGCGGCTGGCAAGGACCTCCAAATTTTCGGGCAACGCCTGCGGTTCCCATGAGATGTTAGAATAGGTATACGCCGGGCCGTACCAAGCGGTCAAACGCGGTTCATCCAACCATTTGCCAAACATGCGAATGCGGTTTTGGCGTGTCGGTGAAACTTGGAGGTCAGCGAGCAAGTGATCGGCCTCATTCTGGGCCAACCAACCGGGATAATGCTCCAAGCGGGAAATCCCCGCGTCAATCAGCACACGCGGGCTCACAACACCAGAGTAAGGATGTAGGTCACGTAAATGGCCAGCAGCAATGCGCCTTTCCAACGTGTGATTTTACGCCCAAGAACCATAAGCGGAAGCAGGATGGCCGCAATGCCCAGCATCCACAACATGTCAAATTGGATGACGTTCTCACCCACGTTCAAGGGCCTCGCGGTGGCGGTGATGCCCAGCACGCAGAAGATGTTGAAGATGTTCGAGCCCACCAAGTTACCGATGGAAATGTCGGTTTGCCGGCGGTAAGCGGCAACCGCGCTGGCCGCAAGCTCAGGAACGCTAGTGCCAAATGCCACCACAGTAACGCCCACCACGTGTTTGGAAATGCCCAAGTCGTACGCAATATTGACCGCGCCTTGTACAAACCATTCTGAACCGTAGTACAACCCCAAACAGCCCAGTGCCACCAGGCCCAAAAGCAGCGCGTAGGACTTTTGGCCATAGGTGCTGTAGCCATCAACTTCGTTTTGATTTTCAGGGGCCTTGCTTTTGAAGACATCGGCCTTCTTGCGCTTGCGGGACTGCACCACGAGGTAGGTCATGAAGCCGATGAGCGACAGCACAAATACAATCCCATCCACCAGCCCGAGGGTGCCGTCGTATCCGAGCGCAAAGAAGAGCGCCGAGGCGATCATCATCACCGGCCAATCCCGTCGCACCAAGTCTTCATCCACAGCAATGGGGAAAATCAGTGCAGTAATGCCGAGCACCAATCCGAGGTTGGCAATGTTGCTGCCGAGTACATTGCCCACCGCAATTTCTGAGTCCCCTTGCAGGGCGGCTTGTAGGCTGGCAAACAGCTCAGGGCTGGAGGTGCCGAGCGAGACTACGGTCAAACCCACTACCAAAGGTGGTATGCTCGCCTTGAGGGCCATGCCCGCAGCTCCGCGAACCAGCACTTCACCGGCGGCAATCAACAGGGCAAAGCCCCCGAGCAACAAGAGTAGATTCATGGGCACGTGTCCTTAGGACGACGAATCGTCGGACTCGATGTTACGTTTGAAATCCTCCGCACCCCGGCGCACGTCAGTGGTGTTGTCCATGATTTCACGCTGGATGTCTGAGGTGGCTTCTCTGAAGGAGCGTACGGCCCGTCCCATGGTGCGCGCAAGGCTAGGGATGCCTTTGGCTCCGAAGAACATCAAGTAGACCAAAAAGATGACGATGATTTCTGTTGCGCCCATGCGGAATTGTCTCGGCGAAAATACGACAATGCACCCGCGTAGCTGTTCACATACGCGTGGTCAAAACTTCGGTGTTATCCACCATGGGCTTGGCGTAGCGGGCTACCTTCACGGCATGCGAATTTTCCTCACTGGATACATGGGCTCGGGCAAATCAACCGCCGGAGCTGAGTTGGCCGAAATCACGAATCTCGCCTTTGTGGACCTCGACGATTGGCTCGAAGAACACAGCGGGCTCACCATCAGCCAGTGGTTCAGTGAGTTGGGAGAAGATGAGTTTCGCCTCGAAGAAGCCTATCAGCTCGAACAAGTCATCGAACTCTATCCCAATGCCGTGATCGCCACCGGGGGCGGCACACCTTGCTTCCAGGACAATTTTGCCAAGATGCAGGATGCCGGAATCACCGTGTACCTGCAGTGGTCACAACAGGACTTGTTCACGAATTTGAAGGGGGCTGCAGCGCACCGTCCACTGTTGAGCGGGAAGTCCGATGAAGACATTCGCACCTTCATTGCCGAACATTTGCCTAAGCGCGAGCCGCAGTATTTGCTGAGCGAATATGTCGTGGATGCCAAAAACACCTCCATGCAGGAGTTGTCAGGCCTGTTAGACGATCACGCTAAGTAAGCGGCTTCCTCTGCCACGCCCAGCTCCACGTTGACGTGTTGCTTTAAGTTGGTGCTCAACGTGAGCCCCACGTAAGTCGCCCGAATCGGAAAGGTGCGGTGAATGCGATCCACCAATGTGGCAATCGCCAGTTTGCGCGGATTGGATTGCAACAAATACCCGCTGGAGTACATCAGGGTTTTGCCGCTATTGAGCACGTCGTCCACCAAGATGATCACCTTGTTTTTCATGGCTTTGAAGTCGCCGTCAAAGTCCATGCCTTCGGTCCAGGGTTTGTCTTTGTTCAGGGAGATGGAGTGCAGCGCAATTTCCGCATTGGAGATGGCACGTAGCTCTTGGGCCAAACGCTCGGCCACACGATATCCCTGTGGGCGCACACCTACAAGAAAAAGGGTTTTGTCCTTGTAGTGGTCCTCGTTAATTTGGTGGGCGATACGACGCAGCTTTTGCTCGATTTCGCGGGCCGTAAGGATGCGGGTGCGTTTCATGCCGATGGTTTGGGCCGAAGGTAGCAAATCAACCCGTGCCCCAAAGGTGTATCCGCACCTGTGATCTTCGAGCGAAGCGCTTTGCGTACATTCGTTATCCACCTTGATGAAGCTTATGAGATCTCTGACTTTGTGTATGGCTCTGCTCGCGTTAAGCACCGCTTTGGGCGCCCAAATTCTAGGAGAACCCTTGGTGTACTGGGATTTCGCCGACGGCATCCCCGCAGGGTTTACCAACGAAGGACTTGGCGGTGCCGTTTGGGAGTACCGCGGCCCCGACACCACCCCCGACAACACCGTGTGTTCGCAGGGCGCCTGTGGCGTGGGTTCTGAACCCATCGAATCGCTGTCTGCTGCCAATGGATTTTTGATCTTCGATTCGGCGTGGTGGGACGATAACGTGGGCGGATGCTCCGGTGGCGGCGGTCCGGTAGAAGCGCCGCACGACGCAGTGCTGACCACCCCTGCTGTTGACCTTTCCGGGGCAGAAAACTTGGTGTTTACCTGGCAACAGTACTTCAAGCATTACCAAAACTCTTCAACCGTATCCATGAGCACAGACGGGGGTGAAAACTGGACCCTGCTCCACGACAACGGCGGTTGGTATGAGCTCGGCGCGTTGGATGAGTGGGTCTCCATCAACATCACCGAGCTGGTGGCGTCCGACCCCACCAACGTGTCCTTCCGCTTCCAATTCATCGGCAACCACTACTGGTGGTGCATCGACGACATTGCCATCTACAGCCCTAACGACAACGACATGCAGTTGATCAGTGCGGAGTACACCAACTTCGACTTCAACCAAGAACCTGACGGCTACGGCGACATTCCCTACCACGTGTATCCGGCCAACATGCTCTCGCCCATCAACCTTAAAGGGCGCGCCCAAAACATCGGCGGCTTGGAGCAAACCAACGTGGGCATGCAATTTGTCATGACCCGCGACGGCGAAGTGGTCATCGACAGCACGGACGTAACGCCTACCGCAGCCTCAGGCAGCGTCACAAACTTTTCACTTGCGGCTTACAATCTGACGGGCGTGGGTGATTACCACATTTCCTACGACGTCTACCAAGACCAAGTCGACGACAACCCCGAGAACAACCACGCCGAACGCGACTTCCAGGTACATCCGCACCAGTATGCGCAAGATAAAGGGGTGATGGAAAGCCAGTACCTCGGCATTTCGTTGTACGAAAACAGTGCCTTTGAAATGGGCAACCTGTTTCAATCGCGCGCTGCGGGCTACGTCATTCACTCTGTGGGTGTTGCCCTGGGAGATTCCACAACTGTTGGCACCACCATTACCGGTAAAGTGTATGACCGCGACGAAGGAGACGTACTCCTGGGCGAGTCTGCTCCATACACTGTGAACGCGTGGGACCTGAACAGCGTGGGCGACAGTAAATGGGTGTGGCTTCCGCTGGAAACACCTGTGGTGACCTATGACACCACCTTGTACTGGGGTGTGGTGGCCCACGAAGGCGGACTTGAGCGGGCACGAATTGCTCAAAGTGGTGTGCCCCCGATTGAGGTCACCCTGCTGGAATATCCGGCCGAAAACCAGCTGTACTACATGCCCAGCACGCCGATGGTGCGCTTGGGGTGGTTCTCCGCCGGTGATGTGCCAGGGTGTACGGATGAGACTGCGGACAACTATGATGCTGAGGCCAATGAGGACGACAGCTCGTGTCGCTATTCGGGCTGTACGTTTGCCGACGCCACCAACTTTGATCCCGACGCCAACTTTGACGACGGTTCCTGCTTGTTTGCAGGGTGTACCGATCCCGAAGCCGACAACTACGACCCCGAAGCCGCAGAAGACGATGGCAGTTGCGAATACCTGGGCTGCACCGATCCAGAAGCGGCCAACTACGACCCCGAGGCCAACACCGATGACAGCAGTTGCGTATACCCGGGGTGCACCGACCCTGAAGCCGACAACTACGATGCACAGGCCAATGTAGACGACGGCAGTTGCGAATACTTGGGCTGCACCGACCCCGAAGCCGATAACTACGACGCCAGCGCCAACGTGGACGACGGCAGCTGCGAATACTTCGGGTGCACCAACCCCAATGCCGACAACTACGATCCTGACGCCAACGTAGACGACGGTACGTGTATCGTGTCTGGCTGCACCGACCCCGAAGCAGACAACTACGACCCCGAAGCCAACAACGAGGACGGTACTTGCATCTATTTAGGCTGCACCGACCCCGAGGCCGACAACTACGATTCCAACGCCAACCAAGACGACGGCATGTGCGAATACTGGGGATGCACCGATCCAAATGCGCTCAACTACGACCCCGAGGCCAACACCAACGACGGCACCTGTGAATACAACGAAGCGTTTTTCAGCGTGGACCAAGACTCTGGCTGCGGCAGTTTGACGGTCACGGTCAACAACCAAACCACAGGCACCGATGCCGGTTCATGCTCCTTCAACATGGGTGATGGCACGGTTATCGAATCGTGTGATACTTCGTTTGAACACACCTACTCGGACTTGGGCGAATACACCATCACCTACACCTTTGTGGTGAGCGATTTGGTAAGTGAATACAGCTTGACGGTCAACGTCTACCCCGAGGCGATCACCCCAGAAGTCGCTTGGGACGTGGACGCAGGTCTGTTCAGTTGTACCAACTGCGCCGGCGACGAGACCTTCTCGTGGCAAACAGGCGAGGAGGAAATGGGCACCGAAGGCACCTATGCTCCTGAAGTAGACGGCGATTACACTTTGGTGACCACCAACACCAACGGATGCATGGGCACCAGCACCCCATTCACTGTGGTCTTTGGTTGCTTGGATGCGTTTGCCGTGAACTACAACGCCGAGGCCAATGCCAACGCAGAAAACTGCACCTACCCTGAACCCTCGTTTGAGGTTACCCCAACCGAGGGCTGCCCTGAACTGGAGGTCACCGTGATCAACACCACCATTTTGACCGGCGGCTCGTGCCTCTGGGACTTTGGTGACGAGGCCATCCCTATGGAGAATTGTGACAGCACGATCACCTACATCTACAGTGGTTCAGGTGCATTTACCATCACCTACACCTACACTACCGGTGACTGGACCGCTACCGCTACCGCTGACATCATTGTGTACCCACCGGCCATCACCCCTGAAATTGCCTACAACACCGATACCGGCGAGTTGAGCTGCACCAACTGTGCAGGCGATGAGGTGGCCGCATGGACCTTGGACGGCGACCCCGCAGGCGGCGATGCACTGACCTGGAACCCAAGCGAAGATGGAGAATACCAACTCACCATCACCGATGCCAACGGATGTCAAGGCACCAGTGCAGCATTGCCTGTGATTGTGATTGGCATAGAGGAATTTGAGGCAGGACAATTGATGCTGTACCCCAATCCCGTGAGCGACCTCTTGTACGTGCGCACACCTGCCGCCCAAGGCGCCTTGGTGCTGACCGACTTGCGAGGTCGAGTGGTTGTTCCTGGCCGCTTGGCAACCGCGCAAATGCAGCAATTCGATGTGTCAAACCTAGCAGCGGGCACGTATCTATTGGTGTGGAACAAGCATGGTGAACGAAGTGTCAACCGCTTGGTAGTGGGCCACTAATTTTTACCAGACGAAGCCACCAATATAGCCAAGCCGGCACCCAAGTGGTACAATTTGATGTGCTGACCGCGATTAGGTTAGGGCTGGATTCCAAGTACACCACGGCGCGTTCATCTTCGGCAGTGTTGACCGGACTGACCTACCGTTGGGGCGATGCGCTTACCCCAGCTGTGGGCATCCGTTGGAAACAACTGGGAGAAGCGTTGCTCAGTTATGACGTGACCTTGAGTTCTTGGCGCCGCGCGGTGGACTATCGAGGCGGATGGGAAGTCAACCTGCGTTACGATGGGTTCTTTTCCAAGAAGCGTCGCCGCCTCAAGTAATCAGGCAAAAAACCAGAAGTCTTGACGCACCTGTTTGTCCCACGCGGCCAATTGGGTGCGGATGGCCGCCTTGCCATGGGGTGAGGCCACCACCACCATAATTTGCGGATGCTCCAGGTCACGTACGGCCTCCAAAGGTTCTAGAATCACGCCATACACATTGTGTCCAATCTTGTTGGGGTTGTCACAAACCCAGGAGAATGTTTCACCTTGGGCCAAGAGCAAACGGGCCATGTCCTTGCCGTTGCGGCCGGCACCCCAAAGCACCAAGGGACGGTTTGGATCACGGTCTATGGGAAGGAAGTACCGCAGTTTAAGGTCAAAGTACCGGTTGTCTTGGTACTCCTCCCACGTGCGGGAAATGCGTTCAGAACGGTCGCGCCAATGGTGCAGAACTTTGTCCAGTCCCACAATGGTGAGCCCATGCTGGTAGATGCGAAAAGTGAGGTCGTAATCTTCGGGGTAGATGTCGGTGAATCCGCCCACGGCAAAGAAATCGTCCACATGCATCATCCAACAGTGGGAAGGAATCACGCACTCGGTGTAGATTTCTTCCAAGTGACGACCGTCTTTGGCCACGCGGTTGAGCCACGCGTCGTATCGCTTGAAACCAGGGCCCACCTCGCCGTCATCGCGAAAGTGCTCAGTACCGCCGGCAATGACGTGCCCTTGCCCTACCGCTTGCCACGCGTGCACCATGGCCTCGAGTTTGTCGGCCGGCATGCGGTCGTCGCTGTCCATGCGGTTGAGCAGGGTGCCTTGGATGTGCTTTTGACCCTCCTGCAGCGCAGGATTCAACCGTTCGCCAGGGCTGTTGAAGGTCCGGATGCGTGGGTCTTTGGCCGCATACTCCGCCAACAAAGCATCTGCTCCATCAACGCTGCGATCGTTGACGGCAATGAGCTCCCAATGCGGGTAGGTTTGGTCTAGGATGGAATCCAGACACTCTGGCAAGTATTCAACGGTGTTGCGGTAGGCCAGTATGATGCTGACCAGAGGCGGTTGGTCCATCGGTCAGGACAAGAAACGGATGAGCATGATCACCAAGCACACAATGAACATCCACAACGAAATCTTATTGATCCCATGCATCATACGCAGGTTAATGTTGCTGTCCGACTTGCGGAACAGGTTGGCCGGGTTGATGTAGTGAAGAATGCGTTTGAGGAACATGGTGGAGACTTACTGTACGAAGGTAACCAAACTGCCCTGCTCTGGGTTCACCAACTTACCTCAACATCAAAAAAACAGGTAAGCCAAACCTTAAACTGAACACCCCTGCAACAGAGAAAGACTGCCTTGAAGTCAATGAAAGAATTCCTGTCCGCCCACGATTTGGGCGATGTCCTCGAAGAACATTGCCAGCTCGCCACCAGCCGATGCAGCTTTTTGGTTCCCAGCCACGCTGTTGCCTTGTTCGACAGCGAACGGTTGGCCGCCGCATTGGAGCCGCGGCCACATATCCGGTGCTACGTGTTCTTCACCAGCAAAGCGCAGGAAACAGGCATCGAGGGCGCCAATCTGAAGCCTTTCACCCGCATCCCCAACTTGGTCGTGTTTCAAGCCGAGGGGGAGTTCAACGCCATCTTCTGCAACGAAATGTCCAGTGTGCTGGTGCCAGGCATGCCTCTTCCTTTGGCTACTTCCCAGGGCTCTTCCAGCCAAATGGGCCTGCACGACTTCCCCGACTTTGAGGAACTCGAGCTGTGTGCGCGCGTGCTCTATCGACGCGCGCCCGTGTTTGGCAAACGTCTTTTCGGCCTGCGACGGGTGTACCAAGGTTCGGATACCGAGACCTACGGGTTTTCCTTCCGTGCCTAACGTGCTGCGGTCACACTGATTTCCACATTCACGTGCTTGGGCAGGACCGACACCTGCACACATTCACGCGCCGGGAAACCGTCGGTGAAGTAACTGCCGTACACTGCGTTGACCGCGGCAAAGTCGTTCATGTCTTTTAAGAAAATACTGGTCTTGACGATGTGCTCAAAGCCCAATCCGGCAGCGGTCAACACCGCCTCGATGTTTTTCATGATCCGGTGGGTCTCGGAGTCGATGTCTGAGAGTAGCAACTCACCGGTATCAGGATCCAACGCAATTTGTCCACTGAGGAACACCAGATTGCCTGTGCCAACAGCTTGGCTGTAAGGTCCAATGGGCGCGGGAGCAGCCGAAGTTTCGTAGATGTCTTTTTGCATGGGTAAGGTCTAGCGATGTGACGCACGTGCGCCACTCCCCGGCAAGATACCTCACAAGAATTTGGAAACCGTTACATGGAACGTGCTGCCCTCACCTAGGATACTTTCCGCCCAGATTTCACCAGCGTGCAACTGAGCGATGCGCTGGCAATGCGCCAACCCAATGCCCGTTCCGGGGTAGGCCTCGGCGGTGTGCAAGCGTCGGAAAATGTAAAACACCTGTTTGAGCTTGTCTTCAGGAATGCCAATGCCGTTGTCGGTGACCGAGATGCGCCAATGGCTGCTCTCGTCGTGACAGGCGATGGACACCTCGCACTTACGATCGGTGGCACGGAATTTCAAGGCGTTTTGCAAGAGGTTTTGCACCAACAAACGCACCTCGTTGGGATAAGCTTGGAAGCTGCATGGCAAGTCAAAATACACAGTGGCATCGGCCTCTTGAACCGCCACCTGCAAATCATCCAGTACTTCTCTTACGAGGTCTGAGAGGCAAATATGCTCTCGTACTTTTTTACTGCCCAAGCGGGAGTAGTCCAGCAGCCCTTTGATCAGTACATCCATGCGTTGGGAGGCAGTCATCATAAAGTCCACGCATTGGCGGCCTTGCTCGTTGAGGTTATCTCCGTTGGTTTTTTGCAGTAGTTCGCCCAAGGCATGGATGCTGCGCAGCGGTTCGCGCAAATCATGGGAGGCCACGTACACAAACTGCTCGAGCTCTTTGTTGGAGCGCTCGAGGTCCTTTTGACGGCGTTGCAAGATCTCTGCGGTGCGCTTGACGGTAAGGTCTTCGATCATGCCAATCATCCCAATCAACTCCCCGTTTTCGTCCAACAAAGGCGCAGCGGTCAGGCTGCAATCCACCGCCTTGCCAGATTTGTGCATGTATTGGCCTTCGGCCACTACCACCTCGCCTTTGCTCTTGATCTGTTGAATGATGCGGCGCAATTGACGGATGCTCGCAGGATGGGTGGCTTGCTCCACGTTCATACTCAACAGGAGCTCGCGTTCGTGGCCCAGAAGCTCCATGAATTTCTCGTTGAAATCCACAAATCGTCCAACGGGATCAGCCAAAACGATGCCCACCGGATTGCGTTCAAACAAAGCGCGGAAACGGGCCTCTCGACGCTCCAGCTCCTTGCGTACTTTGCGCTCATGGGTGATGTCTTCTAAGATCCCCATGGTGTAGCGCAAGTTGCCCTCGTCGTCCAAAATGCGCATACCAGAGCGGCGCGCCCAAAACGTACTGCCGTCCTTACGTACATATTTCAGGGGCGCCTTGAGTTGTTCCCCCCCATGGATGATGCGCGCGTATTGCTCAAGTTGAATATCGTGCATGCTGGGATCAAGCAAATCCAATACTTCTTTGCTTTTGAATTCCTCTGGCGTGTATCCAAACATGGAAGACAACCTCTCGTTGGTGTGCACAATGCGCTGGTTGGCGTCACTCATTCCCATACCCATAGGGCTATTGGCAAAAAGGGTGCGGAACAACGCTTCACTTTCACGCATTTCACGTTCTGCCAAGCGACGCTGGGTGAGGTCGCGAATCACGGCAAAATTCATCCCCCGGCCTTCGAACTCGTTGTAAGAAAGAGAAAGCTCAATGGGCACCAGCGTTCCGTCTTTACGGCGCACTTCTCTTTCCATGCTGATGTGGGTACTCGACCGTAGCTCCTCCCAATGCGCAACCCAAGCTTGGTCGTTCATGTCTGGATCAATGTCTTGTACACGCATTCCCACCATGGCCTCACGGTCATGCTGAATCAAGTCCGCATAGGATTGATTCGCGTACATAAATTCTCCTTTTTCATTTATCCAAGCCACGGCGTCCAAGCCCATATCCAAACTGTATCGGGCGCGTTTCAGATCAGCCATATAACGGGTGCGTTCGGTCACGTCGCGCGCAATGCTCACGATCACCTCCTCGCCCTCAAATTCACGCAGCGTGCGGTGGATATCCAGGATCACTTCTGAATCATCCGGACGTGCAAACCTGCGCTCCAACCGCTGGGTGCGTTTGGCTTTGAGATCCTCCCAAAGGGTCTCCCACAGTTCCGGATCCATATCCACGTCCCAATCATACGTGCGCAGGCCTTCGAACTTCTCTGTAGGAATCCGAAGCAGTTCAGCATAACTGTTGTTGGCGTAGAGGTAACTGCCGTCCCTGGTCAGCAGACTGATGGCATCTGCGGATTCATCCATGCAGAACTCGGCTTGCATCATGCGGCGGCGTTCTTCCCGTTCTGTAGTGATGTCCTCAATGATTCCCATGATGTAGGCCACATTTCCGTTTTCGTCGGGCAAATGTGTTGCACGCAAGCGTCCCCAAAACCAAGAGTCATCCTGCCGCTTCCAGCGCTTCTCTTGGTAGACCTCTTCTTTGTTCAGCAGTTTACGCATCGTTGGCTCGCACGTGTGGCGATCTCGCGGATCCACCAGCTCGGTGTAGTGCACCTTTTTGAGCACAGAGTCCACCAAACCAAATTGGATGCGGAAACGCTGGTTGGCTTCGGTGGTGAACCCCGCTTTGTCAATCAACACCACTCCATATGGCGCGAGATTCACAATGGCTTTAAAGCGACTACGCTCCGCCTCCAATACCGCCTCACGCGCGATGCGATCGGAGATGTCCCAGAACTGTACGACGGCCAGTTGATCGCCTTCGAAATCCATAAAATCCTGATCGATTTGCACAGGGATTGGGCGTCCGTTCTTGTGCAGAAAATGTCCGTAGCGGGAGGTGCGCTTTTTAAACTGGAGTTCCTGCCAATGGTGTTCCCAAACCTCACCCGCGCCCTCAATTTCAATCTGTTCCAAGGGCACTCGGAGCAAGTCGTGCGGTGCATAGCCCAGCAACGAAGCCGCAGCGTGGTTGGCGTATTCCAGCTTGCTGTCATGGCGGGCCCAAACGATGGGGGTTTGGCTGTTGTTGAGCGCAAAACGCTTGCGGCGCAGTTGTTTTTCTTGCGCCCGACGTTGCGATACATTGCGGCTGGTGGTCAGGGTCACTTGCTGCCCCTCGAATTCGTGAAGGACCACGGAATGTTCCACAAAAATGGTATCCCCACTGTCGGTACGCAGCACAGAATCAATCAAACGATGACCATGGGTGAGCATGTGGCGCCAATGCTGTTCCCAACGGGTGGGTGTCATTTCTGGGTTACGTTCCCAAATGAAGTTTCCGACCAATCCGCCTAAAGGGACGTCTACCATGGTGTGCGCTCGGGTATTGGCAAACACAATTTGGCCGGATCGGTTGTGCATCACCACGCCGTCTTGGAGGTTTTCGACCACGGCTTCAGCCATTTGCACTGCGGCTTGCTCAGCACGTTCTGCCGACAAATCTTTGAAGTACCCCAAAAATCCCACAGGCTGATCCTGAGCGTCTTTCACCAAAACCGCTTGGATCCATCCTTCGAACTCTGAATCATCCCCACGGCGTAGAAAAACCTCTGTGATAGCATTTCCTTTCAAAACCGTCTCCTTCAAATGCTCTTGGACATCGGAGAACGATCGCACCGCAACAAAATCCATAACATGCCGGCGGCCGTGTACCTGTTCTAACCCGAACAAATCGCGCATCGCGCGATTGGTGCGCACCACGTTGCCTTGCATGTCTGCGACCCCAACGGCTACAGGCAAAAATTCGATCAATTGCGCGTCTAAAAGCGGATGCACTTCAGTTTCAAGCATGGCTCTGATTTATGGGAATCAAGGCCTGTGCGAGTCCTTCTGGAGTCAAGGGCTTGTTGAGCACTGTATTGACCAACGGATGAGCCGCCGCACGCTCGTGGTGGTCGGGGTTCAGGGAGGTGGTGAGCACCACCAAGGCATCGGGGCGTGCGAGCTCAGATCGCTGCTCCAAGGCATCCAGAAATTCCCAACCGTCCATGCCAGGCATGTTGAGGTCTAAAAAAAGGATTTGGGGGCGGTGCATGGCCAAATGTTCTGCGGCTTCATCGGCCCGTTGAAAGGCTTGGATGGTACCCAAGAATCCGGCTTCACGGATGAATTGTTCATGGATGAAATTGGTGGCCGCATCATCGTCCACCAGCATCACCGTTTGTAGAGAGCTCAGGTTGATAGGCATTGTAGATGCAAGTCTGAATTAAGGTCGGAGCATACGTAACTCCCACTGAAGATAATCCAGATCAGCATTGATTGCTGTAGGAAGTTGTCCTACACCTAGTATAAGAGGGTACTTTCGCCCAAGTTGCCTCTGCGCTGAAGCTTCAAGTCTTGAAGCAGAGAGCTCTTGACGTTGAGCTGCAACGAATAGCTCTGGCGCACCCCAAAAGGGATGTAGTTGAAGGCCAGCTCCCAACAATGGAGGTCCCAGTAAAGGGCCAAGTTGGTGGTGGTGAAGTCCTTGCCCACAATGTCGTAACCGGTGTTGAAGGTCACCTTCCAACGGTCCAACACTCGGAAGTCACCCCGAGCAGTAATTGCAGAGGTGTACCTGTTGGTGTCAGCCTGTTGGGTGGGGTCAAAGACTTTGGTGAGGTTCAAGTTATATCCCAGCGCAAGAGACCAAGGGGTGTTGAAGTCCACAAACGCATCCCGGTTTTGGGCGATGATGTCTTGATCAGCCTCCGACACCGGGCGTTCAGGTCCGCGACTGCCCTTGTCTCGCGAGCTGAATTGCACATTGAAGCCCACGTTGCTGCTGCGCATGCGCAACAGTTTGCTTTGGCTATCGATCAGATAGGTGTCGATGGTGGCACCGGTTTCGTCCCGATCGTAGGCGCTCCAGCTGCTGGAATAACTGAGGTTGAGCCGCTGCAACACTGTGGTGTTTCCACTTAGGGTAACGTTGCTCAGGTTGAGCGAGTCGGCCAAGAGGTTGTAGGAGGTAGAGACCACAAAACGGTCAATCAACTTGACTTTTTTGGTGGTGGGTTTGTCGCCGGAATCGTCCTGAACCTTCATCTCCAAGTTGTTGGAGAGCGAGAAGTTGACCGAACCTGCTTCCCGCGTATTGTTGGGGCTGTATCGAGCCACCTCAAAAGGATTGTACGAGGTGTATTCGCCACCTTCCCCGAAGAAGCCAAACTGCTCGTAGGTGTTGTACGGGGTGTAGGAGAAGCCAACGGTAGGGGTCAGTACGTGGCGGATGGCTTTCACCTTGCCGTCTCCCACCCGGAAAGTGCCGAAGAGCTGCGTGGTGGCGTTGGCCGAAACGCGCCAATCGTCCGCGTAGCGTAATCCGGCCAGCGTATCGCGGGTTTGCACCATGGCATCCGGGTCAAAGCCCACACTCAGGTACCGGAATGCCACGTAGTTGTTGTAGGTGAAAGAAGGGTTGATGGTCACAAACCCGCCGCCGGTCTTGATGCTGGTGGTGGCCGTCAGATTGCCATTGACTCCGTTGCGCATTTGGCGCAGCAGCGAGGCCAGGTTGTTCAGGCGTACGTCGGATTCATCAGCATTGAGTTGGTTGTCGAAGTTCAGGCTGCCGCTTACCCCGAGTTTGCTGATGCCCAATTTGTTGTACCACTTGCTGCCCGACGCACTCAAGCCCAACCACTTTTGCATGGGATAAATCCGGCTCATGTTGAGGTTGACCGTGGGCACGTTCACCGTCACGGTCTGATTGAGCGTATTTTGAGTGTGACCGCCGGTCACAGCGAGTGAAAACGGGGTACCCGGAAAAGATTTGTTCCACCGCATACTCGAGCGAAACGTCGAGCTCAAGAACTGCTCTTGCGAGGAGTTAAGGTTGTTGGTGAAGTTGGTCCCCGTACCAAAGTTCAGGTCCGATGTGAAGCGTGTATTGGGCCGGGCCTTGCTGTCCTGGGCGTGGTTCCAACGCACGAAAAAATCGGTGCGTTTGATGTAATCGGGCAGTTCAGGGAAGCTTTGTTTGGTGACGGTGCGCGATATTGTGAATCCACCGTTATAGCGGTAGCGCTTGCGGTAATTGGTGACGTTGCGCACGCTCCAGCTTCCGCGGCTGTAGATGTCTCCTGTGAACTTGGTATCGAGGTACTGCCCAATGGGGATGTAGTACCCAAATTCTTTGAGGAAAAAACCCAGGTCGCCCCCGTCACCGTAGCCCGGGATGATGATGCCGTGGCTCTTCTCAATCTTGTTGGGAAAAAAACGCAAAGGGCAACGCAAGCGGAGTTGGAATGCGTTCGAGCTGGAGGTATTGTGGGCCGGGGATTTTGGACTCTTTGACACCCAGAATTCCTCGCGAGCGTTCCAGGACTTTGTTGCTGTCCACACTTAGCGGCAATGGTACGGGTATGGTGACGCCGTTGAGTTCCATGTACACCGGTCCGGTCACGATCTTTTTGCCGGGCACGATGATGCCTTTGGAGATGTGGAAATGGAAGTGGGGATCGTC
>JBMYJR010000062.1:0-14467 GCA_049594615.1 Flavobacteriales bacterium
GCGGTGAAGAAATGCTTGTAGCCCTTTGCAAACTGGCCAAACAGGTGCTTGCCAAAGGTGCGCAGCAGCACGGGGATCCCAATGCCGGACTTTTCACTGAGGTTGACCACGAGTTGAACAATCTCAGCGTGTGAATAGGTACCCACAGCCGTGTAGCTGCCGCCCGAGGGGAGATCCGAACTTTCAATGATGTCATCCACCATGTCGTATCCGAATTTGTCCTCAACCATCTCGAGGAATTCGGTGAACACCATGCCTTTCATGTGCGTGTAATTGCGGGATTTGCACGGCAAGTTAACCTTAGTCAGCGGAAGCCGTGTCAGAACTGGTCCTACTTGGTCAGAAATCGAACAAATGATCGAAACTGAGCGGTCGGCGGTATTGCAGCCATTGGAATCCGGGCAGTGAGCGGTCGGTTTCTGGAGCTTGGGACAGGGGATGGAAGGCTCCGCCCACTTGTTGAAGCAGCGCAATGCGCCGGATTTGATTGTCCTCGAAGAAAATGCGCAGATTACTGCAGTCGCTGCGGTTGAGGCCAACGGGTGGTGCGTTGGGGTCGGCGGATTCGGGGTAATATACCACGCGCCCGTTCCCGTTCACGTCCATGCGCACCAGTTGGTTTTCCTCGAAGTAGCCATACAGGCCTCGCCCTGCGATCTGGTTATAAGCAATGCTGTCGACCTCGCTCACGATCATGGCATTGCGCAGCACTTCCAAGCGGTGAAGGGCGTTGTCCTGAAGGGTCAAGATGAGGGTGTCCCCTGAAATTTGGCTCTTTTCGGACCACATCACAGGGTCCTTCAACAAGGTCAGACGTTCCAAGTGTTCCTCAAAAATCAGCGAGTCGCAGACCCCTTGAAGGTCGGTCTTGAAGATGCGTACGTCGTGGTAAGCGCGGATGCGGTTGTTGCCTGCGGAATCAGGCAAATTCAGCAACGTATCTGCCCGCAAAAAGAGGGAGTCCCCGTCGAAGATTTGGGTCATGAGTGCGCGCTCGGTGACCAGCGATTTTCCGGAGGCTTCGTCCAACCACCCGTAGTCGCCCGAGACGATGTAGTTCCCGGTTGTATCCCGGATGGAGATGTCGCAAAACAGCTCTCCATACCCCGTGGCCGCGTTGTAAAAGACCGAATCGCCTTGCAGAACGGTACTGCCGTTGCGAATGGTGGCACCTTCTGAAAATTGACATTGGTCGGTACGGGTGTTGTACCAGCCGCGTGTGCAGAGAATGAAGGCATCATCGGCTACGATGCGCGTGGGACCGTGGAAATAGGCCGTCTCGCTTGCACCTGAGTACTTCAAGGTGTCCGAATAGACGGTGTACTTGGGGTTGCGCAGCACCACATCCTTTTGAAAGTGGAAGAACTCGGACTCGGCGTCGTAGTATCCGGCCCGGCTGCTGAGGCGGTTGTTGTTTTCCTGGCTCGTAATGGTGGCTCCGGTGAGGTAGCGCGCGATGCCGGTTTCCAAGTTGTAGGTCAGTGCCTCGGTTTGGAGCGACAGGTCTTTGTCTGAGAAGAAGATGTTCTCCTCCAAGGTGACCAGTTGCTGGTCACGTTCGGCAAAGAGGTAGCCACCGCGCAGTTGTACCGAGTCGCCTTGCACCACGCGCAAGGGGCCAAAGGCCTCAAAATCCTCGTTGTCGTAGATGTAAGCGCTGTCACAGAACATGTCAGCACCGCGGTACCGCAGTTGCACGTTGCCCAGCAAACGCCGGGCTTCGGTGATGTTGGGATTGCGCGTAGCCTGGTCGGCGCGCACCACTTCGGCATAATCCTGGGCGGCCAACGGCAGGCTTGCTCCGGCCAAATAGACCAGGGTCACAAACAAGTACGTGGTGCGGACCAAGATTTTCATGTCGCGGTGGATCAGGCGTTCACCGGATCCCGCGGAATGGTTTGGGTGCGGTCCGGGCCGACGCTGATGATGGTAATGGGTACATCCAGATTTCGTTCCAAAAACGCTACATAGTCGTGGAGCTCGGCTGGAAGTTCATCCAAAGAGCGCATTCCGGTGAGGTCTTGTTTCCATCCGGGCACTTCGGTGTAGACAGGCGACAGACGCTCGGGATGCTGATCGTAGGGAAGGTAATCGATGCGCTCACCGTTGTAGTCGTAATGTGTGCATACCTGGATGGTGTCGAAGATGCTGAGCACGTCCGCCTTGGTCATGTTCAATTGGGTTACCCCATTGATCATGATTGCGTAGCGTAGCGCAGGCAAATCAATCCAGCCGCAGCGGCGTGGACGTCCAGTGGTGGCACCAAATTCGCCGCCTTCCGTTCGGATTTTCTCGCCCACTTCGTCGTGCAATTCAGTGGGGAAGGGTCCGCTACCCACGCGGGTGCAGTAGGCTTTGAAGATGCCAATCACCTCACCAATACGGTTGGGAGCAACGCCCAAACCGGTACAAGCACCTGCGGTCACGGTGTTGGATGAGGTCACAAACGGGTACGAGCCAAAGTCGATGTCCAGCAGTGAACCTTGAGCCCCTTCGGCCAGCACACGCCTGCCGTCTTTGAGCTGTTGGTTGATGTAGTGCTCGCTATCGACCACGGTCAGTTGACGCAAGTAGTCGATGGCTTCCAACCACGCAGGTTCGTACTCTTGGAGGTCGTAGGTGAAGTTGTTGTAGTGGCTCAGGATGCGCTCGTGCTTGGCCACGAGTCGGCTGTAGATCTGGTCAAAGTCCGGATCAAAGATATCGCCGATACGGATGCCGTTGCGTCCGGTCTTGTCCATGTAAGTTGGACCAATTCCTTTAAGCGTTGAGCCAATCTTGTTCTTGCCCTTCTCTTGTTCGGACGCTGCATCCAACAAACGGTGTGTAGGCAGAATCAAGTGTGCCTTCCGCGAGAGGTAGAGGTTCTTTTTTACCGGTACGCCCATGGCCACCAGGTTGTCCACTTCCTTTTTGAAGATGACCGGGTCGATCACCACGCCGTTGCCCACCACATTGATGACCCCGTCTCGGAAAATACCTGAGGGGATGGTGTGCAGCACGTGTTTGATGCCGTCAAACTCCAAGGTGTGTCCCGCGTTTGGACCGCCTTGGAAACGGGCGATCACGTCGTAGTGGGGCGAGAGCACATCCACAATCTTTCCCTTGCCTTCATCCCCCCATTGGAGGCCGAGCAAAACATCTACCTGCTGTTGCATGGATCAGAGGTTCAATTGGCTTTTTGCAGCCGATTCGGTTTTGATGATGTCGAAAACAGCGTTGAGTTTCATCACATCCAGCAATGTGCGGATGCGTTCTGGAGCCCCTGCAAACACCAGGCTTCCACCTTGGCGGTTGACGCGGGACACCAGCCGGACGAAAATACTGATCCCACTGCTGTTGAGGTATTCCACCTTTTCCAGGTTGATCACAAACTTGTGAACGTTCCCGGCCAGCAATTGGTCCACCTCGTCCAGGAGACCGCTGTCTGTATTTTGTTCCAAGAAGCGCCCCGCCAGGCGCAACACCGCGCCGTCTTTCAGGCGAACTAATGCGTACTGGAAAGACACTTCAGGACTTCTTTTGAGCGTAAAAGTTGAGCGAGTGGTGGAGGATCTCGATGTCGAAGATTTCCTCCAGCGTCTGCTTGATGGTTTCTATGCGCGGGTCGCAAAACTCGAGCACTTCACCGGTATCGGTGAGGATGATGTGATCATGTTGCTGGTTTTCATGCGCGCGTTCAAATTGTGCGAGGTTCTTGCCAAACTGGTGGCGACGCACCAAGTTGCAGGCCAAAAGCAGGTCGATGGTATTGTACAACGTAGCACGGCTCACGCGGTACTTCTTGTTCTTCATCTGAACGTACAGCGACTCGATGTCAAAGTGGTCATCGATGGCATAGATTTCCCGCAGGATCGCGAAGCGTTCCGGGGTCTTGCGGTGCCCGTGTTGTTCGAGGTAGGCCGCAAAAATATCACGTACTTTTTCTTGGATTCCAGACTCAGCCATGGCTGCAAAAGCGAAAGGACAAAAGTAGGGAATTCCCTAGGCTTAAAGCGTGTCTGCGCGATCGACTGTGTGCACCCCAGGCACGTTCTTGAGTTGGGTCATCAAGTCCAAGAGGTGTTCGCGGTCTTGTACCAATACCCGCACCGACCCTTCGAATACGCCGTCGAGGCTTTCAAAGCTGATGGCTTTCATGCCCACTTTGTTGTCGCCCGAGATCACGTTGGTCACATTTTGCACCAGTCCCAAATCGTCCACCCCGGTGAAATCCAAGGTCACTTCAAATTCATTGAAGGTTTGGCTTGCCCATACGGCCTTGATCACGCGTTCGACGTGGTGGCTGAGCATATCCGTGGCGTTGGGGCAATTGGAACGGTGGATCTTTAGCCCGTCGTGGCTGGACAAGAATCCAAAAACGTCGTCACCCGGGATAGGTACGCAACAGGGTGCCAAGGTGTAATCCACCTCCTGGCGTTCGTCGCCGATGAGCAGGGTTTCTTTTTTGCCCGGCACCCGTTTGATGACCGCAGGCCTGTTGGGCTCTGGCCCCTTGGGGCGGTCAAAGAAAAGGCGGCCGTTTTCCACCCGATGGCCTTTCAATTTTTTGAGGTCGATGCGGCCGGTGGCGATTTGATAGTACAGCTCGGTGGCCTCGCCCACTTTGTAATGGCGCTCCATTTCCGAGATGTTCACGCTGAGGAAATCCACGTTCAACGTATTGAAGCGGCGGCGCAGCATGTCGCGTCCGTCTGAAGCAATGCGTCTGCGCTCTTCTTTGAGCGAGCTCTTGATTTTGGCCCGGGCCCTAGCGGTGACCACGTAGTTGAGCCAATCTTCTTTGGGCGTTTGGTTCTTGCGGGTCATGATCTCCACCTGGTCGCCGGAGCGCAGCGGGTGAGAGAGGGGCACGAGCTTGCCGTTGACTTTTGCGCTGACCGTAGTGGCGCCTACATGTGAGTGAATGCTGAAGGCAAAGTCCAAGGCCGTAGCACCTTTGGGCAGGGTGCGTAGGTCGCCATTTGGCGTGAAGACGAAGATTTCCTCGCTGTAAAGATTCAGCTTGAAGTTGTCCAAAAAGTCCAATGCGTCTTCTTCTCCGCTTTCCAGCATTTCGCTGATTTGAGAGAGCCAGCTGTCGAGGTTGCTCTCCATGTTGCCGTCTACGTCGGTCTTGTATTTCCAGTGCGCAGCGTAGCCTTTTTCGGCCACTTCGTCCATGCGGCGTGAGCGGATTTGGACTTCCACCCAGCGTCCTCCAGGACTCATCACGGTGGTGTGCAGCGATTCGTACCCGTTGGCCTTGGGAATGGAGATCCAATCGCGCAGGCGGTCCGGGTTGGGTTGGTAGAAATCGGTCACGAATGAATACACCTTCCAGGCATCGGCTTTTTCCTGTTCAAGTCCGGAATCCAGGATGATACGGATGGCAAACACATCGTAGATGTCCTCAAAGGTCACCTTCTTTTTGACCATCTTGTTCCAAATCGAAAAGATGCTTTTGGTGCGCCCCTTGACTTCGAATTGGAAGCCTTCGCTCTCGAGCTTTTGCTTGATGGGCAGGATGAATTGGTTCACGAACCGCGTACGCACTGCTTGGGTCTTTTGCAGCTTGGTGACGATCTCGGTGTAGGTCTCGGGCTCTTTGAACTTGAGCGAGAGGTCTTCGAGCTCGGTTTTGATCTGGTAAAGTCCCAGGCGGTGGGCCAAGGGCGCGTACATGAACAACGTTTCCGAGGCGATCTTGAGCTGCTTGTGGCGCGGCATGGAATCCAGCGTGCGCATGTTGTGCAGGCGGTCGGCGAGTTTGATGAGGATCACCCGGATGTCGTCGCTCAGGGTCAGCAGCATCTTGCGGAAATTCTCCGCTTGGGCCGAGGTGGAGTGGTCAAAGACCCCTGAGATTTTGGTGAGTCCGTCTATGATCTGGCGCTCTTTGGAACCAAACAGGTGCTCAATGTCCTCGAGGGTGATGTAGGTGTCCTCTACGGTGTCGTGCAGCAAAGCGCAGACAATGGAGGTGGTGCCCAGCCCCATTTCTTCGGCCACAATGCGCGACACGGCAATGGGATGGTAGATGTAAGGCTCCCCGGATTTGCGGCGCATGTCTTTGTGCGCTTCAAGGGCAATGTCAAACGCCTTTCGAATTTGGCGTCGGTCGGCTGCGGTCTTGCTGAATTTGCACGAACGCAACAGCCCGCGGTAGGCCCGCGCGATTTCTTTGTTCTCCTGCTCGAGGTCGATTTCCATGCTCACCTATTGTCTTCCATCTAGGGTGAAGATAGTCGGTACGTAGCGCAATGCAAGCAGGTTTCGAGAATCTTCGACTGGTTTATGGATGGGCAGGCAGAACCACCGCTTCTACCGAGCCAAACCCTACGCGTACGCCGTCTTTTTGGGCGTGGCCACGCATGATGACTGTATCTCCATCACCCACGAACTTACGCTCGGTACCGTCGGCCATTTGCACGGGTTTGGTGCCGCGCCAAGTGATCTCCAGCATGGAGCCGTAGCTGTCAGAGGTAGGTCCTGAGATGGTGCCCGATGCCAGCAAGTCGCCGCAACGGATGTTGCAACCGCCCACGCTGTGGTGCGCCAGTTGTTGGCGCATGCTCCAGTAGAGGTGCTTCATATTCGAACGGCACACGACGGTTTCGGCGGCGCCTTCGGGTTGGATGGCCACCTCGAGGTGGACGTCGTAGTTGGACGGGCCGGTTTGTTCCAGGTAAGGAAGCACGGCCGGTTCCTGATCAGGACCTTGGTAGCGGAAGGGCTCCAAGGCATCCAAGGTCACCACCCACGGAGACACGTGCGACGCAAAGTTCTTGGCCAAGAAGGGGCCCAGGGGGACGTACTCCCATTTTTGAATGTCACGGGCGCTCCAATCGTTGAAGAGTACCAAGCCAAAAATGCGGTCGTCGGCCTCGTCGGTAGAGATCGATTCACCCAGCGGTTTGCCGTCGAAGGTGAAGAAGCCCATTTCCAGCTCAAAGTCCAGCAATTTGCACGGCCCGAATACCGGTAGTTGGCTGTCGTCCGGACGGGTTTGGCCTTTGGGGCGACGGACCGGAGTGCCGCTCACCACCACCGATGATGCACGCCCGTGGTAGCCCACAGGAATGTGCAGCCAGTTGGGCAGCAACGCGTTGTTGGGGTCGCGGAACATGGTGCCTACGTTGGTGGCGTGCTCACGGCTGCTGTAGAAATCGGTATAGTCGCCGATGGTGCAAGGCAAGAGCATACGCACGTTCACTTGTGGAATCAGCACCTGGTCTACGTGGTGCTGCTTGTTTTTCAAGTCTGGAGTGCTGCTGCTCAGCAGTTTACTGATGCGGCCACGCAATTCACGGCAAGCGATTTTGCCGTGCGCCATCATGGCGTTGAGCGAGTGGCTGTCAAAGTCGTTCAGTTTGAAAGGGAGGTTGTCCAAGTAACCCAACACGTGCATGCTCTTAAGGTCCAGGACTTGGTCGCCAATGGCCACGCCTACACGCGGGGAGAGTGCATCGGTTTCGAACACGCCAAAAGGCAGGTTCTGAATGGGGAAGTCGCTGTTTTCGGGCACCGGAACCCATGAGGTTAACCGGGGATCGTTGGCTGGGAGCATTGTGTTGGGATTTGGGGCAAATGTACGGGGTTCAACCTTGAAAAACGCCCGCACACTGCCCGGTGAATTCGCGCTATTTTTGACTCCATGGCTTCGCATTTCAAGCGCCGCACGCGCATGGTCATTTGGGCAGGTACCGCAGCCTTGCTGGTGCACTTTGCGATGACCTTGATCTACACGGTGCCTGGAGTGCCTGTTCCCGCCAAGGCACACAGCACGGCCTACCGGTACATGGTGCCCATGTTCCACCAAGGCTGGAAGCTCTTTGCCCCCGACGTGCCCGACTACCAGATCGACGTCCTGTTCCGCTACCGCCCCAGGCAGTCCGGGTGGCAAGACTGGCAAAGCATTCAAGACGTCCAAGGCGATGCACGCATGCACTACGCACTGGCCAAGATGTCTGGTCCGCTTTCCACTGCGTTGAACGATGAGGAAATGGGACTCTACTACGTGGACAGCGTCCCGCAGTTTGATCGGGTGGAAACCACCGGCGCGTACAAAGCCATGGTCTACTACTTCATCAAAGAGTTCCAGTCCAGAAACCCGACTCCTCCGGACTCGCTCCAGTTGCTGTTTTATTACCGCTTCACCCCGGGGTTGAACGGCGACACTCTGCAGCCTGACATTCCCATTGAGTTCCCACCCGTTGACATTCCAGAAAAGCCATGAGCCGCTTGTTCCACAACTGGGAACGCCTGCTGGCCAGCGGGCCCTTGCGCGGCGATCGGGCGTGGCTCTTTGAACGGCTGATCTACCTGTGGTTCTTGTGCCAGTGGTTGTACTTCTTGCCCATCCAGGAGTTGCTCTGGGGGCCAGGGTCGGTATTCAATCGCCCGTCTTGGCCGTTGGGTGGGGTCAACTCGGTGTTTTACGGATTGCTCTACAACCGTTCTCTCGACGACGTGGTGATTGGCGCCCATGTGGTGGCCGTGGTACTGGCGTTGTTTGGACTCGGGAGATGGGTGTCCAAAGCCGCAGTGTACCTCACGGGCTTTATGTTGTACTATGCGGCTTGGCCGGTCTACAACGGCGGGAGCATGCTGATGCTGATGTATGCCTTTTTCGCCATTTTCATGCGCATTGAGGCCCGATCGCCTGGGCGTATGGCGGTGAGTAATTTGGGAGTCCTCGCGGCCATGTTGCAGCTCATTTTAGTGTATGCCGTTGCTGCGCTGTACAAATGGTTTGGGTACGACTGGCTGCACGGAGTGGCGTTGCACAAATCGCTCTACCAGGACGCGTATGCCTACGCATGGCCACGGGAGTTAATGGGCGGCGGTATTTTGGTGATGGCGTTGAATTACTTTGGCCTGGCCTACCAGACCCTGTTCCCCATTCTGGTGTGGTGCAAAGGGGTGAAGAAATGGCTCCTGTTGGCAGGCGTAGGATTTCACCTGTTCATTTGCGTGGGCATGCGCATTCCTGACTTTGGAACGGCCATGTTGGTGGGGTATGTCCTGTTCATGGACGAAACTTGGGCGCGGCGAGTTCGACGCGCCGCTCAGGGCCTTCGCGTGCGGCTGTTGTCGGCAAAGACGTAGCGCACATCCACCGTCAAATACGACCCGTTGAGTTGGTGAGATACGGTGGTACCCACGCCGTTGACTTCCAGTTTTGAGCGGGTCTCCCCAATGCTGTCAAACGGACGGTGGTAGGAGGCACCCATGTACCAGGCTCCTTTCTTCGGCGTTCGCCATTCAAATCCGTAGTTGGCCACCAGCCCCAGTTGCACCCAGCGCCGGCGTTGGGTTGCTACGTTGTACACGATGGAAAGCGTGTCCTTGCCCAAGCTGTTGTTGGTGAATACATCCGAGGGGTACATGTCAATGGAAAATCCACCGCTGGCATTCATAAAAAGCTGCTCGCCGAGTTGCACATACATCAAACCTTGGACGGGAATTTCATAGCCCACGAAGGCAAAGGTGGCTTCTTGCAAGGTGTCAGTTGGGGCGTGCACATAGGACGAACGGTAGTTGCGGCGCACGGTGTAAATGCCTGTTTCTAACGCCAGCAGAGGAGTCAAACGTTGCTGGATGAACATGCCAAAGTTGTACCCGACCATGGGGTCCAAGGTCACCGTCAGTCCGTCATTGTTCAAAGTTTCACCTTCGGTGTCGAGCAGACCCAAGGGCAAGATGGGGCGCACCGAAATACCAAAACGCAAGTCGTCGTTTTGAGCGGTGGAGAGCAAAGTGCTCACAAGGGCAATGGCGGTGAACAGGCGCTTCACAAGTCGTTCATTATGGCCGAGAGGATCGCAAACGCTATGATGGCCATTCCTACGATGACAACGGCCCAGCGGAACGCGTTGTTGGGGATGAACTTGTCGCGAAATTCTCCGAGGGTCAGGTGGTTGGCCCGATTGGCTGCTTTGAGGTAGTCCTTGGAAACGCCGTAGAAAATGTACAGCACGTCGCGCTCCTGCTCTTCGTGGCGTTCAAAGGGCACAGACTCCTGCTCGAGGCGTGCCTGAAACTTGGTGGCGTGCTCGGGGTCGCGAAAGCGGTACACCATGTACCGGTTGTCGCTCGGATGTTCGAAGTAGTTCGAAAAATTCATTCTTCAATCCACGCAGTGTGGTATTCCAAGGGTCGGCGGTGGCTTTGGGGCCATTCAATCCCGGGGTAACCCATGTAGAAAATGCCTAGGCACTTGTCGCTGTTTTCCAAGCCAAGGTACGCGTTCATCTCTGGGGTGTACACGAACCCGGGGCTGCTCCAAAAGCATCCCAACCCGTATGCTGTGGCCGTCAGCGACATGTTTTGCACGGCGCATGCAACAGCTTCCACATCTTCAATTTCGGGAATGCGGGACGAGGTGTCGCGTTTCATGCAGATAAAAACCGCGGCAGATATCGTCTCAAACCGGCGTTGCAACTTGTCTTTTTTGGCCTGCGAGAATTTGTCCTCGGGCACCCAATTGGCGTACATCTCAGGCAAATCGCGGGAAAGGCGTTTGAGCCCATCTTCGCGAAAAACTTGGAAAAACCACGGCTGATTCATGCCGTGGGTCGGTGCCCAGGTGCCGTTGGTCAGGATGTGTTTGATGATTTCGGGGTGCACCGCGCGGTCGGTGTAGTGCTCGGGGGCAATCGAACGGCGGTTGCGGATGATCTCGGTGACTTCGCTCAGGTTGTACTTCATGCTTTCCATTTGATGTTGCAGCCAATGGAGGGCACTTGGCCTTCGGTGGGTACGGTGCCCCCTGCAAGCAAGGTGTCTACCACGCTGCGCAAATCGGCACCGGTCACCGGCACCCCGTTTCCCGGGCGGGCTGCGTCAAACTGGCCGCGGTACACCGCTTTGGCCTCGGCATCAAACACGCTGAAGTCCGGGGTACAAGCCGCGTCGTAGGCCTTGGCCACTCCTTGACTTTCGTCGTAGAGGTAAGGGAAACAGAAGCCGTATTGTTCGGCCAGTGTGTGCATATGGGGCACGTCGTCTTGCGGATAGTTGACCACGTCGTTGGAAGAAATGGCCACAAAACGCACGCCTTTGGTGTGGCATTCTTCGGCAAAGGCTACGAGCTCTTGGAGGATGTGAATCACAAACGGACAGTGGTTGCACATGAACACCACCACCGTCGGCGCTCCGCCAAACAAGTCTTCGGAAGAAACGGTCTTGCCGCTGACCACATCGGGCAATGCAAATGCGGGGGCGGTGAACCCAAGGGGAATGGAAGTGGTTGGAGTTGCAGCCATCGGGCAGAAGTTTGGGGCAAAACTACAACAAGCATGGCCCCGCTGCACCGCTGCACGACTCATTACCTTTGAACCATGAAGACCATCCTGATCACCGGAGCAGGCACAGGCATTGGTGCGGCCACTGCCCGCCAGCTTGCTTCCCACATGGACTTGCGCCTTGTGTTGGCAGGCCGCCGCTTGGACAAGCTCCAAGAAGTGCTGGCCCTGCTGCCCAATCCCGACCGCCACACGTCGGTATCCATGGACATTTCTAACCCAGAGAGCATCCGACAAGGCCTGCAGTCCGCAGGGGTATCCAGCCTCTATGGGTTGTTTGCCAACGCCGGAGTGGGGGGGGAGAACACCTACGGCGAATCCGACCGTTGGAACCGTATCATTGACATCAACCTTTCGGGCACCTACTACACGGTAATGGAGTGCTTGCCGCTGTTGCGCCGCGACAACGAAGCCTACACCAACGTACTCATCACTTCTTCTTGCCTGGCCAAGTTTGGGGTGCCCAATTACACGGCATACTGCGCCTCTAAAACTGGCCTGTTGGGCATGACCCGTGCCCTGGCCGTTGAATTGGCCTCGGAAAAGATCCTGGTCAACGCCCTGTGCCCGGGTTGGGTAGACACCGAAATGGCCCGCGAAGGCATCCAACTGCTCGCCGACCGCGCCGGTGTCCCATACGAAGAGGCATACAAGGAGCAAATGGGCTATGTCCCCTTGGGCAAAATGTCCACCCCGGAAGAGTTGGGGAAAGTGGCTGAATTCTACCTCACCAACACCGAGGTGTCTACCACCGGGCAAAGCATCGACGTCAACAATGGAGCATTCATGATATGAGAACACTTGCACTTGGCGCAGCACTGCTCGGCGGTGTTGCCGCAGGGGCGCAAAACAGCCCCACCGATTCCCTGATGCTGCGCAGCATCTACAACGAAGCGCTGAGCAATGGGCAATGCTACGACAACCTTCGGGTGCTCTGCAAAGACATTGGCGCGCGCCTCTCGGGCAGCGAAGAGGCCGACAAAGCCATAGCCTGGGGCAAAGACCTGCTGGGGGCTTCGGGCTTTCAGAACGTTTACCTCCAAGCCGTGCAAGTCCCCCACTGGGAACGTGGCGCTACCGAAACGTGCAGCATGAAAGTCAACGGTTTACCTGAACGGTTGCGGGTTACTGCATTGGGCGGTTCGGTGGGCACCGGCGGTGTACTGACTGGCGAGGTGGTCGAAGTCCGCAACTTTGACGAATTGGATGCCCTTGGGCGCGAAGAAGTGGAAGGCAAAATCGTCTTCTTCAATCGCCCCATGGATCCGGTTCTGATCAACACAGGTGCTGCGTACGGCGGCGCCTACGACCAACGTGGCAAAGGCGCCTCCAAAGCGGCTGAATATGGAGGCATCGCGGCATTGGTGCGCTCACTGACCCACGCGCTTGATACCTTCCCACACACGGGCGGCATGGGCTACACCGAAGGCGTGCCTCAGGTACCCGCGGCTGGCATTTGCACCGTAGACGCACGTAAACTTCACCAAGCACTTGAGCGCGGGGATGAAGTAACCGTGTCGTTGGACATGGATTGCCAGAAGTTTCCCGACAAGCAGCAGTACAATGTGATCGGGGAGATTCCCGGTACGGAGTTCCCGGATGAGTACATCGTTGTGGGAGGCCACCTGGATAGCTGGGACATTGGCGAGGGTGCACACGACGACGGTGCCGGCATTGTGCAGTCCATCGAAGCGCTGCGCATATTGATGGCGTTGGGCTACAAACCAAAGCGCACGCTACGTGTGGTACTCTACATCAACGAAGAAAACGGCAACAACGGCGGCAAGACCTACGCGAAAGAGGCCAAGGATGCCGGTATGGTCCATTTTGCGGCCATTGAGAGCGATGCGGGCGGTTTCACCCCACGTGGGTTCCGTTTGGAGGGCAGCGATGCACAGATGGCCTTCTTCTCATCTTTGGAGCCCCTGTTTGAACCGTATGAGATTCACGTGTTCCGTCGTGGGTTCAGCGGGGTAGATATCCGTCCATTGAAAGACGATCGGGTGGCCTTGTTTGGTTTGGTCCCCGATTCACAGCGCTACTTTGATGTGCACCACAGCAACAACGACATTTTTGAGAATGTCCATAAACGCGAGTTGGAGTTGGGTGCTGCTACCGTAGCCAGTTTGGTGTATTTGATTGACCGACACGGAGATTGGTAAAACGACCAAGTCAAACTGTTCAGAGCAAAAAGAAAGGGGCCGCATGCGCGGCCCCTTTTCATGTATGATCGAGAAGGATTACTTCTGGATGATCAGTCGTTCGGTGAAGACTTCACCATTCATGGTGGTGTTCACCAGGTATACGCCTGAAGCGAGGCCGTCAAGGCTGATCACTTCGTTCACGTTACCGCCGGCTACGTTCAGCTCAATGCGCTTCACAGAAGCTCCCATCATGTTCACGATGTCGAGGGTCACTTTTGGTGACTCAACGCCCATCAGGTTCACGTTCAGGAAGTCGCCGGTATTTGGGTTCGGGTAGAAAGCTACCGCAGCGGTGCCCTCAGCGGTGCGCTCGAGGTCGGCGTCAGCATCCACAGTTGGACCGCCAGCAGCGATTCCACCTGGAGCAACACCTACGATAGCGATACATCCCACTTCAGACATTGGGGTGAAGGCACCGTTCGGGTATCCTGCGCGTACGGTCACATCGTATTGAGTACCTGGCAGCAGACCACCAACGTTGCTCAGTCGGATGAAGCGGTTCGCTGAGTTGCGGGTGTATACGACCGGCAATTGACCATCAGCAGTGAAGGTCCACTCCCACTTGTCGCCGCCACATACATATGGCTTCGCAGAGATGTAGTCACCCAATGCGTGAGGACCGTGTGCGTCACACTCATCGTTCGGGTTCACGAACGGAGTCGGAGTAGTAATGGTCACGTCTGTGGAAATTGTACCGATGCTCCAGGTTGTGCCAAACAGGGCATCCACCGTAACACCATATGTGGTATTTACTTCCAGCCCAGGGACGTCGCGCAGCAGCAAGAAGGTGTTCGCAGCACCTTGCTCGTAAGTGATCGCTGCTCCGCCATCATTCGCGTCGAATACGAAACGGTAGTCATCAGCACTTATCCAGTCCGCTTTGATCAGCTCGCACAGGTCGTAGTTGCCTGCAGGATAATCCAATTGAGACTGTGGCAGCGAAGGATCAGTTCCAGCGCAAGAGCAATCTGCTTG
>JBMYJR010000063.1:0-13307 GCA_049594615.1 Flavobacteriales bacterium
CAAAACAGGATACAGGGGTGGCCATTGCGCTGAGGTCAATGGCCACGGCATCGTCGAGGGTCACGCTGGCGGTTTCCACACAGTCGTTGGCGTCGATGACCGTGACGGTATAGGTGCCGGGAGCCAGGCCAGTCAGGTCCTCGCTGGCCGCGGTGCCGCTGCCGTCCAAGTCCCACGAAACCGTGTACTCTGGGGTGCCACCGGCAATGGTGAGGTCAATCTCTCCGTCATCTGTTCCCGGGCAAGTAACGGGGGTCAACGCCAGGTCCAGTTGTAACGGATCGGGCTCGGTGAGATCATAACTGAGCAGGGTAAAGCAGCCGGTTTGATCGGTGATTAGCACGTTGTAGGTGCCGGCCTCCAAGCCCGAGATGTCTTCGGTGAATGCGGTGAAGAAGGGCAATGCTGTCCACACAAAGTCGTACGGCGCGACGCCGCCGGAGGGCGTCAAGTCAATGGCACCATCGGCTGCGCCAGCACATGAAAGCGGGGTCACAACGGCAGTGGCATCTACGGCGTCTGGTTCGTCGAGCACCACGCCGAGCACTTGCTCACAGCCGTTGGCGTCGGTCACGGTCAAGGTGTATGCGCCTGCGCCTACCGCAATCACATCTTCGCTGGTGCTGGTAAAGCCGCTGGGGCCGGTCCAGTCGGTGTCGTAAGGAGGCACCCCGCCAGCCACTGATACGAAAATGGCGCCGTCGGTAGACCCGCCACAGGTGGGTTCGGTGGTGTCGTCCAGGGTGAGGACCATGGGCGGCTCCTCGAGAATTTCAAAGGTGGTGTCCACTTGGCAACCGCTCCCATCCAGGATGGTGGCCGAGTAAATGCCGGCAAACTCATCGCTCATGATGGGGCCCGAGTCGCCGTTGGACCAGTTGATGGTGTACGGGCCACCGTCGCCGCCAACGGGGTTGGCTTCTGCGCTGCCGTCAGGTTCGCCGCCGCAGAGGATGTTGTTGATGGTGATGTTGGCGTAGAGGGTGTCCAGCGCCAAGGCAATGTCGGTGGTGTAGACGCAGTCGTTGGCGTCGGTGACAGTCAAGGTGTTGTTGCCATTGCACAGCAGGGTGGCCACCTGGCCGGTTTCGCCATTGGACCAGCTGTAGTCCAGGGTTCCCGTACCACCAATGGCGAGCACCGTGGCCGAACCGTCACACAGTGATGCGCATGAAGGCGGGTTGGGTGTGAAATCCAACAGGGTAATCGCCGGAGGAGCGCTGAGGACGACGGTTTCGCTGCAGATGGTGCCTTGGCCCAAATCGGTGACCAGTACGGTATAGGTACCTGCGGCTAAACCGGTGATGCTCTGGGTAAAGGTGGGCGGCAACGAACCCCCGACCCATTGGAACGAAAAAGGGCCTATCCCACCGGTGACATTCACCGTCAAGGCGCCGTCGGATGCAGTGTTGCAACTGATGGCTTGGCCATTGTAGTCGCTTTGGATCTGGATGTCAATGTTGTATGGATCGGCCCCGCCGGTACCGCAATCGGTATCCATCAGGGAAAGGGGCGTCAAGCCGTCGCCAGCCAGAGCGTCGGGTGCGTACCACAGTCCGGATCCGTCGGTCATGGCTGAACGCATGCCAGGTGCAGGTGGGGATTGCACCACAACTGCGCCTGCATTGATCACGCGGCTTGGGTCGTCTACGGCGGTCAACGACAAGGTGCCTGAAGGCAGCACTCGGGCTAGGGCTTGGTCTGCAATGGAAAGGGAGTGGCAGACTGCAGCACCGGTGATAAACACCTCAACGGATCCTGCGCGGGTGGATTGCAGTACCACTCGGGTCTCGGCGGTGGGCACCAAAGAAGTACTTCCCGCGCCGGAGGCCGAAGCGCTCCAGTTGGCAGGTTCATTCCAATTCCCATTGCCACCAACCCAATACAGGGTTGTGGACTGAGCTGTGAGCCCTAGGGTGGAAAGCCCGAACAGTATCAGTGACAACGCCTTGCGTGGCATGTGCTCTAAATAAGTGCTGCGTTTTACATTAGTTGCTACGCAGCGCGGTTGTTATGGTTTCGTTCTGACCGAAGTCAGTCGTATGCAGCGCAGGGCAGGCGGTTGCCATAACCGTCCTTCGGACACGCCTGGATGCCGATGATCACCTCATGGGTGTGCGGCGAGGCGTAGCGCACTCGGTTCAAAGTCAGGTCGTATGCGTAGCCGATAGACACGTAATCAAACACGTCCACCTTGATCAGGCCAATCAGTCCGTAGCCGGTTCTGAAGCCCAAGCCCACTTGGAGCTTTTCTTTGTAGTCCACCACCGCCTGCATGTCAATCGACGGGCGCGAGCGTCCCACATACATCAGCTGCACTGCGGGGCGGAAGGTGAAATCTTCACTCATGTCCACCAGCTTGCCGGCGGTCAGCGTAAAGTGCATGCGGCGGGTAGCCTCTGAGCCTTCGCCAAAATTGGTGATGCGGTTGGGCACCATATTTCTGAAGGAAACCCCAATGAATCGGTCCGACTTATACAGCCACGCACCGAAGTTGATTTTCGGCAACAAGTATTGCTGGAAGCCCCCGGTGATGATGGGGTCGTTGAAATTGCTCAAGGTCAGCTCTGCGTAGTTGAAGCGGTACTGCTCAAATCCGGCAGCTATACCTACGCTCAATTGCGCGTTGCGCGTCAACTTCATGTGGTAAGCGTACAGCGCGTGGATCGAGGTGAAGGAGATGGGGCCGGTATCGTCGGTTTCCACCATGGCGCCGAGCCCGTGGAAGTTGCGCTTTTTCTCACCCACGGTGCTGTGGATGACGCCAAACGCACCTGTGGGGGCGCCTTCAAAGCCGGACCACTGCTGGCGAATTCCGAGTTTGAGATCCAAGCAAGGGCTACTCCCGGTGACCGCAGGGTTGATCATCAGGTAGTTGGTCACGATGTTGGAGTAGTTCGTGGCCTGTTGCCCGCGGACACCCGCAGCCAAGAGCAAGAGCAGAGAAAGGGATACCAGACGCTGCATCAGTGCACAATGGTTATGAAGCCGGTCAGGGGCTCGATGTTCACGTCTTGCGAATTCAGTTCGATCACCCAGTAGTAGGTGGCCGTGGGCAGGAAGTTGCCGTTGTTGGTGCCGTCCCAGTTTTCGGTGTAGCCGATGGAGCGGAACACTTGCTGTCCCCACCGGTCAAATACGGTGACAGACGCGTTTTCAAAGCGCGAGATACCTCCGATTTCCCACGTATCGTTGAAGCCGTCGCTGTTGGGAGAGATGGCGTTGGTGGGGTTGATCGGAGGAAGCACAAACACGGTCACTTGATCGGTAGCAATGCAATCGCCAATGGTGCCCGATACGGTGTAGGTGATGGTTTCTTCAGGGAAGGTGGTGGGGCTGTCGCTCGCGAAGTTGTCCAACCACGAAGGCGGATCCCAGGTGTAGCCAGGAATGGCCTCGCCGCCAAACACCGAGAACTGATGCGAATCGCCAAGGGTGATGTTGGCATCGCAACACGCGTCAATATCCACGGCAGGTCCCGAGATGTCCACGAGCATTTGGCAGTCGATGGAGGCGGGGTCTTGGTTGGTGCCCAACACAAAGAAGTAACTGGTGGAGGTGCTGAGCTCTGGGGTTTCGATGGTGAATCCGAGGGTGTCGGATTCGCAAGCGGTCAACAGCGACCAAGTGGCCGGGTTGCATGGATCGGCCTGATCAAAGGCAATCACGGCGGCAAACACGGTATCTGATACCAGCGCCCCAGGACAATTGATGCCCGACACATCAATGGTGGCGGTGCCCACATTGGTGGTGTTGGTGTTGGTAGTAAACTCGTAGAAGAACGTATTCTGTACATCCAGGCAGCCAAACTGCAACGGCGCGGAATCAGAGAACACCGCTTGGTTGCTCCCCACGGTTTCGGCGCAGAGGGTCAGCGGGTTGGTGCAGCTTTGGGCGAGTCCGGTGAGGGCCCACATCCACAGCGCAACCGTGGTCAGAGTATAGCAGCTTCGTGATGACATACGAATGTTCATAGTTCGCATAATTTGAGGCGCACATCAGCGCGGGTAGGGGGAATTGTGAACACGGCCGTGTGCATGCCTGTTTCCTTGAAGACCTTCAAAAGATCCCTTCCCGTTGCACGGTCCTGAGCGGGAATAACGATTATTTTATACCCCGTGTTATGGGCGCTTCCAGGATGTTGTGGAAGTTGATCCAGCCTTAATCCACCCGTTCCATGAAAAAGCGCGAATTTCTCAAACTCACCGGTATCGTTGGCGTAGGCGTTGCCGTCAGCCCATTTATGGCCTGCAATTCAGGCGAAGCTCCTGCCTCTGAAGCAGCAGCCGACTCCAATGCTGCCCCTGCCGCCCAGACCCCCGGGTTTGAGCTTCCAGCCCTGACCTTTGGCACCGCCGAGTTGGAGCCCAACATCGACGCGCAAACCATGGAAATCCACCACAGCAAGCACCACGCGGGCTACGTACGTAAGCTGAATGCCGCACTGGAAGGCAACTACAACGGAGAATCGCTTGAGGAACTCTGCGCCGCGGCCAACATGGACAATGCTGGCGTGCGCAACAACGGGGGTGGCCATTACAACCATACCCTGTTCTGGGAAGTGATCGCTCCTGGAGGTGGAGACGCCCCCACTGGCGCTTTGGGCGAGGCCATGATGAGCACCTTTGGCTCCATGGAGGCCTTTGAGGAACAATTCTTCACCGCAGCCAAAACACGCTTTGGGTCAGGCTGGGCCTGGTTGAGTGTGGACCACGCAGGCAAACTCTTTGTGAGCTCAACACCCAACCAGGACAACCCGTTGATGGCGGGCTTGGTGGACATGCCTGGCACGCCCATCATGGGCGTTGACGTGTGGGAGCACGCGTACTACCTCAACTACCAGAATGAGCGCGGACGTTACATCAAAGCCTTCCAGCAACTGGTAAATTGGGATGCGGTAGCGGCGCGCTATGCGGCCATTTCGTAATTACTGCGGGGTGCGTGTGAGCACGGTCGTGCGCAGCAAATCGCTTTGCATAAGCGCCTCAAACTCTGTTGCGTTTGGCGCAATGACAGGAACACCCAACACGCCATGGGCTTCCTCCACGATTGGGGTGATGCTCACCAAGGTGGCTTCTTGCCCCTCTTCTTCCATCGAAAACAATCCGATTTCCACGTTGCCGTTTTCCATTGGGCGGAAAGGGATGACGTAGAAACGTCCGTCGTCGTCTTTGAGGTTGGCGTAATACCAGCGGTCGCCGGCTTTCACGGTAAAGGCATCCGAGCCTTTGACCAAGTCCAGCTGCAACTCGCCCGTGTCAACATGGGTGGCGGTGGCCACAAGGGTTTCGCCCTCTTCGTTTATGAACGTGCCCTGGCACGCCTTGGGAATTTGGGTGAGTTGGGAAGTGTGGGGCGGCATGGAATTAGCAAAGCGCAGGTCGCCGCATGCAGTTAACGTGAACGCGGCCATCGCGGCCAAAAGAAGCATTCGCATGATCAGTGGTGTTACAGGTTCACTCACGAAACGGCAAGTCGCGTGCCATGTTATATGGTTAACACCCCTTAAGAGGTCAGGCCTACCGCAATCGCGGTCGCTCCAGCCAGCGCACAGTACACCGCAAACCAACTCAACTTCGAGCGTTTCACCAGCTTAACCATCCAGCTGCAGGCGATCAAGCCTGAAACAAACGCGGCCAGGAACGCTGCTGCGAGCAGGGTCATGTCCGAGCCTCCAGTTGCAGCCGGTGCTGCGGAGTATTCTTTGAGCTCCAGCAAGGTGGCGCCTGCGATGGGTGGAAGCACCATCAAGAATGAAAAACGTGCGGCTTGTTCACGGCTCACGCCCAGCAAAAGTGCGGTGGCAATGGTGGAACCCGATCGGGAAATACCGGGAAGGATGGCTACGGCTTGGGCCACCCCCATGACGATGGCGCGCGGGCCAGTCACGACACCTTCGCGGTGTTTGGCGCGGTGGGTGAACCACAACAAAGCGGCGGTCACCAAAAGCATGCAGCCCACGAGCAAGATTTGGCCGCCGAACAGCACTTCAATCTCATCTTTGAACGCCAGTCCTACCAACAATACCGGAATCATCGACAAAGCAATGAGCGCCACGTACTTGGTCTCGGTGTTCCACTTGAATTTGAAGAGCCCTTGCAGCAAGTCCAAGATGTCTTTGCGGTACACCACAATGGTGCTCAGGGCCGTAGCTGCGTGCACCACGATGGAAAAGAGCATGCTGCTGTTGGCGTCGGCGTCGTAGTCAAACAGGGCTTTGCCCAGCTCAAGGTGGCCGGAGCTGGACACGGGCAGGAATTCTGTCAGGCCTTGGATCATGCCCAACAGGATGGCTTCAAGCAAACTCATGGGTGCGACAATCAGGCTTCTGCGGCCACCTCTGCGTCACCGTGAGGCTGCATTTGGGTGTCGGCCGATTTTTCCTTGTACATGATGGCGAAGAACACAAAGCCGTAGCCAAACAGCACCACGATGGGCGCCAAAGTGATGCGACGGCCCGAGAAGATGTCGGCATCGATGTGCTCGGCAGAGCGAACCTTCCACAGGGTCAAATCGCTGGCACCCGGCAGGGCTTTCGCAACGGCACTGAGCAGCGCGTCTTCGGTCTCAAACACCTTTCCTTGCAGGGACTGCAGCTTTTGACGGTCGGCCTTTTCGATGGCAAATTGGCCTTCGGTCAGCGCTTGGAAAGATTCCTCGTTGAGGCTGTAGTCGCCTTTGAACACGTTGGGGTCGTCGCTGCCTCCGCCACTCATGAGGGCGAAACCAAGGATGATGATCACCACGCCGGCAAAGAGCAACAGGTAGTTGCGGCGGCTGAATGCAAATTCGAACGGGGGTTTCTTCACGGCCATGTCAACGGGATTGCAGCAAATATAGCACTCCGGGGTGCGGGGGGATGAGAAGGGATGTGAAAACCATCAATGCAAACGGTCCAGCGGCATGCGCAAGAACCGGCCCACCGAAATCGAAGTGGACAACGCCGAGATCAAAATGCCAATCGCCGGCAGTCCGATGGCGATGTACAGGTAGTACGGCCCACCAAAGAAATTCAGCCCCACTTCCTCAAGGGAGTCGCGGAGCACGTAGAGGATACCAGCCAAAATGCCCAACGCCAGAATCGCGGAGCTCAGGCCCCACCACACGCCCTGGATCACGTAAGGGCGCCGAATAAATCCGGCAGTGGCTCCTACCAATTGCATACTGCGAATTACAAACCGCTTGGAGAAGATGGCCAGGTTGATCGTGTTGTTGATCAGGGCCACCACAATGAGCAGGAACAGCAAACAAATGACCCCGAGCCACAAGGTGATGGATCCGATGTTCTCGTTCATTTTGGCGATGAGGTCAGGGTGGTATACCACTTCGCGCACCTCACGGTAGCCGCCGAGTTGGCTCACCACGTACTCGACGCTATCCAGCGGGGTGTGGGTGTGGTGCAGGTGAATCTCCAGGGAAGCCGGCAAGGGGTTTTCGCCAATGAAGGCCACAAAGTCTTCGCCGAGGCGCTCCACTTCGCGGCGGGCCGCTTCGTCCTTGGAAATGTAGTCCACGCTCAGGCTGTACGGCTTGGATTCCACGACTTTCTTGACGCGAAGTACATCGGTTTCGCTGAGGTCGTTCTCCATCATCACCAGCAGTGAGATGTCTTCCTTGTACTTGCGACCAACGGTGTCAGACACGCTGTACAGCACACCCAAAATCCCGAGCATGACCAAAACCAAGGTGATGCCTACAATGGTGCCCACTGTAGTGGTGGCACGGCTTCTGGAGGTGATGCGTTCGGATTTGGATGCCATGGTTCAAAGGTGTGGGTTTCCGCTAGGTGAACGCTTCAGCACGGGTAAAAGTATTCCGGGGTCACCGGTGGATATCGCCAATGCCTTGATCACAAGCGCGGTGGCGCATTGCTTTCAATACGGAGTGAACGTACCCACCAGGCTTACAGCGACACGCTGGCCTCGCCGGCCTGCAGCTCGGCATCGGATGCGGGGCGGATGGCCAACACGCGTCCCTCGAAGTACAGGTCTTCGCCGGCCAATGGGTGATTGAAGTCCAGGGTCACACCTTCAGGGGTGTTTTCCAACACAAAGCCGTCCACCTCATGGCCTTCATCGTCGCGCATGGGCACCAGCTCACCTTCGGCCAACAAGGCCTCATCGATCTTGCCGTCTACCTTGAACAATTCCTTGGAGAAAGTGGCAATGGCCGACTCCTCTGGATCGCCGTATGCGCGCTTGCACGGAATGGCCACGTGAAAGTCGTCGCCCACTTTGAGGCCTGAGAGGGCTTGCACCAGCATCTCCAGCACCTCTTCGTGTCCGTAGAGGAAAGTGAAGGGTTCCCCGGCTTGGGTTTCTTCGATGAGTTCGCCTTCGGCGTTGTCGAGGTGGAGGCGGTATTCCAGCTCCACCACGTGGTTGTTTTGAATGGTCATGGGCCCAATTTGCACCGCAAAGGTCGGAACAATTCCCACCGGTTGGTGCGCTTGCGGCCCGGTTCTTCCGACATTGACCCAGAAAAGTGACCGCCCACATCTTGACGCGTCTCCAAGACAACAACGTTTAAACCGATGAAACAACTCCTGATCACCTTCACAGTGCTGTTTGCCACATTCGCGCTGTCTGCCCAAGAAGAGCAAATCCAACAGGCGCTGCTCAACGGCCCGCGCCTGCGCGTGGAACAAACCACTGCCAAGCTCAACAAGCAGTCCCAAGCAGCCTTCACCCTGCACCTTGATGCGCAGGCCGGTCAAGTGGAAAAGCAATGGGCTGCCTTTGTCCATGACCGCTACAAGTGTCAATTCAAAAAAGTACGCAAGCATTACGAAGCGCTCAATATCCGCATGCTGGATGTGGCCGAAGGTACCGTCAGCCTCTACTCCAAAGTGGCCGATGATGAGCGCGGCGCGCGCTTGGATGTGTTTGTCCTCAGTGGCGCCCGTTACCTGGAATCTGGAGAGTTCCCTGGAGAATCAGCAAAAATGACACAAGTGATGGAGTCGTTTGCACGCGCCTTGTATGTCGAGGTCTACGACGAGCTGCTCGAAGACGAGCGCAAAGAGCAGGGCAAAATGGTCAAGGAGCTCGAAAAGCTGGACAAGCAAGGCGAGAAGCTGGACAAGGAACTGGCCGGCCAAGCGTCGGACATCACCAAAGCCACCGAAGGGGTGGCCGATGCCGAACAAGACATCAAGCAACTGCAGCTCAAAATGGAGCAACTCAACCTCGAGATCGAGAATGCCAAAGCGGAAATCAAGCGTTTGGAAAGCGAGCGCGCTGCCAATGAAAAGGCCCGAGCCGCACAAGATACCCTGGTACGTGAGAAGGCGAGCCGCATCGATCGCCTCAAGGCCAACGCCGACGGCATGCGCCTGCGCTAGGAACGTACCTGATCCTCTTCCAGCAAGCGGCCCATCATGGCTTGCATGGCAGTGGTCTCAAACGGCTTGCAAACGTATTCGTTGAATCCTACTTGCAAACAGCGTTCCCTCTCGAGTTGATCGCTGTTTGCCGTTAGGGCAATGGCGGGCGTAGAATTGCCGTCTGCCCGGATGGCAATCATGGCATCTATGCCATTCATGGACGGCATTTGCAGATCCATGATGATCAGGTCCACTTGCGTGGCACGCAGGGTTTGCCAAGCCTGCTCTCCATTGGACACCATGAAAAGCTCCACACCAAAGGACTCGAGGATGCTGGCCAATACCAATTGGTTGACTTCGCTGTCTTCGGCCACCAGGATACGCCTGCCCTTGAGGTCGTAATGCGTGCGGGCACCTTGGTCCATGTCCGCTGCAGGGATTTTTGGACGACAGGGGAGTGACAAGTGGATTTCGAAACGTGAACCCTTGCCCGGTTTGCTGGTGGCGTTGATATTTCCGCCCAAACGTTCGACAATCTCCTTGCACACCGACAGTCCCAAGCCGGTGCCTTTCAGGTTGTTCTTTTCCTGATTGTAGGATCGGAAGAAGGGGTTAAAGATGAGTGGTAATTCTTCTTCAGAAATCCCCATACCTGTGTCTTCCACAGCCAAGGTCAGTTCTTTGGTTTCGTTGGAAACAGCCCAAGCACCGGTGAAGGTCACATGGCCTGAAGGCGTGTACTTGATTGCGTTGTTCAACAAGATGGACAGGGCTTGACGCAAACGTGTGGGGTCGGCATTGACTTCCATGCCGAGTGCCTCGGGCATTTCAGTGTGGAAGGTCAGGCCTTTGGACGAAGCTTGGTTGGAGAATTCAGTCATGAGTCCGGGCAGGACGTCTTCCAAGCTGAACCACTCGTCTTTGAGCAGCAGGCGTCCGCCTTGACTCATGGAGATGTCGAGCAGGTCCCCCACTACGTTTTCCAGTTGTTCCAAGCTTTGCGAGGCAAAGGAGATGTAACTGTCTTTTTGGACCGGATCTTGGGCTTTGCGCGTCAGGTCAATCAGGCCACGGATGCCGTGGATGGGGGTGCGCAGCTCGTGGCTCACGTTGGCCAAAAACAGGGATTTCTCGGAGTTGGCTAATTCCGCTTCGCGTTTGGCTTTGAGCAGCTCGGTCATCAGGGAACGCTGCTCCTGCATGCGCATGATATTGCGGTACGCAATGCCGGTGATGTTGCAGGCCGAGCACATGATGTCGCGCATTTGCTCAGAGAAGTAGCGCACTTTGTCACTGGCCATGGTGAGCACACCGATTGCTTTTTCATCGGAACATATCGGGATCACCAACGCGGAACGGACTTCAAAATCACGGGGGGAGGCCACGTGTTGATCGGCGGTGTTATCTTGGGTGTCAGGGATCCACAATACGCGGTTTTCGAGAAAGGCCTTGCCCGGGTGGCGGTCCATCACCGACTCTTCGGCCTTGATACGTTGCGCGTCGGTGAAGCCTTTGCATTTGACGTTCAGGAGCTTTTGCTGTTCCGTGTCATAGAGGTAGACCCCCAGGAACGGCATCGGGACGTTCTGCTCGATAAACTCGAACAGTACCTCAGCAATGTCGTCGCGGGTTTGGGCATTCCCCAGCTTTTCGGCCAGGACGCCGTACGACGTGATGAAATCCGGAGATGGGTTCACGTGGCTTTGATTGGTCAGCTGCGCTTTTTAAGCAAGGGGAAATTACACAAATCCAAACCCGCCGTGCTGTCAGATAGGGACTAACAAGGCATTACAGCGGCCACATGCTCCAAAAACTGGGATGGATGTTCGAGTCGAAAACAGTAGCCCCGCCGGGAATCGAACCCGGATCTAAAGTTTAGGAAACTTCTATTCTATCCATTGAACTACAGGGCCAAAGGTGCAAAGGTACAGCCCTGCAGGCAACCGTCAGTCGATCCCCAACTCCAGCTTCGCCCGCTCGGCGTAAAACCCGCCGGCATCGGCAATGGCTTTGAGTTCGGTGCGTGCTTGTGCGGGGTCGCCAAACGCGAAGAGCGCTTGGGCGGCATAAAAAGCGGCAGCTTCGGCGAAGGTGTTGAAGTCGTTACTCGCGGCTTGGCGCAACAGGTCACGGGCATCTTTAAAGCGGTTGTCGTGCCAGGCGCTCATACCCGCGTAGAACTGGGCGTTTAAGTCGTCAGGGTACACCTTCAGGATGTCTTCAAAATGCCAGAGCGCAATGCGGTGACGCGCTGCAGCGTAGTGACCTACTGCCAACTCCAAGGCCTCTTCGTAACTCACTGTGGCCGGGCGATTGACCTGGTTGAGCGGGTCATCCAAGTCCTCACGTTGGCTGAATTGGGGCGACAAACTGCGCGGGTCGGGCATGTCGCGCTCGAGTTTCTGGGTGCGTTGGCCGCTGTAGTCCACCACGCGGTAGCGGGCAATTTCATACACGCTGTGCTCAGGGGCGGCAGGTGCAGGGTTTTCCGGTTCGGCGCCAGCAAACAGCTCGGGCTCCAGTTCGCGCATCTCGTCTTCCAGCATGATCTCCACCAAGCGGAAGGTTTCCGGGTTGGGTTCGGCGGCGGCAGGAGTGGCTTCTGGGAGTGAAGGCACTTTCACAGTCACCCTCACGCTTGAATCGGTGCGCGAACGTTGCACCACTTGCGGGGCCACGGCTTCGGGACCCAACGGCTCCGGGCTTTGGGTGGTGGCGGGAGCGGAGGTGGTCACCGGCGGTGTTTCGGCTACGAACGGCTCCTCTCGGGGCCACACGAGCAAAGTCACGATGGCGGCAGCGGCAACGCCTCCTGCCCACCACCACTGGCGTGCAAAGCGGGTGTTTTGAGCGGTGATGCGGGCCTGCAAGGCTTCGGTGGCACCGGCTGAGAGCGACGCGCTGCCTTCCAACGCAGCGGCCAAAAAGGCGTCCTGCTCGGCAGCGCGTTCAAGCGCAGCAGCCTCGGCCTCGGGCAAGGTGCCGGCGTGGTACCGGGCCAAAGTGTCGGCGTCGGGGCGGTATTCAGGAGTGGAAGGCATCGTGTTGCGTTAGAATGTTGTGCAGGTTGCGCTTGCCGTTTTGGATGTGGCTCTTGACGTGTTTGAGCGTGTATCCGGTTTCGGCGGCAATGGCTGCATAGGATTGCTGTTTCAGGTAGAAGCGTTCCACACAGTTGCGTTGCGCTTCGTTGAGCTGCTTCAAGGCGCGTTGGAGCTCGTCGAGTTGCACTTCAGCGAGGGCTTTGGAGGCGGATTCGGATTCCTGCACCTGGCGGGTGTAAGCTTCTGCGGCGGCCACGACCTTGGGGTTACCGTCTTTGCGGAGTTGCATCAGGCATTCGTTGCGGCTGAGGGTGTACAGCCAAGACTTGAAGTGGGTGACCTCACGTTTTTTCAGCTCGTGGAGGAGCTTTTCAAAAATGGCCATGCACATGTCCTGCGCACGGCCCTCGTCCTTCAAGTATTGCATGCACAAGCCCAAGACCAGTTGGGCGTACCTGTTGAACAACACGCCCACCCATTTGCGCTGCCCGCGTTTGCGGTACCGCGCAATCAGTTCGGTGTCGGTGGCGGTATGGGCTTGTTTGAAGGTGAGCACTTATCGCGTGGGTGTGAGTTTGGGTTATTGCTCTAGAGTTTGGTCTTCTTGCATGGCTTCACGGGCCAAGCGTCGCGCTTCAAGTTTACGCCAAACTTCGTTGTAAGACTTGGTTTCGATCACCACAACTCCGCCTGTGAAGTCGCCGTACTTGGCGGGCACGCCGCCGGTGTACACGTCCATGCGGGCAATTCCGGCAGACGGCACGCTCGGCAAGCTCTCCGTGATTTTCATGCCATCAAGGAAGTAGATGTTGTTGCCTTGGCGTGAGCCGCGGAAGTAGAGTTCGGTGCGCTCACCTTCTTGCTGAACGATGATGTCAGAGCTCATGGTGCCCACGAGTTCGGCGGTGTTTTTGGCCGCAGGGCTGTGTTTGATTTCC
>JBMYJR010000064.1:0-13016 GCA_049594615.1 Flavobacteriales bacterium
TAGGTATCTGGGGTGGTGGGCGGGGAGGTGTGCGTCCATGATTCCACGCCGTTGCTGCACACCCACAGCGTACTGAAATCATCGGGGTCGGCCAGCAGGTCGGTGATGGCCTTGTGGCGGAAGGGGTAGCTTTGGGTCAGGTGGTCGAACACGGTTTCCCAACTGTCCCAGCCGTCGGTGGTGTAGAGTACCCGGTCGTTGACCGCAGCATACATGCGCAGAGGGTCGGTGGGATGGAACAGAATGCGTGTGGTGAGCTGGCGATCGGCCGGGTCAAATTGCAAGCCGGTGGGGGTCCAGGTTTCTCCAGCGTCGGTGGAGGTAAAGATGCCCAAACCGTAGCCGTGCTCGATGCCCACGTTGCTGACCTCGGCGGTGGTGGAAACCGTCATTGCGGCATACACCCGATTGGGGTCGCTCGGGGCAAAGGCCAGCCAAGCGCAGCCCAACCCGGCGCCGGACCAGTCGTCGTCGGTGGTGTTGTGCCAATGTGCGCCGCCGTCGGTCGAACGCCAGATGCCCGAGCTGGGTGTGCCGGCCAAGAGCAGTTGTGGGGTAGCCGCGCTTTCAGGAGTGGCCAAGCATTCCACCCGTCCCTGGCGTTGCACGTCGACTACGCCCGGACCGGCATAGGTCCAATTGAGCTGCGAAGTGGTGGGTGGCGGATTCTGGTAGGCTTCAAGCAAGGTGGAAGCTGAGTGATTCTGGTCCAACCGGCCCGCCCAATGCTGGTGCCAACGTTGGTACAGTTTGCCCGCACGCGTGGAGTCGGGGAGGGAAGCGAATCCGGTGCGGTAAGCGCCCAAGGCAAGTTGTTGTGCTGAGGTGGAGGGAAGCTCGGGTTGAGCCCAAGTCCAAGCGGGAAGCAGGAACAGGAATAAGGCAATTCGGTGCATGGTTGTGGTTTTGGGCACAAGGTGAATCGGCGCCAAGCCCAAAGCCGGTTGTAAACGTTTCTTACCCGTTTAGAAACGTTTATACCCGCGTATACACGGATCAAGGTGCCGGAGGTTGTGGTAGATTTACACTCCATGCCGGCCTTGCTCGATACCCCCATAGAATTTGTCAAAGGCGTAGGTCCTGCGCGTGCTGCACAATTGCAAGCCGAGCTCGGGATCCGCACCGTGGAGGACTTGCTGTTGCATGTTCCTTTCCGGTACGTGGACAAGAGCCGCTTTCACGCCATTGCCGATGTGCGGTCCGATGCCGCCCACGTCCAACTCAAAGGCACCCTTGCCCACGCAGAATTGGTGGGCCCTCCGCGCAAGCAGCGTTTGGTGGCCCAACTCGAAGACGCCACCGGACAGATTGAGCTCGTGTGGTTTAAAGGCGCCAAGTGGATTGCACCCAAACTCCGGGTAGGCAAGGAGTATGTGGTGTTTGGTAAGCCCAACTTTTTCAAAGGCAAGCGGTCCATTCCCCACCCTGAATTTGAACTGGCGGCCACTGCCCGCGTGGCGAAAGGCGCTCCCCTGCAACCGGTGTATTCCAGTACCGAAAAGCTCGGGGCCAAGGGCTTGCACACCGCTGGTATTCGCAAGATCATCGAAGCAGTTTTGCCGCAACTCAGTGGCAACGTACCCGAATTCCTCCCTGAACAGTGGCGCACCCAATTCGCCCTGCCCGACCGGGAAACGGCCCTGCACCACATCCATGCTCCGCAAGACTTTGAGCGCTTGGGTGCTGCGCGTAACCGCATGAAATTTGAAGAGCTCCTGCTCAGCCAACTCCTGCTGGTCAAAAACAAACGCACCGCAACAGTGGACCTGCGTGGAGTGGTGTTTGAGGAAGTGGGTCCGTTGTTCAATGCCTTCTATTCCGAGCACTTGCCCTTTGACCTGACTGGGGCTCAAAAACGCGTGCTGCGTGAGGTCCGTGCCGATATGCGCCACGGGCGTCACATGAACCGCTTGTTGCAAGGGGATGTGGGGTCGGGCAAGACCATTGTGGCCATGCTTTCGGCCCTGCTTGCGGTGGACAACGGCTACCAGGTGTGCATCATGGCACCCACCGAAATCCTCGCCCAACAGCACTTTGCCACCTTCGGTGAAATGCTCATTGAGTTGGACGTGGAAGTGGGCCTGCTCACCGGGTCCACCAAAACCCAGGACCGCGCGCGTCTGCACGAGAAGCTCCAAGCCGGGTCGCTCCACATTTTGATCGGTACCCACGCACTGATCGAGCCGGGCGTAAAGTTTCACAACCTGGGACTGGCCATCATTGACGAGCAGCACCGCTTTGGTGTCAAGCAACGCGCCAAGCTTTGGAAGAAGGCGACCATTCCTCCCCATGTGTTGGTGATGACCGCGACCCCCATTCCACGCACGCTTTCAATGACCCTCTATGGTGATCTGGACGTGTCCATCATCGATGAGCTGCCGCCGGGCCGTAAAGAAGTGCGCACTGTGCACCGCACCGACGCCGACCGGTTGAAGGTCTTTGGCTTTTTGGACAAGGAGATTGCCAAGGGCCGGCAGGTGTATGTGGTTTACCCCTTGATTGAGGAGAGCGAGACCATGGACTACAAAGACCTGATGGACGGGTACGAAGCCTTGTCCCGTCGATTCCCGCTGCCCAATTACCGTATTGGAATCGTGCACGGGCGCATGCGGCCCGAGGACAAGGATTACGAGATGAATCTATTTGCGGGTGGCACCAACCAGATTCTGGTCAGCACCACCGTGATTGAGGTGGGGGTGAATGTGCCCAACGCGTCGGTGATGGTGATTGAGAGCGTGGAGCGCTTTGGCCTGAGCCAGCTGCACCAGCTGCGCGGCCGGGTAGGGCGAGGAGCCGAACAGAGTTACTGCATCCTGATGAGCGGCGATAAGCTCAGCGACGACGCCCGCACCCGCATCGAAACCATGTGCCGCACGTCCGACGGGTTTGAAATTGCCGAGGTGGACATGCAACTGCGCGGCCCGGGAGACATTTTGGGTACCCAGCAGAGCGGACTGACCGCCTTCAAACTCGCCGACATCACCCAAGACAAACAACTGCTGGCCGCCGCCCGCCACGCTGCCGAGGCCATCCTCGGTGAGGACCCTGATTTGGTGGCCTCTGAACACGCTCCGTTGCGCGCAGCGCTGGAGGCGCAGATCAAAGAAAAGCTGGGCTGGGGGCGGATCTCTTAAGGGAGCTGGTACACCTTCAGGGTGCCGTACGCGGTGAACGTGGCCAATTCAAACCGGCCGTCAAGGTCCATGTCGCCAATGCTGAAAGCGCTGTTGCCTTCCACCGGGAATCCTGCTTCGATTTCTCCGTTGGCATTTAGCAGGTATAATTCGTTGTGTTGACCTATTGTGGCGCCTACTTTCCGGTCTTTATTGGAGAAGCGGAACACCTGCGGCAACTCCGAGATGGTGCCGGTGAGTTCGGTGCGGAACAGGCGTTCGAGTTCGGTGTCGTAGGCCTTGAGCACGCGCTGGTCAGCCAGTACAAAATCGGCGTTGCGGTCACCGGTGATGTCTTCGCGCACCAGGCGTTCGCCTTCCATGATGCCCACCAGTTCGCCGTCCACTGTAGGGCGGTCAAAGCGAATGTCCAGCACGTTGCCCGCGGTGTCTGCATAGAAGAGGCTGGACTGTTCCATCGAATCTCCCAAGCGGAAGGCCGAAGAGTAGCGGTTGTGCCCCGGGGTGCGCGCCTCGGTGTCCATCCGCTTTTGTCCGTTGCGTTTGAGCAGGTGCAGGGTGCCGCTATCCTCGCGGGCAAAGATGTAGTCCTTGTCGCGTATGCGCAGGTGAGCCAGTTCCACAGTGGGCGATCCAAAGTCGGGCGTTTTCCAGCCGCCGGTGGCCTTTCCGCCGGTGTCGTAATTGCGCACTTTGCCGTCTTCGGTGCCAATCACAAAACGGTACTTACGCTTGTTGTCGTAGTCAAAAATGGCCAGCGGGCTCGAGGCTTTGCTGGGCAGTCGCACTGGAAATCCGTCCACCAAATTCCCGTTGCGGTCCAGGATGTAAATGCTGCTGGGCGTGTTGAAGGCCAGCTGCAGTTTTCCGTTGCGCAGCAAATCCACCTGGGTGACCTCCCCTTGGATGGGACCGTCCACCGTCGCGCTCCACAACCGCTGGCCTGACGCTGAAAACAGCGAGACCTGGTGCTTGGTGTCTTGCACAAACAGCTCTCGTGCCCCGGTGTAGTGGTTTTTGACCATCCACGGTTTGCCGTGTCCGGGGTTGCGCAGTTCTTGCTCCCAGCGCACGGCCAATCCGGTATTGCCGGGCAAATCGGTGGGGGTGCCGCGCAGCAGCTGGGCAGAGGTAAAGCGTTCCTCGCCTTCGGCTACGTACACTTGCAGCAGCTCGGTGTGGTCGCCTGCGGGCAGGTCGAGGGGCCAGGAGGTGTTTTCCCAATCGGTGGGGTTGCGTTCCCAGACCAAGGCGTTGGCCTGCATGCCGCGCACGTCCGCGCTGGTGATGGCCGATGAAGTCAAGTCCAAGGTGCGGAAGCTGGTGGCTTCGCGGATGAAGGCTTTGGCGGTGCCGAGGTCGGCGGCAAACAACTGGTACCCTTCCAAATTCCAGGTCAGGGGCAGGGTGAAGTCCGGTTGACTGCTCAACAGCCCAGAGGCGTAAGGCTCGGTCACGCGGAAGATGCCCACGCCCGCATAGGCCTCTTCCAAGGCGGCGTGACTGTAAGTCAATTGTTGGATCCACGCCGTGTCGGCGGCGGCCATAAGCAGTACGGGGCCTTCGGGCAAGCGGGCCAGTCCCCAGCCGGATTCGGGGCTGAAGTGGGTGGCCAGGTAGTCGCACGCGCACACTTCGTCCAGGTCGGCCAGAACGCGGTTGATGTCGGCGAGTTGGGCGGTGTCGGATTGCAGGTGTACCGCGGCGCTGTGGGTGTACCAAGTGACGCGTTCGGTGGTGGCGGGCAGCAGGGCTGTAGGCACCGCAAGGGGGCGCGCGTCGGACGGACTTCCGATGGGTTCCATGCCGGCCCATTCCCATTTGCCTTGACGTACCCGCAGCTCCAGGGCTGACCACGGGGCGGAAGGTCCGGTGCGGTGCAGGAGGGCGGCGGCGGGCTTGCCAGCGCGCGCCAAGCGCTCATCGAGCGGGGTAGTGGCGGTGGGGTCTGCGGTAAGTCGGGCGAGTCCGGCTTCGAGCAGGGCGGGAGCGGGGCTGATCAGGAGTACGCCGTTCAGCATGCAGGCGCTGAGGTTGGCTGAGGTGTGCACAGCTGCGCCACGCACACTGCGCGACGAAGGACTCACAGGCGCCCCGGTGAGCACGGCTGCCGTTTCCCAAACAGTGGTTTCTTGGGCAGGTCGAACCCCTGCGGCGAACATCCAGGTGTATTGCTCAGGTCCGATGCGGTGCAGGGACCATTGGAACGGCCCATTGTCCAGCATTTCTTGCAAACCGGCAGCCGTCAAGCGCAGGCTGTCCAGGTGTTGCACAGCGCTGCGCGCATCGCCCCAACGGGCATTCATCATTTCACCGGTGGCGTGCAGGGCGGCCGGCGTGCGGCGCCAATCGGGCTCAAAGCGGAGCAGGGCAACAGCGTCGGCAGGCACGGCTACGGCGGGATCGGGTGCCGTGGCGAGGTCTTGGCGAAAGCCATACCAGACGTACACGCAACCGGCTGCAACAGCCAACAAAGCTAGGATGGAAAACACGCGGCCCATGGTGAACGAAAGTACAACGGTGTACCCAGCGTCCGCCGCGGGTTCAGTCGCGGTCTATGAACAGAAAGGTGTGGGTGAAATCAGTCTTGCAGCAGGTCGCGTGAGATCACGATTTTCTGGACTTCTGAAGTGCCTTCGTAAATCTGGGTGATCTTGGCATCGCGCATCAAACGCTCCACGTGATACTCCTTCACGTAGCCGTAGCCGCCGTGGATTTGTACCGCTTCTACGGTGTGCTTCATAGCTACCTCAGAGGCGTAGAGTTTGGCAATCGAGCTGGCAAGGGCGTAATCCTGTCCGTTGTCCTTCAGCCAAGCGGCTTTGAGGCACAACAGGCGTGCAGCTTCGATTTCGGTGGCCATGTCGGCCAGTTTGAAGGCGATGGCTTGGTGCTTGGAGATTTCCTTGCCAAAGGCCTTGCGCTCCTTGGAGTACTGGGTGGCGAGTTCCAATGCGCCTGAGGCGATGCCGAGCGCTTGCGCAGCAATACCGATGCGGCCACCACTCAAGGTTTTCATGGCGAACTTGAAGCCGAAGCCGTCTTCGCCGATGCGGTTTTCCTTGGGCACCTTCACGTCTTGGAACATCAAGGTGTGGGTGTCCGATCCGCGGATGCCGAGTTTGTCCTCTTTGGCACCGATTTGGAAGCCCTCCATGTCGCGCTCTACAACGAGGCAGTTGATGCCGCGGTGGCCTTTGTCGGCGTCGGTTTGGGCCATCACCAAGTAGGTGCTGGCCGAGTTGCCGTTGGTGATCCAGTTTTTGGTGCCGTTCAGCAGGTAATGGTCGCCCATGTCGATGGCGGTGGTGCGCTGCGAGGTTGCATCCGATCCGGCCTCAGGCTCGCTCAAGCAGAACGCGCCGATCTTTTGGCCCGATGCCAACGGGGTCAGGAATTTTTGCTTTTGCTCTTCAGTCCCGTAGGCTTCCAGGCCCCAAGTCACCAGCGAGTTGTTTACGCTCATGCATACCGAAGTACTTGCGTCGATTTTGGAGATCTCCTCCATGGCCAGTACATAAGAGACGGTATCCATGCCCGAGCCGCCGTATTGGGGGTCGACCATCATGCCCATGAAGCCGAGTTCGCCAAGTTGCTTGACTTCTTCGGCGGGGAAGCGTTGTTCGGTGTCACGCTCAATGACGCCGGGTTTCAGTACGTTTTGGGCAAAATCACGCGCAGCATCGCGCACTGCAATCTGTTCTTCGGTAAGATTGAATTCCATGAATGTTGGGTCCTGGTTTCTCGAAAAATACTCGGGGAATGGACGTTCATTGCGGCCCTTTCCTTGCGGGGCGCTAAATTAGCCCTTCCAAGTAAAAAACCCAATGAGTCAAGGTTCTTCAACCCCCGTGTACCGTGTGATTGGCCTCATGTCAGGCACTTCGCTGGATGGCGTCGATTTGGCCCTGTGTGAATTCCACAAGGCAGACACCTGGAGCTACAAGATTGTACGCGCCGAAACTGTTCCGTTTCAAATGATTTGGAAGAACAAACTCGAGACCGCCTACGGTTTTTCAGGGCTTGAGCTCACCCAGTTGGACCGCGATTTTGGCGGATACTTGGGCGCATTGGTGGACGACTTCCGACAGGGCGAACCGGTGGATTTCGTGGCTTCTCATGGCCATACGGTCTTCCACAAGCCCGACCTGAACCTGACCTCGCAAATCGGCCACCCGGCCACCATCGTTGCGGGGTGTGGACTGCCGGTCATCGGCGACTTTCGTAGCCAGGATGTGGCCAACGGAGGCCAAGGCGCTCCGCTTGTGCCCATGGGTGATAAGCTGCTCTTTGGAGAGTACGACTACTGCCTGAACATGGGCGGTTTTGCCAACGTTTCTTACGAACGGGACGGCGTCATGCACGCGTTTGACGTTTGTCCGGTCAACACGGTGATGAACCGCTTGGCCCGCGAGCTCAACCACGAGTTCGATCGAAACGGGGAATTTGCGCGCGCAGGTACGCTGAAGGAGCCGCTTTTGAACCGCCTTAACAACGTGTCGTTTTACCAGCGCACAGGCCCCAAAAGCCTCGGCCGCGAATGGTTGGAGAGCATTTTCTTGCCCACGCTGGACCGCAGCACTGCCTCGCCCAATTCCAAGCTGCGCACGTTTGTGGAGCACGTGGCCATCCAAATGGGCCGCGTGATGAACGAACCGGACAAGAAAGTACTGGTGACCGGCGGTGGTGCGCTCAACACCTACCTCATGGAACGCCTGCAGGAACACTGCGCAGCCCAGCTGATTGTCCCTGACGAAACCTTGGTCCAATTCAAAGAGGCCATGGTCTTTGCCTTCCTCGGAGTGCTACGTCGTCGCTTGGAAGTCAATGTATTGGGTTCGGTAACCGGCGGTCGTGACCACAGCGCTGGGGCCATCTACCACGTGTGAGCAACTTCAAAGTGATTTTTTGTTGAACGCCCGCAGGGAGCCGTATCTTAGAGGCGAACTCTGAGTGCTATGCGTGCTGCTATTCTCGTGCTGTTTGCTGTGCTTTTGCAAACGGCCGCCTCGAGCCAAACTCCCCCGGCTGGACTTGTCCTTGAAGATTTGCGTGACTGGTTGAAAACCAACTGGTACGACAGTGATTTTTCGGACCTGGGCTATTCCGCAGCCCGCCAGCAGATGTACTCCTTCACCGATGAAGAGGGGGGAAACATCGCCTGCATCTACACCGGTTTTCAGCAACCTGCTGAGTTCACCACGTTTCCGGACCCCATCAATGCCGAACACCTGGTACCCCAGTCGTTATACGGCAGCGCGTCGCCCATGCGGTCGGACATCCACAACATTCGTCCGGCGCACGGTTCGGCCAACTCGGCGCGGGCCAACTACCCGTTCTCGGAAGTGGCGGATGCCAACGCAGTCTGGTACGGCGTTGACGGTTCGGGCAACTACCAATCCACAAGCACCCAGCCCGCCAACGCCGACGACTTCTCGGAGCGCCACAATTCGGTGTGGGAGCCGCGCGAGGAGCGCAAAGGAGACGTAGCCCGCCAGCTGTTCTACTTCTACACCATGTACCCCACACAAGCCGGCGACATCAGCCTGGTTGGCAGCGTAAGCTTGCTGTACACCTGGCACCTGGACGATCCCGTCAGCGCAGCTGAGCTTACCCGCAACGACCGCATCGAAATCGCCCAGGGCAACCGCAACCCCTACATCGATCACCCCGAACTGGTCTACGACGCCTGGCTTTGGGTGGCCGTAGACGGCTGCGTCGACGACACCGCCTGCAACTACGACGCAGCAGCCAACACCGATGACGGCTCCTGCCTCTTTGTGGGCGATGCGTGTGACGATGGCGACGCCACCACCACTGGCGAAGAAATCACTGCAAGCTGTACCTGTGAGGCGGTGGACGTACTCGGGTGCACCGACCCCCTCGGTTGCAACTACGACCCTGCGGCCACCGTGAACGACGGTTCGTGCGACTTTGCCACATGTGCGGGCTGCCTGGACAACACCGCCTGCAACTACGACGCCACCGCAACCCTGGCAGATGTCTGCACCTATCCTGGAGATCCGTGTGACGACGGCGATGCCGCTACCACGGGTGAAGTCTTGGGTGTGGACTGTTCCTGCGCAGTGCCTGAGGTGCCAGGTTGCACCTACGATGCAGCCAACAACTACAACCCCGTAGCCACCCTGGACGACGGCAGTTGCACGTTTGATCCGTGCACGTCAGTGGGGTGTGACGGCGCCGATGTGAACGGCTCGGGCCAGGTCGAAACGGGAGATTTGCTGGCGGTCTTGGCCAGCTTTGGCGCGGCCTGCGATTGAGCATTGGGGTTGAATACGGTCGGTGTCGGTCCGGCGGTATCCCATTAAAAATAGCGCTCCACTTTGGCGTCAAGAATCACATTGGGTTGAAACTTCTCCACCCACTTTGGGTGGTACCCCTCCCAAACGAAGATGGCTTTGGAGTAGTGTCTCGCTATCAGGGGGACCAGGGCCGACGTAAAGGAGTCGCGAAAGACCAAAATGGTCTCGGTATCCGTGGCATTCGATTGCTCAACAATCAGGCAGCGGTCCTGTTCCTGGGTGAAAAAGGAGCTCTGATCGAGTTGGTCCACCAGCGTGGGTTGCCAGTCTTGGATGTTCGGGTGATTGCACAAACCTGCAAGGGCTTTCAGGTCTCCATCGCGATTGACGCTGTCTGTAGGTGCAAAATCACCCAGCGCCAGGGGTTTTTTTCCAAGCCAAAGCATGAGCTGGGTGTAAGCACAATGCGCCCCGACTTTGTTCCAATGGGTGTCGATCTTGTGGTAGGTTTGAACGTGCCCAGAGCGCGCGCGCAGTTCATCCTGAACTTCCAAAATGCGCCAATCAGTAGCGCGTTCGGACAGCGCTTGATTCACGCGTGTTGCTTTGCTGAGGCCATCAGCCGTCTGCACGCGAAGGTTCCAAGGTTGAAATTCCGGATAGATTGAAGTTTTGTCTGGCCAGACAGCCGCAACGTAGTCTATGCCCTGGAGCTGCAATTGGTTTTTGCGGTCAAGGAGCAGTGTTGCGATTGATGCGATCTCTTCCTTTGAAAGGTGTTTGCTCTGCGTGCGGCTTTCATACGCCCCGTCCTCGCGAGAAGTGTAGAACCACCAACCGTCGCTTCCCAATTGCGTCAATTGCGGATGGGCTGAAGAATGGAACAGTTCATATTTGAGCACCGCATTCCAATGAGAAAGTCGGTTGCGCAGCGCAAAGTGATCTTTGAAATACGTATCGAGTGAATCTACGGGCAAAGGACTCCAGCCGAAAACAGGCTTTCGAGCCAGATCACGCCGTTCGCACGTTTTCCCTTTGTCACAATCCATCAGCAGGAGTGCTCCTGGAATGAGCAGGACAAGAAAGAGTAAGTTGACAAAGATGCGCTGCGTGAGGTCCACTAGAACTTGAAATAAATAAATGACTGGTAGGTGGCTGAGCTCATCTCCATCCAACAGAACAACCCTGCGCCGCCATAGATGATGCACTGAAGTACCACACTTGTTTTTGGATGCAACCACTGATCCCTCCACTTGACCAATGCATGACGCAAGGGGGTTGCAAGCAGAGCGCCAGCGGCCAACAGTGTCCAGAGATAGGGTGTGGTGTAGGTCAGTGCAAAAAAGTTCTCACCCACACCTTGAAAGAGGCATGAGAAATACAGACAGGCCTCATGGAGGTTCTCCAAGCGAAAGAACACCCACGTAAGCATGACTACCAGCAAGGTAATGCTGTGTTGCAGCCAGCGAGGAAGCCGATTCAAGGTATTGGCAAACCTGCGCTCGAGCAGTATCCACGCACCATGCATGAGTCCCCAAAGGACAAAGTTGGTGCTTGCGCCGTGCCACAAACCGGTGATGAAGAACACGATACACAAATTCAAATACACCCGCCGAGTGGCGACACGACTGCCGCCAAGTGGGATGTACACATAGTCTCTGAACCAGGTGGACAATGAGATGTGCCAGCGCCGCCAAAAATCGCGCAGAGATCGGGCGATGTATGGGTGATTGAAGTTCTCCGGTATGGTAAATCCCATGATCCGACACAGCCCGATCGCCATGTCTGAGTACCCCGAAAAGTCATAATAAATTTGCAGCGTATAGGCCACCAAACCGAGCCATGCTATGGCACTTGGAAGCCCCATGCTGGCTTCAGAAAAGGTGGCGTCCGCGATCAAGGCGAATTGGTTTGCAAACACCACTTTTTTGACCAGCCCGCGAAGGAATTTCAAACATCCATTCCAACGTTGGGCATGGGTGGTGGACCGCTGTTCCAACGCGGTTGCGATTTCTTTGTATTTGACAATCGGCCCAGCAATTAACTGAGGGAACAGCGCGATATACAACCCTACTTTGATGGGGTTTCTTGCAGCCTGGTGTTCTCCTCGCGAGACATCCACCAAATAAGAGATGCCTTGGAAGGTGAAGAAGCTGATGCCCAAGGGCAGGGCTACCTCAGCGAGGCGGTATTCGTGGGCCCAGGTGTCCAAACCCAAAAGCTGGGTGAGGTATACAACGTACTTGTAATACACCAGCACCATGAGGTTTCCTGCAATGGCCAGCCCGAGTATGGATCGTTTGTGTTGTATCCATCGCTGCATCGTCAATGCCCCGAGGTAATTCCAGGCAATCGAGCAGATCAGCAGCAGCACCAACGTGGATTCGCCAGCGAAGTAAAACAGCAACGAGGTGATCAACAGGAACACATTGCTCCAGCGCAGCGGGAGAAACCGGTTGATCCCTAGTACAACAGGTAAGAAGAAAAAGAGGAAGAGGAAATGGGTGAACGACATGCGGCCAGATGCACTTTGATGATCACCTCACACACGTGGCATGAAGAATCTGTAGAGGGATTGAGGAGAAGTGGTTCTCATGGTCCAGTTGTGTGAAGTGCTCCTGCGCTGTGCGGCTTCAATGGCCAATTTAGAATGTTTCGTCGGTCACAGCCATATGAACACCTCGTTGCACAAAAAAACCCTTCTAAATCGATGGCTTAGAAAGGCTTTTAGTGACCCGGGGAGGACTGCAGATCCGACGAGTTTTTTTGTTGGAGAGCAAGAACACCAAGAGCGTGAGCTTGAGGGCGAAGTTGTTGGGCCATCAGCGTGGCACACCATTTACAACAGCCTTCTGAGCAAGGCGTTAGAAGGGAATGTGTCCGCCGCAAAACGCTTAATTGAACGGCGTTTTGGCCTGAAACCTAAGGAGGAAACAAGCTTACCCACAAGTGTGAAACCGCCTACTTGGTTTGACAGTTAGCGCCTTTGGCTTCTATTGAACTATCAGCTGAGAGCTTCCAATCAGCTTCCTCTTTGCTCTGGCTGACACAATATAGGTTCCTGAACTCAATGAGTTCGTGTCAATGGTTTTCACAGGCGTGTTCACACTACTTTCCAAAACAATCTGTCCGTTGAGGTCATACACCGTGATGTCCCAAGTGCCTTGATGATCGACAAAGACTGACGCAACGTCTCCTGTTGGGTTTGGATAGATTTCAATACCACCTTCTGAGGTAAACTCTTCCTCAGGGCCATCAATTTGAACCCCAAAGCCATCGGCATCAACTAAATATCCGATCAATCGTCCGGAACTGAACTGCGCTCCAACTGTGTTGTTTTGAGCAATGGGGATATGTATGGTTCTTGGCTCATCGACCCACACCGGGATGTCAGTACCGTTGATTTTTATTTGAGCAGTGGAGCAATGTGTGATTATTAGATGCTTTCCCTCGGGGACAGTGTAATTGGCACCTACTATGACTACAGGTTCAAAAGAGCCACTGTTGAGTATAACTTGAGAATTGGATCGGTATGAAATCCCGATCAACGCAAGGAGCATTAGTGCTTGTGGAATGTTTTTCATCGCTGTTTGATTGTGGGGTTAAGTTGCCTCAAATA
>JBMYJR010000065.1:0-12862 GCA_049594615.1 Flavobacteriales bacterium
GGCGTACTTCGGCGCCAAGCATTTTCATGCGGGCCACGTTGGGGGCTTGTCGGCCCATGTCTACTTCACCCATGTAAACCACGCATTGCAGGCCCATGAGTGCGCACACCGTTGCGGTGGCCACGCCGTGTTGTCCGGCGCCCGTCTCGGCAATGATGCGGGTCTTGCCCATGGCCTTGGCCACCAGGATTTGCCCAATGGTGTTGTTGACCTTGTGTGCACCTGTGTGGCACAGGTCTTCGCGCTTGAGGTAAACGGTAGTGCCGCACGCCGCACTCAGTCGCTCGGCCAAGTAGAGCGGTGTGGGGCGTCCCACGTAGTCACGAAGCAGGCCGTGGTACTCGCGCTGGAAGGCATCTGATTCCGACAGGGTGAGGTACTGCTGGCGCAGCGACTCCACGTTGTGGTGGAGCAATTCGGGCACAAAGGCCCCGCCAAAGCGGCCGTAGAAACCGGCGGCGTCAGGTTGGTAGGTCATGATCGGGCGGATTGGAGGCGTTCAACAAAAGGGGCAAGTAGGACCACATCTTTCTCGCCCGGGGCGGTTTCAAATCGGCTGTTCAGGTCCACACCGGCAAACTGCGGGTGATCGAGTTGGACCAAAGCGTCCAGGTGCTCGGGGCCAATGCCGCCGGCCAGCACAAAGGGCACTTCGTACGTGTACTTCTCAAGCAACGTCCAGTCAAAGCGCTTGCCGCTGCCGCCGGGCACTTCACTGCGAGTGTCGAGCAAGAAGCGGCTCACCTTACCCACGTAGGGCAGCAAGGATGCAGGGTCCCAATTGGGGCCCACGTGTACGGTCTTCCACACTTCCACCGCTTCTCGGTACCGGACACATTCTTCGGGCGATTCGGTGCCGTGAAACTGCTTAACATCGATGTCAAGGCTGTTCACAAACGGCACCACAGCCTTGTCCAGCGCGTCCACCGAAACCAGCACGCGCTTCACGTTAGTGTCCAACGCGTTTCGGATGGCAAACATGTCGGCGCCGATGCGGTGGCGGGGCGAGTCCGGGTGGTAGATGAACCCTACGTGGGTCACACCCGGCAGCGCACTCACCGCAGCCGCATTTTCAGGACTGCCCATGCCGCAAACTTTGATGTCAAAGGCCATGCTCAGCGAGTTTACGGATGAATTGACGGCACGCCTGTCCTGGATGAGGTTGGCGCATGAATTGGCTTCCAATCAAAAAGCCTTCGAACCCTGCGCGGCGCAAACGGTGTACATCTTCGGGGGTGCGCATGCCGCTCTCGGCCACCTTGACCAGGCCCGCAGGAATGCGGTCCACCAGTTCTTCGGCTACTTCCAGGTGAATAGCAAAGGTCTCCAGATTCCGGGTGTTGATGCCGCAAAGCGTCACGTCGTCACACAGCTTATCGAGCCCTTCGGCGCTGTGGGTTTCCATCAGTACTTCCAAGTCCAGTGCGCGGGCCAGTTTGGCCAGGGCTGCTATGCGGCCGGGCGGGAGCAGTTCGGCAATCAGTAGAATGGCGTCTGCGCCAATGCTACGGGCCTCAATCACTTGGTACTCATCCAGGATGAAGTCTTTGCGCAGGATAGGGCAGTAATTGAAGGTGCGCGCCACGGTCAGGTCCGAGGTACTTCCGCCAAAAAAGGGTCCGTCGGTCAGGACAGACAAGGCGCTGGCCCCGGCCTGCATGTATCCGATGGTCACTTGTTCGGGGTCGGCGTAGAGGTGGATGTTGGGCTCAGAAGGACTCTTGCGTTTGAATTCGGCAATCACTCCGGATTTGTCGGGACGCTGAATGTAGTGGGACAGCGATACCGTAGGTGCCGAAAAGTGGATGGACTGCTCCAGCAGTTTCTCCGGATAGAGGCCCTTGCGGTCCTCCACGTCTTTGCGCGTGCGTGCTGCGATTTGGTCGAGCACGGTTCCAGTGGTCAAAAGGGTCATGTCAGGCAGTGTTGAGCAATTGGGTAAATGCGTTGAGCGCGCGGCCGTCGTCCAGCGCGGTGCGGGCTTCCAGATAGCAGTCATGCAGGCTGCGCTCTGGATGAAACGTTTGGATGGCCGCACCGGCATTGATGCTGGTGACGGTCTTTTGGGCCTCGGTGCCGTGGCCCTTGAGGATGTGTACGAACAAGTCGGCCGCTTCGCCAACCGTTTCCCCGCCGTAGAGGGATTCTTGGGTGAGTCGCGGCAAGCCCAGTAGTTCCGGGGAGAAGAGGTCTTCGTCGCCCTTGCGGATCAGCTTGAAACCACCGGTCAACGAAATCTCGTCGTATCCGTCCAGGCTGTGCACCAGCGCCACGTTTTTGTCTAAGCCCTCGTGTAGGAATTGGTATAGACGAAGCACCTTCAGGTTGAACACGCCTATCACTTGGTGTTGGGGTTGACAGGGGTTCACCAGAGGACCCAGCATGTTGAAGAAGGTCTTGATCCCCAACTCGCGTCGCACAGGAGCAACGGTCTTCATGGCAGGGTGGAACTTGGGCGCGTGTAAAAAGCAAATGCCCGCGGCGTCTAATTGTCGATGCAGCACATCGGCTTCGGCGGTAAAGGTGTAGCCCAAGTGCTCCAACACGTTGGAGGAGCCACACACGCTGGACACGCCGTAGTTGCCGTGCTTGGTCACCGCATAGCCGGCGCCGGCGGTGATAAAGGCAGCCAGAGTAGATACGTTGAAGGTGTTTTTACCGTCGCCACCGGTTCCGCACAAGTCCACGGTTGCACGGCCGTCAAAGTCGATGGGGACGCGCAGTTCCAACAAGGCTTCGCGAAAGCCGTTGAGTTCCTCGGCGGTGATGTCGCGCATCACAAATACGCTCAGGAACGCGGCCATCTGGCTCGGGTTGAGTTCCCCAGCGCTCATGCATACAAGCAGTTCACGCGCTTCTTCGCGGGTCAGCTGACCGTAGTCAAACAGGCGGTTGAGCAGGGCTTTCATGACAAGGTGCGGATGTGGGTGAAGAAATTGCGCAGCATCTCGGGCCCTTGCGGTGTGAGCACGCTTTCGGGGTGAAATTGCACACCCCAAGCGGGGGCTTCTGTGTGGCGCACGGCCATGATTTCTCCAGCATGGTCGGTGGCGGTCACCATCAGGTTTGTTGGCAGTGAGGCAGGCTCAATCACCCACGAGTGGTAGCGACCTACGCGTAACGGATCGTTCAACCCGTTGAATAGCGGATCGTTTTCAACCACTTCTAAGGCGCAGTCCACGCCATGATGGACCGTATCCAAGTTTTTGAGTTCAGCACCCAGAACTTCGCCGAGTGCTTGGTGACCCAAGCACACACCGAGCAAAGGTTTGCGCCCCAGTATGGCAGCAATGGCTTCCTTGGTACGTCCGGCTTCGTCTGGAATGCCGGGTCCGGGAGAAACCACCACGGCGTCGTAGTCGTAGAGTTCGGCCAGTTCAAAGGCGTCGTTGCGCTTCACGGTCACCTCGGTTTGGAGGATGGCCTCGGTGATGTGCACCAGGTTGTAGGTGAAGCTGTCGTAATTGTCGATCACAAATAGGCGCATGGTCAGAGGGTTTGGGCCAATTCGAGCGCGCGGCGGAGCGCACCGAGTTTGTGGTTCACTTCTTCGAGTTCTTTTTGCGGGTCAGATCCGATCACGATGCCTGCGCCCGCTTGGCTGTGCAGCACACCGCCCGCGCTTAAGAACGAGCGGATGGTGATGGCGTGGTTCACGCGGCCTCCGGGGGTAAACAGTCCAATCGCGCCTCCGTAGAAGCTGCGGCTTTGGGGCTCGAGGTCACGGATAAGTTCCAGCGCGCGCAGCTTAGGCGCACCGCTGAGCGTACCTGCGGGAAAGGTGTCGGCAAAGACTTCTAGCGCAGAGGTGCCCTCGCGCAGGGTGCCTTCCACCACCGACACCAGGTGAATCACGTGGGAGAAAAATTGCACTTCCTTGAAGGTTTGCACCTCCACCTCCCGGCAATGGCGACTGAGGTCGTTGCGTGCAAGGTCTACCAGCATGACGTGCTCCGCGTTCTCCTTGATGTCGTCGGCCAAGCGCCCAGCGGCTTCAAAGTCTGCGGCATCGTTTCCGGTGCGGGGGAACGTGCCCGCAATGGGGTGGATTTGCGCTTTGCCGCCTTCCACCACCAACTGGGCCTCGGGCGAAGAGCCGAAGATGCGGAAGTCCCCAAAGTCAAAGTAAAATAGATAAGGAGAGGGGTTCACCGAACGCAGGCAACGGTACACGGCCAAATCATCTCCCCGGAATCCCTGACGGAACCGGCGTGAGACCACCAGCTGAAACACATCGCCACGTTGGCAATGCTCCTTGGCCGATTGGACCATATCCAAAAAGGATTCGGGCGTGCAGCTGGCCTGGCTTTCACCTTCCAAACTGAATGGGTTTTGGACAAAACTCCGGTCGCGCAGCAGCAAGTCGAACACCTCCGGTGTGGGCGATTCGCCGGGAGGTACATTCTCGATCAACAGCAACTTTGAGCGGAAATGGTCAAACACCACCAGGTAGCGAAACAGCAAGTAACGCATCACCGGCAAGCGGTCCGGGGCGTCAGGCGCATCACTACGCACTTGGTCAAACGCACCGGCGGCCTCAAACCCGGTCAGTCCGTACCATCCGTTGAATGGGAGGGCGGCATCGGGTTGGTCAAAGGCGGTGGCGTTCACCACGTGTTGCAGGGCTTGGCGCAAGGGGACGTCTGTCGCAGGCGCAGACAAATCCAACGCCGTGTCCAGGCGGCACGTGCCGTCTGTCTGGGCTTCAAACCGGGCCAGGGTGCCAAAGGCCACAATGGAGGTGCTGTCCTCGGCGGCGTGGTAGTCGGTACTCTCCAACAGCACGCTCTCGGGGTAGCGCTCGCGCACGTGGTGGTAAACGCTGACGGGCGTTTGCACGTCTCCAAGGGTTTTGCGGATGTGGGTGATCAAAGCAGTCATGGTCATCAAACAAAAACGGCCCACCGAGAAGGTGGGCCGTGCAGTATCGTTTACATACAAGGAGTCTGTCTCAGCATTCGCGGGAATGTGAGGGCCACCAATAAGTATGATTAACTCGTTTCACAAAAACAAACATAGCGTTCTGATGCAGGAAACCAAATCCTACCGTGTCAAGAATACGTCGGCGGGATGCGATTAGTTGCCTTCGTAGTACTTCAGCGCTTCATCCATGTAGGCGTTGAGGTCGGCGATGCGGGTGTCGTGGTTGGGGTGGGTGCTCAGGAACTGTGGCGGTTGTGCGCCTCCTTGAGCGGCCATGCGCTCCCAAAACAGCGGAGCCTCTTCAGGGTTGTAACCGGCCATGGCCATGAACACCAATCCCATTTTATCGGACTCGGTCTCGTGGTTACGCGAGAAGGCCAGCGAGCCCAGTTGTGAGCCCAAACCGTAGCTCATCAAAAACAAGTCGGTTGCCGCAGAAGGGTTCTCTTGGGAGAGGGCCGACAGGGTGGCGCCACCTGCTTGAATCAACAGCTGTTGGCTCATGCGCTCGTTTCCATGGCGTGCCACTGCGTGCGCGATTTCGTGGCCCATGACCACGGCCAAGCCTTTTTCATCTTGGGTGAGGTTCAGGATGCCGGTGTAGAAGACCACCTTGCCGCCAGGCATGCACCAAGCGTTCACCGTGGGGTCGTCCACCACATTGAACTCCCACACGAAGTTTTCGATGCGTTTGCCCAGGTGGTGTTCGTTGCAGTATTCCACCACAGCATCCTTGATGGTGTTGCCCACCTTTTGGACCATGACGGTACGCGGATCGGAAGGAGGAAGCACATGGGCTTCGGCCAAGAAGGCGTCGTACTGCGTGAGGCTCATGTTGATCATGTCGAGCTCAGGCAACAGGTGCACTTGTTTGCGCCCGGTGATGGGCACTTTGGAACAGGCATACAGGAATACACCCAGCAAGAGGAGTGCCAGCAGTCTGGAGAGTCGCATTAGTGCGCTAAAAGGGTTATTGAATTTCTGCGGTAAGACCGCGATCCAGCAGTGCGGTGCACATGGGCTCCAGTGTTTCCCAGTCGCCCTCTTTCACGTCACACTTGCCTTTGAAGTGAACAATCAGGGTACATTGTTCGGCTTGAACGGGCTCGTGACGGCACACTTCAACCAGAGAGTCGATCACCCAGTCGAAGGTGTTTACTTCGTCGTTGAACAGCACAATTTTTCGGGACTCCTCTTCCTGCTCTTTGGTGAGGACCAGGACTTCTTCTTCTATGTCGTGCTCAAATGCCATGGAAGTTTGCTTGCATTAGACACTGCAAAGATACGGCGATTCCCGCAAACCAAAGCCGGGCGCGCTGCCGTATCTTTGATGCCATGGCCAGATCCGATGCCCATACCTTGCCCGAAGACATCCGCATTCTAGTGGTCGAAGACGACGCGGTTGAAATGACCCACTTGGCCCTTTTGTTGGAGGAACTCGGCTACGAAGTCACCGCCTCGGCAGACAACGCATTGGACGCCATGGTGGCCTTTACCCGCACCCGTCCGGATTTGGTCATGCTCGACATCCATCTCAAGGGAGAGGCCAGTGGGATAGACTTCGCCCACAAACTTCGCGAGCTGTCAGACGTGCCCGTAGTTTTTCTTACCTCCTCCACCGATCGCGAAACCTACGAGCAAGCCCGCCGCACCTTGCCTCACGCATACCTCGTCAAACCCATCGATCCGTTGGCGTTGCAATCGGCGGTAGAGCTTGCTTTGCAGCAGCACAAGCGCAACCGCGTTGCGGAGTTTGATGCCTCCTACCATCAACCCTCAGGCGGGTACTTTTTTACCAAAGTGGGCAACCACCTCAAAAAAATCGCGCTCGATGACATCGAGTACATTGAAGTCGAAGGACGCTATTCGGCCCTGGTCGTGGGCGGTCGCCGCTACCACCTCAAGACTTCCTTGCGCGAACTGCACGAAAAATTACCTGCGGACCGCTTCCTGCGCGTAAGCCGCAACCACGTGGTCCAACTCTCGTGTATCCGCGACATCGATATACAGCAATTTGAGCTCCAGGTAGGCCAGACGGTACTGCCAGTGAGCCGGACCTACAAGGACAACCTTATGCGCCACATCCGTTTGCTTTAATGAAGTGGCGTTGCCGCAAGGGAAGGCGTAATTTGCAAGCGAACCTTTGCACCATGAATCGATTACTACCCAGCATGTGCATCGGTGCTTTGCTTGCTTCTTGCGGCAGCCCCGATGCCACCCAAAACACGGATTCCACCGCTCCTGCAGTTCCCATGCAATACCCCACCACTGCCAAGACCAATGCCGCTCGGGATTACCACGGCACCCCAGTCTCTGACCCCTACGCCTGGCTGGAAGACGATCAAAGCGCCGAAACGGCCTCTTGGGTCGACGCCCAAAACGAGGTCACCTATGGCTACCTCCACAACCTGCCCGGGCGCGAAACGTTGGCCAAGCGTTACGAGCAAATGCTCAACTACGAAAAGGTGGGCCAGCCCTACAAAGTGGGCGAGTACTACTTCCTGTACAAGAACTCGGGCCTGCAGAACCAAAGCGTGATTTACTACCGAAAGGGGCTGGACGGCGAGGATCAAGTCTTCATCGATCCCAACACCCTCAGCGAGAACGGTACTACCAGCATCAACCTCTCGGGCGCCAGCAAAGACGACAAGCACATCGTGATTTCACGTTCAGAAGCCGGTTCGGATTGGACCGAGCTGGAAGTGATTGACATTGCCACCAACACCCCCACGGGCGACCTGATCAAGTTCACCAAGTTTGGCGGCGCTTCTTGGTACAAAGACGGCTTCTTCTACAGCCGCTACCCCGAGCCCGAAGCCGGCGCTGAGCTGTCGGCCTCCAACGAGTACCACATGGTGTACTACCACCAACTCGGCACCCCGCAAAGCGAAGACAAACTCGTGTACCGCGACGACGCCAACCCCAATCACTACCACTGGGCCAGCGTGACCGAAGACGAACGCTACATCGTGCTCTACAAGTCCACCGGAACCGACGGCTTTGAAACCCACTTCAAGCGCACCGACAACCTTGACGCGCCTTGGAACACCCTGCAGTCGGGCTTTGCCAACAAAACGACAGTAGTGGGCGCGGTAGATGGCGGCGACACCTTCTTGGTGATGACGGACGTAGACGCTCCTAAGTACCGCATGGTCAAGGCCAGCGCCAGCAACCCAGCCCCTTCGGCGTGGACCAATGTGATTCCTGAGCGTGAGCACTTGCTCGAAGGCGTGAGCCAAGCGGGCGGCAAACTCATTGCCACCTACCTCGAGAATGCTTGCAACGCCGTCTACATGATGAACGAAGACGGCTCAGGAGTTACCCCATTGGAACTGCCCGATGGTACCGGTTCGGCAGGCGGCTTTGGCGGCAACAAGGACGACCGGTTTGTGTACTACTCGTTCTCGTCGTTTACCTACCCCAACTCGGTGTACGAGTTGAACCTGCAAACCGGCGAGTCCAAGCTGTTTTACGCCCCAGAGTTGGCTTTTGATCCTTCAGAGTTCGAGAGCCGACAGGTCTTTTACACCAGCAAGGACGGCACCCAAGTGCCGGTATTTCTGGTGCACAAACGTGGCCTGGAGATGGACGGCAAGCGCCCCACACTCCTCTATGGTTACGGTGGGTTCAACGTGAGCCTTTCGCCGAGCTTCTCGGTGTCCAACCTGCTGCTGCTGGAGCAAGGCGGCGTATACGCACTGGCCAACCTGCGCGGCGGCGGTGAGTACGGCGAGGAATGGCACCAAGCCGGCATGCTCGACCGCAAGCAAAACGTGTTTGACGACTTCATTGCGTGCGCTGAAGGCCTGATCGAGGCTGGGATCACCGACAGCGATCACCTCGCCATCCGCGGCGGTTCCAACGGCGGACTGCTGGTGGGCGCGTGCATGACCCAACGTCCTGACCTGTTCCAAGTGGCCTTCCCTGCGGTGGGCGTGATGGACATGCTCAAGTACCACGAGTTTACCGTGGGCCACGGCTGGATCCCCGAGTACGGCTGCGCCGATTCAAGCAAAGCCGAATTCGACTACCTGTACGCCTACTCGCCCTACCACAACATCACTCCAGGTACGGATTACCCTGCAACCATGGTGACCACCGCTGATCACGACGACCGTGTGGTGCCTGCGCACAGTTTCAAGTTTGCAGCACGCTTGCAGGAGTACCACAACGGCGACGCACCAGTGCTCATTCGCATTGAAAAAGATGCGGGTCATGGAGCAGGCAAGCCTACTTCAAAAGTGATCGAAGAGATTTCGGACATGTGGGCCTTCATGTTTGCCAACATGGGCGTCACGATCAACTAGCCCCCGGCTTTGGGAATGCGCAGCACCTGACCTGGCTTGAGGTCGGTGGTGATGCCGTTGTGGCGCTGGATGTCTTCAGCGCTGACCCCGGGAAATTGACGTGCAATGCGCCACAAGCTGTCACCGGATTTCACCGTATAGGTTGATCCCGTGGCTGTGTTTTGGGTCGGTTTGGAAGCCGGGTTTTGGGGCTTGGTTTTGGGTGCTTGGGCGGTCTTGCCTGCGGGGTAAAGCACCAGTTTTTGCCCCACGTTGATGCGGTCTGATCGCAGGTTGTTCCACGCCTTGATTTCACTCACGCGCACCCCGTGGCGTTGGGCAATCTTGCCGAGTACATCGCCGCTGCGTACGGTGTAGGTCACCGCGGATCCTGCTGGTGGTTGGCGTTTCTTTGCCGCTTCGGCTTTGCGTCGGGCTTCTTCGGCTTGCTTGCGGGCCTCCCACGAATAGAGGCTGTCGCCAAGGGCCTCCATGCGCGTCACCGCTTCGGTGGGCAGGATGAAAGGCATGTCCCGGTAGCGGCCCGGAACACGGCAGCCCACAAATGCAGGGTTGGCGCCTTCCAATGTGGACAGCGGAACCTTCAGGGCTTCATGCAAGGTTTGAAAGGACACCACTTGCTGGAATCCCACGTTTTCGTGCGCATTCAGAATGGCGATCACATCCAACAGAAATCCTTTGCGCGGACAGCCGCGGTACCACCTTTGCAGCGCGTCGATTTGAGCGAGCAGTTCGCGGTCTTCTTGGGGCAATTGGTCCCCGAAGCGTTCCACGTAAGGCACCGATGTCAAAAAGGCCAAACGCACGCGGTCGGGTTGGCGGGGAAACCGGGCTTCCAACCATTGGAGGTAATCCAGGGCAGCATCGGTGGCGCGGTCTGGAGCCAGGCGTTCGTCTAATACGTCGTTGATGGTCAGCCCGTACTTGATGGCAACAGGGTAGGTAAGTTGCCAAATGCCGGCGCGACCAGGCGTTTCGGTGGCGTGCATATTCAAGCCGCTGGCGAGCAGGGCAAGGAAGGCGTAGTTGCCGTCCATTTCGCGCGCCGTGGTTTTGGCCTTGATCAGCGGAAAGAGCAGGTCACACATGGCTTTGGTCTTCACCCAGCTTTCGCACGAGCGGTCCGAAAGGGCTGCAGCACCGTCATAGCGGAAGGTACATGCATCTTGGGAGATGAGGTCGGCACGTTGCGCGGCAAAGGCTTGCATGAGCCATTGGTCGGCGCCGGCGTCCAAACGATCAGCCAGGGCCTTTTCTGTGGGGCTCTGCGCGCTGAGCTGCAGGCAAGCCAGCAAGGGGATTGTGAAAAACACAGCGGGTCGCATGGTGTAAAACTAATGCGGCACAGAGACGAATAGTGGCGCTTTTTTGAGAATTTGTTCACCGCCCATCTGACACACCGTTCGTCGATAATCTGACACCGTTGGCCAGTCAGCTGTGTAATTTCGTGGGCCGGCAATGAGTACATCGAATACGACACCGAACCAATCCAACGTGGAGCAGTTGCAACGCCGACTGCAACGCGAGCAAACCGCCCGGAAAGAAGCCGAGCGTATTTTGGAGGTCAAGGCCCAGGAACTTTACGAGGCCAACCAAGAGCTCGTGCGCATCAACGCTGGGCTGGAAGGGGAGATTGAACGCCGCGCACAGGCCCTTGAAGAGACCCAGCGGAACTACCGTGCCATCGTGGAGAACGTGAACGACGTGATCTTCTCCATGGACTCCGGCGGGTACTTCAAGTTCATGAACGAACCAGGACTCAAAATGCTGGGACTCTCTCCAGAACAGCTGTTCACCATGCATTACGAGACCTTGGTGTTGCCCACTCACACCGAAGAGGTGACCTCGTTCGTTTCTTACGAAATTGGCTTGGGCAAAGACAGTTCTTATCTGGAATTCCCAGTGGTGGACTACCGCGGAAAGCTCCACTGGCTTGGGGTGACCGCCCGTTACGCCTACGAAAATGGAGCGTTGCTGGAGGTCACCTGCATTGCCCGTGATATTACCGATCGTCGTGCAGTTGAAGAGAAGCTCAAACGCAGCGAGGAGAAATACCGCGGCATCATCGAAAACATGGAGCTGGGTCTCTTGGAAGTCAACAACGACGGGGTCATCCTGCGTGCTTATCAGCACTTTTGTAACATGGTGGGCTACGAAGCCAGTGAGCTCGTGGGCAAGAGGGCTATCGATATGTTGCTGCCCGAGGAGTATAGCGCACTTATGGCCAGCGAGAGCGCCAAGCGCCTGGAAGGACAGCAGTCGGTGTATGAAGTGGAAATGATTTGCAAGGGCGGGTCACGCAAATGGGTACTGATCTCGGGAGCACCGTTTTACGGAGAGATGGGACAGGTCCTCGGATCCATCGGCATCCACTACGACATCACCGAACGCAAGCTCACCGAAACCGAACTCGCCCGTGCCCGGGACGAAGCCGAACACGCCAAGGAGGCCGAAAAAGAATTCCTTGCCCGCATGAGCCATGAGATTCGCACTCCCATGAATGCGGTGATTGGTATGGCCCACATGCTGCGCGATAGCACCCTTGATGATGAGCAGGATGAGTTGGTAACCAGTGTGTTACATTCGGCGCACTTGCTCAAAGGGTTGATCAACTCTGTGCTCGATCTGTCCAAGATCCAAGCCGGTAAAGTGGAACTCAATCCTCGCGATTTCAACCTGCGAGAGCTGGCCATATCGCTCCAAAAAACCTTCGAATTCCGCATGACCGGTACCGCTGTGGACGTGCGTGTCGAATTCGACGCCAACCTGCCCAAACGCGCTGTGGCCGATGAGTTGGCCATCAACCAAGTGTGCATGAACTTGCTCGGAAATGCGGCCAAGTTCACCCACCAAGGTAGCATCACCTTACGCATGCAACAGGCCACATCGCGCGACGAACGCCCGTGGTTACGCTTAGAAGTTGAGGATACGGGCATCGGCATGAGCCCAGACCAATTGGAGCACATTTTTGACCGCTTCCGCCAGGCCACCTCCCACATCGTGCACAGCTACGGCGGCTCGGGCTTGGGGCTGGCCATTACCGATGAGTTGGTGGCCCTGATGGGCGGCGATATCGACGTAACCAGCACCCTGGGAGAGGGCAGTTGCTTTGTGGTTGAATTGCCGTTGGAGCCTTCCGAACAAGCCGCTGTTGCACAAGAGTTTGACCCTGAAGCGGTAAATTTAGGAGGCATGCGCATCTTGGTGGCCGAAGACAACCCCATGAACATTGCCTACTTGGAGAAACTCTTGGTGCGTTGGGATACCGAATTCCGCTTCACACGTGATGGTCAAGAGGCGGTCGAAGCGTCACGCAGCGCGGTGTACGATGTCATTCTCATGGACATTCAAATGCCCATCATGGACGGCTACCAAGCTTGCAAGGTCATCCGTTCAGAAGCTGACAACCCCAACCAACACACACCGGTTGTGGCCTTGAGTGCCCAAGCGTTTGAAGAAGATGTGGCGGCAGCCAAAGAAGTGGGCATGCAAGCTTACCTCACCAAGCCCTATATCCCTGTACAATTGCAGGAGGTGCTTCACAGATTTAATGCTGGAGAACACGTGCCTTCCCCCGCGCTCCCGGCTCTCGAATGGGCCTACCATCCCGATTTGGACGGGTCCTACCTTGA
>JBMYJR010000066.1:0-12819 GCA_049594615.1 Flavobacteriales bacterium
AAAAGAACAGCGTACTGAGTCCCTTGGGGTGCCCAGCAAATAGTTTATCGTTCTCGTTCATGGATCTAGGTATATTGATTTTTGGATTGGCGTAAATCTAGACAAAAGCCCAGATGTCATAGGTTTTCGTTGAGAAAGGCCGTCATCTTGGTGAACAAGTGCAAGCGGGTAGGCCCGCCGTAAATGCCGTGGTTCTTGTTGGGGTAGATGAACAGGTCAAACGGCTTGTTGGCATACACCAGTTGGTCCACCATCTGCATGGTGTTTTGGTAGTGTACGTTGTCATCGGCCGAGCCGTGCACCAGCAGGAACGGGCCTTTGAGCAGGTCCACGTGGTTGATGGGGGAGTTGTCCTCGTACCCGTCCTCGTTTTCGGCTGGGGTGCGCATGAAGCGCTCGGTGTAGATGGTGTCGTAGTACTTCCAGTTGGTCACTGGAGCCACCGCAATACCTGCTTTGTACACATCTGCGCCTTTGGTCATGCAGAGCGAGGTCATGTAACCGCCGTAGCTCCAGCCGTGCATGCCAATGCGTTCGGCATCGATGTAGCCCTCTGAGCCCAGGTGCTCGGCAAAGTCGATGAAGTCTTCGGTCTCGAGCTTACCGAGTTGCATGTAGGTGCTGTGCATGAAGTCGCGGCCGCGGTACATGGTGCCGCGCGGGTCACACGAGGCCACGATGTAGCCCTGTTGGGCCAACATGTGGTGCCAGAGCATGGTAGAGCCGCCCCAGCTGTTGGTCACCGTGTTGTGACCGGGGCCGCCGTAGATGGCCACCAGTACGGGATATTCTTTGTTGGGGTCGAAGTTGGCCGGCTTGATCATCCAGCAGTTCAGGTCGACACCTGCGCGGTTCTTGAAGGTGAAGAACTCCTTTTGGGTCAGGTTGTATTTGCCCACCGTCTTTTTGAGGTTGGCGTTGTCCTTCAATACGCGGATCTCCTTGCCCTTGGCGTCGTGCAGGGTGATGTAGTACGGGTTGTTGGCGTCTGAATGGTAGTTGATGTAGTAGGCAAAGGTGTTGGAGAACACTGCGTCGTTGTGCCCGGGGCGGGTCGAGAGCTTTTTGAGGTAGCGTTTTTTGATGCCTTTGGCGTACACGTGTTGCTCAATGGCGCCTTCTTCGCTGGAGGTGTAGTAGAAGATGCCCTTCTTTTGGTCGATGCCTTTGAATTCGATGACGTCCCATTCGCCTGAGGTGAGTTGCTGCACCTGGTTGCCCTGCATGTCGTAGAGGTACAAGTGGTTGTAGCCGTCTTGTTGGCTGCTCCAGATGAAGCGGTCTGTTCCGAGGAAAGTCAGGTCATCGGTGATGTCGATGTAGGTGCGTGCGGTCTCGGTGAAGATCTTGGTGGTGGGAATGGCACTGGGCGAACGCGTGGCCAAATCGGTCAGGTGAAACTCCAAGTTGTTTTGGTGACGGTTCATTTTCATCACGCAGAGCCCGTTGTTGTCGTTGCTCCACTTGATGCGGGGCACGTACATGTCGTTCATGTCGCCGAGGTCCACTTTGCGGGTGGTTTGGGCGTCGAGCTCGTGGATCCAGATGCTCACTTTGGAGTTTTCTTCGCCGGCCTTGGGGTACTTGAAGGTGTACTGGTCGGGGTAGAGTTCGGGGCCGTACATGGCCATTTGGAACTGGCGCACGTTGGACTCATCAAAGCGGTAGAACGCCAGGCGGTTGCCTTCAGGGCTCCACGCCATGCCGTTGTGGAAGCCGAATTCCTCTTCGTACACCCAATCCGGGTAGCCGTTGATGATTTCATTGATGCGGCCGTCGGTGGTCACTTGCGACTCGCTGCGGTCAGTCATGTCGGCAACAAACACATTGTTGGCACGCACAAAGCTCACATGAATGCCGTCTGGCGAGAAGCTGGCCAAGCGTTGGAGGCCTTTGTCAAAGTCGGTGAGGGGAGCGGTCTTGCCGGTGCTTAGGTCGTATACGTAGTAGTTGGCCTCGAACGAGTGGCGGTAAATGCTGCGGGTAGCGGTTTGAATGAGAATCTTGCTCTCGTCGGCATTGAATTCGTAGCCATCGATGGAGGTGGAGGCGTCGCCAAAAATGGTCTTGGAAGTTGCAATGGTCGATACCTGCTTGCCAGTGGCGTACGCGTACTTGACGATTTTGGACCCTTCGGCTTGGTCGTACTCCAGCGAGGAGTAGTGGACGCCGTCGTTCATGGAATTCACGCCCGAGACGTATTCTGAACGGAATTCTCCACTGTACCAGATGAGCTCGTTTGTTAGTTTCGCTGTGGTCTTTCGGGGAACGGTGTTTCCCGGTTTGTCCGTTTTTTGAGCCGAAGCAGGCAGGGCTAGGAGAAACAGCGCTCCAGCCGTGAGCAGAAAAGTCCTTGCAGTCATGCGAATAATTCAGGTTTCAAAGGGGGCAAAAGATAACCAAATCATCCTTGGCCCATGTCCATGTCAAACACGAACCGTGCCGCTTCATTGGAAGCATCCTTGACCCCGGAAGTGCTGGAAGCCTTGCGCAGCGCGACTTCCAATGAAGCCGTATTGACCGATGCCGAATCCCGCGAGCGCTACGGCGCAGATGAAACCGAGGATTTGTGCTTCCCGCCACACGCGGTGGTCAAACCTGCCAGCACCCAGGAAGTGGCGGCGGTCATGCACATCTGCCATGCCCACAACATTCCCGTTACACCCATTGGGGCACGCACGGGATTGAGCGGAGGCGCGCTCAGCGTGCACGGGGGAGTTGGACTCAGTCTGGAGAAGCTCAACGCCATTGTTGAGATTGATACGCGCAATCATCACGTTCGCGTGCAGCCGGGTGTCATCACCCAAGTGCTTCAAGAAACCGTGGCCGAACAGGGCCTGTTCTACGCGGTAGACCCCGCTTCGCGCGGCACGTGCACCATCGGCGGTAACCTGGCTGAAAACAGCGGCGGTCCGCGCGCAGTCAAATACGGCGTGACCAAAGACTGGGTCCTCAACTTGGAAGTGGTATTGTCCAACGGCGAGGTCATTCACACCGGGGCCAACACCCGCAAGAACAGTACTGGCTACAACCTCACCCAGCTCATGGTGGGCAGCGAAGGGACCTTGGGCATCATCACCGAGGCCACGCTCAAACTTTTGCCCAAACCCACGGCAGACGTACTCTTATTGATTCCGTTCACCTCTGCGGAACAAGCCTGCGGAGCGGTTGCGGCCATTTTTCAAGCCGGCATTACCCCAAGTGCGTTGGAGTTCATGGAACGCGATGCTTTGGATTGGACCCTGGAGCACAGCGACATCACCCTGACCATTCCCGACGAAGTGGGCGCGCACTTGCTCGTTGAACTCGACGGCCATCACCAGGAAGTGCTCATGAATGAAGCTGAACGGGTACTTGAGGTGGTGGAGGGTTTTGGCGCGTTGGAAGTGCTCTTTGCCGACAGCGCGGCCCAAAAGGACAACCTCTGGCGACTGCGTCGCAAAGTGGGGGAGGCAGTCAAGGCGCACTCGGTGTACAAGGAAGAAGACACCGTTGTGCCGCGCTATGCGTTGCCTGACCTGCTCTGTGCAGTGAAGGCCATTGGCAAGCGCTACGGCTTCAAGAGTGTGTGTTATGGTCACGCGGGGGATGGCAACCTGCACATCAACATCATCAAAGGCGACCTTGACGACCACACCTGGAACACCGAATTGCCCAAAGCCATCCGAGAACTGTTCACGCAAACCGTGGCGCTGGGCGGCACCCTCAGTGGGGAGCACGGCATCGGTTGGGTCCAGAAAGGATACATGGATGTGGCATTTACCCCCGAGGAACTCACCTTGATGCGCGCCATCAAGCAGGTGTTTGATCCGACGGGAATCCTCAATCCCGAGAAGATTTTTCCGGATTTGTCGAAAACCTAAGTGTAAAGGTTACAACAAGGTTTGCTGTTCCGCCAAACGGATTACATTTGTTCAAGAGGGAGTAGTTGGCCCTCGCGTTTGTTTTAAGTTAGTTGAGATGGGATGCGGGGCAACTGCCCCGATCCGAGAGTGATTTAAAATAGTTTTTAGTTTTTCAGTTTAAGCCAAAAGCCCCGCTTGTCGGGGCTTTTTGGTTTTTTGGTGATCGCCTTGGCAAGGCCATTCACACGGCCAAATGCATGTCGGTCGGAATGGCAGGGTTGAAGCACTGACCTAACCCGTGTGGTTCGCATGTAAACGGCAGCGAGGAGGAACCGGGAGCGGCAGGGCCGGCAGCCCACGGGAGGGATTCTGCGCTGGACCTAAACAATGTCCTCGCTACACAGAATCACACCAGACTGCTCCAAGTATTCCACACCGCGTTGAAATCCTTCGCTGTACAACCCCATCATTCCCATGGTACCCCCGCGCGATTCACTAGTTTAGCACCCTCAAACAAGCACTATGGCAAACAACCTGCTTAAAGGAAAGAAGGGCATCATCTTTGGCGCCCTCAACGACATGTCCATCGCCTGGAAAGTGGCCGAGCGTGCCCACGAAGAAGGCGCTGAGTTTGTACTGACCAACGCACCCGTAGCCATGCGCATGGGTGCCATCAATGATCTGGCTGCCAAATGCGGCAACGCCCCGGTAATCCCAGCGGACGCCACCAGCGAGGAGGATCTCGAAAAGCTGATCCAAGGCGCCATGGACCACTTCGGCGGTAAAATCGACTTCGTCCTGCACTCGATTGGCATGTCGCCCAACGTGCGCAAGGGCAAGCACTACACCAACTCGAACTACAAGTTCTACCACCAAACCTTGGACGTGTCGGCCATCTCGCTGCACAAGACCTTGGCCACAGCCATGAAGCTGGACGCCTTGAACGATTGGGGCTCGGTGGTGGCGCTCACCTACATAGCGGCGCAACGCATCTTCCCAGACTACAACGACATGGCCGATGCCAAGAGCTTGTTGGAGTCCATCACCCGCAGCTTTGGTTACCACTACGGTGTGGCCAAGAAAGTGCGTGTGAATACCATCTCGCAATCCCCTACCATTACCACTGCTGGCAGCGGTGTAAAAGGGTTTGACGAGTTCATCAGCTACTCAGAGGAGATGTCTCCGCTGGGCAACGCTGACGGCGGTGCATGTGCGGACTACTGCATCACCATGTTCAGTGACCTCACGCGCTATGTAACGATGCAAAACCTGTTTCACGACGGCGGCTTTTCAAATACGGGCGTGTCGCAGTCTGTCATCGAGCGCTTTGCCAAAACCGAGGAGTAAATCAACCACAGATAACATCGGAAAAGGGGCGCTGAGAACAGCGCCCCTTTTTTTTGCGAACCTATTGGGACCCTTCACGTAACCAGAACATTCCGACCAACGACACGACCATGATCGTATTGAAATTTGGCGGCAGCTCAGTGGCTTCCGCAGACACCATAAAACAGGTGCACCAAGTCCTCGTCTCACGATTGGGCAGCACCCGCATGTTGGTGGTGTTTTCAGCCTTCCAGGGCATCACCAATCAGCTGCTGTCCACTGGCGCGCAGGCCGCCGAGGGCGACCCGCATTACCGCGACGCGTTGCTGGACGTCCGCAACCGCCACTTGCGCACCGCAGCAGAGCTGCTTGGTCCAGAGGCCAGTCGCGCCCTGGAGCCCGAACTGGAGTCCATGCTTACCGACTTGGACAACATGTGCTACGGGGCTTACTTGGTGCGTGAGTTGAGCCCGCGCACGCAGGATTACATCGTGTCGTTTGGAGAGCGGTTGAGTACCACGATCATTGCCGCGTATTTCGCCCAGCAAAACGTGCCCACACGTTTGGTGCAAAGCACCGAACTGATTCATACCGATGCCCAGTTCACCAACGCGCAAGTGGATTTGACCGCTACTTACGCGCACATCAAGCAGGAACTCGGTACCGAGGACAAGCTCATGGTTGTCCAAGGCTTCATTGGGTCCAACAAGGCAGGAGAGACCACGACCCTTGGACGCGGTGGCAGCGATTACAGCGCAGCCATTTTTGCACATGCACTCGAGGCTGAGGCCATGGAGAAGTGGACCGACGTGTCGGGCATGCTCACGAGCGATCCGCGCATTGTACCCACCGCACGTGTCATCCAAGACATCACATACGCAGAGGCCATGGAGCTCTGCCATTTCGGAGCTAAGGTGATCTACCCGCCCACCATTCACCCGTTGATGGAGAAGGGCATCCCGCTGCGTGTGCGCAACACCTTCAAGCCTGAAGACGCCGGTACCACCATTGGCCCGGACGGCGCCAGCGAGGGCAGCATCAAAGGCCTGTCCAGCATTGGAGGCATTGCACTCATCACCTTAAGCGGTGGGGGTATGGTTGGTATTCCCGGATTTTCGCGCCGCATGTTCTCGGCGCTTAGTTACCGCGACGTAAATGTCATCCTCATCACCCAAGCCAGCTCGGAGTACTCCATCACCGTGGCCATTGAGGAGTCGCACGTGCCCCAGGCCGTTTCGTGTTTGGAAGAAGAATTTGAATTGGACATGTCCCGCGGGAAAATCAATCCTGTAGGCGTGGAAACCGGCCTCAGTATCGTGGCCTTGGTTGGCGACAACATGCGCCACCAAGTCGGGCTCTCGGGCCGGGCGATGTACCAGTTGGGCAAAAACGGGATCAACATTCTGGCGATCGCCCAAGGCTCCTCAGAGCGCAACATCTCGCTGGTGATTGACAGTGCGGATGTGGCCAAGTCCCTCAACACCTTGCACGAAGGGTTCTTTGACGCCGAAATCAAACGATTGCACCTGTTCCTTGCTGGTGTGGGCAACGTAGGTGGAGCGCTTATTGCGCAGCTTGCCGCACAGCAACAAACCCTGCTGGAAGAGCATGGATTGCATTTGGTGGTCTCTGGCATGGCCAATAGCCGTAAGCGCATTTTGGATGCAGATGGCATTGACCTCTCCACTTGGGAAACCCGTTTGGCGGAAGGCGAAGACACGACCATTGACAGCTTTGTGGAGGGCATGAAGGCGCTGAACCTGCGCAACAGCGTGTTTGTGGACAACACTGCTCACGCCAACGTGGCCGAGGTCTACGAAACCGTGCTGGAATCCAGCATTGCGGTGGTCTGTTCCAACAAAATCGCCGCGAGCGCGAGTCAAGAACGCTACCAAGGCCTGCTGGACCGTGCGCGCCGATACAACACCCAGTTCCGCTTTGAAACCAATGTGGGGGCCGGACTCCCCATCATCGACACCCTGCAAAACCTGATCAAAAGCGGCGACCGCATCCGTTCGGTGCAGGCGGTGCTGAGCGGCAGCCTCAACTTCGTGTTCAACAACTTCTCGGCCGACACCACGTTTGAAGCCGTGGTGCGCCAAGCCATGGACGAGGGCTACACCGAGCCCGACCCGCGCATCGACCTTAGCGGGGTAGACGTGCAGCGCAAAATCCTCATCCTCGCCCGCGAGTCGGGGCACCGCATGGAAATGGGGGAGGTGACCAATGTGCCTTTCCTGCCTGCAGCCCTGATGGAGGGCGATGTGGACGCTTTCCTTGGTGGCTTGCCCGGGATCGAAAGCATGATGCAAAAGAAGCTCGCCGCCGCGGCAGCCCAGCAATACAAACTCAAGTACATGGCCCAGTTCAAAAATGGCCAGGCCGAAGTGGGCCTGCAGGAAGTGGGCCCCGACCACCCGTTCTATGCCATCGAAGGCAAGGACAACATGGTGGTGATCTTCACCGATCGCTACGCCGAGCAACCGCTTGTCATCAAAGGTGCTGGTGCCGGAGCGGACGTGACTGCCAGCGGTGTTTTTGCCGATATTATCCGGATCGGAAACGAATAGCATGCACGAGATTCGCCTGTTTTGCCCGGCCACTGTGGCCAATGTGAGTTGTGGATTCGACGTCCTAGGCCTGGCCTTGGAAGACGTGGGAGATGAACTGTTCCTGCGCCGTGTGGAGCGGCCAGGGGTGCACATCATCGGCATCACAGGCGCAGACCTGCCGACCGAGCCTGAACGCAACGCAGCAGGCATTGTGGCCCAACTCATGCTCCGCGACGCGGGGGTGGATTGGGGCATAGAAATGGAGATCCACAAAAAGATCAAGCCCGGCAGTGGTTTGGGTTCCAGCGCTGCCAGTGCCGGAGGTGCCGCAGTGGGCGTAAACCTGCTGTTGGACCGTCATTTTGATCGGCACCAGATGATCCGCTATGCCATGGAGGGCGAGTTTGTGGCGTGCGATGCACGCATTGCAGACAACGTATCTCCGGTAGTCATGGGCGGTTTTTGTCTCGTGCGCAGCTACGACCCATTGGACGTGGTTCCGTTGCCGGTGCCTGAGCAGTTGCATTTGGTGCTGTTGCATCCGCAGGTGGAGCTCAAAACCAGTGAATCACGCGCGGTACTTCCAGGGCGAGTCCCACTCAAGACGGCCACCCGCCAAACAGGCAACCTGGGCGGATTGATTGCCGGACTCTACAAGAACGACTACGCACTGATTGCCCGCAGTCTCCAAGACAATTTGGCCGAACCCTTCCGTGCACCGCTCATTCCGCATTTTGACGCCGTACGCGCTGCTGCCATGGAGGCAGGAGCACTGGGTGGAGGAATCTCAGGCAGTGGTCCGAGCATGTTCTACCTCTGTCAAGGAGCTGAGCGTGCCGCTGCTGTGGCCGGTGCCATGGAGCAGGTGTTTAAGCCCACAGGCATTCCTTACAAACTCTACCAAACGCAAGTGGCGCGCGAAGGCGCCCGATCCAGTATCGCATGACGTTTTACAGCACTTCCCGCCAAAGCCCAGACCTCGGATTTGGCCAAGCCGTGGTCCGCGGATTGGCGCCCGATAATGGGTTGTACTTCCCCCAAGAAATTCCGCAGCTGCCCGCAGACTTTTTCAAACGCATGCGCGGCATGTCGCTTCCGGAGATCGGCGTGCAAGCCTTGTGGCCCTTTGTCCAAGCCGACCTCAAACGCGCGGATTTTGAAGCCTTGGTGCACGAGGTCTTGAATTTTCCCATTCCCTTGGTGGAGGTGGAAGAAGACATCTACAGTTTGGAGCTCTTTCACGGGCCCACCTGTGCGTTCAAAGATGTGGGTGCGCGCTTCATGTCGCGCTCGCTGGCCGCAGTGAGCGACCGTGAAGTGACCGTACTTGTAGCCACCAGTGGCGACACAGGTTCGGCGGTGGCCAATGGCTTTTACAATGTGCCTGGGGTAGAGGTCGTACTGCTGTATCCCAGCGGAAAAATATCAGAGATCCAAGAGCGTCAGCTGACCACCATGGGGGGCAATGTGACTGCGCTTGAAGTGGACGGTGTATTTGACGATTGTCAACACATGGTCAAGCAGGCCTTTTTGAACGATACACTGCGTGAAAAGTACGGGTTGACCTCGGCCAATTCCATCAACGTGGCGCGTTGGCTGCCACAGATGACCTACTACTTTTGGGCGGTCGCGAAAGCGCCAGAACGTCCGATTACTTTCGCAGTGCCCAGTGGCAACTTTGGCAACCTGTCAGCAGGCATGTTGGGTGCGGAAATGGGCCTGCCGGTCCTGCAATTCATTGCGGCCACCAATGCCAACCACGTGGTGCCAGACTTCCTCTCCGGAGGGCCATACTCGCCGCGTCCAAGCGTACCTACACTAAGCAACGCCATGGATGTTGGCGCCCCGAGCAATTTCGTGCGTATGCAGCACCTTTACGGCGAGTCAGACGCAGCACTTGCCAGCGACTTGCAAGGATTCTGGATGGACGATGAAGCAACGCTTGAAGTCATGAAGGCCGTGTACGATCGCACGGGATACACCCTCGATCCCCATGGTGCTATTGGCTACGAAGCCCTCAAAATGCGCCCTGAAGGATCGGTCGGCATCTTCTTGGAAACTGCTCATCCTGCGAAATTTGGTGACGTGGTGGAACGCGCTACTGGCGCTGCTCCCGGGCTTCCTGAAAGGTTGGCCGTAGTGCTAGACAAAACACCCGAAAGCGTGCGCATCGGCAACCAGCCTGAAGACTTGCGCGCTTACCTTGAATCGCGCTGACCGCCCGCCTGCGCTTGCAGGTATTCCCCGTAGCGTTCCCGGATGGCTTGGAACATCAGCTCTGCCTGGAAACGGTAGCCGGCCTTGGTGAAGTGAATCTTGTCGTGTTTGGCCAGCCCTGCGGACTCCCAAGCGGTGATGCTGCCCAATCCTCCCATGATTTCAAACAGGTCCCACACCGCGCCGTTGTGCTCTTCGGCAAGCTCGTACATGGCCTCGCGCACTTGGATGGCGTTTTTGTTGGCGTAACGGCGTCGGTAGTAGCTGTCGTTGTTGGTCAAAAACAGCAATTGGCAGTCCGGGTTGGCCGCTCTTACATGCGCAATCAGTGAATCGTAATTGGCCTTGAAGGTCTCCTTGGAAAACGAGGAGGTGGGTTTGTATGCATCGTTGATGCCAATGCCAAAGATGGCCAGGTCGGGGTGCAGGGTTTGGAGTTGTACGGGCAGCTTTTCGCAGCGCAGGTAGGAGGGGACGCTGGCGCCGTTGACGCCAATGGCGTGGTAGGTGATGCCGTTGTCGTCGTTCTCCAGGGTCAGGCCCTGCAGTGTAAAGCGGGTTTGCAGCGAGTCGGTTTGGGCGATGCCTAGCCACAACGTATCGCAGGGCTCTGCCAGTTCAAATTCGGTGAATCCGGCTTCGAGGTCTACTGTGATGTTGACCACTTGGTTACGCGCATCCAACGTGGGCAGCAAGGCGGTGGAGTCTTGATGGTGGAACACCTTTACCCGGTTGAATGGGTAGATGGTGGAGTCAGGGTCGAACGCCCACAGTTTGATCACCGCTGAGGTGTCGGACGTCCAAGCGTTGTAGCCACTCATGCCCCAGTCGCAGTGGTCTTTGCGGTTGGAGTTTTTACAACTGTCCCAAGATCCCGAATGCCGCACTGCGTAGTTGGGTGGACCGTTGGTCTTGGCCAGTTTGTAGGGGAACAAAAAGCCGCGCTCGCCTTCAATGCCCGGGGCAAGGGTGAACAGGCGTTCGCGCAGTGCATCGCTCAGAATACCAGCCTGTACATGTGATCCGCCCATGTGTAGCACCGTTAGGTTGGTATCGCCTTCGAATACCAGTTGGTCCATGCGCGCGAACAAACGGTCCCACCCGGCGCTGTCTCCACGTAAATGGAGGGTGTTTTTGTCGTATTCGATGAACGCGTATTTCGGGAATGCGCGCACCATGGAGGACGAATGCCCGGCCACTGCAACGCGCGCCGGTACAGGTGGCGCGGGCCACACTGAAGCGATGGTCGCAAACGCAACCAGCAATAGGGCGGGGAAGATCCATAGGCGTTTCATCAGGGACAAAAATGCGAGTTGAGGGGCACAAAACCGGTTGGATGCTGTCGGCTTTTCCTGTCATCCATGGGAGGATATCCACAAAGCATGGGCCAGAGGCTGTCAACCACAAAACGGGTGGCGGTGTGATTGTTGGTTTGCGGGGTGGGGAAGAACTTTGCCACGTGTGATCCGCACAAGGTTTGGCAGGCGGGGGCGGGCGCCCACCAAGGCATCGCGGGAGGGCGGGACCTCGGCCCCCTCATGGCCCGTTGCCACCTTCCACCTCCAATGGCGCAGGGTCCTTTTGGTTTGGTGTCGGCTGCTTTGGGGCTGGAACCGCATCAACAGGTGCTTCTTCGGTTTCAATCCCACGCCAGGCATCGTATTCCAAATTGATGGCACGCACAAACAGTTCGGCAATGCGGCGGGCGCCTTTGGGGGTGAAGTGAGTGTAATCTTTGGCGGCTAGCGCAGGCTCTGCTTCGACCCACGAGACCATGGAGTTGCGTCCGCCCATCACTTCGTACATGTCCCAAAAACCACTGCCGGTGTTGAAGGCCGCTTGCTTCAGCGCATCGCGCACATCTTCCAAGAACGGTCGGGTCACGTAAGCGGTGCCGTCTTTGACCGCCATGTCCGAGGGGCCAATGACGATGACGGCCGCATCGGGCTCAATGCTCTGCAGGTAGCGAATTTGCGATTCAAACCATTTTCCGTAGCGCTCGGCCACTTCCACCTCCTTGATGTGCGGCACATAGTTGCCACCGAACTGCAGTAAATACAAGCCGTTGTTCAGTTTGCCGATGTGGGCGCTGAGTTGGCCTTTGCTGACTTTTTTGAAAATGGTTCCGCTTGAACCGCGCATGCCGATGTTGTCCAAATACAACCCACCTCCCGCTTCGAGCGAAACGCCGTAGATGTTGGGGCTGTCGCTTCCGGAAAGGGCAAACTTGAGTTCACCAGGTGTGCCGCCAAGGTCCAAGCTCAAGCGGCCGTTCGGCCCAGTTGGTTCCAGCACTGACTCATGGATGAGCACTTCATCGGCAAGTACCTGAAGGGTGCAGGGGCGTCGGTTGCCGCCGTAAAGCAGGGTGGCTTGGGTGTACTTCTTGTTTCGGTGGTAGGTGCTGCGGTTGGGCGCGTAGCTGAACCATGCGTTCACCACGCTGTCGCCCATGAGCGAATCGGGGCAAGAAGGTGTAAAGCGGCTGAAGGTCATCAGCACGCCGTAATCTTTGTGAGTGACGGTGGTGTCTTTTCGGCCGTAGCGGGTGTGGCGGGTCCAGTTGCCGCTGTCGGCTTGCTTGATGGCCAGGGTAGGAATGACCTCAAAGGCGGGGAGCAATCCTGGGCCTTTGCCGCCAAATCGGTTCTGCAGCTCATTGCGCACGTAGCCCGAGATGCGGTCTCCCTCAATTTGGCTATCGCCGTAATGCAGCACGCGCACCTTTTCTCCGGAAGACTTGCTGGCAAGCATCTCAAAGAAGCTGTGCAGCACAGCAGGGTCTCCTTCGGGAAACTGGATGCGCATCAGGACTTGGCGACGTGCGGCTTCTGCGGCCGCAATGCTGTCTTTCAGGGCCACCGAGTCCACCTCCACAT
>JBMYJR010000067.1:0-12813 GCA_049594615.1 Flavobacteriales bacterium
CCAACAAGGGCTTCCGCATGTCCATGGGCATAGGCAACCACCCTTTTTACGAAACCGCCGAGGAGCACGAAGCCATGCGCGCCTCCGAGAACCCCTACTTTGGATTGCTGCTGGACGACCAAGGCCGCTGGCTGGACTCCCACACCGTAGGCATCGACGGCCCGCTTATCCACCGCGACATGGACCGTCCAAACGCGCTGCACATCTGGCTGCTGTCGTTTGAACGCCATGCACTGGTTGGCCACTACCTCCTCGAATTTGACCAACCCATTCACTGACACTTGATCATGAAGCCAAAACTTCCTGCTTGGGGCATCATTGTAGGGATTGGACTGATCCTGTTTGGCCTTTTGGGCTTCTTCAGTGACGTACAAGGCATCTACGTCGACGAGCTTGTCGATCTGCAAGAGAGCATCCTGAATCCACCCGTACAATTCGAGGAGGGGGAGGACGTGTTTGAAGAATTTGACCAAGAGTGGCAGCAAATGATGGACTCGCTCGAGACCAAGGATGCCCAATGGGAAGAACTCGACGCACTCCAAGAACAACTCGAAGTGGAGCCCGAAACCCTTGAGGGCGACTCCAGCTTGGTGCACAGCATCGACTCGCTGAAAGCCATCCTCGGCGGGGAAGACGGCTTTGACGAAATGGACCGGGTGGACCTCACCGAATTTGAGCGTGAATCCCTGCGCAAGGTGGGCAACATGCCAAAGGCTTTCTCGGACATGTTCTCGGTCTCGGACCACACTAAGCTATGGACCAAGCGCTTTGCGTGGATTGGACTGATCATCAACCTGGTGCTCATCGCCGGGGGCATTTGGATGCTGATGATGAAAAAGTGGTCGCCCCGACTGGCCATGGTGATCCTCGCGGTGAGCATCCTGGCCTCTGTGGCTCGCATCCTGATCATTACCGGGGATGCAGAAACCGGATTCTTTGCCAAAGTCAGTTGGCTGGGAGAGGTCTGGAGTATCTTCTTGGACTTGGGCCTGTTGATCACCTTGTTGGTGGTGGACAAATCGCCATACACAGGCGTCCAACCCCTGCGCTCCCCGCAGCCGACCCCATCACTCAAAGGCGATGGCGAGGATTTCTGACCTTCCGAAAACACACCGGCCCCACCGGATACGCATTCCCTCAGACCGCTTGCTCAATCTCCCCTGAGCAAGCGGTTTTTGCATTGCACCTTTGGGTCAACAACACAAGGGCGGATGACGCCGCTTGTTCGTATAACAACGATCCGACCAAGGACTCGTGTTAACTTCAACACAATCTAGGTGCGGGGAGTGGAGCAGCGGCTTCGCTCCCTTTTTTTCTGGATGAAAAAGAAGGGAGCCAGTGCAAGACTCCCTCACGCGCGATTACCTCCCGCCGCCCGAACCTCCCACCTACCCAAAAGTTCCGCCACCGTATCCACGTTACCCATGTAAAAATGGGTATACCCGGGTAGAAGCGTTTGTACATGGATCGATCGAGGGTAGGAGAGTTAAACGTGAAGAGTGGGGCGTTTGCGCCCGTGTGAGACGTGGGGCTTAGCGCCGAGTGTATACCGCACGAACTGACGAAAGGTCAAGGCACCTCGATCGACCGAGCGCCAGCCCCCCTTTGCATTCAACCAAGCACAACGAAGGACCCCACTCCCCTTGAGTGAACCACTAGGCTAGGATCCGCTTTTTCCCGTCAGGACATTGATGAAGTCCTCCTTCCGGCGACGTGCTACCAGGATTTCTGCCCCGTCGTCCATCAGGACGTAACCGCCGTCTTCGCGGACGAATTTTTTGACGTAGTCTAGGTTGATGATGTGGCTCTGGTGGGTGCGGTAAAAGCGGCTGGTGGGCAAGATGAGCTCATACTCCTTGAGCGACTTAGGTACGGTGATCTTTTCGCCTGAGCGCAAGAAAAAGTGCGTGTAGTTCGAGTCCGATTCCAGGCGTTGGATGTTGTCGAGCTTGACCACAGTCAGTCCTTCCTGACTGGAAAGGGTGATGCGGTCAAAGGTTTGGCTGCTGTGGGTTTCTACCAACGCACCCAAACGCTCGCTTTGGTTTTTGTGCTCTTTGCGCGCCTTGGCAACAGCCTCGATGAGTTCGTCGGGGTCGATGGGCTTGAGCAGGTAGTCGATGGCCGAGAACTTGAAGGCCTTGATCGCATACTCGTCAAACGCCGTGGTGAAAATCACGTTGAACTCCGGCTGGCGGATTTTGCCCAGCAGGTCAAAGCCCGTTCCGTCGTCCATTTGGATGTCCAAAAAGACCAGATCAGGTGAGTGGGCCATGATTTTGCGGTAGCCGTCGGCCACGCCTTCGGCTTCCTCGATGATTTCGAGGTTGGGGCAGTACGAGGTCACAAAGCTGCGCAGCGTGGTGCGCGCATCTTCCTCGTCATCGATGATGATCGTTTTCAACACGGCTGAGGCAATTAGGAGTCTTGCAAAGTAAAGATTCCAATCAGGACATGCGCAACACCAGCTTTCGCACACGGATATTTTACCAGGCATCCAGCCACGCGGTCTTGGATAGACTCTCTGCGACATCTGCGCGGAGCTGCGAATCGACACCAACGCAGTAAGGGTAGATTGTAGCATGAATAGTACATGGACTCGTAGTGATAGGAATACAAAAGAGACGTCAGAGTCATTTTATTCAGCTTAACATTTTTTTACCTTAAAGCAACTTTCTACCGCGCGATGCTGTCTTAAACCGTGGACGTTTAAGCGCGACCACGACATTAAATTGCCCGTTTTGCTGCACCTGATCCGAACCCTGCTTTTTGTTGTGCTGATGTCACCTGCCATCGGTATGTGGGCACACGACCCCAGCCTCACCTTTGTGCCCAACCTTGGCCAATGGCAACACCCCGCCCTTTTTCAAACCGGGTTTAACGGTGGCCGTGTCTTCCTAGAAGAGCACTGCTTCACCTACACGTTTCTCTCCCAAGAGAGCCGTGACTTGGCCCACGACCTCAACCAAGCTTCTTGGGAAGAGAAGGAGGCCAACATCCTCCACGGCCACGCTTGGAAGATGCACTTTGTGGGCAGCCAAAACGCGGAACTGACCGGTAAGTTGACCAAATCGGCGGTGCACAATTACTTTTTGGGCAACGACCCGGCCCACTGGCGCACTTCGGTGAACATTCACGGTGCGGTGCACTACGAGCAACTCTACCCCAACATCGATCTGTTTGTGCACAGCAGCGAAGGCAACTTCAAATACGACTTTTGGGTAGAACCCGGCGCAGACGCAGCCTTGATTGCGCTGGATTTTGAAGGGCTTGACGATGTGGAAATTGCTGCTGACGGTACGCTCAAACTCGCCACTTCCATCGGCGAATTTGTGGAGGGTAAACCCTTTGCCTATCAGCTCATCGATGGCCAAATGGTTGAGGTGGCCTGCAATTACGCGTGGCGCGACGGGCACATCGGCTTTGAACTTCCAGAGGGCTTCGATCCCGCCTACCGCCTGGTGATTGACCCCGAACTCATTGCCGCTACCCTCAGCGGTACCAATGGTGACGACAACTACGGTCACACGGCCACCTTTGATCTGGAAGGCAACATTTACACCGGCGCCATCTCGTTTGGTCCGGGCTATCCCTCGAGTACCGGCGCATACGATTCTTCGTTCAACGGCGGCGGCACCGATTGGGCCATGAGCAAGCTTACCCCCGATGGCACCGACCTGATTTGGGCCAACTACATCGGAGGCAACGCCTCGGAGAATCCCCACTCCATGGTAGCCAACAACTTAGGCGAACTGTACGTGTTTGGTACCACTAGCTCAGAAGACTTCCCGGCCTTGTCCGATGCCTACCAGTCTGAACTCGCCGGCATGACAGACATGGCCATCGCACGCATTTCTGCGGACGGCACCCAACTGCTGGGTTGCAGCTACATCGGCGGTTCGGACATGGATGGTTCCAACGCCATCGCGCTCAACTACGGCGATACCTACCGCGGCGAGATCATCCTCAACGACAACCAGCAACCGGTAGTGATGAGCGGTACACGCTCTGCGGATTTTCCGGTGACCAGCAACGCTTACCAGAATAACTTGGAAGGAGCGCAGGATGCAGCGCTTTTGCAACTCAACGCCAACCTGACCACACTGATGGTCAGCACCTACTTGGGCGGCACCGAAGACGACATGGGTTACGGGGTACGTGTTTCAGACAACGGTGACTTTTACGTGTGTGGGTCTACCCGCAGCGCCAACTTTCCTACCACTGCGGGCGCCTACCAAAGCGCCTACATCGAAGGCGACGACGACGCGTGGAACGTCCCCACCGATGCCTTTGTGGCTGTCCTGACTTGGGACGGTGGCACCTTGAATGCCTCCACCTTCCTCGGCACCGAAGAGACGGACCAAGCCTTTTTCCTGGACACCGATACTGAAAACAACATTTGGATCTACGGTCATTGCGGCGTGGACATGCCTGTTGTCGGCGCCGGCTACTTGGACTCCGGCTCCCGCCAGTTCATAGCCAACCTGCCTCCTTCTTTGGATGTGCTCTTGCGTTCCACCACCATCGGTACCAGCGATGCCTATTCGACCGACTTTATTCCCATCGCCTTCCTGGTGGACGCGTGCGACAACATTTACATCTCATCGCACTCTTCGGGCTCTGGCCTAGAAGTGACCGGTGATGCGCTGTACGACACAGGAGGCTTCTACCTGGGTGCCTTTACTCCCAATGCCGAAACCCTGGAGTTCAGCACCTACTACACGTCAAATCACGTGGATGGAGGTACCAGCCGCTTTGACAAAAACGGCACCGTTTACCAAGGCGTGTGCAGCGGCGGCGACTTCGCCACCACGCCCGGCGCGTGGGCCGAAAATCAGTCTACCGGTTGGGACATCGGCGTGTTCAAGATTGACTTCGACGTAAGCGGTGTTAACTCGGCCATTACCGGTTCGGAGACCAACGGTTGTGCTCCCTTTATCGTTGACTTCTCTAACTACTCTTCCGGGGACAACTTTTTCTGGGACTTTGGCGACGGCAACACCAGTAATGAGTTTGAGCCCTCGCACTTGTACGAGAATCCTGGCGTATACGAGGTGAGCCTGATTGTATCAGACTCGCTCAGTTGTAACCTGGCTGATACTTCCTACTTCGATGTGGTCATCTCTACCCCTACCGATTTCGTTCCCTCGTTTACCTACGAGTTCGACTGCGAAAACCTTGGGGTAACCACCGAAAACACCACCGGCGTGGACTGGCTTACTTATGAATGGGACATGGGTGATGGCACCCTGTTGACCGGCATGGATGTGGAATACTCCTACGCCGAGCCCGGTACTTACACCGTGAGCTTGCTCGCCATTGACGAAGGCTGTGAGAACGATTCAACAGTGACTGCAGAGATCAGCGTCTTTGCCGAACCGCTCGCCGAATTTGATGTAGATTCCTTTGAAGGATGTTTGCCGTTTACGTTCGACCCCGATGAGGTCACCGTGGCCGGCGCCACCATCACGTGGGACTTTGGCGACGGTACCACTGGCACCGGCCCCAACCCTGAGCACATCTACGAAGAACCGGGAGAGTACACCTTGACCATTACTGCCGAAGGCTCTGAGGCCTGCTCGGGTACAAGTGAAGCCACGGCTACGGTTACGATCATTGCCCCGCCGCCCATTGAAGCCTTGTTTGAGGTCGAGCAAAGCGGGCCTTGTGAGGATTTGACGTTGTCCTTTACCAACACCTCTACCGGTGAAGATCTGACTTACAACTGGTTCTTTGACAACGGCTTCACCAGCGATGACGCTGCCCCTGAACCGCAGGCCTACAGCAGCTCAGGCACGTACTATGTATCGCTCACCATCGGCGAAGACATCTGCGATACCGAAGACATCTACACCTTGGAAGTATTGCTGATCGACGAGTTGATTGCCGATGACGACACCACCTTCTCGTTCTGCCCAGATTTTGCAGCGGTAGAGGTGACTGCGCCTGACTTTGGCCCCGGCACCACTTGGATGTGGCAGGACGAACAAACCGACCAAACCATCAGCGTGGCAGGCCCAGGCTTGTACACGGTGGACGTGACCTTCAACAACTGCCAAGGCACCTTCGAATACGAAGTGGTGACCATACCTGACGCCTATGAGGTACGCGAGTGGACCGCGTGTGAAGACGTGCAAACCGTGATTGAGATCAATGCCGAAGGCACCGATTACGAGTGGTGCACCGGCGAGCAGCAAGACTTCATCGTGGCCAACGAGGCGGGTGAATACTGTTACTTCTACACCGATCCGTTTGGCTGTACCCAAGAAGGGTTGGTGGTACTCACCGTACAGGATGCCGAGGCGATGTTTTATGTACCCAACGCCTTTACCCCCAACAACGACGGCATCAACGATGTGTTCGTACCTGTGGGTGAGACCCTGGAGGACTACCACCTGACGGTCTGGAACCGTTGGGGCGAAGCCATCTTTGAAAGCACCGACCAAAACGAACCGTGGATCGGCAACTACCAAGGAGGCACGCACTACGTACCCGACGGCATGTACACCTATACTTTGGAGTACACCGGCCAGTGCTCGGCAGAGAAAGTGGCAAAGATCGGGACGGTGACGTTGGTGCGCTAAGGGTTACTTCACCCGAATTTTCACCTCCACCTTGGTGCCCAGCACCTCTCCGGTGCGGTCCTTGATTTCTTCGATCTTGACTTTGCGGTCTTTGTTGCCGTCGTCGAGCATTTCCAGGCGCTTTTGCGTGAGGGTCATGCCCACCGATTTGTGCAAGGATTTGGCGCCGGTCTTCTGCTTTTTACTCTGCTCAATCCCAATCCCGTTGTCGGTCACGGTGGCCATCAAGTACTTGCCCTGCAGGATGTAGTACAGGTTGATCTTGCCTTGTGAACGCTTTTGGGCCAAACCGTGAATGATGGCATTTTCCAAATACGGCTGGATCAGAAGCGGTGGGAGTTCAATGTCCAAAGGGTCGATATCTTCGTCGAGGATGATGTCGAAATCGAATTTTTCCTTGAAGCGCATCTTCTCTAACTCCAGGTACAAGCGCAAGGAATCCACCTCTTCTTGCAGGGTGACTTTGGTGCTGCGCGAGTTGTTGAGCATCACACGAATCAAACGTGCAAACTTGGCCAGGAACCGGTTGGCCTTGTCGTTTTCGTTGAGCGCGATGTAGCTCTGGATGGAATTCAGGGAGTTGAAGATGAAGTGCGGGTTCATTTGGGCTTGCAGGGCACTGCGTTCCAGCTGGGCCACCTTTTGCGCAGTGATGGCATTCTTGCGCGATTTGTCGATCAAAAAGCGGAAGGTGAAATACAACCCCAGCGCCACCAATACAATGAGGAATACATAAAACCACGGCTTGGTGTAAAACGGGCGTTCCATTTCGGGGAGTATCGCCGTGGTGACCACCCATTCCCCGGCTTCGGTTTGGGATTCAAACACCACAGCGGTTTCGCCGGGCACCACTTCCAACGGCAGGACGGCAGTTTGATCAGGCAGGGAGTCGGTGGGGACAGTGCGGACGCGGTTGTCTTGTCCATGGGAGATGCAGGTGGCCAACACCAAAAAGGCCACCACGGATGCACGCAAAATCGGAGTCATGCAGCCAAAGGTAAGCGACTGTACATTGAGAATGGAGCCGTACCTTTGCCGGCCTCGAAGAGATGGAATTCTACACCTTCACATTGCCCAACGGCATCCGCTGCATCCACACCCAGACCGACCGGCCTGTGGGCCACTGTGGGTTGGTGATCGATGCCGGCTCACGCGATGAATTGGAATCCGAGGCAGGCTTGGCGCACTTCATCGAGCATACTTTGTTCAAAGGCACGCGCAAGCGCAAGACCTTCCACATCCTCTCGCGATTGGATTCGGTGGGAGGGGAGATCAACGCCTTCACTTCCAAGGAAGAAACCTGGATTTATGGCTCGTTCATGACCCAGCACTATGAGCGGGCCATCGAACTGATTGCCGACATCTCCTTCAACTCGGTCTTTCCCGAGAAGGAACTGATCAAGGAAAAGGAGGTCATCCTCGATGAAATTGCGAGCTACCAGGATTCGCCGGGCGAGATGATCTTCGATGAATTTGAGGAGATGCTGTTCCACGGCCATCCCCTCGGGCGCAACATCTTGGGCACCGAAGACTCGGTGCGCTCGTTCACCCGAGAGGACGTGTTCAGGTTCTTGAAGCGCCAGTATACCGCTGAGCGCATGGTGTTCTCGTCGGTCTCCAACCACACCCCGGCGCAAATCCGTCGCCTGGCCGAGAAGCACTTGTGCCAGCACGAAGTGTCGACCGGCACCGCTCCGCGTCAGCCCTTCCAGCCCAATGGGCAACAACACCGTTCGGCGCCCAAGAGCCAGTACCAGTTCCACCATGTGATGGGCAGTCTGGGCTATGCCAACGACGACCCGCGCAAAACCGGGCTCATCCTGCTCAACAACTACCTCGGCGGACCCGGCATGAATTCGCGCCTCAACTTGGAGGTACGCGAAAAGCACGGCTACACCTACAACATCGAGAGCCACTACACGGCCTTCAGCGACACCGGCCTGATCGAGATCTACCTCGGCACCGACAAACGCCACTTTGAAAAAAGCCGAAAGCTCGTGCTTAAGGAACTCAAGGCGCTGCGCACCAAAAAGCTCGGCCCCACCCAGTTGCACAACGCAAAGCAACAGCTCATTGGCCAAATCGCACTGGCGCAGGAAAGTGGCTCGGGCATCATGATGGCGCTCGGCAAGAGCCTGCTTATGTACGACCGTGTGGATGGGCTTGAAGAAGTCTTCCGTAAAATCCAAGGGGTGTCCGCCGCTGAGCTGCAGGACATCGCCAACGAGGTGTTCGACGAGGCCCGTTTGAGCTCGCTCACCTACGTCAACCAGTAAATCTTCAAGAGCTCAGTCACGGCTGATCTTGTGCACGTCGTTGTTGTCGCGCTCGATGGTGTTTTTCACGTACCGCATTTGCGCGGCCACACGGGCCAATTCCAAGTGGTTTTTGCTGACCAAGTAGGTCATGGCTTCTTCTGAATTGTCGGCGGCGCGGGCCACATACACCAGCGTATCCAGCTTGAACTTACGTAGCCACAGGATGGCGTTGGGGTCGCCCTCGCAGCCGCGGATCAGGGCCATGAGGTGCGGGAAGTTGTTTTTGATCAGCCACTCGCGGGCCTCGTCGTTGTTGCGCAGGGCAAAGCTGAACAGGCCCAACTCCGGGTAGCCGTTTTTCATCAGCCAATCGCGGATATCGGCGTTGCCTTTGATGGCTTCGCTCCAGGCGAGCAGGACTTTTGCGGGGTAGTCGATCTTCACAATACGAAGGTAACGGCTACAACGCTACAGGATTGGGCGTTTCAGTCAATTTGGGAATCTTCACCACCACACGGTCCCCCGGACGAATGATGCCTTCGGCGTCCACCCAACCTACCAAACCGCGGCGGCCAAGTCCCCCTGTGGCAAAGCTCACGGTCGGTTTGCGACGCGCACCCGCCTCGATGTAGGCATCCGGCCAGGTACACGGGCCGTTGTGCTCATACACCCCGAGCACGGGGCCCGGCTCATCGTCCCGGTCAAAAAACAAATGACTCACCAACGGCAACTGCGAAAAGTGCGGAATCCCCTCCACCACAATGTTGGCGCCGATCCATCCCGGATCCAAGTCGTCCAGTCCCATGCGCTTGGCTGCGGCGGCCAATTCTTCTTCGCTCACGGCGGACCACTGACGCATGTTGGCCATCGGATGCCCCGCCGGATAGTGCTTCTCTCGTGGCCCCGCAGGCTTGGTCGGCCCAAAGTGCCGGTTGCCCGGAATCCCCTCGAAGGTCAGCTCAAGCGCGGCAGCCTCAAACGTATCCCGACGGTCCACGTCATCAGAGTTGAGGACTTGGGTGACGGTGCCGGTGAGGAAAGGGGCGGGGTGAAATTTCATGCCCTAAAGTTAGTTTCAAAACCTGACGGTTTTAGTGCAAGCTCAAATGCAAAGCCCCTGCATAAAAAAGGCCATCGCTTTCACGATGGCCTCCACAGGTGCAAGCACCTTCACCTGCTAGGGCTGGTCAGCCCGGAACTTGGGGGTGTTTTCCGATGGGCGGGTGCGGACATCCGCCTTTCGCATTTCAATGCGGTATTTCTTGTCGCCCTTGTTGAGCTCAATGATCTGCGTGCCGTCCTCGAGGGTGCGCGTGCAGCTGCAGTCTTCCCAGCCTTCAAAGTAGAAGCCGTTGTCGTTGCAGATGAGCATCAAGTAAGTGTCGGCGCCGTCGAGGCCGTCTTCGCCGTTGGGGCCGCCGGCGGTGCCGGGGTTGACGTAGATCTCGTAGGTGCCCCACCAGTACTCGTAGGGGTTGATGAAGTATTCAAAATCGTAGATCCCGTCCAGGGTGCGGTAGTACTCGCCAAAGAACGGGTTGTCGGGTACCGAAGGGTTGTCATCCCAGTAGCTGTAAGGCGGGTTCCAGTCGTAGTCGATGCCAAAGTATGCGCGACCCTCTTGGCCGTGGTTGCCGCCATCGGTGATGATGATGCAGCTCTGCATGGAGGCCAGTCCCACCAGAGTAAGAACCAAGGCCAGGCCAAATCGCTTGCGCTTGACCACGGGTAGGTTTGGAGTTGCATTTTTCATGGGTTGCGTTTTTGTGGTTTCCCCCTCTTCCTTTCAAGCCCTGTGCCAGAGGTAGGCCAGGTGCGCTCGGATTGTGAATTCGGTCCGATTGAGAAGGGATTCGGCAAGGGGAAAAGGGCAGGTGGACCTATGGGGGGGCAAAAGGTGCCAATCGGGACGGCCAACCGAGGGTCATTCACTAATTTCGCCGTTGCATTCAAGCACAATTTGCACGCTATGAAATACGATGTGATCGTACTGGGCTCAGGCCCCGGCGGGTATGTGACCGCCATCCGCGCTTCTCAACTGGGTCTCAAGGCCGCCGTTGTTGAACGCGAATCCCTCGGAGGCATTTGCCTCAACTGGGGCTGCATCCCCACCAAAGCGCTTCTGAAAAGCGCCAACGTCTTTGAATACATCTCGCACGCCGAAGATTACGGCATCCAAACCTCGGACGCCAAAGTAGACTTCGGTGGTATGGTGAATCGCAGCCGCGGTGTGGCCGACGGCATGTCGAAAGGCGTGCAGTTCCTGATGAAGAAAAACAAGATCGATGTGATCATGGGCACCGGCAAAGTGAAAGCCGGCAAGAAGCTCGATGTGACCGATGCCGATGGCAAAACCACAGAGTATTCCGCAGACCACATCATCATCGCAACCGGCGCGCGCTCACGCTCGCTGCCAAGCCTTCCTCAAGACGGTAAAAACATCATCGGTTACCGCGAGGCCATGACCCTCAAGACTCAGCCAAAGAAATTGGTGGTTGTGGGTTCGGGCGCCATCGGTGTGGAGTTCGCTTACTTCTACAATGCGATCGGCACCGAGGTGACCATCGTGGAGTACATGCCACGCATCGTTCCAGTGGAGGACGAAGAGGTGTCCAAGCAACTCGAGCGCACCTTCAAAAAGCAAGGCATCAAGATCAAGACCAACGCCGAGGTCACCAGCGTAGATACCTCTGGTAAGACCAACAAGGTGCACGTCAAAACCAAGAAAGGCGAAGAGGTGATCGAAGCCGACGTGGTACTGAGTGCAGTAGGTGTTGTGGCCAACATCGAGGGCATTGGCCTGGAAGATGTAGGCATCGCTACCGACAAAGGTAAGATCATCGTGGACGACTATTACCAGACCAACATCCCAGGCTACTACGCCATCGGTGATTGTGTGCCTGGTCAAGCGCTGGCGCACGTGGCTTCTGCCGAAGGCATCACCTGCGTTGAGAAAATTGCCGGTCACCATCCCGAGCCCATCAACTACGGCAATATCCCAGGTTGCACTTACTGCAGCCCAGAGGTGGCGTCCGTAGGCATGACTGAGGCCCAAGCCAAAGAAGCAGGCTACGAAGTGAAAGTGGGCAAATTCCCCTTCTCTGCTTCAGGAAAGGCTTCTGCCGCAGGTCACAAAGACGGATTCGTGAAGCTTGTGTTTGACGCCAAATATGGTGAGCTGCTTGGCGGCCACATGATTGGCGCCAACGTGACCGAAATGATCGCTGAGATCGTAGCGGTACGCAAGCTGGAAACCACCGGCGAAGAACTCATCAAAACCGTTCACCCGCACCCGACCATGAGCGAGGCGGTGATGGAAGCTGCAGCTGCGGCATACGATGAGGTGATTCACATTTGATTCCGATTCCATTCAGATAGAAAAGGCGCTCTTTGGGGCGCCTTTTTTAGTGAGGTTAGGACGCGTTTTTTTATTAAACGATGAAAAAACATCCTTAATCGATTAAATACGTCCTTTTATTCGAAAAAATGGGATTTTTATTCTCCAGCCAAAAAGCAGGGCTATGAAAAAACTACATCTGACGTTTGTCGCGTTCTGTTGTGCACTTCTGGGTGTGGCGCAAAGCAGCGGTAATATCACCTTCTCGGTTGATATGAGCAACTATACATCGGCGTATACTGAGGTCTCTGTAAGTGGCGACTTTAACGCTTGGACTTCCACCCCTATGATCAACATCGGTGGTGGCATTTGGGAGACTACTGTTTCTATTCCTGGAGGAGACGGCGAATACATCTACAATGTCGACAACTGGGCTGATCTGGAATTGTTTACCGAGGGTAGCAGTTGCACCGCCGACCTGAATGGGGATGACATAGTAAACCGAGTTTACAACGTAGATGGCGATGCTTCAATCCCAACGGTTTGTTGGAACTCATGTGATGCATGCGTCATACAAGGTTGTACCGATCCAGCAGCTTCAAACTACGAGAGCGCCGCAACCACCGACGACGGT
>JBMYJR010000068.1:0-12686 GCA_049594615.1 Flavobacteriales bacterium
GATCACCACGCCGTTTTGTGAATGACATCCCCGACCTTCGCACCCCAAACGCTTCACCCATGCGCTACGACGCCCAAGACCTCTCCAACGCCGCACACCACCTCAAAAACGGCGGCATCCTCCTCTACCCAACCGACACCGTCTGGGGCCTCGGCTGTGATGCGCGGAACCCGGAGGCCGTAGCCCGCCTTAACGCCCTCAAAGCCCGCCCAGCAGGCAAGAGCCTCATTGTCCTCCTCCAAGCCGAATACGAAGTCTCGCGCTATGTAGAGAAGATCCCAGAAGCGGCCATGCAAATCTTGGAAGTGCAGGAGGAGCCCATCACCATCATTTACCCGGGAGCCAAAGGCGTAGCGCCAGGTGTGGCGGCAGAAGACGGAACCTTGGCCATTCGCTTGACGGACGATCCCTTTTGCATCGAGCTCATCAAACGCAGCAAATGCCCGCTGGTAAGCACTTCAGCGAATTTTTCGGGCCAGCCCACGGCGTCGCATTTTGGGGAGTTGGACCTGGAGTTGATGCAGCAAGTGGACTATGTGTGCGAGCACCGGCGCACCGACAAGACCAAGCGCAAGCCCTCTTCCATCATCAAAATTGGGCTGGACGGCCGGGTGCAGGTCATCCGGTCGTAATTTTGCGGGCCCATGAACCTGGCCGCACACCTGACCCATCCAATTTTCAAAGCCGTTGCCGACGCTGCTGAAGCGCGCGGTGTACGGGCATTCCCCATTGGCGGGTACGTGCGGGACTTGATCCTGGAACGTCCGTGCAAGGACATCGACTTTGTCACCGAAGGCTCCGGCATCGACCTTGCGCACGACGTGGCCGAGCGGCTGGGGGTGGAGCAGGTCCACTTCTTCAAGAACTTCGGCACCGCCATGTTCCGCATGGGGGACCTGGAGTTTGAGTTCGTGGGCGCCCGCAAGGAGAGCTACCGCCGCGAGAGCCGCAAGCCCATCGTGGAAGAAGGCACCCTCGAAGACGACCAAAACCGCCGCGACTTCACCATCAACGCCCTGGCCATCGACCTGCACCCCGACCGGTTTGGGGAAGTGATCGATCCCTTTGGCGGGTTGGAAGACCTGGAGCTAAAATGTTTGCGTACGCCGCTGGAGCCGGGCATCACCTTCTCCGACGACCCGTTGCGCATGATGCGCGCCATGCGCTTTGCGTCGCAGCTGCAGTTTGAGATCCACCCCGATGCCATGGCGGCCATGTGCACCGAGGCGCACCGGATTGAGATTGTGTCCCAGGAGCGGGTAACCACCGAGCTGAACAAGATTGTGCTGAGCCCTGTGCCGTCGGTCGGTTTCAAGCTGCTGATGAACACCGGCATGCTCAAGCTCATCTTCCCCCAAATGCACGCGCTCAAAGGGGTAGAGGTGCGCGAAGGCATTGCCCACAAAGACAACTTCTACCACACCCTGCAAGTGCTGGACAACGTGTGCGAGGTGTCCGACAACCTCTGGCTGCGTTGGGCTGCCATCCTGCACGACATTGCCAAGCCGCCCACCAAGCGCTTTGATCCCAAGGTGGGTTGGACCTTTCACGGCCACGAAGACAAGGGAGCGCGCATGGTGCCCAAGATTTTTCGCAAGCTCAAGCTGCCCTTGGACCACAAGATGCAGTACGTCAAAAAGCTCGTGTTCCTGCACCTGCGCCCCATTGCGCTCACCAAGGAAACCATCACCGACTCGGCCATCCGCCGCTTGTTGTTTGAAGCAGGGGAGGACATCGACGATTTGATGAAGCTCTGCCGCGCAGACATCACCAGCAAGAACGAGCGCAAAGTCCAGCGCTACCTGCGCAATTACGACTTGGTGGTGGCCAAGTTGGAAGAGGTGGAGGAAAAAGACCGCATCCGCAATTTCCAGCCCCCCATCACCGGGGAGATCATCATGGAAACCTTTGGCATTGAGCCGTGCCGCGCCATTGGCGACATCAAGGTTGCGATCAAGGACGCCATCCTGGACGGCACCATCCGCAACGATTACCACGAGGCGCATGCCCTCATGCTCAAGGTGGGGCAGGAGTTGGGCCTGGAGCCCGTCAAGAAGTAAATCGGAATTCCGCTAACGTCGATCAGGGATTGATCACGGTGATGCGCTGCATGCCTTTGGTCTCGTTACCGCAGCTGTCGGTGGCGGTCCACATGCGTACAATGTATCCGCCGCGTTCGCGCACTTCAACGGTGACGGTGGTGGGTTGGCCGTTGGCATCTGTGGCGGTGACGTTGGCCACTTCGGGCACTTCGCTTTTGAAGCAGCGCACATCGCCGGGCAGGTTGTCGAACACAGGGCCGATATCGTCGGTGCGGATGATGTAGATCTCGGCGGTAGCCGTGGCGCCACACGCGTTGGTGTATGTGTAGGTGCGAATCACCGTGCCGGCGCAACCGCCTGAAGCCACCAGGTCGGTGTACTCCACGTTGATGGGCTCGCACTTTTCGTGGGTGGTGGCCTCCGGGGCCGCGATGTCCATCTCTTGGCCTACCGAGGAGCGCACCTTGCGGGTGTATTCGGGAATGGTGATTTCGGTTTGAGCGGCAGCGGTGCTGCCCAGTACTACGGCCAGTGCGGCCATCCACAATGCTTTCATGTCCTTCTGTCTTTGTGCATCCTGAAACGCGAAGATCGTGCCCGAAATGCCTGCAAAAAGTAACGTTTTTCTGCCGGTTGTGGGGCCTGTCAATAACTCGGGGGCGCGGAGTTGGCGCAGATCGCGACGAAAAACGGAAATTTGAATGCCCTGCAAGCAAGGCGGTCCTGTGGCCGCTCAAGGCAGGCTACATTGCACCATGGCCTTGTTCGAATCCTTCCGTGAATCCACCGCTCGCCGCGCGTTGCAGCGCGAGCCCGAGCCCGCCCGTGAGCGTGCCGGGGTCAACCTGCACCAGGCCCAGCACATTGGGCTGGTGTACTTGGATTCGGACGAACCGGCGTTCAAACGCATCAAGGGCCTACGCAAACACTTCGGCGGCGAGTACGGCACGCGCCGCACCCAAGCACTCGGCTATGTGCCGGTCAAGGAAAAGGCCATGCCCATCTGGCACACCCAAATCCTGGACCTGCACTACTTCAACCTGGATCACCTCAATTGGTACCGCAAGCCAGTGGCCGAAACCAAGCAGTTTGAAAAGACCCCCTTCGACATCCTGATTGACCTGACCGACGGCAGCTGCCTGCCGCTCCAGTTTGTGGTGCGTCGCAGCGTGGCCAAAATGAAGGTGGGCCGCGCCAGCGCCCCCCGTGCCGCCGATTACGATTTGACCCTCGAGGTATCGCCCCAGCTTTCGCCCACCGCGTTTGTGCAGGCCGTGGAGCAGTACCTCGCCCAAATGAACTTTGTATGAGCCTGTTTTCTGGACTGGGCGTGGCCATGGTCACCCCGTTTGACCGCGACGGCGCAGTAGACCTGCCCGCACTCAAGCGTTTGACCCGCCACCTGATAGACGGGGGAGTGGACTTCCTGGTCGTGCACGGCACCACCGGCGAAACCCCTGTACTTTCCGCCGATGAAAAGCGTGCTACGCTGGATGCGGTCTTGGAAGAAAACGCCGGCCAGCTGCCCGTAGTGGTCGGTGCCGGGGGCAACAATACTTCAGCGCTTTGTGCCCAGCTGGAATCGGCAAATACCAATGGCATTTCCGGATGGCTCAGCGCCAGCCCGTCGTACAACAAGCCCTCGCAAGTAGGCATCGTGGCGCACTACCGCGCCGTAGCTGAAAGCACCGACCTGCCCATCATCCTCTACAACGTCCCGGGCCGCACCGCCAGCAACGTGCGTGCAGAAACCACCCTGGCCGTGGTAGACGCATGTGCAAACGTGGTCGCAGTCAAAGAAGCCTCCGGCGACCTCGAACAAATGCAAGACATCCTGGCCCACGCACCCAAAGGGTTCAGTTTGTTGAGTGGAGACGATGCGCTCACTGTGCCCATCCTCAGCCTCGGCGGCCACGGCATCATTTCGGTGATTGGCAACGCGTACCCGGAGCAGTTCTCTGAGCTCGTCCGCGCCGGATTGGAAGGGGACTTTGTGACCGCCCGCTTGGCGCACTACCGCCTGCGCGCGCTCATGCAAGCCATCTTTGCCGAGGGCAACCCGGCCGGAGTCAAGCAAGTGCTGGACCTCTTGGGCATCTGCACCTCGCAAGTGCGGTTGCCGCTGGTGCCGGCAAGTGCCGGTTTGCAAAAGCGCCTGCGCACCCTGGTGGATGAGCAGGCGTCGTTCGCTGCCGTTTCGAAGTAAGTTTTGGGGGCTTAGGCCATCGCTTTGCGGCTCACCACCTTCTCGGCGGCGGCGGCAATGTGCTTGGCGTCCAAGCCGTACTTGGCCATCAGCTGTGCAGGCGTTCCACTCTCGCCAAACGAATCGTTCACGCCCACCATTTCCAGCGGAGTCGGCAAGTGTTGGCCCAAGGCCTGCGCCACCGAACCTCCCAGTCCGCCGAGCACTTGGTGCTCTTCTGCGGTCACCACTGCGCCGGTTTTGCGGGCAGAGTCGATGATGGCTTTTGCGTCCAGCGGCTTGATGGTGTGGATGTTGATCACCTCGGCAGAAATGCCCTTCTCGGCCAGCATCTTGGCGGCTTCGAGCGACTCCCACACTTGGTGACCGGTGGCCACGATGGTTACGTCTTCACCCGGGCTCAGCATCACGGCTTTGCCAATCTCAAACTTCCAGTCCGCGGGAATGAATACCGGTACCTTCGGACGGCCAAAGCGCAGGTACACCGGGCCGTTATGTTCTGCAATGGCCATGGTGGCGGCTTTGGTTTGGTTGAAGTCGCACGGGTTGATCACGGTCATGTGGGGCAGCATTTTCATCATGCCCACGTCCTCCAGGATCTGGTGGGTGGCGCCGTCCTCACCGAGGGTCACCCCGGCGTGCGAAGCACAGATCTTCACGTTCTTGCCCGAGTAGGCAATCGACTGGCGAATCTGGTCGTACACGCGGCCGGTCGAGAAGTTCGCAAAGGTGCCGGTGAACGGAATCTTCCCGCCAATGGTCATGCCCGCAGCCAGGCCCATCATGTTGGCCTCGGCAATCCCCACTTGAAAAAAGCGGTCGGGATGCGCGTCGCGGAAGGCGTTCATTTTCAGCGAGCCAGTCAGGTCAGCGCAGAGGGCAACCACATTGGGGTTGCTTTGGCCCAGTTCAGCCAGGCCTTCGCCAAACCCCGAGCGGGTGTCTTTGTTTCCGAGAACTTCGTAAGTCGTCATGGTTGGTATGTTACAGGTTGACCGTGGTGTTGCGGCCAGAGGTAATTTCAAACGCTTTTTCCTTGGTGTACACCGTTTGATTGCTCGTGCGGCTGCGGAACACCAATTTGTATTGCCCGGGCTGCATCACATAGCGCCCTGAGGCCTCGCCGTGGTTGAAATGCACCACGGGAATGTATTCGTTTCCTTCCACCTTGAAAATCGCGCCGTAGCCCGAGATGCCGGTTTGCAGCAGCAAAATGCCCGGCAGCGGAATGGCCACGGTGGTGGTTTGGCTTTGGTCAATGCGCACCCCGGGAATCACCGTGGGCGGCAGGGTTTGCACTTCCAGGTCGTAGTCGCCCACCAGGTAGCGCTCCTGGGTGTCCCAGGTTTGGGTGTGGACGATGTCGCAACCGCCGGGGTGTTTGACCAGGCACTTGAGGTCCGCGTATTCGTTGCGGCCTTTGTCAAAGGTGAGTTTCAGGTCGCCTTGTGGGGTGGAAAGGGCCAGCACGTTGTGGGTGCCGGGTTCTACCTTGAAGTCGTCCTTGCGCACGGGGGGCAAAGTGTGGGCCTCGATGTCGTAGGTGATCAGCGGGTCCAGCTGCAGGGTGTCGGGCACCCCTTTGGCGTTCATGGTGTGTACAAAGTGGTAGAGCAGCTCGCCGTTGTCTGCGTTGCGGATGGTGAGTGGCACGTTGGTCTCCAGCGGCTGGTCGTTGATGTTGAGCAGGTTGATCTGGGCCGAGGTGTTGTTGAGCGCCTGGCTGATCACAATGTCCAGCACGCTTTTGAAGGTCTCTTCTTTGCTGGCATCGTAGTAGTTGCCCACGCACTCAAAGGTGGAGGTGTAGCGCTCGTCAATCCCAATGCCAATCACAAAGGGTTTGAGCACCACGTTGTTGCGCTGCAAGGCGCGCGATACCGCACACGGGTCCCCGTCGCACGCTTCAATCCCGTCGGTAATCAGGATGATCACGTTGCGGCAGTTGTCGCACGGGGTAAAGTCGTTGGCAGCTTGCTCCAGCGAGTAAGCAATGGGCGTGGTGCCCTGCGGGGTGATGCGCGAGAGTTGCTGCTGGATGATCAAGTCACGGCCCGTACCGATGGGTACGACCAGCTCGGTGTCCTCGCAATCTTGATCGCCCGGTACGTGGCGTGTTTGGTGGCCATACACGCGCAGGCCCAACTCCAAGTTGTCCTTGTCGCGCAGGTTGTCCAACGACTCCGAAAGCAGGCGGGTGGCGGTTTCAATCTTGCGCTGCTTCTCCCAAAAGCCGTTCATGCTGTTGGAAGCGTCAAACACAAACAAAATACGGGTGGTCTCCTGGGCAAACGCGGGCAGGGCACACAAGGTCGTCAGGGCCGCAAATGCAGCCATTCGAATCAACTTCATGCCTTGGTTAACGCAACCCATATGCCAATCCCGGTTTGAGGGGAATATCAGTAGTCGCCCAGGGTCTCTTCCAACTGGCCCAATGCATCGGCAAGTTGCTCGTCGTTGGGGGCCACGCCGTGCCACTTGTGGGTGCCTTCCATGAAGTCCACGCCCTTGCCCATGTCGGTCTTCATCAGGATGCAGACGGGCTTGCCTTGGCCACAGAGGGCTTTGGCTTTCGCGAGGGTAGAAGTGATGGCGTCCATGTCGTGTCCGTCCATGGCGATCACTTCCCAACCAAAGGCGCGCCACTTGCCGGCCAAATCGCCGAGGGTGAGCACGTCTTCTACCGGGCCGTCAATCTGTTGGCCGTTTACGTCAATGGTGGAAATCACGTTGTCCACCTTTTTGTGGGCTGCGTACATGGCCGCTTCCCAGATTTGGCCTTCCTGCAGCTCGCCATCGCCGTGGAGGGTGTAAACCATGCGGTCGTCGCCGTTGAGCTTTTTGGCCTCGGCTGCGCCCAGCGCCACGCTCAAGCCCTGGCCCAGTGAGCCCGATGCTACGCGGATGCCCGGCAGGCCTTCTTCGGTAGCAGGGTGGCCTTGCAGGCGGGTGTCGATCTTGCGGAAGGTGCCCAGTTCAGGCACGGGAAAGTAACCGCTGCGCGCAAGTACGCTGTACCACACCGGAGAAATGTGGCCGTTGCTCAGGAAGAAGAGGTCTTCTCCTGTGCCGTCCATGTTCCAGTTTTCGGGGCGGTGTTCCATCACCTCAAAGTAGAGGGCGGTGAGGAAATCGGCACAGCCCAAGCTGCCTCCTGGGTGGCCCGATGAGGCGCCATTGGTCATGCGTACAATGTCCCGTCGTACCTGGCTGGCAATGCGGGCGAGTTCAGCGGAAGATGCTCCCATTTCTGCGGTTTTTTGCAAAGGTATTGCTTCCCACAGGGCTGGGTGTCGGTGTGGATAAGTTTTGAAAGAAGTCTGAACAATCCGCGCTACTGCTCGGGCTGGCGGCGCATCGTTACCTCGGCAATCATGATGCTTTGGTTTTCGGGACTGTGGCCCACAATCTTGCCCACCATTTCATGCTCAGACACAATGTTCATGATGGCCGCACCAAATTGCGCTACGGGAGCCATGGTGTTGTTGTAGTTCAGCTGCACATGATCGCCTTCGCGAAAACCGCGGCAATTCAAGTAATGCTTGTCGCGGTGGCGCAATTCGCTGGTGAACTTCCGCCCGGTTTGTCGCGGGTGGAAGATGAACCGACCCGAGATGGAGTCGTAGTCCTCTTGTATTTCACCCAGTATGTTATAGGTGATGGTTTCGCCCCGTAAGGGTTGCGTGATGGTCACGTCGTAGGTGCCCGTCATGCTTTTCATTTTGGAATCGCCCATGGGTTTGTCTAGCAAAGAGGTAACAGAGGGGTTCAGTCTGGGCGGATCAGGCCATAGGGATAAAGGAGATGTCTCCGGTGATGATGCCATGGTTTTCGGGGCTGAAGCCGACCCATTGGCCGCTCCAAGCGCCGCTTTTTTCGGCAGCGACCATGCAGGCGCCAAAGTGGTCCACATGGCCTAAGGTGTTATCAAAGCGCAACTGAACGAGTGTTCCTCGGCGAAAGCCCTCGCACTTGATTTGGTACAGATCGACCTCAGACAGCGCAGACTTCAATTCGACGCCGGTACTGGCCGGCCTGTACTCAAACGATCCCTGAATGCCGGACTCGGTTTCAGCAAACGCACCGCGCACGGTAAAGGTCACCGCCTTGCCGCGGATTTCTTGACGTACGGTGACCGAATAGGTGCCGTTAAGGGAAGTTGGGAAAGTGCGGATCATCAGCAAAGCAGTTTTGGCCAATTTAGGAGAAAACCACCCAGCGATGACTCCATTGATGTGCCTTCCCGGCGGCCCCGGCTTTTCGGCCAACGCCCTCACTCCAGCTACTGCGCTGATTTCCAACGTCCCCAATACGATTCGTGTGGACTTGCCCGCAGCCGCTACGGACTTGGATGCGTGCATAGACCACCTCGAGGTCCAACGCATCACCGCTGGCGCGGAGCGCATCCACCTCTTTGGTCATTCCTTTGGCGCCATGTGGGCCGCGGCCTATGCCGCCAAACATCCTGACCGTGTAGCCAGCTTGGTCAGTGTGGGCGCTCCTGGACTGACCATGGAAGTCTTCGGGTACCTCGTAGACAACGTCCTGTCCCGCCTCAGTGGACAAACCTGGGCCGATGCCGCAGCAGCCCTGGGCGCCCTTCCCAACTCAACCCATCCGTTGGAAGACTTTGTAGCTGCCTTTGCCCAGGTGCAAGAAGCCTACGTTTTCGCCAAGCCCCACGCCGCCGCCTTGGCCGAACTGGTCCGCACCGACTTCCGCGCCGATGCCTACTTCTCCATCACTGGCGCCATGGCCCAGACCGGCTTCGACCTCACCGGCGCATTCTCAGGGGCAGCCTATCCGACACTCCACATCCGCGGTCGCCAAGACATCATCCCCGCCCACCTTGTGGCCCAATACGCAGGCGCATTCCCCACCTCCCAAACCGTCACCCTTGAGCAATGTGGCCACTACCCGTGGCTCGACCAGCCCGAAGGGTTTGCCAAGGCGGTGGAAGGGTTTTATGTGGGTGTTTTGAAGTAGTCGAGCAGGGGAGAAGCAAGCCGCCATCAGGCCCATACGACGTAGGTGCGTGTGAACCTGTAAATTTGCCGCCTCGAATCCTTTTGTACCATGGCCCTGAAATGCGGTATTGTTGGCTTGCCCAACGTGGGTAAATCCACCCTCTTCAATTGTTTGAGCAACGCCAAAGCGCAGAGCGCAAACTTTCCATTCTGCACCATCGAACCCAACATGGGCGTGATCACCGTGCCCGACCCGCGCTTGAACAAGCTCGCCGAGTTGGTGAACCCCCAACAAGTCCTGCCCACCACCGTGGAGATCGTTGACATCGCCGGTCTGGTCAAGGGCGCCAGCAAGGGTGAGGGCTTGGGCAACAAGTTCCTCGGCAACATCCGCGAGACCGACGCCATCCTGCACGTACTCCGCTGTTTTGACGACGGCAACGTGGTGCACGTGGATGGCTCTGTTGACCCGGTGCGCGACAAGGATGTGATCGACATGGAGCTCCAGCTCAAAGACCTCGAGACCGTGGAGGCACGCATGGGCAAAGTGGAGCGCGCCGCCAAGTCCGGCGACAAGGAGCAAAAGAAGATTTACGACGTGTTGGTGCGCATCAAGCAGGCCCTGGAGGCCGGCACCAGCGCACGCGCCTTGGATTACGAAGCTCCTGAGGTGGCCATTGTCAAAGACCTGCAGCTGATCACCTCCAAGCCGGTGATGTATGTGTGCAACGTGGACGAAGGCTCGGTTGTGGACGGCAACGCCCACGTACAGGCCGTCCGCGACGCGGTCAAAGACGAGCAGGCAGAAGTCCTGATCATCGGCGCCGGCATCGAAGCCGACATCGCCGAACTCGACGACGCTGAAGAGCGTGAAATGTTCCTGGCCGATGTGGGCCTCGAAGAGCCCGGTGTGGCCAAACTCATCCGCCAAGCGTACGCGCTGCTCCAACTGCAGACTTACTTCACTGCCGGAGAAAAAGAAGTGCGCGCCTGGACCGTGAAGGTGGGCTCTACCGCCCCTGAAGCTGCAGGCGTCATCCACACCGACTTCCAAAAAGGCTTTATCCGCGCCGAGGTCATCGCGTACAACGACTACGTGGAATACGGTTCAGAATCAGCCGTAAAGGATGCCGGTAAGATGCGCGTAGAAGGCAAGGAATACCTCGTCAAAGACGGCGACGTCATGCACTTCCGCTTTAACGTGTAATTCGGACACATCTTGACTATTTTCGCTTTGCTCAGCGAAAACGATGAAACAATTCCTGGAAGAAAATGCGTGGTCCATTGTGGAGCGCGGGTTTGACCCTGCACGCCAACGCAGTTGCGAGTCCATTTTCAGCCTCGGCAACGGACGCTTTGGCCAACGTGCGAATTTCGAAGAAACCTACACCGGCGACCACCTGCAAGGCAGCTACGTTGCCGGCCTGTATTATCCCGATAAAACCAAAGTAGGCTGGTGGAAGAACGGGTATCCCGAGTACTTCGCTAAAGTCCTGAACTCCACCAATTGGATCGGCATTCGCGTCTGGATTGACGGCGAGGAGCTGGACTTGGCCACAGCCAAAGTCACCCGTTTCCTGCGCGTACTCAACATGGCCGACGGCTATCTGCAGCGCAGCATGGAGGTGGAATTGTCCGGCGGCAAACGCATTGGGGTAGAGGCCCTGCGCTTCTGCTCGCTCGCCGACGACGAAACCGCAGCCCTGCGCTACACGGTCACCCCCATCAACTTCTCGGGAGAACTCGTTTTTGAGCCCTACTTGGACGCTGACGTGGTCAACGAAGATGCCAACTGGGACGAGCGCTTCTGGACCATGATCGATGCGCGCAACTGGGACAACGGCGGCACCGTTGTGTCTCGCACCAAAAAGACCGAGTACGAATTGGGCGTGAGCATGCAAGTGCAGGTCGCCCAAAACGGCTCCTCCGCTCCCGGCCTCTACGAAGCCGACCTCGACTCAGGTCGCGTGGCCCTCACCGGCAAGGTCAACGCTGCGCAGGGCGACCGCGTGGTATTGTACAAATACGTGGGCGTGGTCTCCTCGCTCAATGCCGATGCCCCTGCCGTAGGTGAGCGTTCCAAGAAGGCCGCTCAGCGCGCAGCCGAAGTGGGTTTTGACCAAATGCTTGTGGACCAAGCCGCCGCATGGAAAGAGCTCTGGCGCGAAGCCGACATCACCATCGAAGGCGACGTGGCCGCCCAGCAAGCCATCCGCTTCAACATCTTCCAGCTCTACCAAACCTACACGGGCGAGGACGACCGCCTCAACATTGGTCCCAAAGGATTTACAGGCGAGAAGTACGGCGGTTCCACCTATTGGGACACCGAGGCTTACTGCGTGCCGTTCTACCTGAACACCCGCAAGCCTGAAGTCGTGCGCCAACTGCTGGTGTACCGCTACAAGCACCTCGACAAAGCCATCGAAAACGCCGAAAAGCTGGGCTTCACCGGCGGTGCAGCGCTGTACCCCATGGTGACCATGAACGGGGAGGAGTGCCACAACGAGTGGGAAATCACCTTTGAGGAGATTCACCGCAACGGTGCCATTGCCTACGCCATCTTCAACTACGTCCGCCACACCGGCGACCGCGACTACTTGGCCGAATACGGCTTTGACGTGCTGCTGGGCATCGCCCGTTTCTGGGCCCAACGCGTGAACTGGAGTGAAGCCAAGCAGGCCTACGTGATGCTCGGGGTCACCGGCCCCAACGAGTACGAGAACAACGTCAACAACAACTGGTACACCAACTACATCGCGGCCTGGACCCTGCGCTACACTGCTGAGGTGGAGGCCATCCTGCGCCAGCATTTCCCCGAGGCTTACGCCAAAAAGGTGTCCGAGCTCAACTTCGATGCCTCTGAACTGAAGCATTGGGCAGACGTGTCCAACAAGATGCATTACCCGCAGTTGGAAGGCACCGAGATCTTCCTGCAGCAGGACGGGTTCATGGACAAGGAGCAGCTCACGGTCACCGACCTTGATCCTTCCCAGCGCCCCATCAACCAGCACTGGAGCTGGGACCGTATCCTGCGTTCCATCTTCATCAAGCAGGCCGATACGCTGCAGGGCTTCTACTTCTTTGAAGACGACTTTACCGAAAGCCAGCACAAGGCCAACTTCGACTTCTACGAGCCCCGCACCGTACACGAAAGCTCACTGAGCCCTTGCGTACACGCGGTTCTCGCCGCCAAACTCGGCATGGAAGAGAAGGCCTATGAAATGTACCTGCGCACCGCACGCCTGGACCTGGACGACTACAACCACGAAGTCTACCAAGGCCTACACATCACCTCAATGGCCGGTACCTGGATGGCAGTGGTTGAAGGCTTTGGCGGCCTGCGCATCCGCGACGGCAAGCCCCATTTCCAAACCATGCTGCCCGCCCAATGGAACGGCTTCACCTTCAAGATCCTCTTCCGCGGGCGTTTGCTCGAGGTAAAGGTCTCGCGTGAAGGCACCCAGGTGGTGC
>JBMYJR010000069.1:0-12610 GCA_049594615.1 Flavobacteriales bacterium
GAAAACAGGTTGGGCGCCATGCCCTCGGGGAACGACGCAAGTGCGATGCCCAAGCACAAAGGCATGGCCACCAAAAAGACCACAATACTGGCCGGGAGGTCGCTTCGCAAATGCGAGAACAACCCTTTGTTGGATGATGATTTCATCAGAATGAAAGAGTTTGAAATACGGAAATGTTCTACGCCCACTTTCTGGGCCAACTGAGGTCAGCTCAGTTGCTCAGGGGGAGGGGTATACACCTCTTGACACGGATGTTCGGGGTGTGCAGAGCGCAGCTCGGCGGCGCTACTCAGGCCACTGTGCAAGCGTGAAAGGGCGTGAAACCGTTCATGTGCGAGGGGTGTGCAGGGGTCTTCCCACTTGCCCTCTTCGCTGGTTTCGGCGTCGGATTCCAGATTGAGCTCGAGCTCCACTTCCACTTTTTCGACCCAAACATCCACGCGCAGCAGTTGCTGGCCTGCCAGTGAAAGCAACAACACCACGGCGAGCAAGTGCGCGAGTTGTGTGGAGATTTGCGTGTAGTGGATACGCCTCATGGCCCCAAAATAAAGAAGGATTTTTCGATTTCGCATGGCGAATTACTCACAGCCCAAGGGGGCGGATTCAGGTTAAGGTTGTGTCAAGTGCATTGCACAGTGGGGAATTGGTGTACTTTTGCAACGGCGGAAGGCTCCGATTGGAGCTGGATAAGCCAGTGATTTTTATTTTTTTTTTGATGAACCTTTTTGTTGCACGTCTGAACTACGATACCACCGAGAGTGGCCTGCGTTCGGCGTTTGAAGCTCACGGAGAAGTGAGCAATGTTAAGATTGTCATCGATCGTGATACCGATCGTAGCAAGGGCTTCGGCTTTGTTGAAATGCCCATGGATGATCAAGCCCGCGCGGCGATTGCCGCTCTGAACAACTCTAGCCTGGACGGCCGCACCATTGTGGTGAAGGAGTCTGAGCCACGTGAAGAGCGTCCACGCCGTAACTTTGACCGTGACGATCGCGGTGGTTACAACCGGGACCGTTACTGAGTCAAACTCTAAGTGACTGTTCGCCCTTCCGTTTTCGGAGGGGCTTTTTTTTGCCCAGGAACATCTGCCGTGCGCTGTATGTTTCTTTTTCGTGCCCCTGATCACGTTCACCCCCAAAGGCTTGTACTGCGCCCAAGGCGATTTCTACATCGACCCCTGGCAACCCGTGCAGCGCGCGGTGATCACCCACGCTCACTCCGACCACGCACGCTGGGGAATGGGCGCCTACCTCGCACACAACGATTCCCTTCCCGTCTTGCGCTTGCGCCTTGGAGACGACATCAAGGTCACCGGGGTGGAGTATGCGCAACGCAAACGGATGAACGGGGTCACAGTGTCGCTGCATCCGGCAGGACACGTCATTGGCTCGGCGCAGGTGCGTGTGAGCTACAAGGGCGAAACCTGGGTGATCAGTGGGGATTACAAAACCCAAGCGGACCGCAGTTGTACCCCTTTTGAACCGGTCAAGTGCCACCACTTTATTACCGAATCTACCTTTGGATTGCCCGTCTACCGGTGGGAGGAAGACGCGGTACTCTTCGACCATATGGACCGTTGGTGGGCGGCCAACGCTGCTGCGGGAAAAACATCAGTGATCTACGCGTACTCCTTTGGCAAGGCCCAGCGCGTCCTGCAATCGGTCAACCCTGATATTGGACGCATCTTTACCCATGGCGCTGTAGAGAACACCAATGAAGTATTGCGCGAACACGGCATCGCTTTGCAAGCGACGACCCGTGTGGATGACAGCGTGCGTAAAAAGGAGTATGCTGGTGGGTTGGTCATCGCCCCTCCAGGAGCGCAAGCCAGCAGTTGGATGAAGCGCTTTGGCCCGGTGGAAGACGCGTTTGCCAGTGGATGGATGAAACTGCGTGGCACGCGCCGACGACGCAATCTTGGGCACGGATTTGCAGTATCGGACCACGCGGATTGGCCCGGACTCAACCAAGCCATTGCCGAGACCGGTGCCGAAAACATCTACGTCACTCACGGATACACGGCGATCTTCAGCAAATGGCTGAAGGAGCAAGGCTACAACGCTTCGGTGGTGAAAACCGAGTTCAGTGATGACGGTGCCGCCGACCCCGAAGTTGCTCAATCTGCACTGGAATGAAGCAGTTTGCAGACATGTTCCGTGCGGTAGACCGCACCACCAGTACCAAGACACGCATTGCCGCCTTGGTGACTTATTTGGAATCGGCTTCCGACCAAGACAAACTGTGGTGTGTGGCGCTGTTTAGCGGCAGGCGACCCAAACGGGCTGTCAACGCCACTGAAATCCGAACCTGGGCAGCCGAGGCTGCAGGTATTCCGCTCTGGCTGTTTGAGGACACGTATCACGTCGTTGGAGATTTGGCTGAGACTGTGGCGCACCTCTTGCCACCGCCCACCCAACCCCTATCCACCGATACACTGACCTCAGCAGTAGAAGGGCTTCAAGCCATCACCGGTCAAGAAGTCGAAGTGCGCAAAGCGTGGGTGCTCGCACAATGGGACCGGTTGGACGCCGCGGGTCGATTTGTGTTCAACAAGCTGCTTACCGGTGGCTTCCGCATCGGCATCTCTCAAAAGAACATGGGCAAGGCACTGGCCCAGCTCACCGGGCAGGACGAAGCAGCTGTGGCCCACCGGCTCATGGGGGGATGGACTCCGGAGAACACCACGTTTGAGGCGTTGCTTTTGGGTGAATCTGCGGCAGACGCAGCATCCAAGCCTTATCCGTTCTACCTCGCATACGCGCTAGAAGACCCCTTGGAGCATCTGGGGCCGGTCACCGATTGGCAAGCCGAGTACAAGTGGGATGGCATTCGGGGACAACTGATTTCAAGGGCGGGAGAAGTGTTCGTCTGGAGCAGGGGAGAAGAACTGGTCACCGAGCGCTACCCCGAACTGTTGGCCGTTGGTGAGGCGTTGCCGGAAGGCGTAGTGCTGGACGGCGAGATCATTTGCCACGATGGCGAACGTCCGTTGTCCTTCGGTTTGCTGCAAAAGCGCATCGGGCGAAAGTCGGTGGGCAAAAAGTTACTTGCAGAGGCACCAGTGAAAATGATCGCCTACGACCTGCTTGAATGGGAGGGGCGCGATCTGCGTAGCGCACCACTGGCCGATCGTCGTGCGTTGCTCGAAGCACTGGTGCGCGATACTGCGCATCGGGGCTTACTCCTTAGCGAACGGCTCCCAGCCCAGTCCTGGAACGACTTGGTGCAGCACCGCAAACTTAGCCGCGAAGCTCGTGCCGAAGGGTTGATGCTCAAGCGCTTGGATGCGCCTTACCATGTGGGGCGCAAAAAGGGAGACATGTGGAAGTGGAAAGTGGCCCCCTTGTCCATCGATGCAGTGCTGATCTACGCCATGCGCGGGCACGGCCGCCGCGCCAACCTCTACACCGACTACACCTTTGCCGTGTGGAAGGGGGGGGAGCTTGTGCCGTTCGCCAAGGCATACTCGGGACTGACCGATGCGGAATTCAAGCAAGTAGACCGGTTCGTTAAGCAAAACACACTCGAGCGTTTTGGCCCAGTGCGTAGTGTGACACCGGCGCTCGTATTTGAACTGCATTTTGAAGGGATTGCACGCAGTACCCGGCACAAGTCGGGCGTGGCATTGCGCTTTCCGCGTATGCACCGTTGGCGTCAAGATAAGCCCGCCAAAGAGGCCAATACGTACGAAGATTTGATGGCGGTACTAGCCGCTTACGGGGGCTAGAGCTTTCACCCTGGGATTCATGACCGCAAACCACACCGGCGGCAACAGCGAGAGCACCATCATACCCGGATAACCGGTAGGCAGCTGCGGTGCCCGCTCAATGGTATCGAGCACTTGGTACTTCTTTTGGGGGTTGTGGTGGTGATCGCTGTGGCGAGTGAGTTCAAAGAGCACCACACGGCCTGCCACATGGTTTGAGTTCCAAGAGTGCACGGGTTCCACATTTACGTATCGTCGCTCGTTGACCTTGGCGCGCAGCAGTCCGTAGTGCTCAATGTAGTTGACCGTTTCCAGTAGTAAGAACCCAAAGGTGGCTGCACCCAAGTAGCCCAGCATAGGGATTACACCGGCCCACAACCCTATGGCGGCGATGACCGCGAGCTGGAAGAGGGTGTACCACAGCATTTCATGTTTGGGAGAGAACAGGCCGTACTTCTTGCGCTTCCGATCCTTGCGTTGGATCTCCCATGCCGAACGGTAGGAGTTGATGGTGCTGCGTATCCAAAATACGTATACAGGCTCGTTGAAGCGCGCGGTCGCGGGATCCTCCGGGGTGGCCACGTGCTTGTGGTGTCCTTGGTTGTGTTCGATGAAGAAGTGGGTGTACTGGCTGGACAACAACAGCGCTTTGGCAAAGAATTGCTCGTAGGCTTTGGTGCGGTGGCCCAGTTCGTGTCCGACGTTGATGCCGACCACGCCGCACATCATGCCCAACGCAGTGGTGCGCCCCACAAACGTGGTGGTGGAAATGCCAGGTTCTTGGATTTGGATGAGGTAGAACACCACAAAGGCCCACTGCAGGGGGACCATGAGGTAGAGCAACAGGTCGTAACCCCGGTCGGCTTCTGCCAAGGCTTTTTCGGCGGCCTCCAGATTGCGACCGCTGGTGCCCATGGCCATTTCAATCAGGGGCAAGGCGATAAACGCGTACATCACTCCGCTGAAGGTCACCCATCCGGTGCCTGTGAGACTCACTGTGCACGCCAACGGGATGCTGAGTGCAGCCAAATACTTCCACCATCGCATGATCCTAAGTTAAGGATTCGACGGCTCGGCTTCGGCTTTTTTCTCGTCCAGGAACTTCAGGAGGTCCTCTTCGGTCATGTTGAGGGTGACCAGGGAAGAGCGGGCTACATCGGCCCATTCACTCTCGGGATAGAGATCGATGATTTTGGTGTAGTACTCTTCGGCCCGCAGACGGTCGTTGAGGTCGTTTTGGTAGATGAATCCGATCAGGAACCCGGCTTCCACGCGTTGGTCAAATTCGGGGAAACCGTCGTGCACGTTTTCCAACAGGTTGATCGCTTGGCGGTAACGGCCCAAGGACTGGCCTACCGAGGCTGCACTGAACAAGAACTGCGGAGTGAGGCTGTCTTTGGGGAACGTGTTGGCGTAGGCGATGTACTTTTTCATCAAATCGTGACCCACCGCGCGGTCCATGCGCACTTCTTCCTCGAAGGTTTGCTGACGCAGGTCTTCGATTTCAAGGAGCATTTCACTGCGCTTGGCTTCGTCCACTTCGGGGGAGTTGCCGTCAGCAGGTGCGTCAGAACCACAGGCGGCCAGCAAGGCAGCCATCACAGAGAGCAGGAACCACTTTTTCATCGTCGTTTGGCTTTGGGGAAACGCATGCGGTAATTGGCATCGGTCTTCCCTTTGGAAATATCGTTGAGTTTGGAACGGATCAGTTGGCGACGCAACGCCGAGATCTTGTCGGTGAACAGCACGCCTTCGATGTGGTCGTATTCGTGCTGGACTACGCGGGCGGCGAAGCCGGTGAGGGATTCCTCATAGAGGTCCCAGTTTTGATCGTAGTATTCAATCTTCAGATCGCCCTGTCGCTTGACTTCTTCGCGGATGCCTGGAATACTCAGGCAGCCTTCTTCCATGCCCCATTCTTCGCCACTTTCTTCAAAAATGATGGGGTTGATGAACACGCGTTTGAAGTCCATACATCCGGGATCTCCGTCCTCGCCTTCGGCAAACGGCGTGGCATCTACGATAAACAGGCGGATGGATTTGCCAATCTGAGGCGCAGCCAGGCCAACCCCTTGCGCTTCGTACATGGTTTCAAACATGTTGGCGATCAGAGTCTCGAGCTGCGGATAGTTCTGGTCGATCTCTTCGCAGGTCGCGCGCAGTACCGGGTCTCCGTAGGCTACAATGGGCAGGATCATGGGCGAAATTTACGCGCAAAAGTACCAAAGCCCTGCGGCAACACGGGTCGAGTTCTGCTGATTTAAAGCAATTCAACAACCGGTGGCCAAAGTGCTGTGGACGATGCGGCGAGCAGTCCCGCGGGCGATTAGCCGGGGTGTATGCGCATCAACCGTTGTGGAAAGGGAGCTTCAACCCCAGTCTTTCCAAGGGCTTTGACCTCATTGTTTTGCAGGCCCTTGCCCGCCAGCTCGTTCTGGTGATCGGCCCCAAAATTCCGTCGCTACGCCTACCGCACAAAAGCAAACGCACGCTGTTTTTTAGTTGGTTTTGTGAGACAAATGGGCAGTGAGGTTCACCACACTGTTTGCATCCATCCCCTCCAAAATCCACGTACCTTTGACCCAAACCTGCAGGCATGCACGCCAACGAAACCACGAGCACTGTTCCCGCCATGAAAACCGAACTGGACACCATTGAATCGGCCATCGAAGCCATCCGCAACGGCGAAGTGATCATCGTCATGGACGACGAAGACCGCGAAAACGAAGGCGACTTTCTGACCGCGATCGAAAATGCCACGCCAGAGGTCATCAACTTCATGGCCACCCACGGCCGCGGCTTGATTTGCGCGCCGTTGATCGAAGGCCGCTGCGATGAGCTCGGCCTGGAAATGATGGTCAACAGCAACACTGCGCAGTTTGAGACACCTTTCACCGTATCCATCGATTTGATCGGTCACGGCACCACCACGGGCATCTCGGCCAGCGACCGCTCCAAGACCTGCAAGGCGCTTATCCACCCGGACACCAAGCCAGAGGAACTGGGCAAGCCCGGACACATTTTCCCCTTGCGTGCGCGCACCGGAGGCGTTCTGCGCCGCGCCGGCCACACCGAAGCCGCCATCGACTTTTCACGCTTGGCCGGTTTTGAACCCGGCGGAGTGATCGTGGAGATCATGAACGAAGACGGCACCATGGCCCGCAAGCCCGAGCTCATGCAGATCGCTGCCAAGCACGACTTGAAGATCGTTACCATCAAGGATCTGATTGCCTACCGTTTGGAGAACGAGTCGCTGATCGATCACGTGATGGAGGCGCCCATGCCTACGCGTTACGGTGATTTCCGTTTGCACGCCTTTCGTCAGTTGACCGATGGCAGCGAGCACCTAGCGCTGGTCAAAGGCACTTGGGCTGCAGATGAACCGGTATTGGTACGCGTCCACAGCTCAAGTATGATAGGCGATGTGTTTGGCAGCGAGCGCTTTGGCCGCGGACACCAATTGCACCGCGCCATGGAAATGATCGAAGCCGAAGGCAAAGGCGTGATAGTCTACATCCAAAAAGGAGACGGGCCCGAAGGCCTGGTGGATCAAATGAAGCTGTTTGCCGAAGCCGAGCAGAGCGCTACTGCTCAGGCACCTGCCAAGATGGACGTCAAGGATTTCGGAATTGGTGCGCAAATTCTGCGTGAGTTGGGCGTGTGTAAGATTCGCCGTCTGAGCAACAACCCGAAGCCGCGCAAAGGCCTGATCGCCTACGGCTTGGAAATTGTCGAGGACGTGCAAATCGCCGAGTAGACCTCATTTCCATTCCTTCAGATGGACCATCCACCTCTGGAGGGGCGCTGGCCTTGCCTTGCACTTTCGCAAGAAAGAAGGTTTACGTGGGGACTACGGGTGTAGACCTCTTTGGGTACCCGACCGGTCGCTTAGATGGCCTTTTCTCGGAGTGACGCCTGGCAACTTTGTCGGCTCCCTCCGGAGCACCGACCACAAAAAAAGCGCCCCTCAATGGGGCGCCTTTTCATAGCAGTTGTGTATTCTACAGAGAAGAAGAACGTTAGTCTTCTTTCTTCTCTTCGTCTTTTTTCTTCTTGTCCCACTTGCCGTACTTGCTGCGGAACTTGTCGATACGACCCGCGGTATCCACGAATTGCATCTTTCCGGTGAAGAACGGGTGCGAGTGTGCTGAAATCTCCAGCTTCACCAGCGGGTATTCGTTGCCATCCTCCCATTGGATGGTCTCCGAGCTTTCCACGGTTGACTTGCCGATGAAGGCATCTTCGGTGGTCATGTCTTTAAATACGACCAGACGGTAAGCTTCGGGATGGATGTCTTTTTTCATGACAGTGTTCTTAAACAGGGCGGCAAAGATAGCAAAAGATTCCATTTGCACGCCCCTGTGGCAGGTTTTTCTCGTGGGACGTTGTCAGTCGATTCTGACAGGAGTTGAGGCCAGAGACCGACACCTGTGGGAGAGGTGCAAAGATACCTTTGAGACACGACTATTGAGCAATCCGTAGTACCGTATTCTAAGTGATAATTTGGTTAAGTTGATCAGCCCTTGGAAAGCCGGGGGCTGATTTTTTTTGCCCTTCTTTGGGGCATGCCGCGCATCCTTCGCATCGTCAACCGCTTCAACTTGGGCGGCCCCACTTACAACGCCGCCAACCTCACGCGCTATCTTCCTGAGGAATACGAAACCCTGCTCGTAGGCGGCACCCACCAGGCGCACGAAGCGTCCAGTCGTTTTATTCTGGACAACCTAGGGGTGGACTACCACGCCTTGGAAGAAATGGGACGCAGTGTGCATTGGATGCGCGACCGTCAAGCGCTCAAGGCCTTGGGACACATCATGGATGAGTTCAAGCCGGACATTGTGCACACCCACGCCTCCAAGGCCGGTGCACTGGGGCGTTTGGCTGCTCACCGGCGCAAAGTGCCCGTGATCGTCCACACTTTTCACGGCCATGTGTTTGATGGGTACTTTGGGACAGTCAAGACCGCTTTGGTGAAGAACACTGAGCGCTATCTCGCCCGCCTCAGCGATGCCATCGTTGCCATCAGTCCGCTTCAACGTGACGCCTTGGTGCATCAATACAAAATCGCCCCCGCGCACAAAGTGCACACGGTCCCCTTGGGATTCCAGTTGGAGCGTTTTTGGACCGACCAGCCCGCATTGCGTCAACGCTGGCGCGCAGAGCAGCGCCTGTTCGAAGAGGAAGTAGCCATTGGCATTATCGGCCGGCTGACCGAGATCAAGGATCACCGGTTTTTTCTCAAGGTCATCGCTGGCCTACAGGCCGAAGTCCCTGTGCGTGCGTTTGTCATTGGTGGTGGGGAATTGGAGCAAGCCCTCCAAGCCCAAGCAGCTGAGTTGGGGCTGACTTCTGGAGACCGGCCTCGCGTGCACTTCGTGGGGTGGGAGCAAGAAGTCGAAAAGCCGCTGGCTGGATTGGACGTTGTCGTGCTCACCAGCCGCAACGAAGGCACCCCTGTATCTTTGATCGAGGCCCAAGCTGCCGGCAAGCCCGTAGTCAGTACCGATGTGGGTGGCGTGCGGGATGTTGTGCTCGACAACCGCTCCGGATTTGTGGTGCGCCCCGGCGATGTGGAAGACTTTCAAGACAAGGTCTCGCGTTTGGTGTCCGACCCCGAACTCCGCGACACTTTTGGTCATGAGGGACATGCTCACGTGCGCGAAGCGTATGCCCACACTCGCCTTGCTGCGGATATGGATGCGCTTTACAAGCAGCTGCTGGGCCAAGAGCAGGCTTGAGCTTAATCCACAGATTCGTGTTTGCAACCGCTTGGCTGGTGCGGCTTAACGGGCACAAGCACACTTAGATTTGTTTCAACCCGAAGCAAATCTGGCCCCATGCTGAAATATGCCTTTGTCGCCCTCACCAGTCTGTTTGCCCTGCAAATGATCAATGCCGACGGCGTGATCATCGAAGACAACACGCCTACTACGCTGCCTGCCGGTGGTTCAACGGATGTGACCGTTTCCATCAACAAGGGCAATGTTGAGGGGTTTGCCAAGTTGGAGCTTGAGTTGCCCGACGGCCTGAGTGCTGAAGCAGTTTCTACGTCGGGCGCTTCGTTCACTTTCAGCGCGCAAAAGGCCAAATTCATTTGGATGGCCGTTCCCGAGCAAGAGGAGTTTTCGGTGACCTACACTTTGCGTGCGACCGAGAATGCCACGGGCAATCTGATGGTCAAAGGGGTATTTGCCTACATCAAGGACCAACAGCGCGTGGACTACGAGTTGAAAAACAAGATGGTCAGCATTGGCTCGGCTGGGGATGACATGGCCGAAGAAAGTCCCGAAGACCCAGATCCAGCTCCAGGCGCCGAACCAGAAGTCCTCGATCAATCCATGGATCTTGATGGTGACATGGCCGAAGAAACCACCTCGGATCCCGAAGCCATGGAGGCTGGAGCTGGAGACAGGATCACCGCTACTGTCGCATATGATGGCGATGATATGCAGTGTCTGCGCTTTGTGGAAGAGCTTTCTGCCACCGAGTACAATGTACGACTGGAGGTGGTAAACAATACCTTGGACGGATTCTGCAAGATCAGCGAGACCATGCCGAGCGGATGCACCGCAGAAGAATTGGATTCAGACGGTGCGGTGGTGACCCTCGAGCCCAACGGCATCAAGTTCGTGTGGTTTGACTCCCCGCAGTCAGACAGTTTTGAAGTGACCTACCGCGTGCGGCGTTTTGCAGGTGGAAATGCTCCGGCGATTACTGGATCGTTCTCGTATGTAAAAGACAATGCGCCCTACGATCAGCCAGTATTGAACATGGGCCTGACCACCTCCGATCCCAGCTTGGCCGATACGCCGGACACCACCCCCGTTGATCACAGGATTATAGCCACCGATCCCGTCCCTGAGACAGGCACCGATGAGCCGCAGGATACCGGGACCGCAGATACTGCCGATGCCGATCAAGGCAATGGTGGGGGGGAGGACACCGGGGGTATTGCCACCACCGAAGTGGAGCCCGAGCTGCCGGATACTCCAGCCACTACATTCCCAGCCCCAGAGGTGGGTATTACTTACAAGGTGCAGATTGCTGCTGCACATCGTACTGTTGGTAAGTCCTACTTCATTAGCCGTCATGGCTTCAAGGAACAGTTTAATATTGAAAATCATGAAGGCTGGGTCAAGTACACTACAGGACAACACGAAGAGTACAAAGATGCCCGCGATGACCGCAACCGTATTCGGTCGCAGTACGCCACCTTCAATGGACCATTTGTGACTGCGTACAGCGATGGCATGCGCATTACGGTTCAGGAAGCCCTGATGATCTCGAATCAGCAGTGGTACAAATAAGACTTCAAAGCACTGTACATAGAAGTGCCGATTGGCACATGTAAAGAGTAGTAATTTTGGTTAATTAAGAATTAGAATTTGTTTAGGTAATTTAGTCTCAAACCCCGAGAAAACGTTCTTGGGGTTTTTGCTGTCTAAGAAGTTCGTTTTACCGTGCCCAAACCCACACCACATATCGGTGCTATGCTTGCTCCTTGGGTCTCTGCTATGCGGGGCTTCAAAGCCTATTTGCAGTTGGAGAAGAATTTGTCCGAGCATTCAGTGGATGCGTACATGCGTGACGTGCGTAAGCTGGCGTTGTGGTGCTCCTCAGAAAACAAAAAACCCGAGCAGGTAGTCCTGGATGATGTGACCGCGATGCTTACGCGGTTCGTGGACTTGGAGCTGGGCAAACGCACCCAGTCTCGTTGGGTGAGTGGCGTACGTGCTTTTTTTGAGTACACCCAAATGGAACGTATCACCCCGGGAAATCCTGTAGAACTGCTACAGACACCGCGTTTGGATCGCACCCTACCCGCTGTACTGTCCATTGCGCAAATCGATGCTATGCTGGCCGCGATTGACCGCAGTAAGCCTTTGGGGCAGCGGGACCGGGCCATGTTGGAAGTGATGTACAGTTCTGGCCTGCGTGTTTCGGAGTTGGTTGGCTTGCAAATCAGTCGACTGCATTTGGAGGAGGACTTCATACGCGTGGTGGGGAAAGGCAATAAGGAACGACTGGTACCCATAGGCACTTCGGCCAAAAAACAATTGCGTATTTACCTCGATGAGGTGCGCGTCCATCAAGCGCCCATCGCAGAGCACTCGGACACGGTGTTTTTGAACTATCGCGGTGGGGGCATGAGCAGGGTGTCGGTGTTCAACCTGGTCAAGCGTTTGGCTGGCGAAGCGGGCATTGCGCAAAACGTTTCGCCACACACGTTTCGCCATTCCTTTGCCACGCACTTGGTGGATGCAGGTGCTGACCTGCGGGCCGTCCAGGAAATGCTCGGGCACGCCTCCATCACTACCACCGAGATTTACACCCACTTGGACCGCAGTTATTTGCGCTCTGAAATCCTCTCACATCACCCACGTAACCGCGGAAACTGAAATTTCACACGCCCTAAGTGTTCGTTTGACACGTATGGCTTTCCTTTGCCCCAGATTTCAACGCAATGCTGCCACGATTTGACTTTGCCGCGGCCCGTTCGGTAGAGAAGCTCCGCAACCACGCCGCCCGCCTTTCGGACACCACCATCCAAGATTTGTTCGCCCAAGAGCCAGAGCGCGCTCGCCAGTTCACCGCAGCGGTGGCCGGCATGCGTCTGGATTTTTCTAAGAACCGCATCGATAGTGCAGCTTGGGAAGGGCTGTTGGAGTTGGCCCAAGAAGCCCAACTCGCCGAAGGCATCGCAGCCATGTTTAACGGCGAACACATCAATGAAACCGAAGACCGCGCCGTACTGCATACGGCGCTGCGTAACCGATCAGACGTGCCCGTGATTGTGGGTGGAGAAGACGTGATGCCTGAGGTCAAGGAAGTGCTCGGGCGCATGCAAGCGTTTTGTGCTGAGGTCATCACTGGTGGTTGGAAAGGCCACACCGGCCGCACCAT
>JBMYJR010000070.1:0-12322 GCA_049594615.1 Flavobacteriales bacterium
AGCCACGGTTGGGTAGGGTCTTCGAAGATTTTCTTAGCAGAGATCACGTCGGTGAAGTGGTCTTGTTCTTCGCCGTCCTCGTCGATGTAGACGTATTGGTTCCACGTCACGCTCAGCCCGATGTCCAGGAGCATGTCCTCGTTCTCCACGGTGAAGGCCCGCGCAGAGGTGTACACGTCACCGGTGGTGAGGTTGGTGAGCTCCCAGTAGAGCGAGTCTTCGTCGAGCTCGGTGCCGTCCGGACCCAAGCGCAGTTCAAAGTCTGCTTCGGGCAGGCGGGTAGGATCGATGACTTTCACGTTCACCGGGCCTTGGCCAGCCAAGTAGGTCACTTCGTCGGCAAAGCCGTTGGCCAGGATGGTGGCCTTGGTGGCTGGGGTCAGTTCCAACGCGCCCGTACCGTTGCCACGTCCTTCGATTTTGGTCATCTCCACACCGTCACCGTAAGCGGTGAAGATCTGGGTGCCGCCGTTCTCAGGGTTGACCTTGTGCGGGATGGCCGCATAGGTACGGATGGCCCCTGTAGCCCCCTTGCGTGAAGCCTTGTATTGCTCCGGTTGACCGATGCTCAGCACCTGGTCGAACTCTTGGTAGTTGTTATAGCCGTAGGCCAGAGCAATGAAGTAGTAGGTCTTGTGGTTGATCAGGGCGTTGTCGCCGGAGGCAAACGCATCGTTGGTTACACGGTAACTGTGCCGGATGCCTTCGTTGGCCCCATCGGCCATCAACTTGGCCACTGGTAAGCCCATTTCAGGATCCAGCGAGTAGTTGATCAATTGGGTGATGCCGTCCTTCACATCCGACTGGAAAATCAAACGGGCTTTATCGGGATCTTCCAAGTCCGACACCGACACATTTTCGTTGGCCAGTTGGTAGATCTGGTAGCCTTGGAAGGTGTAGCTGCGACTGAGTGAGTCCAGCGCGGTGCCGTCTTGCAGCTCACCGGGAATGCCCGGATCAAACGCGGTGTAATTCTCGTTGAAATTGTTGCTCAGTGGATTGTCGTTGGTCAGGTACAGGATGAGCTCGTTTTCCATCTCTTGGATGGTCACGTCCGGCGCATCGGGCCCCGATACCAGATTGAAGCAGTTGTCAAACAGCGCCTGCGCCTTGTCGTCGGCCAAACGCACCAGCTCCACCGATTCAAACGGATCGCCGGCGGTGGCGCGGGCGTATACCACACCAAGGGTGATGTTGTTGTAGTCGCCGGGCTCCAAGGTAAAGGGGCCCGCGGATTGGATAAAGCTGCGGTCGCCGGGTGGGTTGCCGGAGGTTTGCTCGGTCCAGTCCTCTACGTTGACTCCTTCGGTACCCCAGTTAAATGGGTCGGTATCACCGGGGAACATGTAGTTGGCTGCTATACTCAGATCGGCACCGCTGAGTTCGGTCAGGCCGTTTCCACCGTAGGCCATGCGCTGGCCGTTCTTCCAAAAGCCGGTGAGGTAGTTGTAGTAGTCGGTCGCGGTGGTGGGCGGTCCGTTGGCCCCATTTTGGTAATTGAAGAACACGAACTTGGACATGCCAAACCGCTCGTTGTCGATCACCCCGTCACCGTACCCGATGCCAATGCCACGGTACGGAATACCTGCACCGTCCGAGGCTTCGATGTAGTCCTCCACCAGCGGGTTGTCTTGGTCGTCTTCGTCTTGGAACGGTCCTTCGAAGAAGTCTACCCCAAAGGCCGGTGGGTTCTCCCCGTAGCCGAACGACAGCGAGCTTGGCTCGTCAAATGCATCGCCGTTGTATGCGTAGCCCAAACCACGTTGCACATCGCAGCCTACGTAGTCGTCCACGTGTCCACCCACATCGCTCTCTACCCAAGACCCAAAGTAGGTGTTGGTCAGGGTTTGGGTACCCTGGTTGATGAGTGTGTAGTTGTAAAAGGTCATGTTGTTGATCTCGTCGTTGGTCGCAAACGCAAAGGCCTGCGAACGGATCTCCATGCCAATCGGCTCGCCCTGTGATTCGGAGTGGATGTTGCCCTTGTCATTGAAAATCCAGTAGTAGGTCTGGTCTCCAAACAGGGGTACGGGATCCTCGCGGCGGCGCTCAAAGCAGTTGATTTCTTGTAGGAAATCGTACCAGGGGTAATCGCCGTTGGTGGGGTTGTAAAAGCCGTTGCCATCGTAGTCGTAGAAGGGCGCCAAGTAGAGGTCTTGGTTGAGTGCCGTGTTGCCGATGGCCGGGTACTCGTTGAAGTACTCGGGCATGATGTAGCCGTCAGGGAATTCGATGTCTGGCTCGCACGTGGGGTCATTGACACAGTCCCAGTATTGGCGGTGGCGCTCCGAATCTTGGCGTGCAGACACAAAGAAGCGGTCCCATTCCAAACAAGTGCTCTCGTCGATTTCTGCCAAACCGTCGTTGGTCAGCGGCCCGGGCCAGTAGTCGTTGCCTTGCTGGCGGAAGCGCACCGCAGCCAGCTTCAGCTGTTGATCCGGAGAAATGCCGCCCATCCACAGCGCAGCGGCAAATACCACGGACACGCCTACATTTTTGGGCACTTCGTATGCCGCACGGTAGTTGGCGCGGTCCTGCCACATGCTGCCGCCGGTTTCCAGCAGCGCGCGCACGTTGTTCCACTCCAAATCACGGATGGCGGTAGAAGGCGGACACGCAGCAGCGCGGGTCCCGTTGTTTTCATGAAGTCGGATTGGGGCGTCACCGGGACGCACAAACGTGGCATTCTGGCCCACAGAAGAAAGGGCCACACAGACCAAAAGTGTGGAGGTCAACAATCGCATCTCTGAACAGCTATGGGCGGAAGATACTTGACAGCAGCCAGACATCCATCCCGACGGAGGGCGATTGTTTGTTTGGAACAACACTTCCACTAACCACTGTGAAGCGCCGCTTCTGCGGCGTTAAAACTTTGCACAGGGAATAATCCGGCGTTTGCTCAACCGTGGGTCGCGTTTGTTGGCCCACGCGTAGCTGAGTGAGAGCTCGTGGGAGCCGGCGGATTGGCCGACGTTCAGTGGGGATACCGTGATGTCGTAGGAATAGCCAAACTTGTAGTTGCCTGCGTGGAAGCCGACCACCATGTTGACTGCATCGTGGTTGAAGTAGCCTTCGCGGTTGGACTTGATGGGCAGACTGCGGTACCAGATGCCGAAGACAAACGGATCCAGCTCCAGGTAGGCACCGGCATCCAGTTGGTCAAAGTCGCCTTGGGCGCGGTAGTTGAACGCCGCCACAGCGTATGTGCGCGAGTGCTTGAACTTCTTGCGGAGCTTCATGCGGTACCCGCCGTGCAGCGAGTACTTGCGGAACAGGAACGCCGGATTGTTGCCGTACAGGCCCTCATCGGGTTCGTTCAGGTGGTGCGCCGAAAAGCCGAGCCACCACGTAGAGGTGTTCAGTATGGCTCCGCCGGAGAGGTCAAAGAAAGTCACCGGATCGAGGATAGGGTTCTCCAAGGTGGCCACGCCGTCCGGGCGGATCAACTGATCGTTGAAGATCAGGTCGCCGAAGTTGATGGAGCGCTGGGTGAATCCAAATTGCAACGCAGGGCGGAAGAAGAGCTCACGGGTGATGCGGGCCTCGTAGGCGTACTGGTACCCAAAGGTGAGGTTCTGCAGCCCGCCGGTGCCCATTTTTTCGCGTGTCATCAAAAAGCCCATGCCCGAGTTGATGCTGGGTAGGTAGCGGTCAAAGGCGATGTTTTCTACCCGAAAAGCACCGGGGATGCCCGGCCACTGCAGGCGGTAGTTTCCAGAAATTCGGCTTTGCGTGGTGGTGCCCGCAAACGCCGGGTTCAGATAGGTAGGCGCAGCGTAGAACTGGGTGAACTGTGGGTCTTGGGCCGCCATCCACGTGGCCACAAGCAGTGATGCTATGGTCAACAGCCGCTTCATCGTTGGGGCGATAGGATGTAAGGCGCAGTGCGCGTTTCACTCACCTCCTTGCCTTCTGGCGTGAGGTAGATTTCGTCTTGCATGGTTTGGTAACCGATGGCTTCAATGAAGAGCTTGTAGGTCACCAGTGGGTTCAGCACCAGGATGAACTTGCCAGTTTCGGCCTTCGCGTTGTAGATGCCTTGTACTTCTTGGCTTTGCTGGTCCAGCACGGTGATGGTGGCCGCTACCGGAGCGCCTGACGGGTCCATGGCCTCGCCGTGCATCACAATGAATTGCTTGTCGCGTTCTACAAAGCGCACGCGGTAAAGGTCCAAGCTCCCAAAGCCGCCAAGGCGTGCAGAGGAAAAGTAGCCCACGGTTCCCGAAGCATCAAGGCTCAGGTAAATGTCGTCGCCCACGGTGTTGACCGGATAGCCCAGGTTGGCCGGCTTGGTCCACACGTCAGGATCGTTTTGATTGCTGCGAAACAGGTCATACCCGCCCATGGTAAGGTGACCTTTTGAGGCAAAGTAGAGGGCTGTGCCGTCCGCAGTTAGGAACGGTGCATCCTCGTCAAATTCGGTGTTGATGGTAGGTCCGAGGTTGCGGGGTAAACTCCAGTCGCCATTGGGCAAGCGGCGCACGCGGTACAAGTCCTTACCGCCGTAACCACCCGGACGATCCGAGGCAAAAATGAGCACGTCCCCATCCACCGAAAGGCACGCACTGGGCTCTTGGTGTACCGAGTTGATTTCGTCACCGAGTTTCTCGAGGGGTCCCCAGCCTTTGTCGGTCTTGTGGGTGAGATAGAGGTCGCCGCCGGTGAGGTTGGGGTTGGTGCGGTACACCAACATGTGTTTGCCGTCAGCTGAGCGGGATACCGTGGCGTCGTGGGTCTCGGAATTGAGCTGCAGGCCGGCGTTTTGAGCGGGCTGCCAGAGTCCGTCTTCAAACCGGGTGCGGTAAATGTCTTCGAAGTATTGTCCTGTGGGGTCGATCAGTCGTGCGGTGGTTTCCGGGCGGCGGGAGGTGAAGTAGAGCTCCTGCCCAGCGCCGTCAATCACAGGGACGTACTCAGGGTGTTCGGTGTTGACGGTGGGGCCGAGGTTGTCGATCACCACGTCCACCGGATGGGCCACCTGTTGCAGGCCATACCAACATTGGTCCAGATAGCGGGCCACGCCAAGTCGTTCCACGTCGGCGTCGCCGGATTGCTGGTAGCGGGTGTAGGTCTCGATGGCTTGATCCAACCGGTAGGTCAGGTGGTAGAGGCGCCCTTGGTAGAAGAGTGCAGGCAGTTCACCTTCTTCTACGGCTTGTTCCAACCAGAGTTCTATCGGATTGTCTACGTTTCCGCGCTCCAAACGGCACGCCGCCGAACGCCATGCAAGCGCTCCGGTCAACGGTGCTTCTTGGCGCAGCTGGTCAAAGACCGATTCCGCGTACGCGTAGTCGCCTTGGTAGAAGGCAAAGTCGCCTTCTTCAAACAAGCGCTTCTGCGCCGCAGACCAGCCTTCCTGGCCCCATGCAGAGAGGAGTGCAAACAGGCACCCCAGAGTCAATCCTACTTTCATATTACCTGATCAACAAGGTCACGTCTCCGCTTTGAGTGGTTTCGGTGCCATTGGCAAAGCGCGCGGTGGCTTTCCAGACGTACACGTCTTCCTTGCAAAGCTCGTCCCGGTAGTAGCCGGTCCAGCCTTGCCAGATGTTTTCTGATTCAAAGAGGAGCTCGCCCCACTTGTTGAAGATTTGCAATTCATAGCTCTCCACCCCTGCGTGTATCGGGTGGAAAATGTCGTTGTCAAACGCCTGCGGATCGTACAAACCATCCGAGTCCCCGAGGACATTCGGGGTAAAAGCGTTGGGGAATTCGAGCAGGCCGCCGCTGATGGCGTTCACCGCCGCTGGAATGATGAGGGTGTCGGGGCAGTTGGCCGCGTTGTTGGCCACCAAAGTGATGGTGTACACCCCCGGATCTTGGTAGTAGTGGACCGGTGCCAAATCATCGTAGGTGCTGCCGTCGCCAAAGTTCCACAGGTAGTCGGTGGCGTTTTGGCTGAGGTTCACCGTGTACACCGGTTCGCCGGGGACGTCCACTTCGCTCGGGGTGTAGGTAAATGCGGCAATGGCTGGTGCCTCCACGGTCACGGCGTCTTCGATGATGAAGATGTCTTCTTGGCCTGGGGTAAATCCGGTCACGTACAAACTCACATCATAAGTGCCCGGGGTGTAATAGGTATAGATGGGGTTGGACACCGATGCGCTGCCGCCGTCGCCAAAGTTCCAGAAGCTGGTGGCGTTGAACTGCGACAGGTCTTCAAATTGCACCGTAAAGGGTGCACATCCGCTGAACTGCCCATCGAAGAGCGCTTCGGGCAGTGGAGCTACAATCTCAATGGTACGCATGGCGGTGTCCTGACAGGCCCCAGTGTTGATGTTCAGAATGATGTCGAAGGTGCCCCAGGTCTCGTAGGTGAAGCTGTCCAGGTCTTCGTCTTGGACAAAGTTGCCGTTGCCCATGTTCCAGGTGTATGATGCCGAGGCGCCAGCCACCGAGTTATCGGTGATGTCTACCGTGGCATCGGGGAACACTTGGCTGAAGGGCTGCGCCGTGAAGTCGGCTTCGGGTGTGGCGTATACAAGTACTTCTTGGTACACCGTATCAAAACACCCGTAGGCGCTTTGGGCCACTAGCTCCACCAGGAAGACCATATCCTCACCGGTGTCGTTGGTAAACACGTGGGTAGGGTTGGTCACCGTGGAGGTGTTGTCGTTTCCAAAGTCCCATTGGTAGCCGGTGGCTCCTTGGGAGTTGTTGTCAAAGGTCACCACGTGGGGCGAGCAGCCGGGGTCGGGATCGTCAAACGCGGATTCCAATTCTGGGAAGACTTCCACTGCACCGTCGACCGAACTTTGGCAGCCGTACTCGGTGCTCATGTTCAAGGTCACGTTATACACCACGGGCGCGGTGCCAAAGTTGTAATAGATGTGGCTGTGGATGGGCTCGTCGGTATCGTCCACTTGGCCGTCGCCATACACCCATGCAAAGTCTCCTGTGCCAATACTGGTGTTTTCAAAGAACACTTCTAGTGGGTAGCATCCGGCCACCGAGTCAATCACAAATCCGGCAACGGGTGTAGGGAAGACTTGGATGGGAATCTCCAAGGTGTCGGTACACCCGTAAAGCGAGGTGGCAACAAGGGTGGCTACAAATGTGGTGTCGGTAGATCCGTTGTGGATGTAAGTGTGCAGCGGGTTTTCCAAGGTGGAGGTGCCGCCGTCGCCAAAGTCCCATTCCACGCCTGCGTCGTCGCCCAGGGAGTTGTTGCCAAACTCCACCAAGGCCGGGGAGCAATTTTCAGGAGTGGTGATGCTCGCAGCCACCACATCTGGGAAGAGGGTGTAAGGCAGCGAAGTGCTGTCCGCACAGCCATTGACCCCCGAGGTAACCACGAGTTCAATCGTGTATTCAATCGGCAGAACAGACTCCCCGTTGAACACGTAGGTGTGTTCCGCGGCAGTGGTATCGCTGGTGTCACCGGTGCCGTAGTCCCACTGGTAGCTGTCGGCATTTTCGCTCAGGTTGGTGAACACCACAGGAGCAGGGTCGCATCCTTGGTCGGAATCCATGCTGAAGGCGGCTGTGGGGGAGGGTTGTACAACCACGTCTTGACACAATGTCGCCTCGCAGTCCCACATGTTCAAGGCTGTGAGACAAATGACAAACGTGCTGTCTGTATTGGTATCGTTGACGAGCACCAAGTCCGGTTCGGGCAAAGAAGAGGTCACACCGTTGCCCAGGTCCCAAGCATAGGTGGTGGCGTTCACCGAGTTGTTACTCATGTCGGTAATCAACGGCGAACAGGCAGGTCCGGGATTGTCAAACAGGGGTTGCACCTCTGGGTACACCTCGATGGGGATGCTAACCACATCAAAGCAGCCATCGGCGCTCAGCGCGTACAGTTCAACATCAAACACGTTCACCTCTGGGTCCAGGTTGACCAAGGTGTGGGTGTGGACCAGATCGTCGGTGTAAAGCGTATCGCCGGGTTGGTATACCCAAGCGTAGCTGGTGGCTTGCACAGAATTGTTGGTGAAGGTGACTTCCAGCGGCGAGCAGCCCTCGGTCACATCGGCTTCGATGCTGGCTACGGGTTGCGGGTTGACTTGGACCTCTGCATAGGCCGTATCCACGCAACCAAAGGCGCTAATGCCCACAAATTCCACCGTGTAGAAAAGCGCACTCAGTGTGGTGTTTTCATAGACGTGGGTAGGGGTGGGCAAGTCGGATTCTTCGCCGTCGCCAAAGTCCCAATGGAACACATTCACGCCCGGTACAAAGGGCATGGTCACAATCAGCGGCGAACAACCTGAGTCTGGTACCAATTCAATGTCCCAATCGGCCAACGGAAAGACCGTGACGTTGGAGCTGATGGTGTCGTTGCACCCATTCAATGCATAAGCGATCAGAGTGACAGTGTAGTTCTGGATGAAGCCCGTGTTGTTCTCGTAGAGGTGAATGGGATGCACATCGGTGGAGGTGGGTGAACCGTCTCCAAAATCCCAGAGGTAACTCGATGCGCCGATGGAGGTATTGAAGAAGGTGGCCTCAAACGGCGAGCAGCTGGCAGGCAAACTGTTGTCTGTAAAACCGGCCAAGGTGCCGGTTTGCACCGCCACATCCGCAGAATCTTGTGCGGCGCAGCCAAAGGCGGTTTGAGCGGTGAGCACCACAGTAAAGGTGGTGTCGGTCAGCCCATAGTGCGAGAACGTATTGACCGGGTTGGTGTCTGTGCTGATGTTGCCATCGCCAAGGTCCCAGATGTAGTTGTCCGCGCCCGTAGAAGTGTTTGTGAAGGCTACTTCCAACGGTGAACATCCGGTCAACGGATCAAACGTAAAGCTCGGGTTTGGCGCAGGCTCCACGCTTACCAGGAAGGTGCCGGTGTCGGTGCAGTTGGCCGTGTTTACCGTCAGGGTAACGGTAAAGTCGCCCGTGGTGGCGTAAGTGTGGGTGGGATTCTGGAAACTGCTCGTAGGCGAGCCGTCGCCAAAGTCCCAGATCCAACTCAAAATCGGATCGCCGGGATCGGCGGTGGAAAGGTCGATGAAGGAGCCCTCTTCGCCCTCGCACACATTGTCAGCCAAAATTTCCGGAATGGGCGATTGGTACACATTGATGACTTCCTGATCGGTGCCCACGCAGCCGTTGACACTGGTTACCGTTAGGTTGGTCACGTAGGTGCCGGGGCTGTCGAAATCAATCGGAGGCGGGTCGGCGCCGTCAAAGGTGAACGGGTTCACTTCAAAGGCCCACGCCCAAGTGTCTCCGTCTTGGCTGTCGTCAAAGAAATCTACTGTGAGGTTGTCGCACCCTTCGAGCATGTCGGCGCCAATGTTGGCTACGGGCCCAGGCAAAACGGTGATGTTGACGCAGGCCGTATCCGCGCATGCAGCTGAAGAGCCGGTGATGCCCACTGCGCTGCACACCTCGTAATCACCGGGGGTGTTGTAAACGTAAGTGATGTTGCCTCCGCCAGTAGGCAGCCAGCCAACGCCGTCGTCGAAATTCCACGAGTAATTGTTGCCGCCGCCGCTGGCTGCTTGGAAGAAGGTGATGGGATCGCCCATGCACACCTGGTCCGCAGATACGTCGATCTCCGCGATGGGGGGGGGGACAATTTCAATGGCGATGGTAGCGGTGTCCAACCCGCACAGGTTGCTGTCGATCAGCATCACCTCGTAGGTGCCGATGCCGGGATACGCAATTTCATAAGGGAGGGTCGGTGGCCACGGAGTCCAATCGATGATGCTGTCTTGGCCGGTGCCCCAGTGGTCCCCAAAATTCCAGTACTCGTAACGCTGGAAGATGTTTCCTTGGAACAAGCAGTTGCGTTCTGTGGTGTTGGTGAAAGACACCGTGGTGTCTGGGTAGCACAACGTGGTGGCCGAAGTGGTGATCGCGGCCTGGTCCACATCCCAGATCCGAATGGGGTTGAATGTTGCGGTGGATGCACCCCCTTGGATGGTGTTGCAATAATTCTCGGCGGTGACCGAGACTTGGGTTTCGCAGTCCACGGTCAGGGGCTCGTAGAGGTGGCTCACGGTTTCGCCCATGTTGGTGTAGTCAAGCACCAGTTGCGGTGAGCCGTCGCCAAAGTCCCACGTAAATACAGTGGTTTCGGAGGTGTTGGTCGAAGAGTTGGTGAATTCCAGTACTTCGGGGGCACAGGTTTGGGTGAGTCCACCTACTGGAATTTGAATGGATGCCGAGGTGGCCTCCTCCATCACGACCACGCCTTGAATGGCGCAACCCGAGGTGGGTTCGGTGATCATCACAATGAAGGTGTCGACCGTGGCGGTGTAGGTGTGATTCAGAATGTCAGGGGAGGTCCAGGGTGTCTGGGTGGTGACCGGCGAACCGTCACCCCAGTCCACCACAACCTCGTCCCAGTTGTCTGGGGATTGGAGGTTGAAGCTGAAATCGGTGCCCGAACAACTATACCAATACGGGTTATCTACCAGATTCCCGTAGAAGTCGTATACCTGTGGACATTGTGCGGCGCTCTCAACAACACTCAACAACACAAAGCCGCAGGCTAGCAGAAACGAGCTAAGTTTCCTCACCAGGTGCATAAGATGGTGTACGTCCGGTTGGTGGTGCAGGGTGCAAAACAATGTTTGTTTTCGACCAATTACCGAATCCTTTCGGCGAATCCATGTCGAAGCATTGGGTACTGCGCCAGTCCTTACGTGCCAACGAATTTACCGCTTGCGACCTCCCCGAACCTGTAGGACTTTGCTGATTTTCTCAACGACCAATTGTGCAGCGGGACAAACTTGGGTGTTGGTGGCGGTCAAATCCAGAATTTGATGCATGTGTTTGCGGTCGGTGTGGGGGTACTCACGGCAGGCTTGTGGACGGTGCTCGTAAACGCTGCAGTAGTTGTCCGCACCCAAGAATGGACACGGCGCCGCGTTCAATACGTAGTGGCCGTCTTGGTCCATATGCAAGTGCTGGTCAATCAATGCGCTGGGCTTCATCCGCAGGTGCTTAGCCAAGCGTTCAATGTCTACGTCGCGAAAGATGGGGCTGGTGGTCTTGCAGCAATTGGCGCATTGCAAACAATCGATCTCTTGAAAGACCTCGTCGTGGGCCTGATGAAACAGCTGGTCGAGTTGCTTGGGCTTGCGTTTTTTCCAGTTGCGCATGCGTTTGCGCACTTCGGGGTGCTGCTCGGCGGCTTTGTCCAAGCGCGCCCGGTAATCCTCATTCATGGGGATCAGAAAAATCTTCGTTTGTGGTGAAGTCCGGATCGGTGAGGCACTTGAGAAAATTGACAAGGTCTGCCTTGTCTTGATCGGTAAGCTGCAGGCCCTCCTCGAATTTCATGAAGGGGTCCAAGGTGGTACTAGGCACCACACCGGAATTGTAGTGCTCAACGACTTCTTCGAGGGTGTTGAAGCGGCCGTCATGCATGTAGGGAGCGGTGAGCTCAATGTTGCGCAGGGTAGGCACCTTGAATGTGCCTTCGTCCAACGGGTCGCCGGTAACCGCCATATGGCCGGGGTCGTCAAAGATGCTGTCGAGTCCGTTGTTGCGGAAGCTGTAGTCAGTGAATTGGCTGCTGCCAAAGCCGTGGCAATGGAAACAGTCAGCGCCAAAGTTCGGTTCGCCACCTTCAAGCAGGTACAGGTCGTGACCGCGTTCTTCGCTTTCATTGTAGGTGTAGAGTCCGATGCGCTCCAGGTCAAATTTGCTGCCGCCACTGATCATGGTACGCAGGAAACTCGCCATGGCCTTGCGCACACGCTCCTCGGTGATGTGGGGCGATCCAAAGGCAGCATCGAACAGGGGCGGGTAGTCTTCGGTTGCTTCCAATTCGGCCAATGCATTGGTCCAGTTGTCAGCCATTTCGATGGGATTCTCGATGGGATCACCGACAAAAGCTTCAAGGGATTCCACACTGCCATCCCAGGCCAACGCAGGGGCCCAGCCAAGATTGACAAGGGCCATGGCGTTGCGATCGCCTTGATCACCAAAGATGCCGGTGGAAACTGCAGTGCTTTCGGCAAAGCTCAAGTCGGGTTGGTGGCAGGTGCCGCAAGACATCGCATTGTTGCCGCTCAGCAGCGGTTCCCAAAACAGGTGACGTCCCAGTTCCACGCCTTCCACAGTCAAGGGATTGTCCCCAGGAATCGGCATGGGAGGAAAGAAGGGAGGGATCACCAAGTCGTACGCTGTGGCGTTTGGATTGATGGTGGGAATGGTGTCGGTACATTCCTCAGGATCATCCTCTTTGCATCCGGACACAACCAGCGTCAAACACAGCAATATGGTGCCCCAACGTTTCATCAATGCACAGTCAAAGAGGCAGCAAAATTGTCGGTGAATTGTTCGGCCAACTCGGGGTTGTCTGAGGTGTGGGTCTGGTTGTTGGTAGCAATGTCGATGTTGTGCACCGCATTGAACCACTGGC
>JBMYJR010000071.1:0-12011 GCA_049594615.1 Flavobacteriales bacterium
TGCTGTTGTTTTGAAACAAATTGGTGGTCTGGGTGACCAAAGAGGTGCATACATAGCTCAGCGGCCAGGTGCCATTGGCTACCACCTCTGGCAGAGTAGTGTTGTCCACAGCCTGGTACAAAAACCCATTTACCTCTCCGAGGTCTCCTGCTTCACATCCGGTGCATCGCACCGTAGTCCCATTGGTATCCAGATAGAAGTAGTAGCACGAGCCGTCGTCTATTGTGGCATTGGGGTTGTAATTGGAAGCGCTGCTGTCGGTGCATCCCGGACAGGTGTAGACGCAGGAACCGTCATCCACGTAGGCTTCAGCGTTGTAGTTGCACGCAGAGGGATCGGTGCAGCCTTCTTGGTCACAATTGGGGTTGCCCAGGTAGAAGTCATATACGTAAGATGGATTGTCCGTTGGAACTCCACCCGAGCGCGTACCTGTGCCATCATCTACCCCGGACACTGTCCAACTTGAAGGACCCCAAGGATTGTTTGGCCCGGCGTAGATGTCATAACATCCCTCAGGCAAACAGACTGTTTCCGAATAGCAATAACCCGGATAATCAGAACAGGAGTAGTCAATCCAATCACCTGTAAATTCTTCCCCTACGACCGCAACGGCATTGCCCGCGAGGTCAAGGATGGTCAACGTGGATCCATTCCACCCGTCTCCCCAACCGTTGGTTAAGGTAACTTCAATGCAATAACCGTAGCAGCACGAACCATCATCGATGAATGCGCAGTTATCATAGTTGCATGCTTCCTGATCTGTGCAGCCCAAGTAGAATTCAGGAGAAGTCAGAACGCATTCGCAGTTTTCGTTGAGAATCCCAGGGGCAAAGCAGGACCCATCGCTGCTAGAAAGGAAGCATGATGCTCCCACCTCTCCGGGTAAGTCTAGAACGACACCTGTGCCGTCCACCTCTCCAGAGCACTGCTCACATCCGGATGCGTACACGCAGGATGCGTCATCTATTTCGGCAGCGATATCGAAGTTACAGGCTTCTGGGTCCGTGCAACCGGAACACCCTTCGCTTGTGAGTACGATTGTTGTTTCAATCCACAGCGGGCAAGGATCTGCACCAGCATAACTGGTGTATACCATATCCGAGGTAATGACCTCGACAGTGCCGTCCGGAAAGGTGTATGACTCTCCAAAACATACCGATACTTCTTCGCTTGTCGCTTGTGGTGTGCACGGCGAAGTCGATATTTTTCGGAGAAAACCATCCATGCATGCGGAATAAGTAACCCCACACTCGGTCACCGAAATGCTCATATCGGGGGAGTTAGGGATGGTGCCAAGAACACTCGTGTACCCTCCTCCCATATAGAGTTCTCCACCAAGCCCGGCGGTTCCGGTCGCATTCAACCCACCATTGCTTAGGCTATAATTTGAATGGTTCAGTGTAAGGGTCTCTGAAAGGCTGGCATTGCCATCGTATTTGTGCCAGGTTTGACCACCTCCACCGAAACTTGCGCCCCAAATCTCGTTGGTTGTGACTGCAAACAATTGGGTGCTCATGGCATTGAGAGCATGGAGGATTGGTTCCCCGTCTGGGGCAAATTTGCTGAGGTGTCCTGTTGCCCCAGAAGAAACGGCTTGGTCTGAAAATGCAGACGCCCAGAGGTTTCCCGAAGGGTCAAAGGCACAAGAACTGACCCAAAAGTCTTCCAACTCTTCATATTCGCACCATGGAACGGTTACGTGGTCTCGAAACTCATAGGCCCATTCTGTGGTACCCGTGGTATCGTCCATGGTGACGATGAAACCTCTCTGTTTGTCAGAAGCGATATCAATGGCACCTTCTTCTCCTGGGACGTCACACGCTAGATGCAAGCAGCTGTTCCAAATTAATCCTGGAGAAGGCTGAAAATCGTTGATGTACCAGCCACAGACGGCTACGTCACCCGAAAAAGGGTCAACTGCGAGGTCAAAAACGTGGCTGTCGTCGGTGGAATATGTTTCTGTCCAAAACCCAATACACTCCTCAAAAGGGCCTTCCCCAGAAGCCTCAAACGCACGACCCCAAATGGGGTCACCATCCGAATCGAGCTTGATGACATAGGGTGCATTGCCATCAGTGATGGGAGCAGATATTCCCCAAAAACCGGCACCAGGATCTCCATCGAAGAAATCTGTGTGTGTTCCGGTCATGTAGAGGTTCCCTTGGAGGTCACTTGCGATTGCAGATATGGTTCCGTTATCGTCGTTCAGCCCTGTTGCCCAGGCATCCACGAAGTTTCCATCACTGTCAAATTTTTGAATGGCCCACTGGTATCCTGGTCCAAGAGTGTTGGCATAAATAGTGCCTGGTCCTGGATCCAAATCCATCTCGCTGAAGACACGAGACACCACAAATATGTCGCCATTGGGTGCCACCTCGAGCAGGGTTTGAAAGGTGGGAAGGAGAATGGTTGAGTTTGGGAAGTCGTACTCAAACAGCGGTTTGGCCCAAAGCAGGTTGCCGTTGGGATCTAGCTTCTGAATAAAGCCGTTTCCATGACCAAAGAAACTGCCGTAATCGTCACCGATGGGCGAGAGGTAGAAGCTTCCTGGTCCAGGGTCGAAATCTGTGCTGTCGCTAAAATACCCTGTGGACACAACGTTGCCTAAAGGGTCGGTATCCACCTCCCAGAGTACGTCCCACCCTGCTTGGGTGAGGCCGAAATGCCACTCCACGCCATATTCTTGGGCGTAACAGGGCAGTTTCACCAAAAGCACAACGGCCAGCAGAAAAGAGGTATAATGACGCATCATATTGATGTGATAAGATCGTGTAAAGGATAAAGGTAACCTCGCCTTCCTTGACAGGTACTACAAGGATCTTCGGTGCATTGTTGGTTCACCGACAAGCACATATGCGCAATCATTGGCCAGTTTAGGCGCAGGACATTTCATGAATGTACCATGCAAAAGAAACGGCAAGAATGCCCAGTTGAGGTTGGTTGACAGGTGTTGGTAGCATCCCCACACGTATGCTGGATGACGCTTGAATTTTCACTTTTCTCATGGTTACGCGAAGCGCTTTGAGATGTTACTTATGGTCCACTGTAATGTTGTTGGACTTGGCTTGTCCACTTTTCAGTTTCAAGGCCGCGCGACTCAAGGTGTCCCACGATTCGCCTCTGTTGCGAAGAGGTGTCTGCAGATGCATTACTTCAAAATGGTGACTTTTTTAACGCTGGTGTACTCATCCTTGAAAAGGACCAACTGGTAATTCCCGTTGGCAATTCCTGCTATCCCGATCACCGTCGTGGTATTTTGAACTCGTCCTGTTTTCACCACTTGTCCGCGGGCATTGTACAGGCGGTAGGTGGCATTCACAATCGTGGCATCACCCTGCAGCGTGAAGGCTTCTGACGCGGGATTGGGGTAGACCTCAAGTCGGGGCTTCATGGCCTCATCAACAGAAGTGGGCAAGATGACAACGTCTATACTCACAACCTGACCTATACAGCCGTTGGTATTGGTTTCTTGTACCGTAAGTGATCCGCTTCCCTCACTGCTCCATACAACATCCACCGACGCAGTGCCCTGCCCCGAGGAGATGACACCTCCGTCTATTTCCCAGTTGTAGGTGCTGCCCTCGGTGTTGGTGTAGGTATAGGTCTCGGTGGTAAAAGTGACAGGAGTTATGGAGCCCTGGATGAGGTAGGTTTCTAAATATTCGCAGCTGCCATCGTCCTCGCTGGCCTCAGGGTTGTAGTTGCACGCTGTAGGGTCTGTACAACCTGTTATTGTTGGTGATTCCCCTTGGCACTCGCAATTTTCTTGCACGGTGTCATTGATGGTCTCGATGTTCCCGTCGTTGCAGGCATCTCCCACGTAGACGCAGTTGCCATTGTCTGTAGAGGCTTCTGGATTGTAGTTGCAGGCTTCGGCGTCGGTACATCCAGTCACGGTGTCGTCTGGGGTGATCACCACATTCAGGCAGCTTTGTACCGGGTCACATGCGCTGTTGGTCACGCTGACGCAAAGTTCGCCCGATCCCTCAGCAGCCCAAAACACGCTCGCAGCATACGTGTCAGCAGCTCCTTCCAGAACACCACCAGTGACAGTCCAGGTATAGGCGGCGTCGGCGAGTTGTTGTACTTCGTAGTCCTCGCTGGTAAATGCAGTCACTATGTTGGCCCCAGAAATGTCAACCACGGGAACCAGCACGCACGTTTGGTTGTCACAAGTGGCTGCTGGATCATAGTTGCACGCTTCAGGATCGGTGCATCCGGCAACCCCATTGCCGCCGCACTCACCGCATTCATCCAGAGTTGCACAGGAGTCGTCTTCGCAGGTTGCCAGCGGGTTGTAATTGCAATAGGTAGGGTCCATGCAACCTGCTACTCCATTGCCTCCGCAATCGCCGCATGCATCAAACCACAAGCACAAATCATCGTCACAGTCAGCCTCGGGATCGTAGTTGCAGGCTGTGGGGTCCATGCACCCCAAGGTTCCGCTGCCGCCGCATTCTCCGCATGCATCAAATTCCAAACATGTGCCGTCGTCGCATTCTGCTTCGGGGTCGTAATTGCAGGCATTTGGATCTGTGCAACCCTGTGGGCATCCATCACCGATGGACCAAATAAATTCTGCGTTATACAGTTCATCTGTGCAACCGGTGGAGTTCTCGACAGCAATAAGGGTAACATCCCAAATGCCACCCGAGGTGTAGGTGTGTTGTACGAAGCTGCCGTTGTCTTCCACCACAGTGCCATCGCCAAAATCCCAAGTAAAGCTGTAGTTGCCAATGTTGGGTGTTTGGTTGTCGAAGATGACCGTCAGCGGAGTATCACCCGAGGTAGGATTGGCGTCAATCTCCAATGCGAAGTCTGGGGGGATCACCGTAATGGTGAAGGTGGAATCGGCCTGGTAAACTGCCCCACAAAGATCGGTGTACAAGACCCCCAAGGTATAGGTGGTGGTCTCGATGGGGTTCACCGTCACCTCGCCGTCACACTGAAATCCGTTGCACGTGGCAGGCAGCACATTGGAGGGGTCGTCTAAATAAAAGAGGGTGTTGTCGGCGATCCATGCTTCATCGGCAAGGTCGTCGTCAATGAAAACCGAGTACATGAAGTTGTTGTCCGTGCCGCAAGCAGCAGGGTTAAGCAGGTTGTCCACCCAGAAGTATACCTCGTCGACATTGTCCACCGTCAAGGTGTTGGTGGTTACACTGCCGCAATTGCTGTTGATCACTGCATAGTAGGATTCCTCCTTGCACGCACCATCAAACGTCTGGCTGCCTTCACTGACAAGTGTGCCGGTGCTGTTGAACCATTGGTAGTCGTAGAGGTCTTCGAAACCTTGCAGTTGATCAATTTCAAGCACACCATCGCACACGCCACATGTTGGGTGTGTGATCAGGTCAAGGTCTGGGTTGATGTCGTAGACGCAGGCAGCGGGGTCATTGTAATAGCCCGACGGATCATAGTTGCAGGCTTCAGGATCCGTGCAGGAGACCGTGGTGGCCGCAGCCGATGCCGGGTCGAGGTTGAATCGGATCATGGGGACATTGACGAAGTAGTAATACTCCCCGAAATACTCCACCCAACCGTCTTGTGGTTCAGGACCCTCTTGTGCAAGGCCAACACTCACATCTCCCTCGCTAGGCATGTGAACGGCAGCCATGTATTTATCTCCGGCAGTGACATCCAAGGGGGGGTCAAACACAAACCGCATCCACTTGATTTCATCCGGAGATTCAAACTCTGTGTTCATCAAGTTGGCTGGCACAGGCACAGACGTTGTAGACCAGGCGACCGTGCTGAATTCTCCCAGTTCAGAACGTTGTACAATCGATGCGGTCAAGGGTGTCTCGCAGTCTCCACCAATCATGGCTGCTTGGATGGTGTGAATTTGAGCATCACCGTAAAATTCAAACTCGGTCATCACCGCGGAATAGATCGATCCCAACAGCTGGGTGTTGTCTGTGAAAACACCATCATCCTTGGCATATTGCCCGCCGGTTCCGGTATCGGATCCGTCAAATGCACCGGGAATTTCAAACGTATCAATCACGCTTTGGTTGTTGCCTTCACACGCATCTGGGCCGGTACCAAAAGCAGAGTATTCGATTTCGTAGGTATTGGGAATCGTTGGAATCGTCCAAGGAATACTGGCGGTTACTGATGTCTCGCTTGGAATCGCATGGGTAGCGTCACCAATGACGACACTGTTCGCGATGAACGTAGTTTCCACGCTGTTCTGATCCAGCACCCCTGCATTGTAAACCTCTGCAGTGACTTCCACCTGGGTGGACTGACTTGGGTGCCAAACGGTATAAGGCAGCGGATCCCCATTGCTAAAGTTGGTGTACGAGGTGTTGGCCAGTACTACGTCGTAATCAGGCTGTTCAAAAAGGAAGAGATCATCGATCATCCATGCATATCCCCAAGAACCTACCCAGCGGAAACGAAGCCAAACACTTTGGCCGTCCGCAACGTCGCTGATGTCGATTGTGGCCCATTCGGGGTTCGAGGTGAGGTCAGTGTTGTTGTAGTCTTGAAAAAGTTCAAAACGAGCCTGCACAGGCCCGTCTCCGTCGCCGAAATCCACCATGCCGTCAATCTCTTCGAAGGTGTTGTAGTCGGGCCAGGTGAACCCGTCACGAGACACTTCGAGCAGGCAGTGCGTCGGACAACTTACTTCCCAGTGGCGATAGAGGTTGCTGAAACCAATTTGGACTTCGCTCGCCGATGTACAGTCAAAACCAACAGCGCTTTGAATCCATGTGTTTTCGCAGAATCCATCATTGCCGTTTAGGTCAGAGTCTACCATGATAAACCCGTTGCCATTCGTTGCCGAATTAAGCGGGTCTATGGGGTAGTTACCACTTGGAGCCAAACCAACTCCACACTCCCAATTGACATTCTCGTTCCATCCTGAACTGTAGTTCGCAGCGTTGTCGATGAGCCAATTGGTGCAAACAGCGAAATCATCACTGCCAATGATCTCAAATCCTTCAGTGTAGATGCATGAGCCGTTGTCGCAGGAGTAGCCCGGATCAAAATTACATGCCATCGGATCTGTACACCCTGCGTTGTAGTCACAAACACCAGGGATGTCTGCCGTGGGGTTGAAGTTGCACGCGTTGCTGTCCAAACATCCCACGGTGGGGACATCGGGGCATTCGGCACAACACAGCCCAAAGCAGGCCGCAGTTTCGATGTCCTGGTAGACTTCGATGATGCGGTTTAAATCGTTGGAAGAAGCGCACGCTGGAGGCAATATACCCTCGTCTTGTCCCCAACTGTTGCCGTTGATGTATTTGTACTCATAGACCCCCTCGTTGAGCAATAATGTGGCAGAGAATACCCCGTCACCATCCTCGTCTTGCATTTCAATTCCTGCAGGATCCCATTGCGGGTACTGCGGATTTTCCGTGTTGAAATTCCCCGCCAAGTGAATGCCTGAGGGGTTTACAAGCTCAGCATTCATATCGACGTTGAAGGTGACAGTCATCTGAGCATTTAGCAGGCAGCAAAGCATGGACATTGCAAGACCAGCGCACACATGTTTGAACATGGACAAGTGTTTTTCTGCAGTGTGCCGTGAATTTAGCACTCCAAAGTGGATTCCAGTGCCGACAACTAGGCCAATTGTGGCAATAGCAGGACCAATGTTTTTCTCCTGCTTCACACGTGTTGAAAATGTGTGCATGCTCCGCGCAACCATAGATGATATAAATTGGTTTGAAATTTGACCTACCGTCGGCATGACGTAAAACTGAACTATGCGCCTGATCTGCTTTACTGTGTTCTTGACTGCAGCTGTACTGCTCATGGTCTGCCCAGGTATGGGGCAGTTTGCGGTGAATGTTCTTGTGGATTCTCAAGATGCTTCGCCCGGAGATGGGGTGTGCGCCGATGCCGGCGGCAATTGTTCGTTGCGCGCGGCGGTGATGGAAGCCAATGCAACGGCGGGCCCCAACGATGTTTTTTTGCCTGCAGGCGATTACCTGTTTACCCTGGAAGGAGATTTCGAGGATGCGTGTGCCACCGGTGATTTGGACATCACCGATGACTTGCAGATTACCGGAGAGGATACACGCACAACGGTCATCCGGGCAGACTCACTCGACCGGATTTTTCATGTGTTTGCAGGGGTGTCTTTGGACGTGTCGTTTGTGGAGCTGCGCGAAGGGTATGTTTCGGCGCAAGATGGAGGCGCTGTTTTGAACGAGGGGAACTTGGTGTTGAGTGAACTCTCGATCTGGTCCAGCATGGCCCAGGGCAGCGAAGGTACAGGGGCCGGAGGCGGTTTTGGCGGTGGCATATGCAACCGGGGAACGTTGAGTGCGACATCTGTTACAGTTGCCAATTGCACGGCCTTGGGCGGTAGAGGAGGCAACGGAGTGGCTCCTGGAGGAGGAAGCGGTGCGGGGGCTGGCCCCGGTCTGGGCGGCGGTCTCTACAATGACCTGGATGCAGTCATCACATGTTTGAATGTCACCGTGAGTGGTAACCTTGCGCTTGGGGGAACAGGCGGAAGTGGCACCTTCCATGCCGGTTCAGGTACAGTTGCAAGCCCAGGTGGTGCCGGCGGCGGATTCGGAGGTGTTGCTGGAGGCGCTGGAGGCGCTGGAGGCAACGGGCTTTGGGCTGGCGGTGGTGGCGGAGGCGGTTCCATCCTAGGTGCCGGCGGTGCTGGCGGCTTTGGTGGCGGCGGCGGCGGCGGTGGCGCCAGTTCTTGGGGTGGGACAGCAGGTCCTGCAGGTGCTGCGGGACAATACGGTGGCGCCGGTGGTCAAGGATGTTGCAGTGCTGGTTCAGGCGGCGGCGGGGGTGCCGGTTTGGGAGGAGGTTTGTTTGACCGTGGAGGCAACGCCACCTTGACAAATTGCACCGTTGCATTCAACCAAGCGCTGGGCGGCGCTGGTGGTTCGGGGTGGTTCAGCGGCCCCGGTGGAGCAGGCTCAGGTCTTGGAGGTGGTGTTTTCAACCTCAACGGTTCGGTAGAGCTGAACAATTGCCTGCTGGCCGAAAACACAACGAGTACTTCTGGGCCTTCACTCGCGGGAGAATTTGGCTCGGCTGGGGGGCACAATTTGATCCAGTCCACCGATGCCGAAGTGGTGCTCCTTGAAGAGGTCACCAACAACCAATTGGACGTTGATCCGACCATCTATGCCTTGGCAAACAATGGAGGAAATACCGATACCCACCTGCTCTCTGGCTGCGACCCCGTCAGTCCAGCAGTGGATGCGGGCAATGATGCTTTTGCTCCTGGGGCAGACCAAATTGGTCAAGCGAGAATCGGGGTTTCGGACATTGGAGCACTGGAAATTCCTGCGGTTGTAGCCTTGTTGCTGCCTGCAGATACCACCTTGTGTGTAGGTCAAACCTTGTTGCTTGACATGACTACCGACGGTGCTACATACGTGTGGAGCGACGGCTCTGATGGGCCGGTTTTAGAGGTGGAGGAGCAAGGAGTGTACAGCGTCACGGTGTCGGTAGATGGGTGTGATTTTTCGGATGACATTGCGGTAGAATACAACCCACTGACTGCGGTCAGCTTGGGTCCCGACCAAAGTCTATGTCCCGGTCAGGACATCACCCTTGAATGCGATGTGGTGGGTGAGACATATCTCTGGCAAGATGGCGCTACTTCAAGCACTTACACCACTTCAGAGGCAGGCGAATACAGTGTGACGGTGACTGTGGGGAACTGCAGTGCTTCTGATGCCATTGCCATCGAGCAGGTGTCCTCTCCAGAGTTGGGTATGGCGTCTCTGGTTCAATTCTGCGAAGGGGACTCAGCAACCATTGGTACCGGGTTCCCTGCTGACGCGTTCAGCTGGAATACGGGTGAAAGTACCGCTGAAATCAGCGTGTACGAGACGGGCATTTACACGCTTGAGGTCACGGTCTCTGATTGTGTGTTTACAGAAGGTGTTGAGGTGCTGGTCACGTCTTTTCCAGAGGTAGATCTTGGGCCGGATATCACCCTTTGCGCGGGGCAAACGGCGCTCTTGGAGGCACCAGAGGCAAGCGGGACATTTGTGTGGTCAGACGGAACAACAGGTGCGACCCTGGAGACCGGCATAGCAGGGGTCTACACCTTGGAGGTCACCTCCAACGGCTGCACGGCAGAGGATGAGGTTGAAGTCACAGTCGTGGCCATACCTGCATTTGAATTGGGGCCTGATGTTCAGGTATGCTACAACGAGTACTTCGTGCTTGAAATAGCGCCCTCTGATCCCGGTGTGACTGTGCTTTGGAATACCGGTGAAACTGCATTTCAGATTGAACCCACCGTCGATGGGATCTACGAAGCCACAGCGTATGCTGGCCCGTGCCAATACACCGATCAGGTAGTGGTTGAGATCATTCCGCCTCTGCTCATCGATCTGGGTGAAGACATCCGGGTCTGCGAGGGAACACCAGTGGCACTCTCTCCAGAAATCAATGGCTTTAGTTATCCCTTGGAATACAGCTGGTCGAATGGCCTTTTGGCGTCAGAAATTGCGGTCGAAGAAAGCGATGTCTATCAGGTGGATGTGACCAGCACATGCGAGTCGGTTTCGGATGATGTGTGGGTCGAATTTGAGGCTTGCGATTGCCGCGTATACGTGCCCAACACCTTCACGCCCGACAACGACGGCATCAACGACGTATTCCAAGCCGTGGCAACGTGTGACATGATCCACTACACCTTCAGCGTTTTTAATCGGAACGGAGAGTTGGTGTTTTCAACCCAAGACACCGAAGCAGTTTGGAACGGGTCACACAGGGCGGGTACCCACTACGTGCCTGACGGTGTTTATGCTTGGCGCATGGAGTATACGTATTTGGACCTGTCGGGTACGATTTCCAAACAGGATACAGGGCACGTTCTGGTCATTCGTTAAGCCTCCAATGAAGTTTGGCGTGGTGGGCTTCATCCCCGTCACTGCAAATGCTAAGGGGTATTGTAATCTTCGAAGACCCGCGTCATCGTTTACGTACGTTTGCGGCAATTCGAGAGTCTTCGTCTCACTCATTGATCTACTTATGAAATTCTGGTTTTTCTCAATTATTCTCCTATTCGCAGCCATTGATTCTTTTGGCTTCCAAGCTGAACCAACGGTTGAGCTGGATAGTGCATGCATTTGTCTTGAGCGCATGCTTTTGGATATTGAAGAAAACGATACGGTTTCGAACGGGGATTACGATTACCTCTTGCAATACATAAGCGGTACCCTCGCATACAGTGATTCGAGTGATTTCGATCAGGCGGTCACCGAAGCCTATCTAGCCTTGCGCAAGGACTGCACGGCGCTCCTGGGAGATGATTTTTTGAAAGGCCTAGAAGACGGTGTATCCGATGAGGAGACGAAAGGAAGTAAACGTATGCTGATCAAAATCGGCGGACTGGTGCTTGTTGCGCTCATATTCGTAATTGGATTAAAGTGGATGAATACCCAGTATGACCGCTTGAATGAGCGCCTGAATTCGGCCTTGCGTTCTGTCTTGGGCAATCATCCGGGAGCTGCGCCTGCTTTGATCGACACCTATGAGTTGCAATCGTACACCGGGATTGGCCAGCGTTTCATAAAAGGGGCTGACCCGATTGTGATCAGCTTGTACGACAGTTGCATAGAATACAAGTACAAAGAGTGCTGTGTAAGGCTCAACTTTTCGAGTATTCAAGAGGCGGGATTTACTGCTGTGCGCCGCGGGAATTACATTGATGTCTTTTTAAGCCTGCAGTTTGAACAGGCCGACGTAGAATTCACTGGTGTCGACGATGATGTGCGTTTGGAATTGTTGAACTTCCTATCGCACGTTCGCATTCGTAAATCCAACGCGCGATTGAAAGGCGAGAAGGGAACGACGTTTCGAACAGCGTTGGTTGAGACTGTTGAAGGGTATAGGGATGCATGGGTTGAGGGTTCTCAAGGGGTGTAATCTTCAAGAGGTCCCTGTTTTCTTTATGCTTTCCGTAATCGAGCATGGGCAGTGAAACTCGCTCGCTTTTCGTTCCGTCACTTCCCAATACAAAACCGCGAAAAGATAAAGTCCAGCAAATCCTCATGCGTCAC
>JBMYJR010000072.1:0-11807 GCA_049594615.1 Flavobacteriales bacterium
AAAGTGAGTCCGAGCGTGATGTGCTCTCCTCCACCACGCGTAAGAGGCCACCAAGCATGTGGCCCTCTTGCTGGGTTGTTTCTTGGTAGGTGCGCAGCCAGGGGGTTGGATGGCCGTTTTGCAATTTCAAGAATTCAGTGGGGTAGTCGTATGCGCTTCCCGCAACTTGTCGCAGCTGGACCCAGTTGCCTGTGCAGTTGCAGGTCAATACTTCGGGAGCGCGATAGTCTTGGCTGTAGTTGAATGACCGGGTTTTCGGATTGTAGAGATACACGGCCGGCATATTGGCCTTGCCTCCCCCTGAGACAAACCACAAATCGAGGTAGCTGTCCATGTTTAAATCCCGGAAGAATACGGGCTGAAAGCGCTCGCCATAGGCCGCAGAGTTTTGGTCCTCACAAATGAAGGACTCCAGTTCAAGTTTGTCAGAGACGTCCACTATTTGGAGTGTCGCTTGGGCATCGCTCAAGGTGAATTCCTTGAGCCCCATAACACGGTGGGAAAATTCACCCTGGCCTGTGGGGTCCCACTCGAAACGCAGGTGCATGCCTTCCCACCGAGGGTCCAACCGGCCCAGGGCCAACGCACTTGTTTCAAATACATGCCAGGTGCGCGCTTGCGGGGTGAGACTGAGGATGGAGTCGCACCCGACAAACTGGGTGTTGTAGTGGGGGTGATAGGTCAGATAGGCATCGGAAACATCCGCATCGGATGCTTTCAAATCGTTATGGGTGCAGGAGCGTTGAGGCGTGTAACATGCGCCAACAACGGTGCCCGTAAGCAGCAGTGCAGAGCAGACTTTGACAATGAGATGCATGAGTAGTGGTGTGTTGATGTGATAGATGCCCGTCAATTTGGCGACGCGTTGTTGCCAAGACGGCGCTGTTGGATTAAGTGCACCAACAATTCAAGCATCCGCGCAAGATGGAGGGTGCGCCCGTTTTGAAGCTGTTTCGAATTTCGCTCTGGGTCTTCATTGGCATGCACAAAGGCCGCATGGGATAGCGATCTCTGTGAAAGGTTTTTTCGCGTGATTTTTTGCTGACGATGTGCACGAAACGCACTTGATTTCACGTTAGCATATCAGTGGGCCGTATCGGTCACGTTTGAAACCTTCTAAATCTGCAAGTCGTGCATCTATTCACCAGTTCCAAGGGCTGGGCAGCCCTTCTATTGCCCTCACTTTTCATCAGTTTGAGCGCCATTGGCCAGACCACAACCTTGACCGTAAACAAGGTCAAAGCGGGCGCAGTCATTTTCACGGTCGTGCCCATCCGGGATTCTGGGGAGCTGGACTTGGAAAACAGCTACACCATCGCTGAGGATGATCCTTCAGTTTCCTCGGGCAAGCGCACGCTGAGCATTGAGGCAAGTACACCGGGGGTCTACCACATTATCCAAGAGAACGCGTCCAAATACGTGGTCACCGCATTTTCGGTGGCTGACCCAAGTCAGGACCGCTACAAACGGGTCCGTGCGATGCGGGATGGATACACCTTGATCTACCCAGACGGGAATACAGATTTCACCACTTGGGAAGAGGTGGAGGCTGAAGAAGACATCCAAGAGTAGCGCCCGTTACAGCATGATGTGTCCAACTCAAAAAACAAGTCCAACATGAACGTATCTCAGATTGCATTCCAGTACACGGTCTGTGGTAAGACTGCGGTGGTAGGAGAGGGGTTCCAAGGACGAGCAGCCGAGCAGCCCTATCCCAGTTTGTTCCAAATTCCGGTGTACCTCAATGGAGAACATGACTTTCCACTGGCTGAAAGTGCCATCATCAGGGTGGGGCGTGCCATCAGGTTGATCCATCCCTACGCCCTGATCGGCATGCCTGATATCCCAGGAGAGCTCAAATACCGCTTGGCCGAGACCCAGCAGGGATTCATCCTGTTCGGCCACATGAAGTTAAGCGAGGCCTATTGGGGTCCTTCTGAAGGATCTGTCGATTGGTGTGCGGCCGTTGCGCGCGATGCCATGGCACCCGCCTTTTGGGAGCGTAAAGATGCCCGGCGACGCGTGTTGAAAGCCATGCTTTGGGGCCATTTTAGGCATCTGTTTAGCGGCTGCACTCTGATCGAGGAGCTCGAGGAGTTTCGCTTCAAGAGTGCCTGGTTGGAACAGTTGGCCCGTGCATACTTCTGTGAAGTCATCCTGCCAAAACCTCCCGAATAACCCTGCATTGTTTTGCGACGAATCTGCTTGTCTGAAACCAAGGTACTTGCCCAGTTGCGGTGGATGCTAAAATTTTAAAACCCAAAATGTTGTCACCATGAACGTATCATCCAAATCCATTTGGAGCCAAATTTCTCTTGCCGCTGGCCTGCGTTTTTTACTGTTTTCAGTCGTGGCGTTCTTGTGCAGTTTTCAGCCTGCAGCTGTGGCGCAAGAACACCAGGAGGCCACTGCGCTGCAAACCTTCAAGTTCAAAGGCGATCCCAGCAGCAAATGGCAGGTGTATGAAGTGGCCGAACAGGACGACGGTTTGCTGTCGCTGTTGCCAGAAAACAGCGGCAACATTTGCAAGAATCAAGAGTTCCACCTGGGTGCGTACTCAGAGGGGTTGTTCTGTGTTGTGGAGTACAAGAGCGAGGCTACACGCAGTGATTTTGCCCGCGTCTTTTTTGTGCGCGTGAGTGCTCCGCAAAAGGGCACCAAAGTGTTCAAGCTCACCGATGCGTGTACCACCACCAAAACGGTGTTGATTGATGATTACCAAGAGCGCATCATTGAGCTGGACAAACCCACTACGGGGATGGTGCAGTTTACCTCCGAGAAAAAACAAAAACGCCGCAAGCGTAAAACCCTGCTGGAATTTGAAATGGAGGTGATCCAGTTGGCCTATGTGGCCGCGCGCGAAATGTACTTACAAGGGTACGTGGATTGGGTTGACGCTTGGTTCGCGGTGTATGCCCGGTGCGCCGGTGAACGCTATTTCGCGTGATGGGTATACCGGGTTTGGAGGGGGCATGCAGGACTGGCCCACCAACGTGTAGCGGGAAAAGCACTAAGCGCGCCTTGATGTTGAAGATTCGCTGTTGCTTCGCCTGGGATGGGATTGTACTTTGAAGCCATGTCTGTGCAACTCGAATTTCCATTTGCTGTGCTGAACGATGAGCGCGCTCCAACTCCTCGTGTTGCGGTAGCCGAGCCGCGTAGTCTTGCGCAAGTGGTGGAGCAAGAGCAGCTGTTGGACCACATCACCCCACCCGAGCCCGAATATGAGTTCCTTTCGCCAGCGACCGTTGCAAAGGTCGAGTTGTGGTTGTTGGAACAGTACAAGACCCGTGATGTCGTGCTCAAGTGTATGGCACGGATCTCCCAGGACTTTTTTGATCAAGGGCAGTACACCGAGGCGTTGGAAACCATCCAAGAAGCGTGGGACTGTGACCGTTCGCAGAGCTGCAGTTTACGTTCGCTCAGACATGCCTCCTTGGATTTGCTCAGGGCCAAATGTTTGGCGGGGCTCGAGCGTTTTGCGGAGGCTCGCGAAGCGTGTGCACGCGCCAGCGCAGCTGGACTCAAGCAAGCTGACGATTATGCGGCCATGCTCGAGGCAGGTGACCGCTTGATGGTTGCGCTGGTTGGACCTAACCCTGCAAAAACATGAATGAACTTTTTGATTCCTGTGTAGACCTGTTACTCGATTGGGCAGCCGCTTTAGGTATGACCTACGAAGAGATCAACATTTGGATTTTTGTGATCCTTGAACCCCTTGTTTTTGTGTTGATGGTCGTGTGGATTGTGCGTTTGATTCGCGCCAACAGACGACTCCGAGCGGCCATTTCCAGGGATGGGGATGCCTAAGGTCTGGTGCCGTGGCGGTTAAACCGAGTCCCGTTCTGGGCTCGTCCCCAGTTTGCAGGTGGTTTTTCAGCGGTATTCTTAGAAGAAAAATGCGTGTGGCGTTCGCCTAAACGTGCCTATTGATGGGCTTTTTCGCCTGATTCCAAGTCGTCCAGAGACCTCAATTGCAACGTTGCAATCGCCGAGAAATGGCGCGCTATCGCCGGAACTTTGTGCCATGATTCACACGCAGTGAATCGGTCATCTAAAATTCCGTAGCGATGAAAAGCACAACTTTTTACCAGCTGTTGGTGGACGCCAGCGGCAGCATGAGTGGCAGCGAGGCCGCAACCGTCAGCACCCTGAACGAACAAATTGCCATGGTGCGCCGGTTGGCCACCGAGAACAGCGACGAGCAGTTCCAGTTGGGCATCACTGATTTTAGCTCGGATATGCGTGTGGTACGCGCCATGGATCCTGTTGACTCCATACCTGAAATCAATCCCGAGGAGTACCAAGTGCGCGATAGCACAGCCTTGTACGACACCTTGGGCACCACGGTGGTGCGCTTGGAAAGCGCACACCTCGAACGCAAGGACAACCAGGGCGACTCCTTTGTGGTCGTGGTGGTGACCGATGGGTACGAAAATGCCAGCCGCCATTACAACCTCAACACCTTGAAATCCCTGCTTGGGCGCTTGGAAGACACCGGCAAGTGGGAGTTTCGATTTATCGGCGCTGACTTCCTGACCGACGACTTCACGGCAAGCTTAAACCTCAAGCGCGCCAAGGCGCACAGGATTCGAAAAAACCAGATGCACTCGTTGAATGTCTACATGGACGCAGAGATGAAATCGCTGTTGCGCCAAAAAAAAGGGGGGGACTGGTGCGACTGATCCAGCCAACCCTCTCCCCACTTTTTTCATCACCTCAATCCCCATTTGACCATGAACACCACAAGAACAAACAACACTATGCTTGAATTGCAACCCTACTGGACCGGAGCAACCTGGGCTTTTGACGACGCCCGGGTTGGGCTGGTTGAAGAGCCCTTCGTACTTGGTGCAGACCAGATGATCACTGCAGTGCTCCAGGCCAAGAACACCAACTTTGATGCAGTCAAGGATGGCTTTCGTATGCAGTTTTCGGCCACCCGATTTCCACAATGTGACATTGTCATCCGATTCGAGCGCGAAGAGTCGGGCGGCGCTTGGTACAGCGTGAGCGAGTCGCCCCATGCAGCGATGAGTCCGCTGGTGAGCCGCGGTTTTGAGGGGTGGTTGTGTCCTGCGATGTACCACTATTTCCAATCTCCTCCTGAACACATCTACATGCGCGCGCAGGCGTAAGCCCAATCAGAAAAGCCTCGGATTTTCCGGGGCTTTTCGTTTCTTCTAGGCCATAATTGGGGTCGATGCGCTTCGAGTGAAGATGAGCGCAGTGCTTGTCTAGCCAGCCTGTGTCTCAACCGGTGCAGCGGCAGTATCGACCCGTTTGCCGAGACTCAGAAACAAGCCAAACAACGCTATGCGGATTTATTTAAATGGCGACACTCCCGACATGTCTGACCTGGTGGATCAGGTATTGGCTTTGCTCAATGGGGTAGATGGCCCCGTTGAATTCCACCGAGTTCCTAGGCCCATGCGAGGCTTGTATTCGCTTGATATGAGTATGAGTAGCGTGCCTGTGCTCGAAGGCGGCCGCACGAGTGGTGACGATATTTTCACAAGCGACAGTTGGGCAGTGCTTCTGGAGCGTGTTGCGCAGTTGCGGGTGCGAAGAGAGATAAGTCCGGACGCTTATGTGTTTGATATTACCGGTTTGCCCAACAACAAGAACTGGTTTTCGTTTGGTAACGAGCACCGCAACCACTACATCCACGGAGAAGATTGGGACTTGTTTACCGGCACTGAACCGCACTTTCCGGTGGCGTTTTTGGTGGCCAGCAACACCCTCAAAAGTGCCATGTTCGCCAACCTGGATGAAATGTTGGGGGGGCTGCACGAAAAGACCATCGGCTGCATCTCAGACCTGTGCATGGACAAACGCGAAATCACCATGAAAATGCGCACGGCCGATGTGTGTCCAGCGTGCATGAAGTTGTTAAAGGCCGGCATCGACCAGGGGCGCATTGTTGGCGCCGATGCCCAGCACTTGATGCGCATCATGGATGCCATCCGGCACAACCTGTTGTTTCGCAGTCGCTTTGAGTTGGACAAGCGTCCAAGCCGGTTGGCCATACGCGGGTACAAGCAACACCTGTTTTTGGTGGATGCAGGAGACGTACGCGTGCCCCTCAACCCGATCCAGCGTGCGATTTACATCACGCTCTTGATGCACGAAGAAGGGGTAGATCCAGTGCACTTGGATTCGCGCGCATGGATCGAAGAACTCAGCGAACGTTATGCGCGCACAAGTGGGGTGGATGATTGGAGTCGTGTTCGGGAGACCGTACGAGGCTGGTCTGACCCGGCCACCTTCAACCAGCACATCTCACGCATCCGAAGTGCCTTTCGGAACACCCTGGGTGCTGAACTAGCAGCACCTTATTTGCCTGTGACAGAGGAGGGATTTCGGCGTGTGCCGTTGGACCGAAGTTTGGTTCAATAATTAGATTTAGTAAGATATTTTAAAATACTGGTTTTCAGTGTTATAAAATTTGCGTTTGCAACGTTGCAAGCGTTTCGTTTTTAGGTGTGAGGCTGGCAATTTTGTGCTCAACAAAACCCATGGTTATGCGCACAAAAACAGCATTGATTGCCGTGTACGGCACCTTAAGAAAAGGACAAGGAAATCACCATTTACTGGCCCACGCTTCTTTTGTAGGCCACGCCAAAACAGTTGCGTGTATGGCCATGCGCTGCACGCAGATTCCCTTTGTGTCTCAGGCCCAGCAGGTGTCTCAAATCGCCGTTGAATTGTACGAAGTAGGCCCAGCAGTCTTGGCCCGCATTGATGCCTTGGAAGGCTATATCCCGAGCGCTCCTGAGCGGTCTTGGTACCAGAGGATTCAGGTGGAGGTGGAGGACGCATTCGGTCAGATCCGATTGGCCTACTTGTATGTGAATGAGTCTGACGGGGAGTTGGTTCCGCATGGCGATTTTACGCGCAGGCGGACCCTTCCGGAGGCCAGTGCTGACTGGTACTTTGCCTACGGGTCCAACATGAACCCCGAGCGCATGACCGGGCGCGGGGTGTACTTCAATGCCCGTCTCGCGGGTGTATTGCCCAATCACAGGTTGGCCTACAACAAACAAGGCAACAGTGGGCAACTGTTCGCCAATGCCGAGCGGGCAGAAGGTCAGCAGTGCCGCGGACTTCTTTACCGCGTGGACCAGGCCGGCTTGCGGCGTTTGGACGGGTGTGAAGGTGCGCCCTTGCATTACGCGCGTGAACGACGCAGCATCGAGGTGCCAGGTGGTTCAGCGGTGGAAGCTTGGGTGTATTTCGCTACGCCAGCAAAAATCACCCGCGAAGGCGCGCCCAATGAAGCCTACCGCTCCCATTTGCTGCGGGGTAGGGATGTGTGGGGTGAGGTGTTGCAGGTGTGAGAGGGCCGGGTTGTGCAGCGCTGCTGGTGGGCCGCGCACTTATGCTGAATCCCACTACGCATGCTTGAAAACAGGATTGGGGCCTCAATGAAGTCAGGAATCTTTCGTTGAGAAGGTAAGCGCCGAGCGCAGCCTGTGTCTTGGTGATCAACCTGCTAAATCTATTGATGCATGAAGTGTTCTCAATCTGTTGTTCTTGCCAAAGGAGTAGCTGCTGTGCTTGTATTGGCATGTGTGGGGTGTGCGAAGCCTGCGCCCGCTGACTCGGCCAGGCGAGCAGCTGCTCCAAGTCCATCCACAGCGATAACCAAGGGGCCTGATATAGGATCGGTCAATTTGGAAGACGTGCGCCGCGAAGCGTTTGTAGCGCCCTTGAGTCAACTCCAAGACCGCAGCATTCGGTATGACCCCGCATACCTTCAGCTTTCATACCCCGATGGTGACGTTCCTGCGCATACAGGAGTATGCGTGGATGTAGTGTTGCGCGCATTTATGCAAGTAGGGGTGTCCCTCCAACGAGAGGTGCATCTGTACCGCAAGGCCCGCAGCCTGTCGCCGGATCGAAACATCGATCATCGGCGGGTGCGAAACGTGGGGCCTTATCTCTCCAGCAAAGGCCTTGAGATCGATGCGCGTGGGCTATCCAATACGGACTTCCAGGCGGGCGACATCATTTGGTGGAAGCTGTCCGGCATCCAAGGCATGGACCACGTGGGCATTGTGATGCCCAACGGAAAGGTGCTTCACAACATCGGACACGGCCAGTGTGCGGATGCGCTCCCCCACGATTTCTACATCCATAAGGTCTATCGCCTGCCAGAGGCAGAATAGCCTTCTGGTTCGGTAGCATTCATCTTCTTCATTTTAACATATCAAGCACCATGAAATACCTGTTTTTAATACTCGCGGGCACACTGTTTTCGGCCCATGTAGAAGCGCAAGAGCTTCAACGCTTTGAATTTATCGGCGACGCCGACAGCAAATGGCAACTCTTCTCCTATGAGGTAGACTCCTTGGGAGAGATTCAATTGATTGAAGAAAATGGAGGGCAGGTCATTGAAGGGAAGTACTTTTTCTGCGAGGCCATGGTCACGGGCGTGTTCTTGGTGGTCGAATACCAAGAAGCGTGTGATTTCTCAGCGGACAACCGCATCACCCTGGTGGGCGTGAGCAAGGCCAAGCGTGGTGTAAAACGCGTAGAGCTTAAGGAAAGGGGAGACGGCTACCACAGTGTGTTCGTCAAGGACTTCCGCATCAAGAAGTTGCGGCCTCAGGAGTTGGAGAGTTGACGTTACAGCTGGTTGGTTATTTGGATGGAGGAGTAGTCATCCTTGCTCAGGAGTCTTGATTCTTTGCGCCTAATTCCCGACATTCAACATTATAATTAAACATGCATCCAGAAGGGTATGACCCGCCAACCGACCTTGACCAGGCACGGTGGTAAAATGATGTGAGGCACTTGCCTAAATCGAAACGGTCTCTCGCATGGAGCATGTTTTCAAATCAGAAAACATGACAGGATTAAAAATCGTCGTATTCCCAACTGCGGATGTTGTCGCTCAAATCAAGAAGCGGTATGCATTACTCGAAAATGATTCACTCGAAGAATTGGTTGAGCAGTACAACAGGCAGACCAAATGCGGCATTGTAGGGGTGAAGGCGCAAGGAATTTTTCTTATAGCCCTGCATCACGCGCTTATCGAGCGGATCGGTCAAAGTCCCATCACTCTTGAAGACAAGTGTGTTGTGGGGCTGACAGGGCGAGTTGTGCTTGATGGTGGAGTTTTGCGGTATGAGGATGGTGGGGTGGTGTAGTGTAGGGAGTGTCATTGAACGGATACAGAAGAAACCGTGACGATTAATCTTCTCACGTCTTTTTTTGACGGGGGTAGGCTATGTTGAATAGCAAACCTCAGATTATGCGTCTATTCATCACACTCACCCTCCTTCTAAACTTCGTTTCGCCCTTATGCTTCGGTCAAACGCAAGTCACTCTCCCACAATCTGTAAAATCATTAAACGAGATCATTCCTGACCAATGGGTGTTGATTGAGTCTACATTAGGGGATTTGAATCAGGATGGGCTCCAGGATTTAGCGGTCGTTATTCAAAGCACTGACACCGCGAATATTCAGATGTATCATGGGGCCGGAGGTTGGGTGGATAGTACAAACTACAACCCGAGAGTGCTGGCAATCTATGTAGGTAAAAAAGGAGCTGGCTATGAGAAGAAATGGGTGAATGAAGATTTCTTGCTGACGCAAGAGTCAGGCATGGTTGAACCTTTGGGGGACTTCGCGATCAATGAAGGTCAGCTTTTCATTTCGCTGTATATTTTCTATAGCATGGGCTCATGGATGACTTCGAATCATCATTATGTTTTTGCCTGTCATGGAAGTGAATTGGTCCTGGTCGGCTATAGCTCAAATGAGTTGGATAGATCCAGCGGGGCCATGGTCAACTGCAACATTGATTTCACGGCCCAGGAAATTGAAATTCGGGAAGGGAACATCTCACAGGAAGAAGACCAGGATGTCGTCACCATCAAACATTTTGAGCTCGCTAAACTGTTGACCCTTGACTCAATGGGGGTTGCTACCAACACCTCCTTTGAAGGGGTGTGTAGGCTTTGAGTTTTCCTAACTGATATATTGCTTCGGGGGCACCCAACTTTCATTTATGTTCTCCCGATCTAAAAATACCCATTCGTGATACCCTTCCCATTCAGGCTCTCCTTTGAATTCGAAGTAGTCCAAGTCACAAGTGTGCGCGTTAGATAAAGAGCTGAGAATAGAAGGGATTTTCTTCTTTAACTCATCCGTCACCTCAACTTCGAATTCATCTGTTAGATCGGGATCTGAATCCGTTATTTCGTACCTGTCATAGGTGGGACCACCCTTGGGGTAGGCTAGAAAGCTAGAGTAGTTGACTTGTGCTGAATTGGCAGTCAATACGCTGTCGCCGTGTGTGACTACAAGTCCAAAGGCCGTTGGTCTTGTGCTGGCCATAGCTGGCCCCATTGCCTCGCACAAAGCGTCCCATTCGTGGGGGAATTGCGTTTGATCAACGAGGTGCAAAAACATGTATCTATCCCAACCAGGTTTGTCGTCGTTGCCAAAATGTTCGTGGAGATCCGAAGGGTAGATTCTCCCGGAAGTCAAGAACACACCTTTTTCATCCAATCCAAAGGAGCCACTGAAGTTGAATTCATCGGGCAAGGCATCCTCTACTTGACGTTGCAGGAAGCTGTAGATAGCATTGCCGACAGCTTCTGGGCAAGACTTAGTCGTAGTGACGTCAACTCTGGGTATATGAGCATAAATATCGAATGCGCATTCCACTTCTGTGATCCAGTCTTGTCGAACTGCGTGACAAATCAATTCGTACCCTTCAAGCTCCTCCCATTCATGGTTTGCAGTTTTCTCACTCATCGCGTTGTTCTATTTTTTTCAGCATCACGTGCGCCAAACTTCTCGGTGAAGTAACGCTCAGAGATATCGCCCATTACGTCATCATCGAACTCAAATTCGGAAATAGACTCGTACGAATCGTAGAATTCAAAGAGTTCGTCAAAATGTTGCCAGAGCATGGCTTTGAGCACCTGGTACGGTCCTGAGTCTTTGCATTTCAGTTCCTCGGGCAGTGCCTCTATCTCTACCGCTGCCAACCAATCTTCGGCCGGCTCAGAGGGGCCGCAGCTAGATTCTGAAAGCTTTAGGTCGACGAAGCAGAGGTAATATCCGCTGGCTTCTGTTAACGTGTAATTCAATACTCCTGGTGCGCCTGGCATGCCCTCCATTGCATTAGGGTGATTCATACTGGCAGGAGGGTAGGTGGTTTCTACCCCTTCCAATTCAAACGGAAAGGCATGCTTTCCATTCATGTACATAGGAAGGTTGTGCAGTCGTGACAGCAAGGGCTCGGTCTCTGTTCCTTCCTTGAAGCCTTGACCAAAAACGAGTCCCTTTCCAAGGATGTTCTGTTGTAGGGCGAGCAGGTTGAATGATTTGTTGGACATGGGGGTTGTGTTTTTGCGTTTGATGATCACGTTAGCAAGAACACAGTTGCCTTCGTAAGGTATTTACGCTGTCCGGAATGACTCTGGATTTTGGAATGGTGCACGTCTGGGGAGCAGAATGAAAACGCGAGATGATGGGCCATATATTGTCTTTAGGCGGGATGCCTTCCGAGGGTCTCAGACAAAAAGTGCAGCATTCCAGAAAATCTGGAGTTCTCCCCTTTGGTGGAGCCGGGGAGGGCGAGTAAAGCAAGGCGAACTCGAGCCAGTGCAGCAAGTGGGTTTGATGAATGGAATGTCCGGGGGACATTTCATTCCAAACCAACGCGTTGCGAAGGGAGGCAGACGACCAAGGCTCCACAAAAAAGCCCACACGCCAAAGGCGCATGGGCTATAGTGTGGACCCAGCAGGACAGAAGCCGAACACCCTGAACCCCGATTTGGTCAAG
>JBMYJR010000073.1:0-11569 GCA_049594615.1 Flavobacteriales bacterium
GGCTACTTTCGTCGCAAAACCCAACCCCACATGCACACCATTGGCATCATGGGCGCCGGCGCCATGGGCAGCGGCATTGCCCAGGTAGCGGCCCAAAACGGGCACCCGGTCATCCTTTGCGACGTCCACCAAGAAGCCCTCGAGAAGTCCCAAACCAAACTCGCCAAGCTCATGGCCCGCCTGGTTGAAAAAGGACGCGTCACTGCAGAAGATGCCGAGGCCACCCAGTCCCGCATCATCTACACCCACTCCCCTGCCGACTTTAAGCCGTGCGACCTGGTGATTGAGGCCATTGTGGAACGGTTGGATGTCAAGTGTACCGTTTTTGAAAAGCTCGAGTCCATTGTTGGGCCTGAATGCATCCTGGCCACCAACACCAGCTCCTTGTCGGTAGCTTCTATTGGGGCGGCATGCCAAGACGCTTCACGCGTGGTAGGCATCCACTTCTTCAACCCCGCGCCGCTGATGCCGCTGGTAGAAATCATCCCTGCAGTGCAAACCTCACCCGCTGTGGTGGAAGCTGCCCGCACCCTGATTGACGGTTGGAAGAAGGTCACCGTCCTGGCCAAAGACACGCCAGGATTCATCGTCAACCGCGTGGCCCGTCCATTCTACGGCGAAGCCCTGCGCATGTATGAAGAAGGGTTTGTTTCCGAAGGGGCCGAAGGGTTCGCCACCATTGATGCCGCCTTGAAGGACCTCGGCTTCCGCATGGGGCCGTTTGAACTCATGGATTTCATCGGCAACGATGTGAATTACGCCGTGACCGAGTCGGTGTGGACTGCATTCTACTACGACCCTCGCTACAAACCGTCATTCACACAACAGCGATACAGCCAAGCGGGTTGGTATGGACGCAAATCAGGACGCGGGTACTACGATTATGCCGAAGGCGCCGTGGCCCCCACCCCATCCTCGGATGCTGCGGTTCGCGAACGCATCCAATGGCGTGTGTTGTGCATGCTCATCAACGAGGCCGCAGATGCAGTTTACCTGGGCATTGCTTCAGAACAAGACGTGGACTTGGCCATGACCAAAGGGGTAAACTACCCCAAAGGATTGCTGGCCTGGGCCAACGAAGTGGGCATCCAACAAGTGGTCGACACCTTGGATGAGCTCAACAACACCTACCGCGAAGAGCGTTACCGCTGTAGCGTGCTGCTCCGCCAAAAAGCGGCTGCCGGCGAAGGATTTGCCGTCTAACGCGCCTTGCCCCAGAAGTACCAGAGCGCAAACCCTGCACTGACTCCTGCCCCCAACAACCCTACCCCGGATTTGTAATCGGCGTAGATCAGGCTGCCCATGCCAAACAGGGCAAAGTACACCGTGGCGCAGCCCAGCAGCATGCACAGGATTTGGAACGGCAAGCGGCCGGTAGGCGGATGCATCTCGCGGTACCCTTCCGGCAATACGCGTTCCCACCCCTTGCCGTGTGGTCGAATGCGGGCATAAAAGGACTTGAGGGTTTCGGCAGGCACAGGCGCCGTTGCAAAAGTCACCACGACCCAGCCGATGGTGGTCACCACCACACCGGCCACCAAGCGTTCACCGGCACCCAAACCAAAGTCGTTGAAGTGGAACACCAACGCCACCAAGAACGAAATGATCATGCCCGCGATCTCGGTGTAGGCGTTGATGCGCCACCAAAACCAGCGCAGGATGAAGATCAGGCCGGTACCTGCCCCAATCTGCAAGAGCAATTGGAAGCCGTCTCCTGCGGTCTCAATGACCATGGCTAAGAGTCCGGCCAACACCATCAAAGTCACGGTGGTTACGCGGCCCATGTTGACTTGCTGCTTGTCTGAAGCCTGGGGACGTACAAAGCGCAGATATACGTCGTTCACCACGTAGGAAGCGCCCCAGTTCAAGTGCGTACTCAAGGTGCTCATCAACGCAGCAATCAAAGAGGCAATCACCAATCCGAGCAGGCCCGCAGGCAAATGCCCCAGCATCAACGGGTAGCCCAAATCGTGGCCCAACTTGTCCATGGACACCGTAGGCTTGGCCATAAACATGCGGATCAATTCGCGGTTGCCCAGCACTGAACTCTGTTCTTCGGCTGGCTTGAGCATGCCGCTTTTGAGGTTCTTCTCCATTTGGATCAGCGCCCAAGAGCGTACCTCCAAACCATCAGGATTGGCCTGCACCACCGCCAGATCAGCGGTGGCCCGCACGTTGCCTTCTTCCGAGGCAATGGCCAGACAGGTCACCAGGTTTTCGTGCGCAATGCCCGGCGTATCGTACTGCTCCAGCACCACTGGCAAGTCTGCCGCATAAGATGCGTGATCGCTCAAGTCAGTTGTTTTGGGGAAGAATACGAGTGATGCCAGTGCAATCAACAACCACGGCCACGGGCGCAGGGCGTAGTGTGCTACGTTGAAGAACAGCGTTGCACCCAGTGCGTGGTTCTCGTCCTTGGCCGACAACATACGCTGGGCCACGTAGCCTCCTCCACCCGGTTCTGCACCGGGGTACCACACGCTCCACCACTGGACTGCTAGCGGCAATATCAACAGCGTCAACAGGGCATCGGTATCCGAGAAATCGGGGAAGAATCGCGTATAGCCCTCCACTTCGGGGTGGTGCAACAATGCGGTCACCGAGCCCACCTCGGGCAAGTCAATGATGTACATCGCCGCCGCCACTGAACCAATCATGGCCAGCACAAACTGCACAAAGTCCGTGAAGATCACGCCCTTGAGTCCGCCAAGCGAGGAATAGATCACGGTCACCACACCGGTCAGCAGCAGCATTTGAACAGGCCCAATGCCCAGCAGCACCTCCCCCATTTTGATGCCCGCCACACAAACGGTAGCCATGATCACCACATTGAAAAACACCCCCAAGTACACTGCTCGGAAGCCCCGCAAAAAGGCCGCAGGCCTCCCGGCATAGCGCAATTCGTAAAACTCGAGGTCTGTGAGTACACCGGCGCGTCGCCACAAGCGGGCGTAGACAAACACGGTCAGCATACCGGTAAGCAAAAACGCCCACCACGCCCAGTTGGCCGCCACTCCGTTGCCGCGTACCAAGTCGGTCACCAGGTTGGGAGTATCGGCGCTAAAGGTGGTCGCCACCATACTCACGCCCAGCAGCCACCACGGCATGTTGCGTCCGCTCAAGAAAAAATCAGCCGCGCTCTTGCCCGCACTCCGCGAGGTCCACAGCCCAATGGCCAGCGACACCAAAAAGAAGGCTGCAATGATCAGCCAGTCCAGAGTTTCCAATTGCATAGCCGCAAAATAGGAAGTCACCCATCGGAATTGCAGTACGCGTGCTGTGAGTATTCAAGGGGTTACCAACGAAGTACAAGGCTGAATTCAAAATACAGCATGCCGAATATCCGTATGCCAACGGGATGGTTTCGAGAGATCAGTTCGGTGAGAGGCGTACAGGAAGTTGGCGAGACGCGTAACGCAGGGTGCGCCATTTGGCCAACGGTGTGTCCAGGTCTACCACAAGTGCTTCGCGTGGCCACGTGTAGGCATTAAAGGGAGCGTGGTTACGTGCCCGCCGGTCCAGCGCATCCAGGCAAACCAATCCGCGGGCGAGTACCAAATTGATGTGGTAAGCAAACGCCGCTTTTTGACACGGTCCACCTGGATGTGCAGCCAGTGCCCCAGCGACCTGCTCACAGGCCTCAGCATACATGGTGCGCAATTGGTGGACTGCTGTAGCTTCGGTGCAAGCGGTGCGCACTCCTTCTTGCCGGTCTTTCCACAGGTCAAACAAATCGTTCTCCACTTGCATGGCCGCCCCCAGCGCATAGGCCAACGGGGTGTGCGGGTCTTTTGCTGTGCGCAGAGGAAGCACATAGAGCGCAAAGGCGTGGCCGCCCTTGTTTAAGGTGATTTCTAGCAAGGCCTCGCGCGGCGTTTCTGCCAGTTGTTGCTTGCGGCTCTCGGCCTGGGCATGGAGGAGTGGACCCTTGACCGCATCAAAGCCTGCGCGCGCCAGCGGCACAAACTGTTGGAGCGCCTTGGAGGCCAGTTCACAGAACAAGGCTTCAGCAGGCGTATTGGCCGATGCGACGTGGTGGTGATGCACCAAGGATTCGATGGCTTTGGTGGACAGGTGCTGGCGGTCGTACAAATCGTCGAGCACAGGAGAAAGGGCCCCCAAATAGGTCATGGCCGAGCGTTCCTGGTTGGTCAAGGGAGCACTTCTCAGCAAGGCAAAAGCCTCACCGATCACCGCAGGGACCGCAAGCGCATAATAACCCGTGATCTTGTGCCAATCAACCACCTCGCCTTGCTTGCGGTAAGGCTGCAACACCGGCTCCAGGTGTTCCTGGTTCCAGCGACGCTGGGTGCGCAAGGCGACCAACAGGTAACGCAACGGACGAAGTGCTAGCGGCATCACGGCTCAAAGAAACGCTGAAATTTGAGTTAAACCTTGCTGGGGACAAACAGGTCTGATAAACGAATCACGTATCTTGTTCACATGCGATCACTCGTGCTGTCTGTGCTTGCCGTGTTGGCCTTTTCTTCGGCCACCTCTCCCCGACCTGTTGATCAGGCCGACTTCACGGTATACATTTTCATGGCCCAGCGTTGCAACATTTGCAAATACTACACCCCAACCCTCAAGCAGCTTCACGCTGATTTCGAAGATAAAGGCGTACACTTTGAAGGGATCTTCCCAAACGCACACAGCACCCCCGAGGAAATCGCTGCCTTTGAACAGGAGTTCGACATCCCCTTCGCCCTGCATCCGGACACCGAAGACTTGACCTCCAAGTACGGAGCCACGGTTACCCCCGAAGTGGTCTTGGTCGACAGCAAAGGCGCAGTGCACTACCAAGGCCGCATTGACAACAGCTATGTACGCGTGGGCAAACGTCGCACGCGCACCACCTCATCTGAACTGAAAGACGCGTTGAAAGCAGTAACTTCGGGCAAGCCGGTGAAGACCCCGGCTGCGCCTGCCATTGGCTGCATCATTGAACGCCCCAAGAACCCATGAAACGCATTGCTCTCCTTTCGGCCACAGTGGCCCTCTCCTCGGCCCTTTCGGCACAGGACGTGACCTGGAGCGAAGACATCGCTCCCATCCTGTACGACCACTGCACCAGCTGCCACCGCGAAGGTGAAATCGGCCCCTTCCCCATTACTTCATACGATGAGGCTACAGCCTACGGCGGCATGATCGAATACGTAACGGCCATCAAATACATGCCTCCTTGGTCCCCCAACCCAGAGTACGTGCACTTCAAGGACGAGAACGTCTTGACCGAGGAGGAGATCGCCTTGATTGGTGACTGGTATGCCGATGGCATGCCCCTGGGAGACCCGGCCCTGGAGCCACCCGTCCCCACCTTCCCCGAAGGTTCGCAAGTGGGCGAACCCGATCTGGTGCTCACCATGGAGGAGGCCTACCTGCACGAAGGCGACAACACCGACCAATACCAAGTGTTTGTCCTGGAAACCGGCCTGACCGAAGACGTAGACATCTCGGCCATAGAGGTCCGTCCTGACAACAAGAACATTTGCCACCACGCCATCCTGGCGGTGGACACCACCAACACCGCCAACATCTTGGACAATGCAGACCCTGGCTACGGGTACGAGGAGTTTGGCGGCTTTGGCTTCGACCCCACCATTGGCTTTTGGGGCTCTTGGGTGCCGGGCATGCAGCCGCAAGTCTATCCGCCCACCATCGGCAACCGCCTGTGGGCCGACTCTAAGATCCTGCTGCAAATGCACTACGGTCCATACCCAGTAGACGAGTACGACCAAACCAGCATCAACATTTTCTTTGCCGACGATCCGGTACAGCGCTATGTCTTTACATTCCCGGTTTCACCCGAGGATTTGGACGAGCCGTTCTTGATCCCACCAAACGAGATCACCACCTTCCACGGCATTTTTCAAACCCCGTTTGACGTGTCTGTGATTGGCATTGCCCCGCACTGCCATTTGCTGGGCAAAAGCTGGGAAGTGTTTGCGGTGAGCCCGGATGAAACCGATACCATTCCACTGATAGACATTCCTGAGTGGGATTTCAATTGGCAAGGCTTCTACACCTACCCCAACTTGTTGCACATTCCGTCTGGGTACAACATCCACGCATTCGGCACCTACGACAACACCACTGACAATCCGTTCAACCCCAGCGATCCTCCCCAATGGAGCTGGTGGGGTGAGGGCACCCAAGACGAGATGTTCTTGTGCTACTTCTCCATCATTCCTTACCAAGAAGGCGATGAAGACATTTCACTTGCAGTGGCCGACGACCAGCTCCACATGGTCTACCCTGAGGACGAACTGTTCCCGTCCTACCCCAACCCCTCCTCGACAGAGGTGACCGTGGGGTTCAGCTTGGTGAGCTCACGCGCAGTTTCCTTGGATTTGATGGACAACAACGGACGCCTGGTGCGCTCGCTGTTGACCGAGTCGCACTTGGCGCCCGGGTACCACCGTCATACGTTCAATGTGGATGATTTGCCTTTTGGCGTGTACCATTACCGCCTGCACTACCCTGGTTTTGACCAAAGCCACCAAATGGTTATTGGGCAGTAATCCGGCGAATGGTGCGCAGCTTGTGCGTGTACTGCTGGGCGTCTTCGTCGAAGATACCTTGGTGGTCGAGCATGTCCCACCGCACTTTGCCGCTGGCGTGGATGATGCGCATGCCGGTTGAAGCTTTGATCACCAGTCCCACATGCGTGATGCGCCCCTCGGTGTTGTCAAAAAACGCGAGGTCGCCGTTTTCGCAGGCATCCACAAAGGAGACCAACTCACCCCTTTCGGCTTGTTGCCACGCGTCGCGGGGGAGCGATACGCCGCGCACGCCATAGATGACTTGCACAAACCCAGAGCAATCCACTCCGGCGATGGTTCGCCCTCCCCATAAATAAGGTGCGCCCAACCACTGTTCAGCCCAATAACGGATGGGCAACAGCTGCTGATCGTGGAGGGATTCCATCTCCGCGTCGGTCAGGCGTGACCCTGCGTAAATCAGCGGAACTTGCATCAAAGGAGGGGCTGCAGCCGGGGCGATCAACACGTGCGGCGCCTCTTCCCACGGGCCAGCCTCGGCCACTTGGCGGTGGTCCAACCAGCATTCGTACTGGTCAATTTGGGTGCGTACATGCACCCATTTTTCCTGGCGCTCGAGCACTTCAAATCCTTCTCCGTACAGCAATTGGGTCACCATTTCGGCCTGGTCGGCCGGATTTTTTCGTCCCGGAATGGCGGGCAACAAATTGCGAAGGATTTCTGGCTGCATGGCACAAATAACGGGGATTCCCTGATTTAATCCACAATATTTTAGTCGGGCTTTTAACGGTATTGGTCGGCATTTGGTTACGTTTGTCGAACATTTTTTTTGTTTCGTCGAGATCAAGACCGTATCTTTGCCACAACTCTTGTGAGAACAAACGCATCTATCCGATATCTGACATCGGGGACTTACAAAAAACACTAGATGCATATCCAAAGGGCGAATGAGTGATGCCTGCACCCCTGAGGACCAATGTTTAACTAACTTAATTCTATGTTCAATTCTACGTTTCTCAAAACCATGGAATGCGCTCAAGCCAGCAATTGGCTGAAGGCCACGCTCGCGGTGCTCGCTCTTGTGTTGATCACCTCTGGTGTACACGCGCAATGCGACGAGCTCCCCGCAACTTGCACCTACAGCTATTCCACTGCTGATTTCCCCTCAAGCCTCGTCATCAATAATGGCGAAGTATTGTGCATCAATGGAGATGTAACGGCCGCAGTAGGCTCGATCAACGTGTTGGCCGGTGGTCAGATTCTGATCGCTGACAATTCGACGTTCACTGTTGAAGGATCTTTGACTCTGGTACCCGGAGCAAGCATTTTTCTCGAAGGTTGCGACGCCAACATTTTTGTTGATGGGAGCTACACCGGCGGAACAGTAACAGATTGTGACATCGTCCGTTTCTGTGATGATTGCACCGGTGAGAATGTAAACTCAGCAACCGCCGTAGACTTGGGCTACTTTGCCACTACCGCCGCTGCTGCTTTCGTAGATGTTTGCTGCTGCGATGGCATTGCCGTTGAGGGCTGCACAGATGCCACTGCCTGCAACTACGATGCCTCCGCTACCAGCGACGACGGCTCATGCATTTTGCCTGATGGCTGCACCGATCTTGGTGCATGCAACTATGACGCAGATGCCACTTGCAATGACGGCTCATGCGAATACCCCGGTTGTATTGACACCGAGGCTTGCAACTACGACGCAACCGCAGGATGTGCGGACGATTCATGCACTTACCCTGATTTCGGCTACGACTGCAACGGAGATTGCCTGCCTGTAGCCAACAACGATTGTTCAAACGCCACGCCCATCCTGTGCGGAGGCGTTTTTGACGGTTTGACCAGCTGTGCTACTGCAACACCAGGATTGGAAGATTGCGCTGGCAACAACGAAGGCGAGCAAGCCCCAGAGGTATGGTTCACCGTACAGGGTACCGGCGGAGCCATTGAGATTACCACCTGCTCTCCCGACACTGACTACGACACTTACATCAACGTTTACACCGGAAGTTGCGGAAGCTTGACTTGTTTCGCTGGAAACGATGACAGTGGTACTTGGGAAGAAAACCCATCAGATACCTACACCTCATGTGATCCAGAAGGCACCCAATCGTATGTCCAGTGGATCTCGGATTTGGGCGTAGACTACTACATCGCCATCTCCGGTTGGAATGGCAATGACGGAATCTTCGAATTCAGCATGGCCTGCGAGACCGTTTCATGCGGTTTGGATGAATGTCCTGCGGACGCCACTGTGGCGTGTAACTCGGATTACTCTCCTGCCGTACTTGGCTTCCCTACTGTACAGTCGATTCCATTCGCGTGCAACTACGACCCATGCGCTGGAGGCTACTTTGAATACGAAGACAGCTTTGTTGATGGACCAGCTGGCAGCGACTGCAACGTTGTTGTTGAGCGCACCTTTACCCGTTTCTCTTCAGGCGGCGAGGCCCTGTTCCAGTGCCAGCAACTCATCACCTTGTTTGACGACGTTGCTCCTGAGTTCGATAGTGAAGTTGCCGATCAAACTGTGATCTGTCTTGAAGAAGTGCCTTCACCAGAGATGCTTACGGCGTACGATGCGTGCATGGATGCCAACGTTGACGTTGAGATCTTCGAGAGCAACAATGGAAACGTGACCGACATCTGCGCTTTGTCGGAAGCGATTGGCCCCGGTGACGACTGGTCCTTGTGGCTGCCTACCTTGAGCCAAGATGGCTTCATCACCAACGCCAACTTCGTCTTTGATGCGAATGGCGGCTCGTTCGAGCAATACAATGATGGCACCGCTCGTCTGTTCGGTACGCTCGTCAACGAAGACAATGCAAACGAAATTTTTGAGCTTGACCTGTGGTTTGACAACAAGTCTGATTGGAACACCTGGTCTGCATTGGGCCGTTCATACAAGGATGACCTGAACTGTGCGACCCCTGATGCGTTGTACGAAGATTGGACCTACTACACGCTCGCCGATGGATTTTCATCTGCCATGGGCGCTGGCGATCTCGCCGGAGCCGAGCTCTACTTCTACCACATGCCTGCCGATTACTTCTTCGGCTTCCAGCTTGGTGAAGGTGCAAACAACAAGAACTGCAATCACGGATTCTCCGGATGGTTTACCTACCAAGGTTTTGTGAACGGCACTCAAGTGGAGGGCTACGGAGACGTAAATGTTGATGCTGAATGTGAGCCCAACAACGAAACTGACTGTCCACACAATACTGAGTTTACCTACCTCTACCGCGCTCAGGACGATTGTGGCAATGTCAACATGGTGTCTCAAATCATCACCGTCAACGACAATGTCGCTCCAGAATTCACGGTATTCCCGGAAGACATTACCATTGAGTGTGACGAGACTTACGAAATCCCAGCTGTAGAAGCTGAAGATAACTGTGAGGGTGACGTTGAAATCGCAGGGCCTTTCATGACAGAAACCCCTGGTGATTGCGCGGACAGCAGCGTGATCGAATATGCTTGGTCGGCCACTGACCTGTGTGGCAACCAAACAAACATGATTTGGACCATTACTGTAGTGGACACCACCGATCCAGAATTCACCGAAGTTGCTGCTGACGTAACGGTAGAATGCGACCAAGAGCTTCCCGCTCCTTTCGCTACCGCGACTGACAACTGCGACGACGAGGTGACCATCGACGTTACAGAAGAAATCATCGAAGGCGACTGTCCGCAGGAATACACCATGATCCGCACCTACACCGCAACCGACAACTGCGGCAATAGCGAGACTGCCCAGCAGGTGCTCAACATCATCGACACTACCGCCCCTGTGTTCGCGGATTACGAGTACTACACTTCTGTTCCTTGCGAAGAGGTGGAGGACTACACCTTGGAAGCCAACGACAACTGTGGCGAGGTAACCGTAGAGATCATCGAAGAGGAGCTGCTCTCAGGGGGTTGCCTCGGCGTACTGATTCGCACCTACCAAGCAACCGACGAGTGTGGCAACATGACCGAAGCAGAGCAGTACATCACCATTACCGATACCACTGCTCCTGAGATCCTGAATGTTCCTGCTGCGGCCACTGTAGAGTGTGACGAAGTAGGCGCCGACGACGGCACCCTGTTCGGTTCAGGCGACGTGACCGCTGAAGACAACTGCGAAGGCGAAGTTGAACTGACCTACGCTGAGGAAATTGTTCCTGGCGAGTGTGAAGACAGCTACACCGTGATCCGTACTTGGACTGCTGTTGATTACTGTGAGAACGAGAGCATGGAACAAGTGACCATGACTGTTCAAGACACCACTGATCCTGTATTCGTTGAAGTACCTGCTGACATCACTGTAGAATGTGACGAGGAGCTCCCAGCAGTGGAGATGCCTATCGCTGAGGACAACTGTGACAGCGACGTAGACGTAGAAGTAACCGAGGAAATGGAAGCAGGCGACTGCCCACAGGAATACACCCTGATGCGCATCTTCCGCGGCTTGGACAACTGCGGCAACGAGACCACGCACGTGCAGAACATTTACGTAGTAGACACCACTGCTCCTGTTTTCACTTCGGTTCCTGCAGACGCTACTTACGAGTGCGACGAGGAAATCGCTGTGATGGAAGCTACCGCTTCTGACAACTGTGGCGAGGTGACTGTTACCATAACAGACGGCGAGATCATCGCTGGTGAGTGTCCTCAAGCTTACAGCTTTGTGCGCACCTTCACTGCTACCGATGCATGTGGCAACAGCGTTTCTGCTGATCAGTTGATCTCTGTAGAGGACACCACTGCTCCTGTCGTAGACGGCGAGGCTTTCCTTGAAATGCCTTGCGACATGATCTCAGATGAGATCCTGGTAACCGCTACCGACAACTGCGACGAAGAAGTAGAAATCACCTTCATCGACAACAATGTTTCAGGCGGCTGCGTAGGCAACGTGATCCGTACCTACACTGCTACCGATGACTGTGGCAACAGCACCGAGTTCACCCAAGTGATCAACCTGTTCGATGAGGTTGCTCCTGAATTCAGTGCCTTCCCAGCGGACGTAACCGCTGAGTGCGACAACGTACCTAGCGTATCTGAGATGGTTGACGCCGAAG
>JBMYJR010000074.1:0-10788 GCA_049594615.1 Flavobacteriales bacterium
TCACCGGTTTCCTTTACACTCCAGTGATGGACATGACCGACCTCGGTTCGGTGATCGTAGAGTGGCAAGCGGTCTTCCGCTACTGCTGCTTCTCGGCTAGTCCTTTGACCGTTGAGGTAACGAATGACGGTGGTACTAGCTGGACCGTATTCCCAGGATACGGTTCTTCGATTCAATCGGCCAACACCCTTTCTGCCAACCCACTGACCTCGCAACTGGACATCTCTTGTGTAGCTGCTGGCCAGAGCGAAGTACAGGTGCGTTGGGCCTACAACGGCTCAGGTGCTGCGGGTTACTCGCACTACTTCTGGGGTCTGGATGACATCCGCATCTTCGAAAACCCTGCTGAGAACAACATCGAAGTAACCCAAGTGGTGAACGGCGATGTATTCAACCTGTGGGAGTACCGCGTGACTCCAATGGAGCAAGCCACCACTGCCGAGGACGGCGGTTTGTTGGTAGGTACCGTATTCCGCAACGTTGGTTTCGCTGACCAAACCGACGTCGTAGTTACCGTTGAAGTACTTGACGAAGCGGGTACCGTGGTAAACACCACCGTATCGGAGGCCTTCGATGTTGCTGCTTACGGCAACCAAGGTGCGTGTCCTCCACAACTGAGCGACACCCTGTACATGCAAACCGGCTGGGCTCCTGCCGACATGGGCAACTACACCGTACGTTCAACCATCGCTTCGGCGCAAATGGACATGACTCCAGACGACAACACCATGGACAAGTCCATCGTGTACACGACCGATGAGTACGGCCACGACGATTCAAGTGCACTGGACTTCCAACTCCAAGCACGTGAGAGCGACAACTCTAGCCCGGCACTCACCCTGTACGATCCAACCGGTTACGGTTGCTTCTACACCTGTCCGAACGAAGGTTCAGATGCGTTCGGTGTATTGGTACGCTTCGGTGACGCATCAGATCCAGGTGCTGAGTTCGAGACCCGTCTGTACCAAGGTTCTGCCGACAGCCCCTACGATCCAAACGCAGCGGAGATCTACGGTTGGAACTTCTTTACCCTCGGTCAAGAGTGGATTGACAACAGCCAGGACGACTGGGTGTACTTCCCATTCGAGGAAGAAGTTGAGCTTGAAGCTACCGACCTAGTAGATGGTAACCTGAATGTATACTTCGCAAGCATCATCAACGAGTTCGAAGGTGAATTCCAGATGTCCTGCCTCGCGCAGTCGAACTCAGACACCGACAACTCGTCACTCCAGTATGAAATCACCGGTGCTGGCGACTTTGTTTGGTTCACCTCGCAAACCGCGACTCCAGCCGTACGTCTGGTAGTTGCTGAGCGCGTGGGCATCGACGAGCAAGTGGCACAAGACCTGACCCTGGGTCAGAACATGCCTAACCCTGCTGCCGACTTCACCGTAATTCCACTCACCCTCGAGCAGGCGCACAACGTGACCCTCGAGATCCGTGACATGAGCGGCAAGCTCATCAAGTGGGAGAGCTACGGCACCATGGGTGCTGGTGCACACCGACTGGAAGTGTCTACCGCTGATATGGCTGCAGGTACCTACACCTACGCTGTAATCGCTGGTCAGGAGCGCCTTTCACGACAAATGATCGTGGCTAGCAAATAAGCCCTGGCCCTGTAGGGCACTGTCTGATATTTCGAAAAGCCCCGCTTCAGGTATAGGCCTGAGCGGGGTTTTTTGCGTCCTTTCGTGAGCAAAGTAATTTGAAGACAATGCGATTCTTTCTTACACTTCTTTCTCTGGCAGTGGCCACCGCCCTGACTGCACAAGTTTCTTTGGACCGTATAGGCCCCGCCTTGGGCGAGGTCAAATCGCTGACCGTGCCTGAAGCCGGTTTGCGCAACAACCCCATTTTGGTCGTGGACTTCGCCGATGGCATTCCAGCCGGTTGGGAATCCGAAGATGCCGGTGGCATCGCCCACTGGGAATACCGCGGGCCTTCTACCTCACCGGACAACACGGTGGGTACCATTGGCTCATGCGATACGGGTGGGCAAGACTCTGCACCGCCCGCGTCCCCTACGGTGGACAACGGCTTTGTGATCTTTGATTCGGCCTTTTGGGACGATCCTGTAGGTCCGTGTGGCAACTTGGGCACCGGTGATGCGCCCGGACCGCATTACGCACCGTTGACCTCCCCCTCGATTGATTTGAGCGACTACGAAAACGTCTTGGTGCGTTGGAGCCACCTTTATAAACAATGGCCAGGCAACAGTGAGGTCTACCTCGAAGCCAACGTAGATGACGCCGGTTGGGTGCAAATCTGGGAGATTGATTTTGACGATTTCAGCAGCACGACCGAATCGGGTGCTATTGTGACTGTGAATCTTTCAGATATCGCAGGAGGAAGCAGCGATGTTCGCTTGCGTTGGGTGTTTGAAGGCGCGTACTACTGGTGGATGATTGACGACATTGAGGTGTGTGAAATTCTGCCTTACGATTTGAGCGTCGGCAAGATCAGCTATGAGGGAATTTTTGACCCGATGGGTGAAGATGGAGACCTGAGTGGACTGAAGTACGTGAAATGGCCGGATGAATTGGCCCCCGTGCAGCTGCAGCCAACCGCTCGGGTGCACAACGATGGGGCAAACACCCAGAATGGGGTGAGTGTAGACCTGACCATCACACAGACGCAAACCAATACCCAGTTGTACAACGAAACGGCCACCATCAGTGCGATTTCTGGATTGAACAGCTCCTTGGCGAGTTTTCCAAATACGGAGTTACCTGCGATTTGGGGACCCTATGCGTTGGAGGTATCGACCGAGGGACAGGAGGATTCAACTCCTGAAAACAACACTGCTGAGGCTGTGGCTTGGATGACCGATGTGGAATTTGTGAGGGATGCTTTGGCGATGGATGCGAGCTATTTGCCTCCTGAAAGTTTGTTCGATGACCCGTACGAAGTGGGCAATGTCTACTACTTCTCCGGAAACAGCATTGAGGTGCAAAACGTATCTGTAGCGCTGAGCGTGGGCTCAGGCGGTGTGGGCCAGCCGTTGCAGGCCCGGGTGTATGAATTCAGCCTTGAAGACGGGCTCATCACCAGCCTTTTGGCCGAAACCGAACAAGTAACCGTGACGGCTGAAGACCTCAACGGGGTTGGCCAAAGCAACATGATCTACCTGCCGTTTGAAGAGCCGTTGACCCTCTCGCCCAACACGGGGTATGCGGTGATGGCCTACAGCGCAGGTGGCGCCAACGATTTCATCTTTGCCCTCTCCGGCGAATCGCCCGAGTGGAGCTCTTGGGCCAAGTTCAACGAAGGCCAATGGGGCTACTTGGTCAACACGCCTATGGTGCGCCTGAATTTGGGCGATGTGGTGAGCGTGGACCAGGTGCCTGAAGCTGAAGTGCAGGCTGCGCCGCCATACCCAAACCCGGCTACCGATAAGGTACACGTGCCGCTGACCAACCCGCATGCGGCTGTGCATTGGGCTTGGATTGACGCGCAGGGCCGCGTGGTGGATTTTGGCACCGCTCCGGCCTACGAACACCAAGGTGAGTTGACCCTTGCTGCACCGCACCCGCCCGGCGTATATTCGCTGCAGATCCGACCCGCCGGTGGACCCGTTGTCCACCACGCGATGGTCGTCCGCTGATGGGCCTGAAGGCACAACTCGCAAAACCGTTTGCCAAACTCGCCACCCGCAGGGTGGAGCGCGCATTGGACAACCCGGTTGCGACCCAACGTCGCGTGCTGGAAATGCTCCTGCGTGAAGCGCGTACTACGCGCTTTGGCACCGACCACCGATTCGCTCAACTCGAAACCCACGGCGACTTTGCCGAGGCCGTTCCCGTCCGGGATTACGAAGGCCTTCGCCCGTATGTCGACCGTGCTGTAGACGGAGAACTCAATGTGCTTTGGCCCGGACGCCCCCTGTACTTCTGCAAGACGTCAGGGACCACGTCCGGGGCCAAGTACATCCCCCTGACCAAGGCATCCATGCCCAATCACATCGGCAGCGCACGCAACGCCCTGTTGGCTTACATCGCCGAAACCGGGAATGCGGACTTTGTCAATGGCAAAATGATCTTCTTGCAAGGCAGTCCCAAGATGGATGCGCTCGACAGCGGCATTCCCTACGGACGCCTCAGTGGCATTGTGGCCAACCACGTCCCGGGATACTTGCAGAAGAACCGCATGCCATCCTACGACACCAATTGCATCGAGGATTGGGAAACCAAACTCGAGCACATCGTCACTGAAACCGTCCAAGAAGACATGACCCTGATCAGCGGTATTCCCAGCTGGGCACAGATGTACTTCGAGCGGATGTTGGAACGTACCGGCAAATCCTCCATCAGCGAGGTGTTCCCCAACTTCAACTTGTTTGTGTACGGCGGGGTGAATTTTGAGCCCTACCGCCAGCGCATGGAACAACTTGTGGGCAAGCGTCTGCCGAGCATTGAGTTGTATCCAGCGTCCGAGGGGTTCATCGCCTACCAAAACTCCCAAGAGGACGACGGTCTGCTCCTGGTCATCGACTCAGGGATCTACTACGAGTTCATTCCGGCCGACAAGTACTTCGACGAGAACCCGCCCCGCTTGACGCTAGACGAGGTGGAGCTGGGCGTCAACTACGCGGTGGTGCTCAACACCAACGCCGGGCTGTGGGGCTACAGCATTGGCGATACCGTGCGGTTTACCTCGTTGGAACCGCCCAAGATCCGGGTAACGGGCCGCATCAAACATTTCACCTCCGCCTTTGGCGAGCACGTGATTGCCGAGGAGGTAGAACGCGCTGTGCAAGTAGCCGCGCCCATGGGCTTTTTGCCGACCGAGTTCCACGTAGCGCCTGAGGTGACGCCTGCAGAAGGCTTGCCATACCACGAGTGGTTTGTGGAGTTGGAGCGTGCGCCAGAGAGCCTCGATCGGGTGGCGGATGCCATCGATGCTTCCATGCAGGAGCAAAACCCGTACTACCGCGATTTGATCAGCGGCAGTGTGCTCAAGCGCTTGGTGATCACCCCAGTGAAGCCGGGCACTTTCAATGCCTACATGAAGCACATGGGCCGTTTGGGCGGGCAGAACAAACCCCCACGCCTGGCCAACGACCGCAGCGTGGCCTCGTTTTTGGAACAGCACAAGCATTGAATAAACCGCGCGGAAACCGCGTTGCTAGCACATGAGATGGATCGGGCTTTTGGTGATGAGCGTCTGGGCCACCTGGGGATTGGCCCAAGTGATGGTGGACCAGGCCAACATCAACTACGGGGACTTGGACGCCTACAGCAACCGCTGGGTGGACGTGACCCTGACCAACCTCGATGTGCGCTCCACCGTGGTGCTGCGCTCGAGCTTTCCGCCGGATTACACCTTCCGTTTTTCGACCAAAACGCTGGCGCCTGACAGCTCGCTAACCCTCAGAGTCAAGGCCAACCCGCGCAAAGAGGGCTTTTTCAAGGACGAGGTGGAAATCTGGTTCACCACCATGAACGCCCCCCTCGTGCTCACCTTTGTGGGCGACGTCAAAGAGATCGACTTTTCGGACAACCCGGCGTGTCCCAGTTTCAGGGAGATGCCGCCGGGATGCTGTCAGGGTAGCAATGCCGAAGTGCTGACTGTGGACGCGATCACCGGCGCGCCTTTGGGCAAGAGCCGCGTGCGCTTGGTGGAACGGGGTCGCCTGCGCGACACCTATCAAACTGACCGCAAAGGCCAACTGACCTTGGAGGTGCCCATTGCGTACTACTTGGTCATCGCCGATCATGAAGGATACTTGCCTGCGGATTCGGCGTTGTACATCAATCGCCGCACCGGCCGTTTGACCTTGGCCCTTCAGCCCGAGCCCCAACCCGAGCGGGAAGTGTTGAAGCTGTTGGCGGGACCTGAGCAGTTGCCGCCCAGCACGCTATCCACCACACCTGCGCAACCTGCGCTGCAGGATGTTGAAGGCGAACTGCAATCGATGCCCGAAATGGATGCACCCGATCCCGAGCCCAAATCGGTGCCTGTTCCCGAACCAACGCCGGAATTCGATGTGACTGTGGCAGAGGACAAGTTTTCAGAGGCAGCGTATGCGCCCAACAACATCGTGTTCTTGATTGACGTATCGGCCTCCATGAAAAAGCAAGGACGTTTGGAACTGCTGCGTGCCAGTATGCTGCAATTGAGCGAAGTGCTGCGCCCGGGAGACAAAGTGAGCGTGGTAACCTACGCGGTCAAGCCTGAGATCGTGCTCGAACCTACTTCAGGCGAGGACAAGGCCGCCATCCAACGCGTGGTGACCGAACTCGAAGCCGACGGCATGACCTATGGCATTCGCGGGTTTAGAGCGGCGTATGAGCTCGCAAGGGCCGCGTCCATTCCCGGTGGCAACAACGAGGTGATTGTGGTGAGTGACGGTGCGTTCCGCGTGCAAGACCAAGAGAAGATTGAACGCCTGATTGCCAAGAGTGCAGATGCGGGGATCGTCACCTCCATGGTGGGCATCCGCAGCATACCCGGCATGTACAACAAGCTAGAAGCCATGGGGGAGATGGGCAACGGAGCCTTTGTGCCCATGACCGATTTTGACCAGTGTAAGACGGTCCTGATCGAAGAGATCAAAACCCGGAGCCGCCGTTAGAGTGGAGTGGTTTCGCCGCCGCTGCCGGGCTTGACCTGCAACTCATGGAGCTCGATGTCTTCCTCCTCGTCGATGAGTTCCAGAAGCGGCTCCTTGAAGGCTTGGGTAGTGATCCAGCGGTTGAACGAGAGCAGGAGCGAGGGCAACACCAACAGGTTGGTGAACATCGCCACAAGCAGAGTCACACTCACCAGGACGCCCAAGGCCTTGGTGCCGTCAAACTCACTCAGGCCAAAGATTCCAAATCCAAAGAACAGCACGATCGAGGTGTACATCATGCTCACCCCGGTTTCCTTCACGGCGTTCAGCACTGAGATGCGGATGTTCCAGGCGTTGTGCTTGAGCTCTTGGCGGTACTTGGCCAAGAAGTGGATCGTATCGTCCACCGAGATGCCAAAGGCGATGCTGAACACCAAAATGGTACTCGGCTTTAACGGAATGCCAAACCAGCCCATTACCCCTCCGGTAAACAGCAGCGGAATTAAGTTGGGCAACAGTGAAATCAACACCATGCGGCTGCTGCGGAAGAGCATGGCCATGATGAGTGCAATGACGCAGATGGCGATGACCAAACTGGTCAGCAGGTTCTTGACCATGTAGCGCGTGCCCTCGAGGAACACGATGCTGGTGCCGGTGATGGTGATGTCGGTGTGTTGGTTTTGGACCGCTGAACGGAAGACCTCTGGGAACTCCTCGGCGATGGCGGCAGTGAAGACCGCGTCCTGATCGCTGTCGAGGTTGGTTTGGCTGATGATGCCGGCAGCCACCAATTCGTGCTTGATTTTTTTCATGGCTCCCGGCACGTCTTCGCTGAAGGTGCGGAAGGCGTCGGGACGGGCGCTGGCGTTGGCGGCAAGTACCTGCTGCATGGCGCTGTCGATTTGGGCGCGGCGCGGATTGAAGATGGAGTCCATGCGCGGACGCACCTCGTCCAACAAGGCCTTCATTTCAATGGTGCCGATGTCGGCCACTTGGGCGGTCACACGGGTGATGCTGCGCGCGGAATCCAAGAAGGTGTTCTCCACTCCGCCGGTCTCATATTGGTTCTTGAGGTAGGGGCCAATGAAGCTCTTTTCGTTGCCGCGGATCAGCGCGTACTTGGCAGGATTGCCGTTGTAGTAGGCCTGCTTGGCAAACTTGGAGGCGTCCACCAGCGAGAGCGAGCGCGAGAAGTACGGGTACTCCGCCAGCATCTTCTGCATCTTTTCTACCCGGCGCAGGAAGTTGTCGCGGGTCACGTAGTTGGGGCGGTGGGTGTTGATCAGTACCTCAAAGGGCATGACCCCGTTGTATTCGTCCTCGAACCACTCCAAGTCTTGAATTACGCGGGCGTCCGAAGGCAAATCGCCCACGATGTTTCCGGTGGCTTGCATCAGGGTGATGCCGTAAATGCTCAAGCCCAGTACTACGATAGTGATGCCGTACACCCACTTGCGCGGGCCTTCCACCACGTTGACCAGTTTGTTGACCACCAGGAACACCCATTTGCGGTCCAAGTGACGCACGTGGCGGCGTTTGGGCGCGGGCAAGAAGGAGAAGATGGCCGGGATGGTGAAGATCGATATGAAGAACACCGCCAGGATGTTGATGGCGGCCACCACACCAAACTCGCGCAGGATATCTGATTCGGTGAATATGAAAGTGGCAAAACCCAACGCCGTGGTGGTGTTGGTCATGAAGGTGGCGTTGCCGATGCGCTGCACCACGCGGGTGAGGGACTTGGCTTTGTTGCCGTGCTTTTTGAACTCGCTGTGGTACTTGTTGAGCAGATAAATGCAGTTGGGCACCCCAATCACAATCATCAGCGGAGGGATCAAGCCCATCAACATGGAGATGCGGTACTCCAACAGGCCAATGGTTCCCAACGAGGTGACCACACCAATGCCCACCACGAGCATGCAGACGGCCATCACGCCCAGGTTGCGGAAAAACAAGAACAACAGGAACGCAGTGACAAAAGCGGCCAGCAGGACAAAGAAGCCCAACTCCTGTTTTACCAAGTTGGTGAGTTCAGTGCGGATGTAGGGCATGCCCGAAATGTGGGCTTGGATGCCGGTGTCCTCACTGAATTTGTCGACCAGGGCTACGATGTCTTCCACACACGTGCCGCGGTCTTCAGAGTTGAAGATCTCACCGTTGACAAACACCATCATCAGGGTGGCCGCCGAACTGTCTTGGTAGAGGATGTCTTCGTAAAAAGGCAAGGATTCCAAACGGGCACGCACGGCGTCGACAGCTTCCTGGCTCTCGGGCTTGCCGTTGAGCAAGCGTTCGAAGGCAAAGCGCTCCTGGGTGGTGTCCTTGACAATGGTGTAGACGTGGGCCGAGGAGAACACCGAGTCCACCGCCGCGAGCCGCACCTGTTGGACTTCGCCTCCAATCAGTGAGTCTTTGGTGATGGAGACTTCCTTGAGTGCGTCGCCCAAATCGTACCAGCGTCGGAAATTGTCGATGGTGTGCAGTCGCTCATCGTTGAGGCCAATCAGCAGGACGTTGCCGTCTTCGGAGAATTCTTCGAGGAAGTACTGGTACTCCTGGTAGGTGGTGTCGGTCTCGGGAAGCAGCCCACCAAACTTGTAGGTCATCTTCACGTTGCGCGACTGGAGCGCCATAAATACGGTCAACAGTCCAACAGCGATGAGGACGAAGGTGCGGTTACGCAGAATAAAACTGGCCAGGGAAGCCCACATGCACGAACTGGAGTTAAAAGCGCAAAGAAAATGAATTTGAGTCTCCCGCAGGCCTTCTACCTTTGCGGGCTACAAGCCCAGAACAAAGGCGGTGCCACGCCGGTTCTCTTCTGAGGCGTGATCGCCAAAAAATCGGAACACTACCCAATCCCCGGATATGGCCAAAACGGCAGTGCTGCTCATCAACCTCGGTTCGCCCGACAAACCCACCGTTCCTGCGGTGTACCGCTACCTTACCCAATTCCTCAATGACCCGCGCGTGATCGACATTCCGGCGCTAGGTCGGTGGATTTTGGTGAACCTGATCATCGTTCCCATTCGCTGCTTTGCATCGACCAAGATTTACAAGAAACTGTGGACCGAAGAGGGATCACCCTTGATCGTATACGGCCACCGCATCAAAGAACAGCTTCAAGCCAAGCTCGGTGAAGACGCCGATGTATACTTGGCCATGCGCTACCAGAACCCTTCCATCCGCAGCCAAGTCAAGGAGATGGAGAAGCACCTCTACACCAAGATTGTGGTGATTCCGCTGTTTCCGCATTACGCGTCGGCCAGTACGGGGTCGGCGGTGCAAAAGGTCATGGAAGAGATCGCCAAGATGTATGTTATTCCCCAAGTGGAAATCGTAGACGACTACTACGACCTGCCTGAATTGATCGAGATCCAGGCTGAAAATGCGCAAAAGCTCGACCCGGCTTCTTATGATCACATCATCATGAGTTACCACGGGCTGCCTATGCGCCAGCTGAACAAGGTATACCCCGAAGGCCTGTGCGATCACCACGATTGCGAGCACGGAGTAGAAGGGGCCAACCGCTATTGCTACAAAGCCCAGTGCTACACCACCACCCACCTCATTGCCGAAAAACTCGGGCTCAAACCAGAACAGTACAGCGTGGGCTTCCAGTCGCGTTTGGGCAAGGGCTGGGTGACCCCGTTCACCGACAAGCTCATTGAGGAGCGCGCCGAAAAAGGCGACAAGCGTCTGCTGGTGTTCTCCCCGGCATTTGTGAGCGACTGTTTGGAGACCACCATTGAGATCGGCGACGAATACCAAGAAGACTTCGAGAAACTCGGGGGTGAGAAGGTGCAACTCGTGCCCTCGCTCAACGATGACCCACGCTGGGTGGCTGCCTTGGAGCGCATGGTGCGCGAACGCCTGTAAAAACGTGCAATCACGGCACGAATGCTGCATTTTTGCTAGACGTGATTCCCTCGCTTGACATCCTGGACGTGCAGGGGCCCTATGCCGCCCTGCTGCACAGCAACTCTGAAGACGGTCGTACGTTGTTGGCCTTGGGGGCAGAGCATGCCGTGTCTTTGCGTTCGGGCGAAGGCGCGTTTGGCGCCCTCAAGGAGTTGGTGGACCGAGGCGATTGGGTCTTTACTCTGCTCGGCTACGACCTGCGCACCGAGGTAGAGCACGTCCCCGACACCAACTCCGACACCCTCCAGCTGCCAGACTTGGTGGCCTTTGTGCCCCTTGAAGTGTGGGAGTGGTGCGGCGACCGTTGGCGCACC
>JBMYJR010000075.1:0-9792 GCA_049594615.1 Flavobacteriales bacterium
GGTGCGCTAGACGTTGACTTCGATGAATTTCTTGACGTCTCCCAACTTCCCGAACACCACCAGGGTGTCGGTTTCGTAGATCATCGTTTCGCTTTTGGGCACGCCAATGATGTGCTCCTCCACGTTGATGTCTCCGCTTTGCTCGTCTTTGATTTCGTACTCGCGCTTGAGTGTGATGAGCGTCAGGCGGTACTTGTTGCGCAGGTCAATGTCCTCCAACGAGCGGTTGGCGATGCCGGCAGGGGCCTTGATCTCCGCAATCTCAAACCCGTCGGGCAGTTGCAGGAAGCCGGTGATGGAAGGGTTCACCAAGCGCTCGGCCACGGTGGTTGCAATCTCCATCTCAGGGGCCAAGATTTCTTCGATGCCGAGTTTTTGGAGGATGCGCAGCTGGTTGGCACCCGATGCACGCGCAATCACGCGGGGCACGCCCATGTCTTTGAGGGCCATGGAGGTGAGCACTGTGGCTTCGAAGTTTTCTCCGATGGCCACCACCACGGCATCCATTTGGTCGATGCCTTTACTGCGGAGGATTTTGGGATCGGTGGCGTCCAAAGCAATGGCCAGAGCCACTTCGTCTTTGAGGGCTTCGGTGCGTGCTTGGGACACGTCAAAGGCGTGCACCTCTGCACCTTTTTTGGCGAGTTCACGGGCGATTTCCGCGCCGTATTTTCCCACTCCAATAACTGCGAATTTCCGGGCCATGTCAGGCGTTTTTTAGGGCTGCTTCCAGCAAGGTACCAAAGGTATAAACGTCGGTGAAGGTGTTGTACATGGGCACAGGGGCCATGCGAATCACGTTGGGCTCGCGCCAATCGGCAATGACGCTGTCGGCCAGCAGGCGGTCAAACAGGGGGCGTCCGTGGCCGTGTACCAACAAACTGAGTTGGCATCCGCGCTCCTCGGGGTTGCGCGGGGTGATGATTTCGACCGGCGAGCCTGCGCGACGTCCGGCTTCTTCCACCACAAACTCAAGGTAAGCGGTGAGTTGAATGGCCTTCGCTCTCAGGGCGTCCATGCCTACTTCTGTAAACAGGTCCAACGCGGCTTTGTGCGGAGCCATGGCAAACACCGGGGCGTTGCTCAGTTGCCAGCCTTCGGCGCCCGGGATGGGTTTGAAGCCTTGCTCCATTTGGAAGCGGCTGGTTTTGTCGTAGCCCCACCAGCCGGCAAAGCGCGGCAAATCGGGAGCGTTGGCGTGGCGCTCGTGCACAAACACGCCGGACACGCTGCCCGGACCTGAGTTCAAGTACTTGTAGGTACACCAACAGGCAAAGTCTACGCCCCAGTCGTGGAGTTCGAGGGGCACGTTGCCGGCAGCGTGGGCCAAGTCAAACCCGCATACGGCGCCCACCGAATGGGCTTTGCGGGTGATGCGCTCCAGGTCAAAACGCTGGCCGGTGTAGTAGTTCACCCCACCCAAGAACACCAGCGCCACTTGGTCGGCGTTTGCGTCGATGGCGGCTTCGATGTCTTCGTGGCGGATGGTGTGTTCTCCTTCGCGCGGGGCCACTTCTACGATGTCGGTCTTGGGGTCGAGCCCGTGAAACTTCACCTGGCTCTCAAGGGCGTATTGGTCCGAAGGGAAGGCTTTGGCTTCGCAAATGATCTTGGTGCGCTTGCCGTTTGGGCGATAGAACGACACCAACATCAGGTGTACGTTGACCGTGAGACCGTTCATGAGCACCACTTCTTCTGGGCGGGCCCCCACCAGTTGGGCGGCGCCTTCGGTGAAAAGTTCGTGGTAGCTGAACCACGGGTGCTTGGCGTGGAAGTGCCCTTCGACCCCCCATTGTGCCCAATCGTCCAGTTCTTGTTCCACCACCGCGCGGGCGGCTTTGGGCTGCAGGCCCAGGGAATTGCCGGTGAAGTACAGGGCCTGTTTGCCGTGGATCACCGGAATGTGGTACTGCTCACGGTAGCGCGCCAAGGGATCGGCGGCGTCCATCTCAGCAGCAAATGACGAAGCGTAGACGAAATCGGTCATGGGGGTGGCTTACTTTTGCAGCGCGAATTCCCGCAAATGTAGGATTCTGTCAAACCACCTCCCATGCAGATCACCCAGTCCGAACAGCTTTTTGAAACCGCCAAGTCCCTCTTTCCTGGAGGCGTGAATTCTCCGGTACGTGCCTTTGGCGCAGTCGGCGGCACTCCGCGGTTCATGGTCAAAGGCCAAGGCGCCCACATTTGGGATGCCGACGGCAACAAGTATTTGGATTTCTGCTGCTCGTGGGGCCCGCTCATCTTAGGCCACGCCAACCCCGGGGTGGTGGAGGCCATCACCCAAACCGCATCCACCGGTACGTCCTTCGGTACCCCCACCGTGCAGGAAAACGAGTTGGCCGACCTCATTGTGCGCAACCACCGCTACTTGGAGAAGATCCGCTTTGTGTCTTCGGGCACCGAGGCAGCCATGAGCGCCATCCGATTGGCCCGCGGCTACACCGGACGCGACAAAATCATCAAGTTCAACGGCTGCTACCACGGCCACGTGGACGCGCTGCTGGTCAAGGCCGGTTCTGGATTGGCCACCCTGGGCACCTCCACTTCTGCAGGTGTTCCCGAGGCCTACGCCCGCGAAACCATCGTACTTCCGCTGAATGACCTGGACGCCGTCGAACAAGCGGTGAAGGAATACAAAGACCAAATCGCGGTCATCGCCATCGAGCCCATTCCGGCCAACAACGGCCTGCTGATCCAGAGCCGCGAGTTCCTGGTGGGCCTGCGCGAGATCTGCACCCGCGAGGGCATTGTATTGTTGTTCGATGAGGTGATCAGCGGATTTCGTGTGGGATTTGAAGGTGCGGCCGGTTACTACGACATCCAACCTGACGTGATGGCCTTTGGCAAAATCATCGGCGGTGGTTTGCCCGTGGGCGCCTACGCTTCAACCGCCGAAATCATGAATCACGTGGCCCCCACGGGTCCAGTTTACCAAGCAGGTACGCTGAGCGGAAACCCGGTAGCCATGGCAGCTGGCAAGGCCCAACTGGAGGCGTGCTTGCAACCCGGATTTTACGAGCAACTCGAGGCCAAAACCAAGCGCTTCATCGGCCGCGTATTGGCACACACCCAAGCCAAAGGGTACGCCTTCAATATGTTCCACAAAGGTTCGGTGTTTTGGTTGGCGTTCTCCGATAAGGTGGCCATCCGCAAAAGCTCCGAGATCGGTGCCGACAGCATGAAGTACTTCACCACCCTGCACGCTTCGCTCTTGGAACAAGGGGTTTACCTGGGTCCTTCGGGGTACGAGGTGGGCTTTGTCTCTGCCGCCCATACCGACGCGGACTTGGAGTTTGCGGCAGACGCCTTCATCCAAGGCTTGGACCTGGCCTTCTCAGCCGAATAGAAAAAGCGCAAGCAATTGCAACCCGCCCATCAGGGCAATGGTGCCGTCGAGCCCTGCGGTAAAGTAGAGCTCGGGGCGGTCTTCGTGCGTGCCCGCAATCAGCCATGCGGCGGGCACAAGCGCCACCCAGGTAGCCACCGCGTATGGTGGAGTATACCATCCGCTGAGCAGCGCACCCAAGGTCAATCCGGCTGAAATCACCACCAACACCAAGGCCGAGGTTTTGGCCCCGCCGAGGCCCAGCAGTTGAGGCAAGGTGCGCATGTGCGCATCGTCGTATTTGAGGTCGCGGATGTCAAAAGGGATGGTGATGGCCAGAATGAAGGCGCATTTTTCGCCCCACATCCACCACACTCGGGCGTCGGGATTGCGGTCAAAGACCAGCGGGAGGAAGGTGCCCACAACCGCCCAGCAAGCGGCAATCAACAGGATTTTGGCTCCTGGGAGTTCGCGCAAGGTGCGCAGTCCATTTTGGGAGGGGATGAACTGCACTACGTACAGCAAAGAAATCAAGGCAGGTACCGCAAGCGTTCTCCATCCTGCAGGGGGCAAGAAGAGCGCCGTAAAGCCTGAGCCAATTCCCCCTACAATCACCCACACCCAAATCCAAAAGCGGTTGTTGTAGAGCCAGGCGTTTCGCCCGGGAATCACGTGTTTGGTGCGGCGCGAGAGCTTGACCACGCGTTGAAAGTTGTAGACAAACACCGTGGCGAAGAAGGTCAGCCACGCCGCCACCGACTGTTTGGCGCCAATTTCAATGCCCGCGGCGTGCACCCACAGGGCTGCACCAAATGCGATCCACACGTTGCTGTACACCGTGTTGCGCGCGTGCCGGAGCAAAAAAGTGCGCATGGGTCAGAGGGGCGCCAGGTAAAACAGGATGATGCCCAGCGCCATGCCCGATCCGCCACCTTTCAAGGCATTGAGCAGCTGCATGGGACGGGCGACTTTTTCGTAGCCCAGGGCGTAGCATTCGTTCCAGGTGTGGGAAGGGTCTGAGATGCACTCCTCTTGAATGCGCAGCACGGGCACCATTTGCCAACCGGTCAGGATGAGCGGAGCGAGGATGGTGGAGGCAAAACCGCCTTGGGCAGCATACGCCACACCGGCGCTGATGGCAAAGGAAATCCAGAATTGTTTGCCGGCCTTGTGGCATGCGCGGGCGTCCATTTCTCCAGCGATGAAATCGCGCACTTGGGCCTCGGTCATCCAATTGCCGATCAAGGTGTCCTGCTGGTACAGGACGTTTTCCTCGGTGCTGCGGATGGAGAAGATTTCGCCGCGGTCCAAAATGCGGGTTTTGGTCTTGCCGCGTTGGTTGACAAATTCGAATCTGATTTCCAGCCCTAAACTGTCGAGGATGACGCAGGGGAATTCACGCCCGCTCATGGTCAAGATGGTGTCTTGCACCGGCGCTTGGGCCGAGGTGAACAGCGGAAAAAGCAACAAGGGAATTAGCAGCAAAAGCCAAGGTCTCATGTGCACAAATGTACCAAAGGCAAGCAGGGCTTTTCGGGCTGCAAACAACGGCTGTGCGCCCCGGGGTGTTCAAAAATCCAATCTGAAGAGCAGAAACCTCGCGTGCGCGCGAACACATGCACGCGAGAGCAGTCTATATTTGCGCCCGAAACCCAACATGGAATGAAGACCCAGGAACCCTTCGCTCTCCGCCACATTGGCCCCCGTGATGCGCACGTGGAAGACATGGCGCAAGCCGCAGGATTTGACAGCCTCGATGCGCTGATCACCGCAACCGTGCCCGACAGCATCCGCATGGCAGGCCCGCTGCAATTGCCCGAAGGCCTCTCGGAGGCGGAATACCTTGCCCACGTGGCCCAGCTTGCGGAAAAGAACCGCGTGGTGGGCAGCTACATCGGCATGGGTTACTACCCCACGGTGGTGCCACCGGTCATCCAGCGCAACATCCTGGAGAACCCCGGTTGGTACACCGCCTACACCCCTTACCAAGCAGAAATCGCCCAAGGCCGTCTGGAGGCGTTGCTGAATTTCCAAACCATGGTGTCTGACCTCACCGGCATGGAAATCGCCAACGCGTCACTGCTGGACGAAGGCACTGCGGCCGCCGAGGCCATGATCATGTTCTGGAACACCCGCAGCCGTGCCCAAGTCAAGGGCGGCGCCAAGAAGTTCTTCGTTTCAGACAAGGCCTTCCCCCAAACCCTGGAGGTGATGCGCACCCGCGCTGAGCTCTTGGGTATAGAACTGGTGGAAGGCGATTACAACAGCTTCACCTTTGACGCCGAAACCTTCGGCGCCTTTGTTCAATACCCTGACGGCCACGGTGCCGTGCGCGACTACCGCAGCTTTGTGGAGGCCGCCCACGCCGTGGAGGCCAAAGTGGCTGTGGCTTCAGACCTCATGGCCCTAGCCTTGTTGGAAGCCCCCGGCAACTGGGGCGCCGATTGCGTCTTGGGCAACAGCCAGCGATTTGGCGTGCCCATGGGCTACGGGGGACCACACGCGGCCTTCTTTGCCACCCGAGAGGCGTACAAGCGCCACATCCCGGGCCGCATCATTGGCGTGACCAAAGACCGCCACGGCAACGCCGGCTACCGCATGGCGCTGCAAACCCGCGAACAGCACATCCGCCGCGAAAAGGCGACTTCAAACATTTGCACCGCGCAGGCGCTGTTGGCCGTGATGGCCGGCATGTACGCCGTGTACCACGGTGCAGAAGGCATCCGCCACCGCGCGGCCGCCATCCACAGTTTTGCCGCAGGTGCAGCCAGCGCGTTGGGGGCCGCAGGCGTGACCGTGGTGAACGACACCTGTTTCGACACCCTTACCCTTGCGGTAGCCAGCGCCGATCAAACCGTACAAGCGGCGTTGGACGCCGGCTTCAACATCCGCCGTGTGGACGGCCAGCACGTGGCCATCTCCATGAGCGAGACCACCACTGAGGCCGAACTGAACGCCCTGCTGAGCGCCATCGCCGGCAAGGACGTGAGCTGGAGCCCGTGCGCCGATCGTTTGGGCCAAGCCCCACGCAGCGTGGACTACCTGACCCACGAGGTATTCAACACCTACCGCTCTGAGTCGGAAATGATGCGCTACATGAAGCGCTTGGAGAACCGCGATTTGTCGCTGGTACATTCCATGATTTCGCTCGGATCGTGCACCATGAAACTCAACGCGGCCAGCGAGCTGATGCCGATTACTTGGCCCGCGTTTGCCAACATGCACCCGTTTGCCCCGCTCAACCAAGCGGCCGGCTACCAGGAAATGCTCACCAACCTGCACGACGACCTCTGCGAGGCGACCGGGTTTGCAGGCATGTCCTTGCAGCCCAATAGCGGCGCACAAGGCGAATACACCGGGCTGCTGGTGATCCGTGCCTACCACGCGGACCGCGGCGAGTCGCACCGCGATATTTGCTTGATCCCTTCTTCGGCCCACGGCACCAACCCGGCTTCGGCGGTGATGGCGGGCATGAAAGTGGTGGTGGTCAAGTGCGATGAAGCCGGCAACGTAGACGTTGACGATCTGCGCGCCAAAGCCGAAGCACACAGTGCCAACCTGGGCGCACTGATGGTGACCTACCCGAGTACCCATGGGGTGTTCGAGAGCGCCATCAAGGAAATCACCTCCATTGTGCACGAGCACGGCGGCCAAGTGTACATGGACGGGGCCAACATGAACGCCCAAGTGGGGCTGACCTCACCCGGACTCATCGGTGCGGATGTGTGCCACTTGAACCTGCACAAAACCTTCGCCATCCCGCACGGCGGTGGCGGTCCTGGCATGGGCCCGATTGGCGTTGCGGCGCACTTGGTGCCCTTCCTGCCCGGTCACCAAACCACCGGCCACGGCAACGACAAGTCTTCGGGCGCTGTAGCGGCAGCACCGTTTGGAAGTGCGCTGATTCTGCTGATTTCGTACGGCTACATCAAGATGCTGGGCGCGGCAGGCCTCAAGCGCAGCACCGAAATCGCCATTCTCAACGCCAATTACATGCGTGCGCGCTTGGACGAGCATTACCCCATACTCTACACCGGGGTGAATGGCAACGTGGCACACGAGATGATCATCGATTGCCGGGAATTCAAGAATGACATCGGGATCGAGGTGGCCGATATCGCCAAACGCCTGATGGATTATGGGTTCCACGCGCCAACGGTTTCATTCCCGGTTGCGGGTACCATGATGATCGAGCCTACCGAGAGCGAATCGCGCGAGGAATTGGACCGCTTCTGCGACGCCATGATCGCCATTCGAAAGGAGATCGCGAACGTGGCCATGGGCCTGGCCGATATGAACGACAATGTCTTGAAAAACGCGCCACACACCGCTGCTGAGGTCACCGACGATGGTTGGTCGCACCCCTACAGCCGTCGTGAGGCCGCATACCCATTGAGTTACATCGCGGAATCCAAGTTTTGGCCAGCGGTGGGACGCGTGGACGATGCCTTTGGTGATCGAAACCTGATGTGCACTTGCCCATCGCCGGAAATGTTTGCCGAGCCTGCAGAAGGCGCAAAGGCCTGATTCACCACAAGAATGAGATAAACCTAGTTTTTACAGGGGTTTGCGAATGGCTATATTTGCCCTCTAAAGCGAAAACAAATCCTCAATTAAATTATCAGAGATGAGAAAACTGTACGCTCTGGCGCTTACACTGTTTGTTGCCGCGGGTATGACCGCACAAAGCTGGCAGAACGTGTCTTTCCAGTCGTTTGACAAAAAAGACATGTCTCCAATCATCACCAAAAAAGGTGAAGGCACTGCTGCTGCAATGCTCAAAAACACTGACATCCTGTTCGAAGATTTCGAAGAAGGCATTCCTGCCCTCCCCGAAGGATGGACGGGCACCGATGTAACCAACCTGGACGGAGAGACAGTTCCGGCATTCATCACCGGCGACGCTGCCCAAGCGAACAACGGTGGCTACTGGCCAGTTCCTGACGTGCCAGTAGGTAACAACTTCGCACTGGCCAACGACGATGGCCCTCCCTGCGACTGTGACATGTTCTTGGTGCAACTGACTGCTCCAGAAGTAGACCTTTCAACCGCTACCAACCCTGCCCTGTCGTTTGACATCTTCCACGACCAAGGCTTTGGCGGTGGTGACGCTGGTGTAGAAGTTTCTACCGATGGCGGTGAGAACTGGACTGTATTGACAGAGGCCTTGCCTGTAGATGCAGTTGTATGGCAAACCATCATTCTTCCCCTCTACGACTACGAAGGTGAGACCTCTCTGACCGTTCGTTTCTTCTGGTCAGATGCCGGTTCATGGGCTTCTGGTTTCGCAGTGGACAACGTTGGTATTGGCTCATTGGCTGACAACAACATCGCTGCTGACAAGGTAGAGTTCGGTGACTGGAACCAAGAAGAGTTCGGCGCTGGTGTATACCCATTCACCCAAGTACCTGTTGCTCAAGTCAGCCCGGTTGCTGCGACTGCTGTACTCTCTAACTTCGGTTTCAACGACCAGGCCAACGCTTCGTTTGAGCTGGAAGTACTCTTCGACGGTACCTCACAAGGCACCTGGACTTCAGAAGTATCTCCTGAGATCCTCACCCTGACCAAAGACACCTTGTCTATTGTCACCGACTACACCCCAAGTGCTACCGGTGAAGTGACCATTACTGCAACCGTGACCTCAGAAACCGGTGACGATGTGATGGCAGACAACATGGTCGAAAACAGCATGATGATCACCGATTTCACTTACGCACGCGACGGCAACTCTGCTGAAGCGTTTAACGGTGATGGTTCGTCTTCCGAATATGGCAACCTGTTCGACATCTACGCTGACCAAATGTGTGGCGGTATCGACGTATGTGTTGGTGCAGGCTCTGAGATTGGCGCGATTTTCTACTGCCAGATCTACGAATTTGAAGGTCTTGATGAAGAAGGGCTCCCCATCTTGGAGTACATCACCGAGACCCTCGAGCATACCGTAGAAGAGGCAGATCTCACAAGCGTACTCGAAGCAAATTGGTTGACGTTGCCGTTTGACTTTGACAACGGTGGAGCACAGATGCTCGAAGCGGGCAAGACCTACCTGGCTGTTCTGGTGAACTTTGGTGGTACCGATGCCATTCGTGTGCCCGTTTCAGGCGTAAACGAGTGGGTAGCTTCATGGTTGTTCTCAGACGGCGAGTGGGGTGCGACCTTCTCTGTTCCTATGGTACGTTTGAACATGGACGCTTCGATCTCTGTAAATGACATCGCTGACGCAGAAGCGGTAGTAGGTCAAAACGTTCCGAACCCTGCTGTGAACATGACCACCATCAACTACTCACTGGTACAATCTAGCACTGTATCACTCGAAGTATTTGACGCTGCTGGTAAGCTGGTGATCTCACAAGACTACGGCACCCGCGCTGCTGGTGAGCACAACATCGTGCTCGACGTAGCTGCCCTGCCAGCTGGTCTGTACAACTACAGCGTGATCGTGAATGGCGCGCCTGTAACCAAGC
>JBMYJR010000076.1:0-9617 GCA_049594615.1 Flavobacteriales bacterium
ACTTCATGCTTGGGATGTACAAACCCGAGTGCATGCAACTACGATCCAGACGCAACGATTTTTGACAACTCCTGCGAATTCGATTCATGCACAGGTTGCACCAACCCAAATGCGTGCAACTTTGATCCTGATGCCACCATCAATGATGGAAGCTGCGACCTCGTTTCTTGTTTGGGGTGTACCGATCCTGCAGCATGTAACTACGACGACACGGCAACCATTGATGACGGAAGCTGCATTGACGCCCCGTGTGACGGATGTACAGATGTCAATGCGTGCAACTACGATCCTTTTGCCATCAACGACGATGGATCCTGCATCCTCCCCGATGGCTGTACCGATGCGGGTGCTTGCAACTTTGACCCTTCTGCACAGTGTGACGACGGTTCTTGTGAATACACCACTTGTGCCGGGTGCACCAATATGTCTGCTTGCAACTACGATCCCACAGCGACCATCGACGATGGCAGTTGCGACATTACAAGCTGCGTAGGTTGTACCAACCCCATCGCATGCAACTATGACGAGATTTTCACCATCGATGACGGATCGTGCATCCTCCCTGATGGCTGCACCGATTCGACGGCCTGCAACTTCGACCCCGATGCAACTTGCGATGACGGCTCGTGTATTTTGCCAGATGGATGTACGGACGAAAACGCATGCAACTACATGCCTGACGCCTTGTGCGATGACGGCTCTTGCGACTACAGTTCGTGCGCAGGATGCACCGATCCTACGGCATGCAATTACGACGAAACGGCAACCATCGATGACGGCTCTTGCATCCTGCCTGATGGCTGTACAGACCCCGCGGCATGTAACTACGATGAAGCCGCCCTGTGTGACGATGGCTCGTGCGAATTCCTGCCTGTAACTGAGATTACCACAGACACCCCTGAGCCTACCGATGCGGCCCCAGCCACCTATACCTATCAAGGGGCTGTAGGCAGCACCTATGCATGGGAAGTCACTGGCGGAACCATCGAGTCGGGTCAAGGAACCGAGAGTGTGGTGGTGCAATGGACCTCCTTGGGAGCCAATCAAATCTGTGTCACCGAAACTTCAAGTGAGGGGTGCACCGGTGCGCAAGTCTGTTTCGATGTCGACGTTGTGGTGACCATCACCGAAGTGCAGAGCACCGCAATTTCAACCTACCCTAATCCAACCCAAGATGTGTTCACGTTGGATGTGCCTTTGCAACTGGTGAATAGCACGTACACCCTTTACGATCAAATTGGGCAAGTGGTGCTCACCGGACGCATCCACGCCGAGAAAACCACCATCAGTGTAGGCGCGATAGCATCGGGGTACTACACCATGGTGATCCCAACAGCCAACGAGGTCATCACCACAAAATTGTCGGTGGCCAAATAACCGCTGTAGAAACATTCACTCACAAAAAAGACACCCCTCGGGGTGTCTTTTTTGTTACACGCAACGTGCAATCATCCCTGTTGCAGCTCGAGGCTAAGTCCTTCCTGCCAAGCAGCGCGTACATGACTTCGTTCGCTCATGGTTCCACCCCAATCACATCCACCTCACTCTTGCGAATCAATGCATTGAGTGACGGCAGTTGCTCGTTGCGGATGGCGTACCATTTGACCAGTTCAACGTCAATCAGGGCCGTCAACTCGTCCTTGACTCCAATCATCTGATCAGTAGGGCGGTACCACCCCATGCTCGCCAGCGACGCCACGTGGGCCAGCTTATTGTTCAAGCGGATGGGGTAGTTGAGCATGTCCTGGTTGCTCTTGACCTTGGTTTGGTAAAGCACCTCCTCGATGGCCGTCATGGCCGAATCGAGCTGCTTTCCTTGGGCAATCACTTCGGCAAATTGAGCGGTGTCCAAACGGGCGTTGAGCGCGGCAATCTGCTTTTTGACTTGGCGCATGTGGCGAATGGCATCGTGGGTTTCGTCCACTTTGTTACGCACCTCCAGCAAGAAGGCAAATTGGGCTTGGCGGTCTTCCACCCCACCCTCGGTGTTCGGATCGAGTAGGATTTCAAACGGCACTTCTACGCTGTCTTCACCTGCGATCAAACGGGCGGTGTACATCCCGGGCGGGGCTTGTGGTCCGGCAAGGGTTCCCCACCACATCAGCAGCCCGTCGAAGTCGTCGGCTTTGGGATAGCGCAGGTTCCAGTCAAAGGCGTTCAGTCCTGGCTTGACCTTGAGCTTTTCGGATTTGTCCTTGGCCGAAGTGGAGAAGCTGCGGATCACCTCTCCGTCGGCAGTAAGCATGCGTAATTGCGCATCCTTGACTCCTTCTGGCACGTGAAAATGCACGCGCACACCTGCCGGGTGGTTGGTGCCCTCTGTGACCGAGGTGGTGCCACTTCCACCGCCGTAGCCAACGGTTGGATGTACGCTGTATAAGTGTAACTCATCGGTGTTGGTAGCGGCGGTCACTTCGTCCCAAATCACGTTCAAGTCGTCCAGGATCCAGAAGCTACGCCCTTGGGTGGCCACAATCAAGTCGTTGTCTTTCAGGGCCAGGTCGGTAATGGGCACGGGAGGCAGGTTGAGCTGCAGGGGCTGCCATGCCGCTCCGCCGTTCGTACTCACGTACAGCCCAAACTCAGTCCCGCAGTACAACAGGCCGTCCACGTTGCGATCGGCACGGATGACGCGGGTGAAATGGTCGGTAGGCAGTCCCCCGGTGATGGGCTTCCACGTTTTGCCATAATCGGTGGTGTGGTAGAGGTACGGCGTGTAGTCACCCAGCCGGTACATGGTGGCGGCCACGTAGAGACCGCCTTTGTGATGCGGGTCCACTTCGATGCTGTTCACCTGCGCCCACTCGGGCATTTTCTTCGGGGTCACGTTTTCCCAGCTCTCGCCGCCGTTGCGCGAAACGTGGATGAGTCCGTCGTCCGAACCGCACCAGAGCAATCCCGCTTCGTAGGGCGACTCTTCGGCTGCAAAAATGGTGGCGTAGTACTCCACCCCGGTATTGTCCTGTGTAATAGGACCACCAGAGCTCACAAGCTTTTCGGGGTCGTTGCGGGTGAGGTCGGGGGAGATGACTTCCCAGCTTTCGCCCCCGTTGGTGGAGCGGTGCAAGAACTGCGAACAGGTGTACAGCACTTGGTCATTGTGTGGCGAGAAGAACACCGGGAAGTTCCATTGAAAGCGGTACTTCATGGCTTCTGCCCCAGCACCAAGAGGGTTGTCGGGCCACACATGAATGGCACGGGTCATGTTGGTGTGGTGGTTCTTGCGCGACAAAAAACCGCCGTAGCTACCGCCGTAAACAATGTTGTTATCGGTGGGGTCGGGCGCAATGTGAGCGCTTTCGCCGCCTGCTGTAGACTCCCAGTGGTCTTCGGTGATGAAGCCACGGTCCGAGCGGCTTTGGATGCGTACGGTGGAGTTGTCCTGCTGAGCGCCGTAGATGCGGTAGGGGAAATGGTCGTCGGTGGTCACGCGGTAGAACTGCGCGGTGGGCTGGTTTTCGTAGGTGGACCAATTGGCGCCGCCGTCGTAGGTCACTTGGCCGCCACCGTCGTCGCCGATGATCATGCGGTTGGGGTCTTCAGGGGCAATCCACAAGTCGTGGTGATCGCCGTGTGGAGCGTAGCGGGCCTTGAAGGTTTTGCCACCGTCGGTGGAGGTGTGGTAAGCCACGTTCATGACGTAGACTTTGTTGACGTCTTTGGTATCGGCGTAAATGCGCGAGTAGTACCACGCACGTTGACGCAAGCTGCGGTCGCTGTTGGTTTTGGTCCAGGTCTTGCCGCCGTCGTCCGAACGGAACACACCGCCATTTTCGTTTTCAATGATGGCCCAGAGGCGATCAGGATTGACCGGTGAGACGGTGACACCGATGATGCCACAGGCACCTTCGGGAAGGCCTTCGTTGTCCATCAGGTTGGTCCAAGTAGCCCCGCCGTCGGTGGACTTCCAGAGCGCAGAACCATCTCCCCCAGAGGAGAAGTCATAGGGCGTGCGGCGCACGTTCCAGGTGGAAGCGTAGAGCACCTCCGGGTTGACCGGGTCCAGCACCACCTCAAAGGCACCCGCCCGGTTGCCTGCAAACAAAACGCGCTTCCAGGAAGCTCCGCCGTCGGTGGATTTGTAGACACCGCGGGTTTCGGAATCCTTGAAGAGGTCGCCGAGCACGGCAGCATACACAATGTCAGGGTTGGTCGGATGCACGCGCACACGCGGGATGTGGCGACTGTCTTTGAGGCCGATGTCCTTCCAGGTACGGCCGCCATCGACCGATTTGTACATACCCGTACCGGGCGATACGTTGCCGCGCACGGTGCACTCCCCTCCTCCGACGTAAATCACGCCCGGGTTGGACTTGGACACTTCCACCGCCCCAATGGAGCCGCCGAAGTACCCGTCTGAGACGTTGTGCCAGGTAGAACCGCCGTTGGTGGTCTTCCACACTCCGCCACCGGTGGTGCCCATGTAAAACAGCATGGGCTGGCCTTCTACCCCGGTTACCGCGGCAGAGCGGCCACCTCTAAAGGGTCCGATGTTGCGGTAATTGAGGCCTTCACGCAAGGCGGGAAAGGCGTCGTTGGAACGGTCGAGTTGGGCGTGCGTGGGCAGTGCAAGCAGCACGGCCGCGCACCAAGCAAGCAGGATGGAACGGCGCATGGTTACTGGTGTTGGATCCCGATATTACGCGCTTTGCTCCAATTCCTCCCCTGGTCGAGGCGAGAAGTACCCAACACGCCAAGCACTTCAACCCGGTCGCTGCATATTTCAGGCACATTCAGGTGCTGTGACTCCGTTCGGCAAAAAAAACCAGCTGCCCTTCAAGATTTCGGTCACTTTCCCCGTTTATAGCTATAGAGAATCAACGAAGTCTATGCATTGCTTATCATTTCTACGCCCAGCACTTTTGCTGTTGGGGCCGCTGTTGCTGTTTCCCGCACTTGCGTTTGCCCAAGAAGGCTGTACCGATCCGTTGGCCTGCAATTTTGATCCCGAAGCCACCGAAGACGACGGCTCCTGCATGTATCCGGGCGACCCCGACTGTACCGGAGAAGACTACGGGCAATGGGCCGGACAAAACCTGTCTTCGGACCTGCCCATCATCGTGATCGACACCTTTGGAGACGACATTCCCGACGAACCCAAGATCCACGCCTCAATGGGCATCATCTACAACGGCGAAGGCGAGCTGAACCAAATAGGCATGCCGTTCTCCTACCACTTTGGCAACATCGGGATTGAACGGCGAGGCAACTCCACGCAGGGATTTGACAAGTGCTCCTACTCGGTGGAAACCTGGGATGGCAACCTGATGGATACCGACGTCGATTTCTTTGGCATGGGCGCCGAGGAAGATTGGATCCTGCACGCCATGCACATCGACAAGACCCAAATCCGCTTTCCGTTTACGTTTCGCTTGTTTCAGCAAATGGGACATTACGCTTCCGATTGGCAATTTGTAGAACTGGTGATCAACGGCGATTACCGGGGACTCTACCTGCTGTGCGAACGCATCAAGCGCGACGGCGACCGCCTGGACATTGCCAAACTTCAGCCTACTGAGGTCACCGGAGATGACGTGACGGGAGGCTACATCCTCAAGATCGATTGGCTGTGGGACTTTGAAGGCTTTGAATCCGAATTTGAGGCGCAGGCCGGTAACCCCATGACCTACCAGTACTACTACCCCAATGTGGAGGACCTTCAACCCGAGCAAGAAGCCTACATCCAAGATTACATATCCCGCTTCGAAACTGCCGTGTTCAGCGACGACTATACCAATCCCGAAGGAGAACGCTACACTGACCTGATCAACCCCACCACCTTTACCGATGTGCTGATCATCAACGAACTCAGCAAGAACTCGGACGGGTACAAGCTCAGCTCCTTCCTCCACAAAGACAAAGACAGCAACGGCGGCAAGCTCTCTGCCGGGCCCATTTGGGATTTTGACCAGAGCTATGGCAGCTCGCTGGTGTGCTCCTGTCACGACCCCGAAGGCTGGACCTACCTCCAAAACCAAGACTGCGAAGACTTGGAGTCCATGCCGCTGTGGTGGCAACGTATGATGCAAGACGAGGTGTTCACCAACCACCTGAAATGCCGTTGGGAAACGTTCCGCGCGGGCATCTTGAGCAATGCCGGAATGTTTGAAGCCATAAATGCCGACACCGCATCCATCTCGGCCCCGGTGGCCCGCAACTTCATCCGCTGGGACGAGGTGATCGGCGAGTCGATCTGGATCGAACCCAACCCCATCCCCCAGACCTATCAGGCTGAGGTAGAAGCCATGCAAAACTGGCTGACCCAACGCGTGGCCTGGCTTGACACCAACATGCCCGGCAACTGCTCCGAAGATGTGATCGTAGACCTAGAAGAACAAGCCCCGCTGCCCGAAGTCAATGTCTATCCCAACCCCGCCCGTGACGTGCTCTACGTGAGCGCCGAACACCAAGTGCGCCTCCGCGTGCACAGCATCCAAGGCCAACTGCTGGTGTCCTGGACCGGCGAAGCCTTTGCCCATGCAATTCCATTGTCCACGTGGAGTCCTGGCATATATGTGATAGAAGTAGACGGTGAAGCCGGCAGGCAGGTGAAGCGGTTCGTGAAGGATTAAGCTGACTTTGACAAACAAGGTCTTTTCTAGAGGTAAACCGCATTCGCAGCGCCCACTCTTTTCACGAAAACAACCGTGAAGACGAGGTGGAATAGAACAGGAGTTCGGATGCACATCAAAGGTTGATCAACTCTAGGATTCCTCACTCTGCAGGTATGCCTCCAGCGCCAACGCAGTAAGCAAAGGACTCCCCTTAAGGACGGGGTGAAAAGAACGTCTCGTCGGTCAGCGATTCCAGAAAGCGCAAGAGTGCATATTCATCTTCAGGCGTCAAGGTAAAAGGCTGAATGCGGGCATCCTGGTTGGCATGCCCTTGCCCACCTGCAGCATAATGATTGAGTACCTCCTCCAACGTAGCTAAACTGCCGTCGTGCATGTAGGGCGCTGTGCGAGAAATGTTTCTGAGCGAGGCCACCTTGAATTTGCCGCTGTCCTGTGGGTCGTTCGTAAGGCGGAACAATCCTGGGTCTGGGTAGGTCTGGTACAGGCCGTTGTTCAGCAATTCAAACGAAGTCAAAAAGGTTCCCGTGTGGCATCCTCCGCATCCCAATTCATCGGAAAAGAAGAGTTCCAAGCCGCGCTTCTCAACAGCAGTTAGGGCCTGCATTTCTCCATTGACAAATCGGTCGTAAGGACTGTTGCCTGAAATCAACGTGCGTTCGTACACGCCCAATGCCCGGGTCAAGGTATAAGCAGAGAATTCTTGCCCGTAAGCCGCTTGGCTCAGGCTGGCATAGGTGGGGTCTTGGCGCAGCTCATCAACGATGGCCACAATGTTGTGTCCAAATTCGTTGTGCTCTTGGATGGGCACGAGGATTTGCTGCTCCAAAGTGGGCACAGCACCTTCACGCGTGAAATAGGGATGGTAGCCAATGTTGACCAGCGAAGGCACGTTCCGCAAACCCGGGCGGCCGAGTGTACCCGGGGTATTGGGTTTGTCGTCAGAAAAGAACCCTTCTGCAGGGTGGCATGTTGCGCAACTGACATCGTTGGCGATGGACAGGCGCGTGTCAAAAAAGAGCTGCTGCCCCATGCGCCAGCGCGCGTCGGAGTAGCTGTTATCTGCTGGGTATTCCATTTCTGGAAAACCTGCAGGAGTCTCAGGCAAAAAGGTGGCATCGCTGACGCCAGTGGACTTATTGCAGCCACACCATACCAGGCAGAGGATCCACCAAAAACGTCGCATAGGAATTCAGCTTAACGGACCACCAAGCGCTCGGTGCGCACGGCCTGGCCATTCTGCGCAACGCGGGCGAGGTACACCCCCGCAGGCAACTCGGACACGTTGATCGAGGATGATCCGTTGAACACGCCGGTGGTGCCCACTACACGTCCTGACAGGTCGAGCAACTCCACCTCGTGGTTGTTGCCACCCGAGAGGCGAACCAAGTCGGTCGCAGGGTTGGGGAACATGGCAAAGGCGGGCGTCGTGACTTCCTCAGCATGGACCGAAGCATCGGTAGAGAACACCAAGTCGCGGAAGTTTTCAAGGGCTGTCACCACCTCACCGTTGAATCCGTGATTGATCAAGCCAGTGGAAACGTCTAGGTTGTTGAAGAGGTGCACATAATCCGCATACAGATCTATCGTGGCTGCGCCCGAAACGGCCTCAACACTCACCTCGTGTGATTGGCTAAAGAAGTTATCATCGCCCAACGCGTGGATTTCTACCGTGTTGCCCGAACCTGTGCCTTCATACGCCAAAAAGCGGTAGCCACTCGCCCAGCCCCAATGCATGGATGGGTTTTGCGGCGCAAGCGGGTGATCTTCTGGCCATGCTGCGGGGTCTTCATGGTTGTTGGCTTCGTCCACACCAATGGCGAATGCAATGCCTTCAATGCTCGCAATGCCATCCCAGCTGCCCAGCGAGTAGGAAGAATTCAAGTAGGCGTTGACCAACAAGTAAGTGTCAGTCAGAGCTGTTTCTTGGCCGCCGTCATGGGTGATCACAAAATCACACATGTAGTACTGCATGCGGCTGAACTCCACCTCGTACCCCTCGGGGGTGGTGTAGGTGGTGAACTGCGCGTAATCGTCGCCGTCAAACAGGTGGGTAAAGCTCAAGAAAACTTCGGTTTGGGCCGAAGCCGAAAGGGCCACAAAGGCCAAGATCAGTGCAGAAAGGTGTTTCATGGTGCGTTGCTCTAACGTTCCCAATTTACGGATATCAAAGGGCCTCTCCATCTCAACAATTCGCAAATTCTCTTCAAACGAGGCTTCTTAACCCCACTGCATACCTCAGGACAAACTGCCCGCACAAGCTTCATCCTACTCTTTCCCACTCCAGCCTTGTTTTTCAAAGCATCCGTTTTCGCCGGGGATGCGACCATGCGCCTGTTTCCGGATGGAAGCGCTGTGATTCTTGGTTATTCCAGAGAGCGCAGCAGATCGGCATCTTTGGGAACTGGCCCTTTGTATTTGGGAGAATAACATCGCGTTGGATGGATGAAAAGTGACATTTGTCCCGGCGAAGCCCCTTTTGGCTTTCGTACCTTCGTAGAACCTGAGGTAAAGACAGACCTTACTCAAGGTGATATTTTAGCATTAAAATCTTATGCGATGGACGTAATCTACGCTCTTCGTCAGCGTTGGCAAGCGCTGCTGCTTCTCCTCTTTGCCGCCTTCTTGATTCAACCCCAAGCCCGAGCCCAAGAGTACTCGGTGGCACACGACTGGAGCGAGGTGCTCTTGGAAGCCATCCGTGTGGACCTCGCGCGACCTACCATTCACGCACGAAACCTGCACCACACCTCGGTGGTGATGTACGACGCGTGGGCGGTGTACGATTCCATTGCGCAGCCCTACTTCTTAGGCAACACCCTCGGCGGCTTTGAAGTGCCTTTCGAGTGCGTGCCTGCCGTGGAAGATGCACAGGCCGCGCAAGAAGAGGCCATCAGCTACGCGGCCTACCGCCTGTTGACCCACCGCTTTGCAAACTCACCCGGTGTGGGCATCACCATGTTCCGTTTCAACCAGCTCATGGCGGACCTTGGTTACGATACGTCCTACCTCAGCACTGATTACCAAAACGGAACGCCTGCTGAT
>JBMYJR010000077.1:0-9187 GCA_049594615.1 Flavobacteriales bacterium
GTTCGGGAAGTTGGGAGACGTCAAGAAATTCATCGAAGTCAACGTCTAGCGCACCGGCGCTCTGCCTAAGGGTTGGCGGACCCACTCCACCTCCATGACCCAATTTGCACGGGCCTGGATGGTTTCGGGAAAGTACTGGACGCGCTCGGGCTGCAGTCCTGTGGTATAGTCCCCAGGATCCCAGCGGCCGTTGCCGTTCCGGTCTTCAGTCCACCGCACCCTATACGTACCTGGAACCAAACGGTTCGCTTCCAGCACGCCGTTTTCGGCTGAGGTCCATGTAAGGATGGGCTTACCCTTGTTGTCCAGCAGCTCAAACAGCTTGCCTGAGAGGTCTTCAAACCCTTGCAGTTTTAGGGAAAGCTGGGTGTAATCTTCGATTTTTCGTGCAGTGAGGTCCACCACCAACGTATCCTGCAAGGTCCATCCCTCGCCGTTGGAAAATGCGCCTGGCAACGCCGTGAGTGTGCACGCCTGCCCGGGCTTGAGTCCCGGGAACAGCTGCAACTGACGGGGATCATCCGGATTGCGTTTGACCATCATGCCTTGTTCGGTGCTGTCGATCACGCAGGAGAACAAGGTGGAATCCAGTGCGGTGATGAATTCGCTTCCACGCAGCGTGACGGGCTCGTGAGCATCGGCGATTTTGCGCGGCACCCATTTGGCTCGCAACCCGCGCACGTCGCGGTTGAAAAAGCGCATCTCGAGGGTGTCGATCACCTGGCCTTCACTGCTGATCTCGATGGGCAAGCGGGCATCGGGCGGCGTGCCCATCATCCACACGTGCACCGAATCGGCATCGTCCAACGGGTACCACAGCAGGTTGCGGTCGGAGTTGGACAGGTCGCGGAACTGCCAGTCGGTGGAACGCTGGGCGGGCAGCAGGGCAAAGTAGCCGCTGGAGTCGGTGCGGTAATCGCGGATGCGCTGTTCAAACCCGGGCTGGGCAAAGGCATACAGCGTGGCCGGAGCCTGCAGCGAATCGCCCTGGACTTCGATGCCCGTTTCGGTGAAGGCCACCTCTTCAAACTCGTCCACCACGTAGTTGCCGTTGAGGTCTTGCAGGGCCACCAAGTCGTAGGTGCCCGCGCGCATGTTGCGCAAGCGAAAAGTACCGTCGCTGCCGGTACGGGCGAAATAATCCGGCAGCTCTTCCATGGCGGGCTTTTCGCGCCCTGAGGCGTAGGCCAACACGCGGTATCCGGCTCCCACCGGCTCACCGGTAGCGGCCGACCGCACCACGCCCGACAGCTCCAACGAGTCCAGCACAGGCCCGGTGGCCAGCACATAGCTCAAGTCCACCGCTGGGTTGGCCTCGGTGAAATCGCGGATGCCGTCGCCAAAAAAGAAGGTGTAGGTGGTGTTTTCGCGCAAAGGTTCCTCCCAATAGACGGTGACTGTCCGCTTTTTGAGCGTCACCTCCGGCTGCTTGTTCAGGGGAGGTGATACCACCAATTGGGCGCGGATGTCGCTCAACTGGATCCACTCGTTGAAGGTCATGGAAAACGACTTGCCCGCAAACTGGGTGGTACCGACTGCCGGTATGGCTTCGAGCACCACGGGCGGGTCCACGTCTTTGGCGCCGCCTTGCGGGGCGCGGATGTTGGCGCATCCCCACACCAGCAACAGCACGGCGGCAAGCAGGGCGAGGTTACGCTTCATGGCAAGCTCCAATGAGGTCGGCCACTTTCAAGAGTTCGGCGGCGTCGGTGGCGTCAAAAGCGGCGAGCTGGTCGCTGTCCACGTCCAACACGCCGATCACTTCTCCCTGGCCATCACGAATGGGCAGCACCACTTCCGAGCGGCTGGCCGAGCTACAGGCCACATGTCCTGGGAAGGCGTCTACGTCCTCGACCACCACCGGCGCGTTGCGTTCCCATGCCGCGGCGCACACGCCCTTGCCGGGAAACAGGCGGGTACATGCCACAGGGCCTTGGAACGGGCCCAGCACCAGGGTGTCGCCGTCCACAAAGTAGCAGCCCACCCACAACCAGCCAAAGGACTGCTTGAGCGCGGCCATGAGGTTGGCCACGTTGGCGGTGAAGTTGGGTTCGCCAGTGACCAGGCCTTTGAGCTGCGGATACAGCGCTTGGTATTGGGCGGCCTTGGAGGCGTTGGGGTCGATGGTGAGGGTCTCTGCCATGGGGGGCAAAAATAGGCGTTAACGGTGGGTGTAGGCCACGGTGGCCACCCCAAGCGAGGTGGGGTTCAACCCGGCCAAGGTGCGGCCCAAGGCTTCGAGCGTGGCTCCGGTGGTGAGCACATCGTCCACCAGCACCACGCGCTTGCCCGCGAGCACATCCGAGGACCCAACGGCAAAACGCCCCGCCACATTTTGCCAGCGAGCCGCACGATCCAGTCCGGTTTGGCTCGGGCCTTGGGCGGGTTTGTGGGCCACCTCTTGCACGACACACCCCAGCACCTGCGCCATGCCCTCGGCAATCACCGCGGCTTGGTTGTACCCGCGCACGCGGCGCTTTTTGGGATGGATGGGTACCGGCACAAGCACCTCCGGCGCAAACCGGCCGCCGGCCAACATGCTGGCTCCCAGCTCTCGGCCCAACCATTCCCCCACCCCGCGGGCGTGCTTGTACTTGAGTGCATGGATGAGCTGGTGCAACGCCGCTCCGGGCTTCAGGTAGGACCAACTGGTGGCCGCCTCCAACGGCAAGCGGCCCCAAAACACGCGTTCCACCGGATTGTCCTCCCACCCGGCAAAGCGCGTGAGGGGCACGCAGATTTGGCAATGCAAGCAAACCGGCCCTTCCCCATGCAGCAGCACCCGGCTGCACCCCGGGCACTGGGGCGGAAACCAAACATCGCGAAGGGTGGAAAGGGAACGGAGTATCGGGTGCATGGCGTAAAGGTGCCCGAATTACTCTTGGCAAAACGCACCAATTGGTGAATTGCATTTTTGACTGTCACATGCCCCAAGGTGAACTACCCCTGCGGATTGCTCTCCACCGAGATCAACACCAGCAAAGACGAAATCAAATCCATCCTGAAGAGTAACAAATCCTCAGGCACGAGCGTCACATTTACGTTCGACTGCTTTGAAGGGTCGATTGACATGATCACACCCTGACGCGGCGCGGCTAAGGGCTGCACTTTTTTCTCAACTCTGAACAGCTATTTCTCTAAGGAACGCCCCCGCCAAGAAATACCGCCACGGAAGGTTTACGTGGAAAAGGTGCAGAACGCTGCACCTTTTTTTTGTGCCCTACCTTCCCCCCCATGAAATTCGGCAAGCTCGAAGACATCTCCGGTGTGGACTTCCAACTGCCGCCGGACCCCAAAGACCCGGCGCCGCACCTGGCCACCCTGCCCGAACGCGACAAGGCCATCTACCTGGGCGGCACCATGTGGAACATCCGCCCGTGGAAGGAAACGCTGTACCCGCCCGGCACGCGCATCAAGGATTTCCCGATCGCCTATTGCCAGCAGTTTGGCACCATCGAGCTCAACGCCACCCATTACAAGATCCACCCGCCGCAGACCATTGCCAAGTGGGAAGGATACGCCCCCGAGGGCTTCAAGTTTTGCCCCAAGTTCCCCAACCTGATCAGCCACTACCGCCAGTTTTTGAACGTGGACGGGCTGACCGATGAGTTCCTGACCGCGGTGCAGTCTTTTGGTCCCAAGCTGGGCCCGTGCTTTTTGCAACTGCCCCCCCGCTACAGCCCCAAGCACGCCGGCAAGCTGCAGACCTACCTGCGTTCGTTGCCACGCGACATGGACTTCAGCGTAGAGTTCCGCCACGAAGACTGGTTCACCGACCACCCCGAAGCGGTGGCCACTTGGGACCTGTTGGAAGAGCTGGGCATGGGCTCGGTGATCAGCGCCACCGCCGGGCGCCGGGACGCGCTACACATGCGCCTGACCTCGCGGTTTTTGCTGTTGCGTTTTGGCGGCTACGAACTCCACCCCTCCGACACAGAACGTTGGAAGCAGTGGACCGAGCGCCTGGTGCGGTGGATGGACGCCGGCCTGCGCGAGGTGCACATCCTCATGCACCAGCCCGACAGCATCCTCACTCCTGAGAGCTGCAAGATTTGGGGGGAAATGCTCCGCGAGGCCACCGGACTCGAAGTCAAACTGCCGCGTCCGCGCGCTGCGGCGTCGCCTACGTTGTTTTAAGCGCGGGTCAATCCTCGCAGTTCACGCCAACACGGCTGACCAGGAAGAGCACGTCGTCCATGTCCACCATGCCGTCGTTGTCGAAATCAGCCGGGTAGCTGCCTTCTTTCCAGAGGTCTGAGAGAAGTTCCAACAAATCTAGGGTGTTGACTTTGTTGTCGCCGTTTAGGTCGCCCGGGCAAGCCTGGGCCGAGAAGGTTGTGCCCAAGGTCAGGGCAGCAAAAAGGGCAAGGGGTTTCCAGATCTTCATGTGTTGCAGATTTGCTTCTCATACAGTCTGAAAACGCCTTGCCCTGCTGAAGTCAGGAGCGCAAATGTGCAACTCTCAGAAACCTAGCCGCGCCCGTGGCACTGCTTGTATTTCTTGCCCGAACCGCAGGGACACGGGTCGTTGCGGCCCACTTTGGGTTCGGTATTGCGAACGGTTTCTTGCTTGGGTCGCGGTGGGCCCTGTGGCGGGCGGGCCGCCTGGCGTCGCGCGTCCATCGAACGCTCCGAAATGTTCTGGATGCCCGCCTTGGAAGCCTGACCCTGTCCCGAGGTGGGCGCTGGGCGCTGCGCAGGACGTGCTTGCTGCACCTGGTTGGCGTCTTGCACCGGAATGCTGCAACGCATCAGGAACTGGCCAATCTGATTGTTCACCTTGCTGACCATGGCCTTGAACAGCTCGTAGCTCTCAAACTTGTAGATCAACAGTGGATCCTTTTGCTCGTGCGAGGCAAACTGCACGTTGGAGCGCAGGTCGTCCATGTTGCGCAGGTGCTCCTTCCACTCGTTGTCGATGATGGCCAGGGTCACGCTGCGTTCAACGGTGTCGATCATCTCGCGGCCGTTGGTTTCCACGGCTTTTTCGAGGTTGACCACCACCTGCAGGTTGCGGCGCCCGTCGGTGAACGGGATCACGATGTTGCGGTAGTTGTTGCTCTGGTCCTCGTGCACTTGCTTGATCACCGGCATGGCTTGCTCAGCAACAGCAGCGGACTTGCGGCGGTAGCCTTTGTCTGCCGCCTCAAACAGCTGTTGTGCGGTGAGGTCGGGGGCTTGCGCCTCGAACGTGTCTTTGTCAACGGGTGCTTCAATGCCAAAGGTGGCAATGACCGCCAGGGTGAAGTTTTCGTAGTCCTTGGCGGCGTGGTACTGGCCCACCAGGTTCTCGGCCATGTCGTAGAACATGTTGGAGATGTCCATCTTCACGCGCTCACCAAACAGGGCGTTGCGGCGGCGGCGGTAGATGACCTCGCGCTGGGAGTTCATCACATCGTCGTACTCCAACAGGCGCTTGCGGATGCCGAAGTTGTTCTCCTCGACTTTCTTCTGGGCGCGCTCGATACTCTTGGTGATCATCGAGTGTTGGATCACCTCGCCTTCTTTGAGGCCCATCCGGTCCATCATCTTGGCGATGCGCTCCGAACCAAACAGGCGCATCAAGTCGTCTTCCAACGAGATGTAGAACAGCGATGAACCCGGATCTCCTTGACGACCGGCACGACCGCGCAACTGGCGGTCCACACGGCGTGAATCGTGGCGCTCGGTACCGATGATGGCCAAACCGCCGGCTTGTTTCACCTCGTCGGAGAGCTTGATGTCGGTACCCCGACCCGCCATGTTGGTGGCGATGGTCACGTTGCCCGCACGCCCGGCCGAAGCCACAATCTCAGCTTCTTGCTGGTGGCGCTTGGCGTTGAGGACCTGGTGAGAGATCTGGCGCATGTCCAGCATCTTGCTGAGCAGCTCCGAGACTTCTACCGTGGTGGTACCTACAAGTACAGGACGGCCCGCAGCGGTGAGTTCCACCACTTCGTCGATGACCGCGTTGTACTTCTCGCGCTTGGTTTTGTACACCCGGTCCTCCATGTCATCACGGGCGATGGGGCGGTTGGTGGGGATCACCATCACGTCCAACTCGTAGATCTCCCAGAGCTCGCCGGCTTCGGTTTCGGCTGTACCAGTCATACCGGCCAGCTTGTGGTACATGCGGAAGTAGTTCTGCAAGGTGACCGTGGCGTAGGTCTGGGTAGCGGCCTCGACTTTGACGCTTTCCTTGGCCTCGATCGCTTGGTGCAGCCCGTCTGAATAGCGGCGGCCTTCCATGATGCGGCCGGTTTGCTCGTCGACGATCTTCACCTTGTTTTCCATCACCACGTAGTCCACGTCCTTTTCAAACAGGGCGTAGGCCTTCAGCAGTTGGTTGATGGCGTGAATACGGGCCGACTTGATGCCGAAGTCCGACATCAGTTGCTCTTTGTCCTTGAGTTGGTCTTCGTCGGACTTGCCTGAATTTTCGATGTTGACCAGCTCGGTGGCCAGGTCGGGAATCACGAAGAAGCCGTCGTCCTCCATGTTGCGCGAGATGAGCTCGATGCCCTTCTCGGTCATTTCCACTTGGTTGTTTTTTTCGTCGATGGTGAAGAAGAGTTCTTCATCCACCACGTGCATCTCGCGGGCGTTGTCCTGCAGGTAGAAGGCCTCGGTCTTTTGGAGCTGCTGGCGTACGCCGTCCTCGCTGAGGAACTTGATGATGGCCTTGTTCTTGGGCAGCGAGCGGTGCGCGCGCAGCAGGGCCATGCCGCCTTCGGTGCGGTCTTCTTTGGAGATGGAGCCGTCGGCCAGGCCTACCAATTGCTTCTTGGCCTGGGTGAGGAATTCGTTGAAAATCTTGCGTTGGGCGCTCACCAGCGACTGTACGCGGGGCTTGAGTTGCTCAAACTCCTGGTCGTCGCCTTTGGGGGTGGGACCCGAGATGATCAGCGGGGTACGCGCATCGTCGATGAGTACCGAATCCACCTCATCCACAATGGCGTAGTGGTGCTTGCGCTGCACGAGGTGCTCGGGCTCGCGGGCCATGTTGTCGCGCAGGTAGTCGAAGCCAAACTCGTTGTTGGTGCCGAAGGTGATGTCGGCTTTGTAGGCCTGACGACGTTCGTCGCTGTTGGGCTTGTGGCGGTCGATGCAGTCTACGCTGAGGCCGTGGAACTCGTACAGTGGGCCCATCCACTCAGAGTCACGGCGGGCCAGGTAGTCGTTCACGGTGACCACGTGCACGCCTTTGCCGGCGAGCGCGTTGAGGAAGACCGGAAGGGTGGCCACCAGGGTTTTACCCTCACCGGTTTGCATCTCGGCCACCTTGCCTTCGTGCAGGGCCACACCCCCGATGAGCTGTACATCGTAGTGGACCATTTCCCACTTGACCTCGGTGCCGGCGGCGTCCCAAGAGGTGGCCCATTTGGCCTTGTCGCCGTCTACGGTGATGGAGGTGCGGGTGGCCGCCAGGTCGCGGTCGAACTGGGTGGCGGTGACTTCCACAAAGTCGTTCTCGGTGAAGCGGCGGGCGGTTTCCTTCACCACGGCAAAGGCCTCGGGGGTGATGGCTTTGAGTTCCACCTCGATCTCTTGGTCGAGCTTGGCGGTGAGTTTGTCTACCTGTTCGTAGATGGCCTCTTTGGCCGAGAACTCGAGGTCGGGGTTGGTCTCGACCTGGGCTTTGAGTTCTGCAATTTCTTTTTCGGTCGCCGCGGTGGCGTCTTGGATGCGTTGGCGCATGGCCACCGAGCGGGCGCGCAGCTCGTCGTTGCTCAGCCCTTGGAGGGTGTCGTAGACTTGCTTGACGTCGTTGACGATGGGCTGGATGGCCTTCAGGTCCTGCTCGGTCTTGTCGCCGAGGATTTTCTTGAGGACCTTGTTGAATGTTCCGATCATGGGGTCAGGGTTGGGTGCATTTCGCTGCACACACAGGGCCACAAAAATAACGGTTCGCAGGCGCGAATCGGCCCGTGGCCCCGGACGAATCGCGCATCTGAATGGGGCTGGGTCCAAAACCGCGCCACCGGGGCAAATCCTGCCAAGCTGTCCGGATTGGGCGCCGCAGGTTGCCACTTTCGCAGGAACGCCCGACTTTCGTGCCATGGAAGCAGCCACACCCACTGTGGGGGTCATCGGCGGCGGCAGCTGGGCCACCGCACTGATGAAGATCCTCTCCACCAACCTGCCCAAGGTGCACTGGTGGATGCGCAACGAAAAGGCCATCGCCCACATCGGCGAGTTTGGCCACAACCCGCATTACATCCAAGCCATCGAGTTTGACCGCGACCGCATCGCGGTCACCTCCGACATGCAAGCGGTGATCGACAAATGCGACGTGCTGGTGTTTGCCATCCCCTCGGCCTTTTTAGATGAAACCGTGCAGGAGTACCAAATCACCGGACTCGAAGACAAGATCCTGTTCTCGGCCATCAAAGGCATGATCAACAAGTACGACGCCATCCCTGCGCGCTACTTCCACAAAGAATTCGGCACCCCGTACAATAAGATTGGACTCATCTGCGGCCCGTGCCACGCGGAGGAAGTCGCCCAAGAGCGCCTCTCCTACCTCACCAGCGCCTGCCCCGATCCTGAAATCGCCGAGATGATGGCCGGCATGCTCAAGACCCGCTACATCAACACCTTCACCTCCGAAGACGTGTTTGGCGCCGAAATCGCGGCCGTACTCAAGAACGTGTACGCCTTGGCTTCGGGCATCTGCAGCGGACTCAACTACGGCGACAACTTCCAAGCGGTACTTGTGTCCAGCGCCCTGCGCGAGATGAAGCGCTTCATCGACACCGTCCACGAAATCCCCCGCAACGTGCAAACCTCGCCCTACCTCGGCGACTTGTTGGTGACCGCGTACTCCAAGTACTCGCGCAACCGCATGTTTGGGATGATGGTGGGCAAGGGTTACTCGGTCAAGATGATTGCCCTGGAGATGAACATGATCGCCGAGGGCTACTACGCCGCCAAAGGCATCCACGGCATGAACGCCCACTTCAAGGCCAACATCCCCATCGCCGAATCGGTGTACCAGATCCTGTATGAAAACAAACCGCCCGGCCTGATGATGAAACAACTGGCCGAGCGGTTGCGCTAAGCTGCGGGGACTTTACACGTCGGCAGTGACGTGTAAAGAATTGGCTGATTTCTTTACATGATGGCCTTTATGTGTAAATATTTTCGGATATTCTTTACAGTTAAAGAACCGTCGTGGCAGAATCAACCTTCATTTCCATTCCACTCG
>JBMYJR010000078.1:0-8713 GCA_049594615.1 Flavobacteriales bacterium
CCTCACCGCAGAGAAGAAACGCTCGCAGAACCGAGCGTTACAGGTGCTTAAAGAGAACGAACGTATAGTGCGCGAGCAGAATGCGTTGCTGGAGGAGAAAGTGAAAGAACGCACCAAGGAGCTGGAGAAGAGCAACCAAGATTTGAACGTGGCGTACAAGAGCCTCCAGACTACTCAAAGCCAGCTTGTGGAGGCCGAGAAAATGGCAGGGCTTGGTCAAATGACTGCAGGAATCGCGCACGAGCTGAACAATCCCATCAATTATGTTTCGTCCAATGTAAATCCTTTGAAGCGCGATGTGGACGAGGTTTTCCATGTGTTGGATGAATACAAATCCTTCACCAATAAGCACGAGAGCGATGCCGAAGTGGGCAAGATCCGTTCCCTGGAAAAAGAGCTGGATCTGCCCTTCTTGCGCATTGAGATTGGTCAATTACTCAATGGAATTCGCGAAGGAGCGGAACGCAGTGCGGCCATTGTCAAAGGCCTGAGAACGTTTTCGCGTTTGGACGAGGATACGTTGAAGTTGGCCGATATCAACGATGGCCTTGAGTCCACGCTGGTCATCTTGAAGTCGAATTACAAAGGGCAGTGCGAAGTGGTCAAAAAATTGGATCCAAATCTGCCCCAAGTGGAGTGCTTCCCGGGCAAATTGAACCAAGTGTTTATGAACATCCTCAACAATGCCATCCAGGCATCCGTAGACTCGAATAGTGAGTCTCCAAAAGTACGTGTGAGTACAACGACGGCTGGTGGTGAGGTAAAGGTGCATATCGCGGACAATGGCGCTGGTATGAGCGGAGAGGTCAAGTCGCGCATATTCGAGCCATTCTTCACCACTAAAAAAGTGGGAGAGGGGACAGGCCTAGGTCTTTCCATTGTCCTTGGTATCATCGAACAGCATAACGGAACCATTCATGTAGAATCAGCACCGGGTAAAGGCACCGAATTCGTGATTACCTTACCTTTAAAGCCCGCGTAAGTCGCATTCGTATTCATGGCTTCTGATAAAATCAAGGTCCTTTACCTCGATGACGAGGAACAGAACCTACACGCATTCAAGGCCTCCTTTCGAAGGGAGTTTGACATCTATACTACCACAAGTGCCCAGGATGCTGTTCAGCACCTGAACGAGCACGAAGTGCACGTGGTCATCTCAGACCAGAAGATGCCCGATGTCAGCGGGGTGGAATTCTTTGAAATGATCATTCCTGATTTTCCACATCCGGCCCGTATTCTGTTGACTGGGTACTCGGATTTGGAAGCTGTAATCGATGCGATCAACAAAGGGCAGATCTTCCGTTACCTCACCAAGCCCTGGGACGAGAACGACGTCCGCATGTCCATCAAAAACGGCTTTGACATGTGGGAGAGTCGGGTGGAACTGCGCGAGCGCAACCATGCCCTACAAGCCGCCAATGAAGAACTTGAGCAATTCGTGTACAGTGCTTCCCACGATTTGCGTGCGCCTTTGGTGTCCATAAAAGGGTTGTTGCAAGTGGCCAAGCAAGAGCCCGACGCCAACTTACCGGAGTACATTTCCCTGATTGAACGCAGCATCAATCACCTGGATGGTTTTGTCTGTGACGTGATCGATTACTACCAAAACCGCAAGACCAATGTCGCCCTTGAAATGTGTGATCTCCGGGCAATTTGGAGCGCAGTGATCGAAAGTGTCGGTGGCGAACAAGGATTGCGTGGACTTCAAATCAGCGGCACAGAGGTGTTGCCTTCCTTGTTGTCCGACCGTTTGCGTTGGCGCATGGTGTTGACCAATGTGCTGACGAACGCCGTAAAGTTTCAAGACCCGGACAAATCAGAGTCCACCCTTGTGATTGAGGTGGAAGAGCGTGATTCGGGCTGGCACATTGCATTCAACGACAACGGCGTGGGTATGAGTCGTCAGACCGTCCAACAGGCCACAGACATGTTCTACCGATCTGATCGCCAAAGAGAAGGGGCTGGATTGGGCTTGCACATTGTCAAGCAGGCCGCAGAAGCGCTTGGCGGAACTTTAAAACTTCAATCGCAACCGGGTGTAGGAACTTCCGTATCCTTGTCAATACCAAAACCCCAAGCCACCTCAGATGCCTGACCTCCACGTCATCCTCATTGACGACAACGATGTAGACATTATCGTCAACTCCAAACTCATAGTGCTCGCGGGGATCACCGAGAGCATCGTGCCGTTTACCGGAGGAGAGGAGTTCTTGACGCATCTTCAGGACCATCCCCAGACTGTGCAGCCTGGAAATACTGTGGTGTTGATGGATATTCAGATGCCCAGCATGGATGGATTCGAGGCACTCGAACGCTTTGTCAACGAACAGCCCGATGCAGCCAAGGGGTGCCACATCTTCATGCTTTCCTCTTCCATAGATAAAGGGGATATCCGCCGTGCGGAAGACATCCCCTACATCATTAAAGTCTTGGAAAAACCGCTTGACGTATACAGCTTGAAGCGCTACGTCGATGCGGAGGCTACTTGAGGTAGCGCCAATCCATCCCTGCCTTTAGGTTTTTCACACACGCATACATCAAACGAATCACGTTTTCCACGTCATCCTTGTGTGCGGTTTCCACTGTGGTGTGCATGTAGCGCAACGGCAAGCTGACAAGTGCACTCGCTACGCCCATGTTGCTGTAGGCAAAGGCGTCAGTGTCCGTACCTGTGCTGCGTGAAGCTGCCAAGCGTTGGAAAGGGATTTTCTCTTTATTGGCAGTGTCCACTATGAACTTGAGCAGGTTGTTTTGCACTGCAGGACCTGTGGTGAGTACGGGGCCCGCACCTGCTTTGGTGTCGCCCTCCACCTTGCGGTCGATCATCGGGGTGTGGGTGTCGTGACAAACGTCGGTGACAATGGCCACATCGGGTTGGATGCGTTCGGCGATCATCTGCGCGCCGCGAAGCCCGATTTCCTCCTGGACTGCGTTGGTGATGTAGAGTCCAAAATCCAGCTCGTCGCCGTTCTCCTTTAGCAAGCGCGCTACCTCTGCGATCATGAAGCCGCCCATGCGGTTGTCGAGTGCACGGCCGGTATAGAACTTCTTGTTCAGCACCATAAAGTCCGCGTCAAAGGTGATCACGCAGCCCACGTGGATGCCTAGTTTTTCGACCTCTTCTTTGCTTTGAGCACCCACATCCACATGAATGTTTTTCATGGAAGGAGCTTCTTCTTTGGCACGGTTGCGCGTGTGAATGGCCGGCCAGCCGAACACCCCTTTCACCATGCCATTATCGGTATGGATGTTGACCCGCATCGAAGGGGCGATTTGGTGGTCCGAACCGCCGTTACGACGCACATAAATGAACCCGTCAGAAGTGATGTAGTGCACAAACCACGAGATCTCATCTGCGTGTGCTTCGAGCACCACTTTGTATTTGGCATCCGGGTTGATCACCGCAGCAACCGATCCATATGTATCTACGATGTAATCGTCCACGAAAGGCTTCACATAGTCCAGCCAAATTTTTTGCCCGGGTGATTCAAAACCGGTCGGGGAGGTGTTGTTCAAATATGTTTCCATGAAGTCCAGTGACGACTTCTTGAGCATGCGCTTTTTGGCCATGATGGTGATTTTGCCTCAAAGATGGGCAAAGAGCTGATGCCCTCGAAGCGGGTGGACTGAGAACATCTGTTAAGCCTGACAGTTCTCGAGGAGAAGGGGCTCCTTTTTAGCCGAACTTGCACCGCGTTTTATGGATTCATTGTCTCAAATTGTTCTCGGCGCTTCGGTAGCCGAGGTGGTCGTTGGCCGCAAAGTCGGCAACAAGGCCATCCTGTGGGGAGCCATCGCCGGTACCTTGCCAGATCTCGATGTCATCAGCAACGCATGGTTGAGCGAGTTTGCGGCCATGAGCTCGCACCGAGGTTTTACCCATTCGTTGCTGTTTTGTGTATTGGCTGCCCCTGTATTGGGGTGGATCATCCACCGCATCTATGCCCCCGGCCAGCGCAAACAAGAAGAGTGGCTGCATAAGCGCATAAACGAGGGAGGAGTGTCGGACATGGAGCGCCCAAGTGTCAAGTTGAAAGGGTATGCCTCGCGTTACAATTGGAGCATGATGGCGTTTTGGGTCTTCCTCACGCACATTGCGTTGGATTGCTGCACCACGTGGGGCACGATGGTGTTTTGGCCCAGTGACTTCCGCGTCACCACCAACAGCATTTTTGTGGCTGATCCATTGTACACTGTGCCGTTCATGGTTCTGTTGATTGCGGCTATGTTTTACAACCGCCGTCGCAAGACACGACGTGTTTTGAATTACACTGGGCTGGTGCTGAGCACCTTCTATCTCTCTTTGGGCCTGGTCAACAAGGCGCGCGTCAATCCCGTGTTTGAACGGTCCTTTGTGGCACAAGACATGCAGGTCATTCGCTACGAGTCGCGTCCCGCACCGCTGAATATTCTTTTGTGGATGTGCAGCGCTGAAACAGAAGAGGGTATCTACCTCGGCTTCTACTCGGTCATGGATAAGGATGAGGAGATTGCGTATCGCTACTTCCCCAAGCAGCATGAGTTGCTCGGGGAATATGCCTCGCATCCCGATGTAAAAAAAATCATCCACATGTCCGACGACTACTACGTGGTTCGCAAAGGGGATGACGGTCTGGAGATCTATGATTTGCGCTTTGGCCTCATGTCTGGATGGGACATGCAAGGGGACGAGGACTTTGTCTTTCGCTACAATCTGATTGGTTCACCGACAGACTTGCTCGTGGACGTTTCAGATCCACCCCAACCCGACGGTGAAGAGGCCGCGGAATTCCTCAGCCTCTTCTACCGCCGAATCATGGGGGACAAGACCGCGTCTATCGACGGATCCAAGTAACCTGCGCAGCGCTGCCGCCTTGAAGCACGCGAATGCTGTACCAGCCTGATTCCAGGCGTTCGGTGTCCAGTTCCAAGGTATTCATGCCCGATTGGGTCAAGTGCTGGCTGCGTGACACCACCCGGCCTTGTGCGTCGGTGATTTGCACGTATGCGGCACCTCCGGTTTGACCGGGGAAGCGGAGCGTACATTGGCCAGAGCCCGGATTCGGGTAGGCCTGCAGCCATTCGGATTGAACGGGTTGTTCTTCTACGTTGACCGCTCCAAGGTTTATGTTGTCCAGGTAGATGTTGTTGCCGTTGTCCGACAGGAACCAGAATTGAAACTGCGTGTGCGGAGTGCGGTCCGAATCAGGCACCTCAAATTCGAAGTATTCCCATTGATCGTTGTCGGTGGGCACGAAGGCCTCCGTGGTTGGTGTGTTATCGCCTTGCAAGTCACCTGAGGATGCGGTGATTTGTTCGCGCAGGCTCCAGCTTTCACCGCAGTCGGTGCTCGTGTAGATGCGCAGGCGATCGTTGGTGTCGTCGGTGATCTGCGTGTAGGCCACGCGGAAGGTCATGATGTATTGGTTTGCCGTGTCCAAGTCGTAGGGCTGAGAGCTTAACGCGTAGCTGTTCTCCAGGTCAATCGTGTAGTTGTTGATCCACGCACTGTGGTCGCCGCCGTAGCTGGCCTGGTTGGTCACGCTCCACCCGTTGCCGTCTGCGTCCTCATCGGGGGTCCATACGCCCGGGGCAAATTGCAGATCAGTGTATTCAAAACCTTCGTTGATGAAGGTTTCGGTGCTCAGGGTGTCGTACACAAAAATGCAGTCTTCACAGGTGTAGGACGAGGTGCCTGAGGCGTTGGCGGTTTCAAGGGTGAATCCGTACATGCCCGGGTTGTCGTAGGTGACCCAGCCGCTGGCCTGGTCCAATGTGCCCGGGGTACCGCCTTCGAAGTTCCAGGTCCAACCCGGTGCGTTGCCGGTAGATTGGTCTTGGAAGAAGACCGAGTCACCCACACACACAAACGCTGTATTGTAAGAGGCCGCGGTAGAAGGAGCTTCGGATGGTGTCGTCCACAAGTCTGAGATCCACATGCCGCGTCCGTAGGTGGCTGCCACCAGCTTGCCAGCGTCGGTGTTGATCATCATTTCGTTGACAATCACGTGGGGAAGCCCGCTGTTGAACGACTCCCAACCTGCCAGGTTGTCGTCTTTGTAGTAGACGCCAAAGTCGGTACCTACGTAGACGGCGTTGTCATTGCTGTCCATCAGCGCCAGGCAGTTGGTGGGGATGTTGGGCAGGTTACCCGACATGTTCTCCCATGAGGCGCCGCCGTCAAGCGAGCGGTAGAGTTTGTTGCCACCGGAGAATCCACTGAAGGTCACCCACACCTCGTCCGCGTCGAGTTGGCTCGCGGTCACCGAGGTCATGCCCAAGCTGGGCAGGCCGGCAGATACGTCTTCCCAGTCGCCGCCGCCGTCTGAGGTGCGGTAGAGGCGTTGGTTGGTGCTTGCGTAAATCACATTCGGGTTGGCCGAACTCATGGCCAAGTTCTGGAACTGGGCACCGGCGAAATCGGAAATGACCGTCCAGCTGCTGCCCAAATCAGAGGAGCGCCAAATATTTTCGTATCCGGAAATCAAGATGTCTGGATTGACTGGGCTCATGATATAAGGCGTGACCCAGGCGCCATTTTCGTCGATGCCTTCGGTGGCCCCTTGCCATTCGAGACCGCCGTTGGTAGAACGTCGGATACCCCCGTATTGTGAGGCTCCAAAAAGAATGTCGGGGTCGGTAGGATGCACAATGGCCTCCATGCCGTCGGCACCCAACACGTGGAACCAATCACCGTCACTGAGCAAGTTGCAGCCGTTGTCTTGAGCGCCTGCGATGATGTATTCAGGATCGGCCGGAGACATGCCAAAGCGGTAGTACTGGGCGATTTCCAAACCGGACGATTTGTTCGAGAATGAATTGCCGTTGTTGGTGGAACGGAAGATGCCACCGTCCGAACCGCACCACAAGATGTTGCCTTTGTAGCCAAGATATTGGATGTCAGCGTGCACGTAGTTCTGCGTATTGCCGAGTACCCAGTGGGCGTTGATGCTCCAGCTGTTTCCACCATTGGTGGATTCCCAGAGGTTGACTCCGCCCACGAAGATGTGGTCCGCGTCGTTGGGGTTGACGCAAATGTCTAAGTCGTACCAGCCTTGACCCCCACCGCCTTCGCCATCCATCGACCAGCCTAGGATGTTGGGGGAATCGGCCGCAGTATTCCAGTTGTCGCCTTGGTCTTGACTTTCGTAGACGCCCAAGAAGCCGTAGTCCCAGCTGTTGGCCGCCAGAATGTATACGCGGTCTGGATCATCGGGGCTCACGGCCAACTCCATGCGGAAGGCTTCGCTGCTCGAGGGCAGGTTGTCGTTGATCAGGTCAAAGTCTTCGCCCCCATCGGTGGACTTGTAGAAGCGGTCAGTGCAGCAGTAGACCACATCTGGGTTGGTGGGGTGGAATTCCAGGTCGTGCACGTTTCCGCCACGCACCAAGTACCAAGTGAGGCCGCCGTTGATGGTTTTGTAGAGGCCGTCAGTGCTCCAGACAAACAGGGTCTCGGGATCGTTCGGGTGCATGCTAATGCCGTGCGAGCGGATGTTCTCTTCAATGCTCCACACCATGCCGGTGGTAGACCAGGTGGTGCCTCCGTCGGTAGTTTTGAGCACGCCCATGCCATAGTTGGAGTTGCCGTGGCCATCACCAGTGGCGATGTAGATCACGCCGCTGTCGTCCGGGTGAACGGCGATGCCGTTGACCCCCAAGGTGGGCAGGTTGTCGGTGAGCGGGGACCATGAGTCGCCGCCGTCGGTGGAACGCCACAGGCCTCCGGAAGGGGCGCCGATGTAAACGATGTCTGCATCCGAGGGGTCCACGGTCATGGAGTTGACGCGGCCGTTGCCGGGGTTGTTGGCGTAAGCAGCCTCCCATTCGGCCATACCAAGTGAGGTCCAGTTGCCGGCGTCTTTGGTGTTGATGCCTTTCTGTCCGAATTCTGCGAGGTATGCATTCCAGTAATCGGCCTGGCCTTCGCCGTCCATGCGACGTTCCCAGAAGTACTTCATGCGCTCAAAGGGCTTGATGCCTTTGCCGGTTTCCAGTTGGAATTCGGTCAAGCCTTGCCGGAAGGCCACCTCGACCTCTTCAAACGGAGCGTTGTCTTCCATGAGCTCGTGCCAAGTTTGGGCATGGAGCGCGCAGGAAAGGGTGAAAAACAAGAAAAACACGCCAAGGCGCAGCGTGAAGTGCTGGGGGGATGCAGGTTGAAACATGTGTTGAGAACAGCGTTTGGGTTCAAATGTAACCACCGCAGAGGCAGTGAATGTTTCAATCCGGTCACAAATCAGTGCGAAACGCGGACCTTTGTCGCATGCGCTTTGGTGAACGCAAACCCATTCGAACCGCTGACGGCAGCTTTTCCCTTGAATTGGCTGACGGCACAGAGACCTACCACAGCCGCCACGGTGCGCTGCAGGAGAGCCAGTACGTATTCATTGCCCAAGGCTTGGAACCACGGGCCTCCCAAGCATCGCTGACCGTGCTTGAGGTGGGATTTGGGACCGGACTGAACGCGCTGCTCGCATGGGCCTGGGCTGAGAAGCATGGAGTGCGCGTGCATTTCATCACCTTGGAAACCTATCCGCTCCAAGAAACAGAGTGGTCTGCGTTGTCCTTTGATGTGGAGGTGGCCGATCAGCCCAACGCCTTCACGCGCATGCATCGAGCCGATTGGAATGTGCCAGTTGCGCTCTCGGATTCCTTTGAGTTGGAAAAACGCACCGATTCTTGGCTCACCTTCGCGGCAGAGGGCGTGGCCGATCTCGTGTTTTACGACGCC
>JBMYJR010000079.1:0-8607 GCA_049594615.1 Flavobacteriales bacterium
ATTGGGAGTTCCAGATGGCATTCGGAGTACTTGTGCCCACCTCGAGATGCGGAAAGTTCGGGACGCTGAACACGGCTGTACAGGCGTCCTCCACACTTTCGAATCGCGCATAAATGCGGTAGGTGGTCGCTCCTGCGGGGTAGGCCGATATGGTGCCGTCGTCTTGGTAGTAAACTTCGTTGATGACGTCCACCAATTGTGCCTTGAGCAGGCCCGCACTCAGTGCCAGCAGAGCGGTAAGCAGGATTCGTTTCATGGTCGTTGTCTTGTGGTGCATGAGGCGTTATTCGCAGACCGTTCCGTATGCGCCCAGCACCGCAAGGATGTCTGGTGCGCCAATGACGCCGTCGGCGTTGAAATCATAAGCCGAGCATCCCACAGGGCTGATGTTGAACGTACACGTACCGTTGTCCAGCACTGCCGCTGGGTCAAAATTCAAGGCTTGCGCATAGGTGCATCCCAAAGGTTGCGGCGCCACCACGCATTGTTCAAGATCGGGGTCCCATACCGTGCCAGCTCCGCAGAACGATTGTCCAAAGTCCACCGTCAACCGGTTGGACGAGAAGCTGTTGGTCGCAGCCAGCAAGCCGGGGTTTGCGGCGCACGCCGCGGTGCGTGTCACCTCCACGCGGTATTCGTTGCTGCCCGAAGGGGGCTCGTTGTCGGTGTAAGCTGTAATGAAGTTGGGCAGCGACGCGATCAGCTCGCCTGGTTGGCCATCGGTACTTCGGTACACCTCAAAAGAAGTGTAGTCGAATTCCGCTCCCTCGTAGCTGTTCCACGCCAAGTTCACCTCCCCATTGATGCCTTGGTTGGCGGAAAGGTGGATGGACAAATGGGCCAACTCCTTGACCTCGGTGCTAGCACGACCACAGGCGTCCACACTTTGGACAGCATACCGGTAGCTGCGGGCTTGAGGATTGCTGAGCACATCTTCGTAAAGCCCACTTCCTGAAGGAACTGTTCCCAGCAACAGCTGCTCCTCAAGCGGAGCTTCCAAGTTGACGATTTCGTAGATGTTGTATTCAACGGCGGTGCCGTTTTCGACCCACGAGATCTCGTTGTAGCCAGATTCGCCCACGGAAATGCCGCAGATCAGCTGCGGATCTTGGTGGTCGAAGTCGATTTCCTCCCACACAAAAACGTGCTCATAGGTGTGCAGTGCGGTATCCTCGGGGTCACAGCCGTTGTAGAAACTGAACGACACCAGCAATTCAAGTTGCGAAACATAGCCGCTATACGGGCCGTTGATGCCGGTAAATTCCCAAGAGTTATAGTAGCTGTTGAACGGTGTCAATGGCAACACATCTCCGGGCGCAATCGCTCCTACACCGGTCACCTCGAAGCTTTCAAACACCCATGAAACCGGAGGATTGAAGGTTGCGGAATAACCGCCGCATCCGTCGGATGTTACATCAAAGAATCGGTCCACGGGTTCGTGGGGAAGCAAGTGTCCGAGCCATGGATGGTTCATGGTGAGTGGGCAGCTTTCGTCCGTGTAGTTCATGGTGGCTCCGGTAGCCAATGCCAGCCAGTCGTTCACGTCGCATGCCTCACCAACTGCTCCAATAGGGTAATCCCAGCAGCTGGGGTCGGCTTCAAGCACCGGCGGTAGCATGCACGAGACTTCAGTTCCCAGACCTGCCAAGGCAGGATCCACGCATTGTGAAGGGCTAAGGCACAGTTCGGGGTACTCTGCAAGCAAACCGATATAGGTGCACCAACCATCATCGCAACCGGCGTCAGGGACGTAGTTGCACGCTGCAGGATCGGTGCAGCCTGGGTAGGTACAGCTGCCATCGTCGCACGTGGCTGCGGAGTTGTAGTTACATGCTGCGGGATCGGTGCAATCGGGGTACAGGCAGCTGCCGTCGTTCTCGGTGGCCCACGCCTGGTAGTTGCACGCTGTTGGATCTGTGCAGCCTGGCGCTGGGCCAATACAGAAGGTGTTGTAAATACTGAAGCCGAAATTGGGATCGTCCATGGCCACCAATACTGTTCCGTCCTCGGCGGCCAGCTCATAGGACCCGTCCACATCGCAGCCAGGGTCGGCAGAGCCGTTGACTCCATCTCCGTAGTTGTCGGTCATGATGAGATCATAACATCCGTCTTCCAAACAGTAGTCGTAGGTGTATGTGGACTCACTGTCAAATGTGCCAGCAGGAACGGAAGCTACCACGTCCAAGGACTCAATATTTTGAAGGTTGAATCCGGTCTCTTCTCCCCAACAATCGGTGGTGATGGTCACCGTAACATTGGTGCATTGGGCGGAAAGCCCATGGGCCGCAACCATCAGGCACAAGAATGCAGTCAGCTTTTGCATGGTCACAATTTGACTGTAAAGGTCGGAAATTGGACGCTCAATATATAATTAAGGCCGATGAGTCGAGGGGGTGCCCATGCTGTCGCGGCATGCCCATGCGCATGAGCTGGATGGGGCCAGGGGGGAAGGCAGACCGTCTCGCTTGTAAACGCAACAATGTTGCAAATAGAAGGGAAAGAGCTATTTTTGAACTCCTGCAATGTCACAATGCTCAGCACCCTCAAACAGAAATCCGACCTCCTTGGCGCAGCCGCAAGCTTCTTGTGCTTGATCCACTGCATTGCTACCCCGTTTTTGTTTGTGGCTGCCGCATGCACCGAATCCTGTTGCGCCTCAGCTCCCGCGTGGTGGCGTTGGATTGACATCGGCTTTTTGATCATTGCCTTTTTTGCCGTGTGTCGTTCGGCGCGAAAAGGGACCAGCCGCGTACTCAAAACCGGACTGTGGATCAGTTGGGTGGGGTTGGCGGTGTTTATCACCAATGAGCAACTCGCGCTGTTTCCAGTGTCGCACTATTTCAAGTACGGCAGCGGTTTGGCGCTCATCACTTTTCACCTGTTGAATTTGCGCCATTGCCGTTGCCAGGCAGATGGCTGCTGTGCCGCCCATGGATAAGGAACATTTGGAAGCATTGGGCGATGCCCACGTGTCCACCAGCGTGGATACGCCGCTGCGCCCCGACGCCTTTGCGTTGACCGAAGACGAAAAAATTGAGGTCATCCAATCCCGCTTTGCAGACATCATGCACACCCTCGGTTTGGATTTGACCGATGACAGCCTTTCGGGCACGCCTTACCGATTTGCCAAGATGTATGTCACCGAGCTGTTCTACGGATTGGACCCCGCCAAGCGCCCCAAGCTGTCCACCTTCGAGAACAAGTACGGCTACCAGAACATGGTGATCGAAAAGAACATCACCTTGGACTCAGCCTGTGAACACCATTTTTTACCCATTGTGGGGCACGCTCACGTGGCCTACATCCCCAAAGACAAAGTGGTGGGCCTCTCGAAGATCAACCGCTTGGTGGACTACTACTCCCACCGCCCGCAGGTGCAGGAGCGGCTGTGCCTTCAAATTCGAAACGACTTGCAACAGGCCCTAGGCACAGATGACGTGCTGGTGATGATCACGGCCAAGCACCTGTGCGTGTCTTCCCGCGGCATCAAAGACAAAAACAGCGAAACCACCACCCTGGAATACGGAGGCGTGTTTCATCAACAACACATGCGCACCGAATTCCTCCGCGCATTGGAGGCGTAACTGTTCACCACATCAGGCTCCTATGACAACCAAGCTCCCTGTAACCGTTCTTTCCGGCTTCCTTGGCGCCGGCAAAACCACGCTGTTGAACCACGTGCTGCATAACAAGCAAGGTTTGAAGGTGGCCGTGATTGTCAACGACATGAGCGAGGTCAACGTTGACGCCGCTTTGGTGCAAAGCGAAAACACCCTCTCACGTACCGAAGAAAAGCTGGTGGAGATGAGCAACGGCTGCATTTGTTGCACCCTGCGTGAAGACTTGATGGTAGAAGTGGAACGTCTGGCCAAAGAGAACCGCTTCGATTACCTGCTCATCGAAAGCACCGGCATCAGCGAGCCTATCCCGGTGGCCCAGACCTTCTCATTTGTGGACGAGGAAAACGGGATCGACCTTTCGCGTTTCAGCTATGTGGACACCATGGTGACCGTGGTGGATGCCTTCAATTTCTTCAAGGATTTCGGCAGTCCCGAGCGCTTGGACGACCGCAACCTGACCGACATCGACGGCGACGACCGCACGATAGTCAACCTGCTCACAGACCAGATTGAGTTTGCCAATGTACTTGTGCTCAACAAGACGGATTTGGTGACCACCAAGCAGCTTGGGTTTTTGGAAGCGGCGCTACGCAAGCTCAACCCGGGCGCCAAAATCGTGCACTCGGAATTCAGCAAGGTGGACCCTGCCGTGATCCTGAACACCGGCATGTTTGACTTTGAACAAGCCGAACAGAGCGCCGGCTGGATCGCCGAACTCGAAGCCCCCGAGCACACTCCCGAAACCGAGGAATACGGCATCGGCTCCTTTGTGTTTCGGAGCAAAAAGCCGTTCCATCCTGATCGCTTTTGGAACTACGTGCAACGCACTTTCCCACCCAATGTTATCCGCAGCAAGGGCCTGTTTTGGCTTGCTTCACGTCCTGATCAAGCCCTGATTTGGGGCCAAGCTGGGGGATCGCTCCGCGCCGATAGCGCCGGGGTATGGTGGGCCAGCATGACCTTTGAAAAGCGTTCACGGTACATGGCATTTGTAGAGAACCAGGCCGAGATCGAATCCGACTGGGATACCACCTTTGGCGACCGCAAGAACGAGCTGGTGTTCATCGGTCAAGACTTGGACCGCACTCAAATCACCGCCGAACTCACCGCCTGCCTGGTGGACGACGCCGACATCGCCTCCGGCGCTTGGCAAGAGCCCGAGAACGACATGTGGCCGGTAGAGCGCACGTATGCGTATTGATTGCACGAATCCAGCTTCGACTCGTAGAGTGATTGGGTCAAATTGTCGAATGGAATTTTACAGTTAACATTCCGAGGACACCTTGCTGGTATGGATACAAAACCAAGAATAATGAAAACGATTTGTGTGTTTTTCGCATGCCTTCTGGCAACGGCTATGTATGCCCAAGAAAAAGAGTTTGCTGCCTACTCGGTGGGGGTAGGGTTCAGCCCTTTTGGCCCTTCATTGAATGCAGGCTACAACTTGAGTCAAAAGACGTCTTTCAATGTGGGTCTGGGCTTTTTGCCTTCTTCGGAGACCCCTGCTGCCTTCGTTCCAGAAATTGATGGCCAAACCTACACGGCCACCGGAACAAGCTCTTGGATGGGTTTCTTCCTGCGCCACCGTCCTTTTGAAAACCAAAACATTGGCTTCAATGTGGGATTGGCAGTAGGACAAATCGAAAACGAGCTTGTGAAGCGGGATGAGGCCAACGACATTGTGGATTGTTGGGTGTTGACCTACAATTCAAACCCTGTCACTTACTTTGGTTTGAGCTATGGAGCGAAGCCGGTGAAAGGCTTTCAGTTTGGTGTGGACTTAGGTGTGCTATCCACCGGAGGCCCGAGCATCGAAAATCCTGTAACAGAAATTGATCCAATCAATGACGCTAATCTCTACGAAGCCCGTCGAGACGAGGTGAAAAGCAAAGCCGGCTGGTCTATGCTTCCCAATCTCCAAGTAACAGCGAGCTATGGCTTCTAAAGCGCTGGATTGAACCAGACTGAGGAACAATCAAAAAGCCCCTTTGGCCTGCACGTGGTCAAGGGGGCTTTTTAAATGCGAACACATCTGGCAGTTGTTCTTAAGGAAGCAACTAATGCTTACCTCGAGCCTTCGAACGGGCAAGCTTTCTGCGCTGTGCACATGTTGAGAACGTCCGAGTAGCCGGTTTGAGACGACCTATGGTCGCCTGGCTATGTGTGTTTAAATTCCAGTGCCAAAGAGCCCCAATACAAACAAGATGTCGCTCGATGAAACGCTGCAATCGTTGTTCACATCTCCGACGCAGTCAGGACTCTCTCCATCGGGAACAGGGCAATCAGATTCACTGCAATTGAAATCGCCAATGACAGTAAGCAGGTCAACGGTGCCTACTTCACAGTCGTTGTTGACGTCCCCGGGTACAATGGCACATGAGCCGTCATCCACAAGCGCGAAGGGGTCGTAGTTGCAGGCCGCGGGATCCGTACAGCCCCCGGGCGTGATGCAGCTGCCGTCATCGGAGGTAGCTGCTGGATTGTAGTTCGTTGCCTCAGGGTTTGTGCAGCCCGGACCGATGGGGTAGAGCAGAATGCATTGCACAAAGCCGGAAGGATCATTCAGGAGTATACCTTCAAATCCTACGCCGTTCCAAGTGCCCTGGTAGATGCCATCATATCCTGAGAAGGTGTTGGTGTAGGTTGCGCCGCAAAGAGACCAGTTGCCAGGTACAGAAGACGGGGAGAACCAGGTCTGGTCGGCATAGAATTCCATGTCAATGGAGCCGTCTTCTCCGTCGCAATCACTGTCGTAATAAAGCCTCCATAAGGTGGAGGTCATGTCCACCACAGCATTGGAGGTGTACTGGCAGGTGGAATTGTCCGAGCACGATGCACTGGGGCTGTAGTTGCACGCAATCGGATCGGTGCATGCCGGCAGGACAGTCAACGTGGTTTGAATGAGGCTGTCGCATCCAGAAGCAGCCACGAGTGTTGAGAGGTACGTCGCATCCTCCAGAATGGACAGCACTTGGGATCCGTCCGGGAACGTGAAATCGCTGCCAGCGCAGAGGGTGATCTCTTCCGAGGTGAAATTCTCAGGAATGTAAATCGGTTGTTCGTATACCACACTGTCACAGCCACTGGCCGCAGTCAAAAAGGTCTGGTAGGCTCCCGTTGGAGCAGATGTGATGACCTCTGAAGTGCCGTCCGCATACGTGTAAACCTCACCGTGACACACCGTGTCCGCAACAAACGCAACGGGTACAGGGAGCACCTCTACCGTGGTGGCGATGCCGACTACGCAGGGTGGGGGAGAAGAGTAGGAATACTGCGTGAACGGCGCATTGATATTGTCCACAGTTGTACCATCGGGGAAGGTGTATGAGTCCCATTGACACACCTGAACGGTTTCTTCGGTGATGTCTGGCAGGCAGGGGCACGTTTGGATGGACACGTTGTCAATGATGCAGGTGTTGTAGCCGACGGTGCCGTTTTGCGTGTATTGAAAGGTCAGGGTGTAGTCTTGACCTGTGGTAAATGTGCTGATATCCACTTCCATTAAATACCACCTGTCACTAGCACCACAGTTGGGGTCTTCTTCACCGTTGAGGGTGAATATGACCGTGTCGTCCAAGGTTATGGTGAGGACATCATCAACATGGCAGTAACCAGTCTGCCATTGCCACCACTGCAAGACGGTTTGTTCTGTGGTCAATGGCAAGTAAATGTCCTGTGAAATCGAGGTAATACTTCCGTCCCAGAAGCCTCCAAGCCAAGCGGCTTGGGCGGATTCATTGAACGTCCAAGTAGGATCGATGACGCCATAACCGGTGGGCGTGGACCCGTCCAATTGAAAGGAGGATTCGGTCCATACGTTGGCGGTCAAGTCATCGAAATTGCCATTGGATACGCGTTCCCACGCATTTTCACACGGGGGTTCTGTACACTCTGGAAACACCCAATAATCCGGAGCACAATTGTTGTTTTCGAACATGCTGAGGCGCCAGGCCTGGTCCGGGGTGACTCCCGGGACTGTGATGGTGCCAGGACCATTGACCGTGTAGAACTGCCCGTTGGCCAAGAATTCCCAATTGGTATCGGGCATGCCTTGGATGGTGCCCAAATCTGAGATGGTGACCAGCAGGGCATCGTTCTCGCAGTCGTAGGTCTTCTCTAGCGAAAAGAGTTCTTCGATCCCAATGCTGGTGATGGTCAAGCTCGCATCTGCGTTGGGCGTGTAGACCACCGTATCGGCCACCAAGTTGTATAAAGTTTCTCCGTTGGGCAGGGTGTAGGCTCCTCCAGGACAAACCCAAACATCTACAGCAGTGTTGGCCGGGGCACCAGGGCACAGCGTGCACGATTCCCAGCAATAGGCCGGCAGAATGGTGTCACCCGTCAAGGTGATGGAGCGGTTGATGTATCCCCATTCATCCAGAATGAAGCAGGGAGCCTGCGCAGGGTCAGGAAATTCTTGATACTCCCAGTCGTTGGACGAGAATTTCCAAAGGTGTTCACCTGCAGGCAATGCCAATGTGGTTTCCCAAATGCCGTCTCCATCCGGATCTTCAAGTGGATTGCAGTTGCCACACCAATCGTTGAAAATGCCGTTCACTTCAGGAGCGGTGATTTCCGCAGGTGCTTCATTCATGTCCAGTCTGAAGGTGATGTCAAACAACGGAGGTGGGGGAGTGGGCAACAGGACTGCATCAATCACATGTACGACACCATTATCGGTTTGTATATCAGGCAGCGTTATAGATGCTGTATTGACTAAAATGCCAGTACTACCACCAAATGAAATCAATACAGCATCTCCTGAAAGGGTAAAGACTTCCATACCATCGAGGAAACTGGAAGAAAGTAACTCTGTGTTTGCTACGTGGCCAAGCAGCACATCGGCTAAAGCTCCAGTAGGGTCAGCTATGAGCTGGTTCAAGACATCATCTGGAACCATGTCGAATGCGGCGTCTGTAGGTGCAAATACGGTAAAGGAGCCCGCGCTGTTCAGTAAACCATCGAGCCCGGAGCTGATCAATAAGCT
>JBMYJR010000080.1:0-7559 GCA_049594615.1 Flavobacteriales bacterium
GCTTCGTGCGATGAGTGGATTGCCTTGGCAGAAGCGCGCGGCATTGGCTGGTGGGCCACCTCTGCGCTGGAATCAAATGTAGGGCTCAACGCCATTGCCCAATGGGTGGCCACCCACACCCCAACGCTGCCCCAAGGGTTGGGCACCGGGAAGCTGTATCGGAACAACCTACAAAGTCCGCTCTGGATTTCATCGGCTGAAATCTACCATTCACAAAACGGCAGCTGGGAATGGCCCGCGAAACCACCTGCGTAAGCGACCTTTGCCCTGCCCCATGTTTACGCTGAAATTCGCCCACTGCACACTCAGCCGCGCCCAAATGACCGCGGCTTCTCCCGTCCTGGATGGATGGGAAAAAGAAGTGCTCACCTTTGCCCGTCACTGGGACAGTTCTCCCCGCACCATCACGGTGCATACCTCGGGCAGTACAGGCACTCCCAAACCCATTGAACTCCACACCCCGGCCATGCGTCGCAGTGCGGAAATCACCATCGCGCACTTCGGGCTTGTCCCGGGCACCCGGGCGCTGCTGTGTTTGCCGATCCGCTACATCGCGGGAAAAATGATGGTGGTACGCGCTCTCGTTGGGCAGTGGGAGTTGGTTGCCGCTGAGCCGTCACTCACCCCGCTCGAAGGGATAGACCAAGACCTTGATTTTGTGGCCATGACTCCGCTGCAGGTGGAGCGTTCCCTCGACGCCAACCCTGCGTGCTTTGAGCGCGTGCGTACCCTGATCATCGGCGGTGCGCCGGTGGGTCACCTGTTACGTAAACGCCTGCAGCCTTTGCTCACGGCCTGCTACGCCACCTACGGCATGACCGAAACCTGCACCCACGTGGCGGTGCAACGCCTCAACGGCCCTACCCAAACCGACCACTTTGAAGCGTTGCCCGGCTATGTTTTTGGGCTAGACAACCGCAACTGCCTCACCATCAACTTTGACCACTTGGTGGGCAACGTCATCATCACCAACGACCGGGTAGAGATGGTGGAGTTTGGCAAGTTCAACTGGATTGGCCGCACCGACAGCACCATCAACAGCGCCGGAGTCAAGGTCTATCCGGAAAAAATCGAAGCGGTGATCAGCACGTTCTTCGACCGCCGTTTTTACATTTCAAGCCGCGCCGATGACTCCTTTGGCGAGAACGTGGTGTTGGTGGTAGAAGGCGAACCGCTGTCTTCTGCCCGCCACGATGAGCTCTACGAAGACATGCGGGATCTGCTCTCGCCGTTTGAAGTGCCCAAATCCATTGAATACCTGCCGGAATTTTCCCGTACGGAAACCGGCAAAATCAAACGCCAAACGTTCTGATGAAGACCTTGGTATTTGCCACCAACAACCCCAACAAGGTGGCCGAAGTCCGCAACCAACTCGGCACCGAATTCGAGATCAAAACCCTCGTTGAGATCGGCTGCGATGTGGACATTCCAGAAACCGCAGACACCCTCGAAGGCAACGCCTTTTTGAAGGCCAACTATGTACGCGAGCATTACAATTTGGATTGTTTTGCGGACGACACTGGCCTGGAGGTCTCCGCACTTGGCGGTGAACCTGGCGTTTTGAGCGCCCGCTATGCCGGCGCCTCCAAAGACCCGGAAGCCAACATGGACAAAGTGCTGGCAGGTTTGGCAGACAAGACAGACCGCAGCGCCCGCTTTCGCACCTCGATTTGCTTGTTGCTGGACGGCGAGAGGCACCAGTTTGACGGGGTGGCCACCGGCACCATCATTCCCGATCGCACAGGCGACCAAGGATTTGGCTACGACCCCATTTTCAAGCCCGACGGACACGACCGCACTTTTGCCCAAATGACCACCTCAGAAAAGAACGTATTGAGTCACCGCGGCAAAGCCGTATCCGCACTGGTAGCCTTTCTGCGCGAGCAGGGCTAAAATTCCATGGAATGCCTTTCTTTGCTTTACGCAAAACGCTGACGTATGCCAACGTATTTGGATTTTGAAGAGCCCATTCAGGAGCTGGAAGAACAGCTTGAAAAAGCCAAGGAAATTGGTGAGCAGTCTCAAGTAGACATCACCAAAACCGAACGCGAGCTCAAGAAAAAAATCAAGGAAACAACCGAAGAGATCTTTGCCAACCTTACCCCTTGGCAGCGGGTACAGTTGTCGCGCCATCCGGAGCGTCCGTACACCCTAAGCTACATCGAGGCCATCACTGGCGGGGATTTCATCGAACTCCACGGCGACCGCAACGTTGCCGACGACAAGGCCATGGTAGGTGGCTTTGGCATGCTGGGCGACCAGTCTGTGATGTTCATTGGCCAGCAAAAAGGCGTGAATACCAAAATGCGCCAGTTCCGCAATTTTGGCATGGCCAACCCAGAAGGCTACCGCAAAGCCCTGCGTCTGATGAAGCTCGCCGAGAAGTTTGGCAAGCCCATCGTGACCTTCATCGATACCCCGGGAGCCTTCCCAGGCCTCGAGGCAGAGGAACGCGGCCAAGGCGAAGCCATCGCCCGCAACCTGTACGAAATGGTGCAACTCACAGTACCGGTAATCTGCGTGATCATCGGTGAGGGCGCCTCTGGTGGTGCACTCGGCATTGGCGTGGGCGACCGCGTACTCATGCTGGAAAATACCTGGTACTCGGTGATCAGCCCCGAATCATGCTCGAGTATCCTCTGGCGCAACTGGGACCACAAAGTAGAAGCAGCCGAAGCGCTCAAGCTCACCGCCGAAGACATGCTCAAAAACAAATTGATCGACGGCATCATCAAAGAGCCCATGGGCGGCGCACACCGCGACCACGCTGGGGTTTTTGAATCTGTGTCTAAGGAAATTCAGAAGCATTTGAAGCGTCTGATGCCCATGGATGCTGACACACGTATCGCCGCGCGCATCAAGAAGTTTGAGAACATGGGCGTGGTCAAGAAGTAAGTCACTCGGCCACTCCCCTTGATATCCACATTCATTCTTTTGGAAATACGCGGTTGGCGTACCGTCCCCTTCCGAAAGGAATTATAGCTTTGCAGCGAAATCCGCGCTGAAAGCGCCCTATTGCATTCATGAAAACACAACCAATGAAGCGTACCGTTGTAATGCGTGCTGCACTTGCCATTGCTGTTGCCGGACTGGCCAGCGGGTGTGCGCTGCAAAAAATGGAGAAGTACCAGGAAGAACTGGGTGCTGAAATGTCTCCTTCCCCACTCATCGTGCGAGGCGACAAAGTTGAACTCAACATCACCGGTAAATTCCCGGAGAAGTACTTCCACAAAAAAGTGGTCGGCGAGGTAACCCCTGTACTCGTTCACAACGGCCAGGAAACCCCTTTCAAGCTGCAAGGCTACCAAGGTGAAGACGCCGCTGGGAACTACGAGGTCATTCCTTTCGACACCGGCAAATCGTTCTCATACACCGACGAGATCGACTTCGAAGAGGCCATGGCCAACAACGCCACCCTCGAGCTGCGCATCAAAGGCACCAAAGGCAACAAGTCTGCTGAGTTTGAGCCGCTTGTGATTGGCCAAGGTGTGCGCACCACCCCGTACCTGATGACCGACGACGACATGCCCATCATGTCGACCGACAACTTCCAACGTGTACTCTCTTACCAGAAAGAGGCGACCGTGAACTACGCTTACAACAGCTCACGCCTCAACAGCAAAGAGCTGCGCGACGAGGACGTGAAGGCCATGCAAGATTTCATTGCCGAAGTGGCCGCGTCAGACAGCTTGGTGCTCAAAGGTGCTACCGTAAACTCCTATGCTTCGCCAGAAGGTACCGAAGAGCTGAACACCCCGCTCGCTTCTGACCGTGCAGAGACTGCCCGTCCTGTACTCGAGAAAGCCGTGAAGAAAAACGACATCGAGCTGGACCTGGTGTCCTTCATCCAGAACAACCCCAAGGGTGAGGACTGGGAAGGCTTCAAGGCGCTGATGGAGGCCTCAGACATCGAGGATAAAAACCTGATCATCCGCGTACTGGAGATGTACAAGGACGACGCCAAGCGCGAAGAGGAAATCCGCAACATCGCGGCTACCTACAAGGAGATCGAGAAAAACATCCTCCCTGAACTGCGCCGCTCGAAGATTGTGATCGACTACGACGTAGAGGGCTACACCGACGAGGAGCTGATGACCTTGGTAAAAGCCAATGCCGACATCCTCACTGTTGAGGAAATCTTGTTTGCCGCCACCCTGTTTGACGGTTTGGACGACAAACTCGCTGCTTACAAAGAAGCCGAGCGCCTCTACCCTACCGACTACCGTGGCATCAACAACGTAGGCTACTGCTTGTACATGATGAACAAGAAAGACGAAGCGAAAGCCTCATTCGAGAAAGCCTGGGCCATCCAACAAGCCGCTGAAGTGGCCAACAACATGGCCTGCGTAACGCGTCCAATGGACCGTGAAGCTGCCATGGACTACCTCAACCAAGCAGGTGGCGCGGGCAACGAAGTGAACTACAACAAAGCCCTTGTCCAAATCCAAAACGGCGACTACGAAGCCGCCATTGGCAACATGGGCAGCTACAATACCTTCAACGTAGCATTGGTGAAATGCCTCAACGGCGACAACTCCGGTGCCACTGCAGCCCTTGACAACAGCGGTGACGAAAGCGCGATGGCTTACTACCTGCGTGCAATCGTCGCAGCGCGTGGCAACTCAGGTGCATCGGTGCTGAGCAACCTGCAGAAGGCCGTGGCCGCCGACGCCTCACTGGGCGAGAAAGCCATGAATGACCTGGAGTTTGTAGACTTCAAAGACCAGTTCAACTTCTAAGCGGATTTCAACGAATTGAAAAGCGCGCCCTCGTGGCGCGCTTTTTTTGTGGCCCATTTTTGGCAAGTACCTCTCCTTTCCGAAATGCAACCACCTCCATGCGTGCGTTGCCAGCCGCGATACGGGCCATTGCTTTAAGACAATGCTTACCAGAGGCTGCACGTGTCTTAAACGGACCAAAACGAAGCCTATGCACAGCAAGACTGAGCCGCAGATCACCTGCAGGGATTGGTCTGGCAGTACCATGGAAAGGAACAGGGATGCCAATCACATCCCGAGGAAAACCGGCGCTTACTTGCGACGCTTTAAGGGCTTGGCTCGGTAGCGGCGGAACTGGCTGCGCGGCGATCGGTATCCATTGCCGAGCAGGTATTGGCCTTTGACCGTAAAGATCATCCAGCCGTCATCGTTCTCAGGGTCCCCGCGTTGTTGTCCGGGAGCGGTCACGTAATTGGGTTGACCCTCTTCTGCTACACCCAAGGCTGGGTTGGAGAAGTAAGCGGCCACCTCTGGATTCTCATCGTTGAACAGGGCGATGTCATACGGATTGTAGTATTCGGTGCTCACGTCGTCGATGTAATCGGTGGAGGTGAAGCGGTACGACAATTCAAACCCAAGCGAGAACTGCGGGCTCAGACGCTTGGTGAACGAGCCTCCAAAAGGCACCGAGAGTGCGACTCGGCGATACTCTTCGGGACCATCGGGAAGGCCTTGCCCTTCGGTACGCAGCGGATGCAAATAGTACCAGGTACCGTCCAGCTGGGCTTGTGGGTTGAAATGGAAGGCACCGATACCCACAAACACAAACAAGCTGCTGCCCCCGTTCTTCCATCCTTTGACTCCGCGAAGGTCGTGAATGTGGCCTTTGCGGAAGTTGATCGGAATCTCGTACTCGGCCAACATCGAAAGCTCCCAAATGTTACTGCGAAAGTGCAAGTTGCGGTTGCGGCGGAAGGCCTCTGCAGTCAACTCGTCCGACCCCGATACGCGAGCGTAGGTGAAGTTGACGCGGCCGTAGAACTTGGGAAAGATGGTGTACTTGTAGCCAATGAATGCTCCGAAGTTGTATTCGCTGGGTTCCAAATCTTGCAGGTCGTTGGTACCTCGGGCATCCTTGCCCCCGAGGTCGCCCAAAAAGTTGGACGTGCCCGAGCCCACCTCCAACTGGTGACGGTTGTCCTCCCAGTTCACCTTGTTGAAGAATTGGGCCTGCAGCACAATGGTTGCAAGCAAGAGTAGAATGGTCAACGAATACTTCATCAGCGCTCTCAAAAATAACCGATCTAAACCGATCATCCGAACGGCCGGCATTTGCGCCACCATTCCCACACCACAATGCCCCCGCAAACACTCACATTGAGCGAGTGTTTAGTGCCAAACTGAGGCAGTTCCAGCACGGCATCGGCACTGTCTACGATGGCTTGGTCTACCCCACGGACTTCGTTGCCCAAGACCACAGCCCACGGTGCATTTCCAGGGTGAAAGGCGTCCAGCATGTGGGTGTGCGCTGCCTGTTCGATGGCCGCTACGCGGTACCCGTTTGCACGCAGGTCATCCAGCGCGGCTGCCGTGGTTTCCCAATAGGACCAGGCGACCGAATCGGTGGCACCCAACGCGGTTTTTTTGATGTCCTTCTGGGGCGGTTGTGCAGTGATGCCACACAAGCGAATTTCCTGCACGCGATACGCGTCGGAGGTGCGAAACAAGCTGCCCACGTTCAACCCCGAGCGGATGTTGTCCAGCACCAAGACCAGCGGCAGTTTGTCGGACTGGTGAAAGGCGTCCACATCCATGCGCCCAAGCGCTTCGAGTTGCTGTTTGGGATTGGCCATGTCAGAACGGAAGGGGCAATGCCCGGTTGATCTCAAGCATATAGTCAGTCAGCTCGTCGCCCAAGACCTCGCGTTGGAAGCGGATGGCCTCCTCGTCCTTGGCGTCGTAGTCGTTCTCGGTGTAATCGACGTAATCGTAGTCGTAGTCGCGGCGGGCGATTTGCACTGCACACAGCGCGAGCATCACACCGTACACATACAGCGTCACTTTGGCCTTGTTGAGCACCGTTACCCAGCGCCCAACACAGAACACCAGTACGTTGATCACAAAGCTCCCCAAGAACAGCAGAAATAGGTCGTAGTTGTGCCACCACCAGATGTGCCCGGTGCCGCCCACCCAATGGTCGATGGGGCAAAACAGCATCACGCCTTCCCACACGCTGCCCGGGGTGGGCATGTCCTCGAGGATGTGCATGAAATACGCCAGGGCAAACGGTCCGGCATAGGTCCAATTCCACTTGCGTTTGTGCCCAGGCAAACAGGCCCGCATGATGAGCAGAAACACCCCGGTAAAGAACCCCAGCCCCAACAAGGAGTGGGTCACCCCGTGGTGCGAATACCAGAGCTGATTGAAGTAAATGTCCCGCCCCGAGTAAGGGATAGAAAACCACTTGCCAATGGTGGCGTCGTACCCGCCCCACATGGCAATGGCGTCAACGTCCGGCAAGGCACCCGCCAGCGCACCGGTGAGCAGCACCAACGGCACTTGCGCCGGTTTGGGCTTGACCACAGGCAACAACGCTGCTGCGGCGGCCAACCCGCTGACGGTATGGGAGAAAATGTCCATTACTCAATCACCAGCACGTACGGCAAACGGGCTTGTGCCCCTTTCCAGCGCATGATTTTTTGCACGTGGGCTGCTTGCTCGTAAGCGGGGTACAGCAGTCCCAACTGCTGCTCCATGTAGTGCGCGCGGGCTTGGGTTCCAGCCTGACCCAACAGGTCTTCAAACGGATTGATGAGTGTGGGCAGCTCCATGGTGCGGTAC
>JBMYJR010000081.1:0-7469 GCA_049594615.1 Flavobacteriales bacterium
ATTGACACCAGCTACGACATTCCTTCAGACGGGCGCCAGTATGCGGTGACCATCCGCGAGCTGGACTTGGACGCCGAGTACCTCTATGCGGTGACCCCCAAGCTGGACCCCACGGCCTTCTTGACCGCGCGTTTGACCGACTGGCAGGAGTACGACCTGCTCACCGGGCAGATGAACATCTACTTCGAGGACACCTACGTGGGGCAGAACCAGCTGGACATGGGCCAGTTGAGCGATACCCTGAGCCTGAGCCTCGGCCCAGATCCCAACATTGTAGTGGAGCGCAAGCGCTTGAACCAAAAGAGCAGCGCCAGCTTCATTGGCAGCAAACGCAAAGACGTGCGCGAGTTTGAGATCACCGTACGCAATGCAAAAAAGGAGGCCATTGCCATCGTGGTGGACGACCAGTTGCCGCTCACCCACAACGAAGACATTGAAGTGGAACGCGTGTCGCTCGACGGCGCACACGAAGACGAACTCACCGGCCGGCTGTCCTGGGAGTTGACAGTCAAACCCGGCAAAAGCGAGCGCTTGACCTTCAAGTACGCGCTACGCTATCCCAAGAACATGCTGCTGGCCCTTGGGCGCTAGCAGTTTGGCGACGGTGTCTGAACAAAAAGGCCGCTCCAGTTGGAGCGGCCTTTTGTCTTATTGCTTGGTGGCTTTTTGTGCGTCGTACTTGGCTTTGTACTTGCGGTAGAGTTCCTTCTGGTGGTTGTCCAGGTCGATCTCCCGCCCGTCGATGAAGGCGGTGGTCACGTTGTTGGTCATCATGTCCAGCGCGTCGCCATCAGAGATGAACAGCGTGGCGCTCTTGCCAATCTCCAGTGACCCGTACATGGCATCAATGCCGAGGATTTTTGCTGGGCTGAGGGTGATGGACTGCACCGCTTGCTCGTAGGTGAGTCCGTAGGCCTTGGCCGTGCCGGCGTAGAACGGCAGGTTGCGGGTGCCCATTTGCTCCATGTCGCCCGAGTTCTCCAAGCAGAAGGTCACGCCTTCGTCCGAGAGCAGCTTGGGGAGTTTGAAGGGCAGGTCCACATCGTCCTCTTCGTAGCGGGGCACTTGGTGCACGCGGCGTACCATCACGGCCACGTTGTTGTCGCGCAGCAGGTCGGCCACCAGGTGGCTGTCGTAGCCGCCCACAATGGCCATGTTGGTGATGCCCCAGGCCTTTTTGAAGTGCACTGCCTCGCTGATTTGCTTGGCGTCTTGCGCGTGCACGTACAGCGTGGCCGAACCGTCAAACAGGCCTTGCATGGCCTCCATTTTGACGTCGGTCTCGGTGGGGGTGGTTTTGCCGTAGGCTTGCGCGCGTCCAAAAAAGTCTTCGATCTCGCGTTTTTGCTGGTCGTAGGTCTTGCGTTTGGCAATGGTGTTCTTCTCACCGTCGCTGTGGATGTGGTACATGCGCGGCCAGTTCAGGTGGATGCCATCGTCGGCGCGGATGACCGCGTCTTCCCAGTTCCAACCGTCAAAGTGCATGACCGAGGATGAGCCCGAGATCACACCTCCACGCGGGGTGATTTGGCCCATCAGCACCCCGTTGGAGCGCACCGTGGGTGTGATTTCAGAGTCGGTGTTGAAGGCAATCAACGCGCGCACGTTGGGCTTGAAGGTGCCCACTTCGTACTGGTCTCGGGTGGCGCGTACCGCACCAATTTCTTGCAGGCCCAGGGTGGAGTTGGGGGCGATAAAGCCCGGGTATACGTGTTTGCCTTTGGCGTCGATCACGCGGTCCCACTCGCCGCGCTTGGCGTTGGACTCGGAGGTGATCAGGGTGATTTTGCCGCCAGTGATGCCCACGGCTGCGCCTGCGATTTTGCTGCCGGTGCCCAGGTGCGCGGTGGCACCCAGAATCAGGACGGATTCCGATTGAGGCGGGGCGGGAGTGAGCTGCGCAGTGAGTGCAAAGGCAGCGCCCAAGATCAGGAGGAGTGCAAGCGTCTTTTTCATCGGTCCATGGTATCGCAGTGGAAGTGGCGGTCGGTTTTGTACACGGGGATTTGCGTCGGCTCCCCGCGTTGCTTGGCGCCCAGCATGAGTTGGGTCAGGCGGGCGCGTTCAGCCTGGATGTAGGTGCGCAAAATGGCGTCGTCCTCCTGGCTGTAGTACATGCGGCCATCCACAAAGGTGTGTTCGGCTTGGGCGTAGATGCTCAAGGGGTGGTCGCTCCAGATCACCAGGTCGGCGTCTTTGCCCGGGGCGAGTGAACCCATGCGGTCGTCCAGGTGCAGGAGGATGGCCGGGTTGAGGGTCACAAACTTCAGGGCTTCTTCTTCAGGAACTCCGCCGTACTTGACCGCCTTGCCCGCTTCTTGGTTGAGGCGACGGGCCATCTCGCGGTCGTCGGAGTTGAAGGCGGTGACCACGCCCTGCTCCCACATGAGCGCCCCGTTGTAAGGGATGGCGTCTTTCACCTCGTACTTGTACGCCCACCAGTCGCTGAAGGAAGAGCCTCCGGCGCCGTGCGCAGCCATCTTGTCGGCCACCTTGTAGCCTTCCAAAATGTGGGTGAAGGTGTTGAGGGTGAAGCCCATGCTGTCGGCCACGTGCATGAGCATGTTGATCTCGCCCTGCTGGTAGCTGTGGCATGAAACAAAGCGCTCAGAATCCAAGATCTCATACAGGCACTCCAGCTCCAAGTCGCGGCGGGGGGGCAGCGGCAGGTTCCCGTTACGAATGTCGCGGCGACTGAGTTTGGCCACGGCTTGCTCGTACTTGCTCCATTCGTGGTTGTACTCGCGCGCGCGAATGAAGTGGTCGTAGTAGACCTGTTCCACACCCATGCGGGTTTGGGGGAAGCGCACGGTTTGGAAGTCGCCCCAGTTGGCTTGCTTCACGTTCTCGCCCAAGGCGAATTTGATGAAGCCGGGGGCGTCCTCGATTTTCATTTCCTCAGGTGTCATTCCCCAGCGCATTTTGATCAGTGCGCTCTGTCCGCCAATCGGGTTGGCCGAACCGTGCAGGAGTTGGGCGGCGGTTACCCCACCGGCCAGTTGGCGGTAGATGTTGATGTCTTCGGCGTCGATCACGTCGCCTTCGCGCACTTCGGCCGAGGAGGCTTGGGCGCCTTCGTTCACGCTGCGCAGGGCAATGTGGCTATGTTCGTCAATCACCCCGGGGGTCACGTGCTTGCCGCGGGCGTTCATGCGGGTGGGCTCGCCAGTGCCTTTGGGCAGCAGCTCGGCCCAACGCAGGTCCTTGCCCACGGCCACAATTTTGCCGTCGTGGATCAGTACTTGGCCGTTGGCAATCTTGCCTTCTTCTTCGCAGGTCCAGATGGTGGCGTCTTCAATGAGCAGGGTTTGTTGCTCGGGGATGGAGGGGCGGCCGTAGGCCATCAGCGGATAGATCAAATCGCCCCAAGGCTTGGCGGCGGTGGAGTCGCTGGCCATGCTGTCGTTGGACTGCTCTCCACGGGCTGCGCGTATGGCGACCCAGTCGGTCCAGGTGCCGTTGGGCAGTTGGCCCTTGCCGTCCCAGATGCGGCTTTTTGAATGCACATTTCCGCTCAGGCGCAGGATGCCTTGGTGGTGCGTGTCGTCGGGATCAAAGGACAGGGTCACCAGCCGGTCTTCCTGCATCAGCTTGACCTCTACAGTGGAGGTGTCGGCTACCATGTTGCCGTCTTCGTCTTTTTTCTCGCCAATGACTTCAAAGGAAGCTTTGTGCTTGCCTGGGTTGCCCTTGACCTCCATGCTGTAGGTCACATCGCCGATCGAAAGGTCGTAGGTGCCGCTCAGGTCCAGGGTATTCCAGGCGTTGAAGGCGTGGCGTTCGCCGGCCACCCAGTGTTCGTGGATGACGGTCTTCTCGCCAAAAATATCGCCGGAGGCAATCACAAAGTTGGCGCGGTACCCGGCTTCGAGCTTGCCCAGTTGCGCCTCTTGTTGGATGAGCGCGGCCGGGGTGGTGGTGAGTGCGGCCAAGGCTTGCTCGCGGGTAAAACCGTATTCCATGGCTTTGCGCAGGTTGGCGTAAAATTGCTTGCGACCCAGCCCGTCCATGGTTAGGGCAAAGGTCACCCCGGCATCGGCCAAGCGAGCGGGGTTGGTCGGGGCTTGCTCCCAATGCTTCATGTCCGCGAGCGATACCATACGTGCATTGAACGGATCGCTCACGTCGTAAGCCTTGGGGAAGTCCAGGGGCAGCACGAAGGCGGCCTCGGTGGCTTGGATTTCGGCCAGGCGCTTGTACTCGTCGCCGCTGCCTTTGAAGATGTACTGGATGCCGGCCTCGTCGCCCACCTTGTCGGCGCGCAGGGCGTCCATGGCGCTGCCCACTTCAAAGAACGCAGGCAGTTCCATTTGTTCCAGTAAGGCGTCCAGCGAGAGGTTGGCTTCGCTGCGGTCCTCGGCAGTGGCGTACCAGTCGGCGTCCATGTAAGTCTGGCGCAGCAGCGCAATGCTGCCCATCAGTGATCCAGGGTAGCTCTGGCGCGAGGTGCCTTTGGAGAACGACGCGTGGGTGGTGGCCCCGGGTTGAATCAGGCTCGTGTTTTCGTCGGAGCCCAGCATGACCACAGCGCCCGTCCCGCGGAAGATGCCGTCTTGCTGGTGGGTGAGCACCACGCCCACGCCGGCTTGCAGCATGCCTTTGGCCTTCTTTTCATCGACGGTCCAGATGGCGGCGGCGTCGGTTTCAGGTTTGACAGCTTGGTTCCAGCCGTAGGCGCCTTTGGTGTTGGACTCGTACTGCGGATACGGCTCCCATGGCTTGCGTTCCATGCGCGGCAGGCCGTACTGGGAATGCAAGTCGATGAAGGAGGGGTAGATGTGCAGCCCTTCCAAATCGTAGGTGTAGGTGTTTTCGGGGAGTTCCACTTCGGTGCCCACGGCGACGACGCGGCCGTTTTTCACCAGCAGGGTGGCGTTTTGAATCTGGGTGGAGGGGTCCACTTGGACCGTGGCGTTGGTGAAGGCGGTATACGTGGTGTGTTTGTCCACGGTGCCGTTCACCGGAAAGGTGGTGGTCTGTGCGGAGGCCAAACAGACGGCAGCCACAAAGAGCACGGTTAGCAGGTTTCTCATGGTCTTCATTACGAGCAAGGCGCTCAAAGATAACCGGATATCACAAGGTTAGTTCGTTTGCAACATGTATCCACTCATCCGGCTGTGGGTGCAGGTTACCAAGTGATCCGGCTGGAGTTTGGAGGGGAATTTTGGGTGGGGGAACTCGATGTGGGGGTCCGGCCCGATTTTTTGCAGAACTTCGGCCCATGTCCGATCGCATCCGTCAACACTTTACCGAAGCCCACCAGGTGCTTACCGACTTCTTGGCCAACCCCGCCAATTTTGAGGCCATTGACCGCGCTGTACAGCTGCTGGTCCAACGCTTTCAATCCGAGGGCAAGGTGCTCTCATGCGGCAACGGCGGCTCCATGTGTGACGCCATGCACTTTGCCGAAGAACTTACCGGACGCTACCGCGACAACCGCCCGGCCATCGGCGCCATTGCCATCGCCGACCCCTCGCATCTGGCTTGCGTAGGCAACGACTACGGCTTTGACCACGTCTTTTCCCGCTATGTAGAAGGCGTTGGCCGCAAAGGCGATGTCCTGCTCGCCATCTCCACCTCAGGCAATTCCCCCAACGTCCTGCTCGCTGCCGAGGCCGCCAAGGCCAAGGGCATGCACGTGATCGGGCTCACCGGTAAAGACGGTGGCCAACTCGCTCCCCTCTGCGATGTCGAAATTCGCGCGCCTTGGAGTGGGTATGCGGATCGGATTCAGGAGATCCACATCAAGGTGATTCATGCGCTGATTGATGGTATTGAGCAGCACATGGGGTGAGCGGAGTGAAAAGTGTACACGTTGAACTCCGGCTCATCCGGCCCACGACTCCCGATCCAACGACCGGTACTGTATCGCCTCCGCCAAATCCCCACTCCCAATTTCGTTCGCCCCGCGTAGGTCGGCAATGGTGCGGGCTACTTTGAGGATGCGGTCGTAGGCGCGGGCGCTGAGGTCGAGCTTTTGCATGGCGGTGCGCAGCAGTTTTTCGCTAGGGGCATCCAAGGCGCAGATGTGTTTGAGGCTGGCGGCGTCCATGTGGGCGTTGCAGTGCAGGTGCATGCGGTCCTTGAAGCGTTCGCGCTGGCGGTTGCGGGCGAGGACCACGCGTTGGCGCACGGTGGCGCTGGATTCGCCTTGGCGTGCGTCGGAAAGGGCGTCGTAGCTGACGGGGGTGACTTCCACGTGTAGGTCGATGCGGTCCAGCAGGGGGCCGGATACCTTGTTGAGGTAGCGCTGCACCACCGGGCCACCACAGGTGCATTCGCGCGTGGGGTGGTTGTAGAAGCCGCAGGGGCACGGATTCATGCTGGCCACCAGCTGGAACGCCGCCGGAAAGTCCACCGACACCCGGGCGCGAGAGATGGTCACCACACGCTCTTCCAAGGGTTGGCGCATGACCTCGAGCACGGTGCGTTTGAATTCCGGCAATTCGTCCAGGAAGAGCACACCGTGATGGGCGAGGGAGATTTCACCGGGTTGCGGGTTGCCGCCGCCGCCCACCAAAGCGACGTCTGAAATCGTGTGGTGCGGGGCGCGGAAGGGGCGGGTTTCCAGCACGGCCTCGCCCTGCTTCAACCGTCCGGCGACTGAGTGGATTTTGGTGGTTTCAAGTGCCTCCTCCAAGGTAAGGGGTGGCAGGATGGTGGCCAGCCGCTTGGCAAGCATGGTCTTGCCTGCTCCCGGAGGGCCAATGAGGATGAGGTTGTGCCCACCTGCGGCAGCAATCTCAAAGGCGCGCTTCACGGTTTCCTGCCCCTTCACGTCCTGGAAGTCCACCAGGTGTTTGCCGTTTTCGGTTTCCTGCCCAAACGGGCGTGGGTGCACCCGGAACCGTTCGGGCTGCTCCTTCAACACCTCCACCACTTCGGAGAGGGTTTCGCATCCATACACCTCCAACCCTTCCACCATGGCCGCTTCATGTGCGTTCACCGCAGGCAGCACCAGCCGCTTGTACCCTTCCTTCCGCGCTTGCAAGGCCACGGGCAGGGCGCCTTTCACCGGCCGCAGCTCTCCGTCCAAGGCCAACTCGCCTATCACCATGGCCTCGCCCAACGGATCGGCCGGAATCTGGTCGGTCGCCCCCAAAATCCCCAGCGCAATCGGCAGGTCAAACGCCGATCCCTCTTTGCGGATGTCCGCCGGCGCCATGTTGACCGTGATGTGCTTGCCCGGCCAGGCAAACCCCGAGGTCTCCATGGCCGCTTTGACCCGCTGCTGGCTCTCGCGCACCGCGCTGTCGGGCAACCCCACGAGTGAAAAGTGAATCCCGCGGTGGATGTGAAACTCCAACGTAATGGTCGTGGCCTGCACGCCAAACACCGCCGCGGCGTAGGTCTTGGTCAGAAGGGGAAGGGTGTTTTGCATGCGGCGAAGAACGCCGAGGGGCGGGGAGGTAGTCGGGTGGGAAGCGTTTATAAACGTTTATACCCGCGTGTACGCGGGTAGTGGAAGT
>JBMYJR010000082.1:0-7325 GCA_049594615.1 Flavobacteriales bacterium
GTATCGTTGGTTTCGGGAGTTGCAGCTTCGGAGGCAGTGTTTTCTACTGCGGGCTGCTCTTCGGCGTTTTCAGCCGGTTTGTTGTTCTCTTCAGCCATGAGGCTTTAAGGACTTGTATCTCACTGGCGGCCTTTCGTGAGAGGGGATTTCACTTGCCAGGTGCCGCCCCCTGGCTGTTTCGAGGGCCGCAAAAGTACACCTTTTTTCTTGAAAATCCTTTCGGGTTGCGGGCTATTGCACGGCAAACCGTACCGCCATGCCTGAGGTTGTGCGCAGCACGTACCAGCCTGCGGTCCAACCGCGTACGTCGATCCGGTCGGCTTCCACCACGTCCAGCACCCATTTGCCGTCCACGGTAAGCACGGTTCCAAACACTTTCTCACTCAAGTGGAGCACGCTGGAAACCGGATTGGGATGGGCCTGCAGCAGGTCGCCTTCATCGAGCAGTTCGATGTTGGTGGGTTGTCCGTTGTTGGAATACTCCGGGGTGGTTCCCGCGAACCAAACAAAGGTTTCTGCGCCGTCGGTTTCACGGCCCATGGACACGTCGTTGGGAATGGTGATGGTGTTCCAAGCCACCTCGTCGGCAGCGGTAAAGCCATCGGGGCTATAAATCCCCAGTTCCTCTCCGCTGTCCTTCAGCTTGAAGCTGGTGTGGTTCCAGCCTTGAAGTCCGTCTTCATCGGCCCAGAAAAACTTCCAGCTCCACGCGTCAACGACGGTACTGTCGTTGTCCAATGGCACCATCCACTTGGTGGGATTCTCGTGTTTGTCAGAGATGTAGTAGCCCGCCAAATCTACCGGGTACGGGTTTGGGTTGTAAATCTCAAACCAATCCGGGTGCCCGCCGCCCACATCGGCCGTATCGGTTTCGTTGTCGGGCATCCACTCGTTGATGTAGAGTTCTTCAGGGGTGATGAACAGCAAGTCGTTCCAAGTGCGCGGAGTGGGTTGTGTGAATACCACACTCAAGTCGTCACCGCTGGACTGACGTCCGTAGCTCTCACCGTCGGCCAAGCCTGGGTAGATGTAAGTATCGGCCACCGACCCGTCGCTGCGGCGCAACACCAGCGAAGCTCCCTCTGAAGGCAAGCTCAGGGTCGCGTGATCATGGCCTTCTTCAGTTTCTCCATCGCACCAGAGCAGGTAGTGCCCACCGTCGGCCACGTAGGTGTCTGCAGGGTCGTCGTTGAGGAAGGTAAACACCTCTCCTGTCTCTACTACTTCAATGGTGAAGTCTCCGAGGCTGATGTTGAACAGGGACGGATTGTAGAGCTCAAGCCACGGTTCAAATTCATCTTCTTCGTCGTCAAAGTAGCCGGTGTTGGTGGGCATCACTTCGTTGATGAAAAGGGTATGAGGCGCTGGAGTCAGCACTTCATTGGGCGCATCAGGGGTAGCCACCGAAAAGTACTGCCAATCCTCACAGCCATCGCACACCCGGCCCAGGGAAACATCAGGAGCCATATCGCCGAACCAGAGGCTGTCCATAATGGTTTCGCCGTCGGGCTCCACCAAGTAGAGCTTCTCTCCATCTGCGCTCAACTTAAACGGCGCGTGAAACGCCTCGCCTTGTTCGGGGTCGTCGTCAATCCAGAACAGCAAATGATTGCCTGCCACAATGGTCGTGTTGCCCAAATCGGTATCGGGAATCTGCCATTTGGTGAGCCAGTTGCGGTTATCGGTGAGGTAGCAGCCTGCCAAATTGAACAGGACTGGTGACGATCCCACGGGATAGTAGAACTCGATCCAATCGTCGAATTCCGAAAAATCATCCATGACGGTGGACTGGTTAGCGGCCATCACTTCATTGATGACCACCTGTCCTTGCAGGGTCGAACACGCCAGCAGCGTGCCCAACGTGCATGCGCATATGTACGTGTAGAGGGCTTTCATTCCTTGCAGGTCGAATATAGGATTTTCCATGTCCGCGTTACGTTTCCCTAACGTGCAATTTACTGCAGACCGAGGATGCCCGACTGCCTCAGGCGTCGTACCTTGCCGTCCCCGATTCATCATGACCAGTACACGGCACGCCTTAAAATCCCCCCAAGCCGCAGCTATTCAGGCCGCGTTTGACCTGCAAATGGGGCATTACAAGACTGTTGGCAACTCCTCTGCGCGCGTTCGTAAAGCCAAGCTCAAAGCCCTTGAACATTGGATGCTGGAGCACAAGACCGACATCCGACAGGCCCTCCACAACGACTTTGCCAAGCCCGGGTTTGAAACCGACTTCTCGGACACCTACATGGCTCTGAGCGAAGCCCGCCACGCCCGCCGCGAACTCCACCGCTGGATGCGCGACGAGCCGGTCAAAACACCGCTGGCCATGTTCGGTACCAAAGCTTGGGTGCGCCGCGAATCCAAAGGCGTGTGTCTGATCATGGCGCCCTGGAATTTTCCTTGGAACCTGGCTGTGGGGCCGTTGGTCAGCGCCATCGCCGCAGGCAACTGCGTCATCCTCAAACCCTCGGAACGTACCCCGCACACCACGGATCTGCTCGCCCGTATGGTCTCTGAGCTCTTCCCTCCTGAGGAGGTCACCGTTATTGGCGGCGCCGTCCCTGAAAGCCAAGACTTGCTGCGTCTGCCGTTCCACCACATCTTTTTCACCGGGTCGCCCCAAGTGGGCAAAATCGTGATGGCGGCTGCCGCTGAACACCTGAGCTCAGTGACCTTGGAATTGGGCGGAAAATCACCCGCCATAGTGGATGCCTCGGCCAACATCAAGCGAGCCGCCCAGCGCATCACTTGGGGCCGCTTCTTCAATGCAGGTCAAACCTGTGTGGCCCCTGATTATGTGTTGGTCGAAGCATCCGTCAAGGACGCCTTCGTGAAAGCCATGCACGAAACTGTGGCCGCATACTACGGAACGGACCCCGCCTCCAACCCGGACTACGGCAACGTAGTGGACGAAAAGCACGCAGCAACCATGCAGGACTTTGCACCCGGGGTGGCCAGCAAGGGCTCACATGTTCCTCCCACACTGGTTGTGGACGCTGACCCCTCAAGCCCTGCGCTGCAAACCGAAATATTTGGGCCCGTGCTGCCCATCCGCAGTTACACCTCCCCAGAGGAAGTGCTAGCATTCATTGAAGAACGAGACCGCCCGCTGGCCTTCTATGTCTTCAGTAAAAAGGGCGCCTTCATCAACCAGATGCTACAGCACACCCGTGCAGGAAGCACAGGCATCAACCTGACCGTGGGCCCCTTTGGTCACCGCGAGCTGCCCTTTGGTGGGGTCAACGCCAGTGGCATTGGCAAGGCACACGGCTGGTGGGGTTTCGAAGCGTTTACGAACTTGCGCTCGGTGCACAAAAGCACCTTGCCGGTGAACTACCACTTCTTGGTCGCCCCGCCCTACAAGGGTTGGCGCCAGAAAGTGTTGAATATTGTAATGCGCTGGCTGTAAACCATTTGCATGCTTGTACAAACCTACTTCCCCCGCAAACTTTCGCCCAGTCGGTACGACCAGTACCTGGCTTCAGGATGGTTCCGTGGGTCTGTGATGTTGTACAAGATGGGCATGCTCTGTTTGGAAGGCGACGTGCAATCGGTGATCAACATCCGCTTGGATATCCGCACGTTTTCCCCGAGCAAGAGCCAGCGCAAACTCCTCACGCGAGCCGGCAAGCGCTACCGCACAGAAATTCGCCGCGCACGCATCGACAACAGCAAGGAGGCCCTCTACCAAGAGCACAAGCACCGTTTCAAGGGCTTCATCCACCACAGCCTTACAGATTACCTCAACAGCGGCTTTGCTTCCACGGTGTTTGACACCTACGAAGTGTGCGTGTTTGACGGCGACGAATTGGTGGCTGCGAGCTTTTTTGACCTCGGCAAGGAATCCATGGCCTCGCTGCTTTGCGTGTACAAAGACAGCTACGCCCGCAGCAGCCTGGGCAAATACACCCTGCTCTGCGAAATCGCATTTGCTCAAAAACGAGGGCTCAAATGGTTCTACCCTGGCTACGTCCTACAACCTTCGCGCTCGTTTGACTACAAACTGGAGGTGGGCCAATTCCAGTACTACAACGCCAACAAGCGATGGGTCAGACTGGATGCTCAAAAACCCTCCGAAACCGCTGCAGTCGCCTATCTAGAGCGAACCGATGACCTGCGGCAAGCCCTGCAAGCCAAGGGATTGGAATACAAGCAATGGCTCTACCCCTTCTTCACCATGGGGTACTTGGAGTATTGGGACGTGAAGTTCCTCTCCTGCCCCATTTTCCTCGAAGTATCTTTTGGCCGTCCCGGACGCGAGATGCTCACCATCAGCTACGAAGCCGACAGCCAGATGTATATGCTACTGCTGGTCACCCCTGCAGAAGAGCACTACCACCTGTTGAACATGGAGGTCAGTGCTGATTTCTACCAGCAAAAGGACTACTTCATGGACCTGATCAAAGTCTCACAGCTCATCTTGATTTCCTCAGACTTGCACGAAATCGTGGACGCCACTTGGCGCATCGCCAATGCCGCGCCCAAGGACTTAGGCTAGGTGAATGCCTACCGGGCAGTGGTCTGACCCGAAGATGTCGTTGAGGATCACCGCCTCTTCAACGCGCGCATCGAGCACCGGAGAGGCCAATACGTAATCCAAACGCCAGCCCACATTCTTCTCGCGTGCGCCGCCGCGGAAGCTCCACCAGCTGTACTTCACCGTATCGGGATGACGGCTCCGGAAGGTATCCACAAACCCGGCTTCCAAAAAGCGGGTCATGCCGTCAATTTCCTGCTGGGTGTAACCCGGGGTTTTGTTGTAGTTGGATTTGGGGCGAGCAATGTCAATCTCTTGGTGCGCCACATTAAAATCCCCCATGACTACTACCGGCTTGTGCACTTCGAGGTCCTTCAGGTAGGCGCAAAAGTCGCGGTCCCAACGCTGGCGTTCCTCGAGCCGCACCAAACCGCTCTTGGAGTTGGGCACATACACGCTGGTCACATACAGGTTGTCGTATTCGGCGGTGATGATGCGGCCTTCTTGATCGTGCTCCTGAATGCCCATATCACGGTGTACCTGCACAGGTTCTTGTTTGGAGAGGATGGCAGTGCCACTGTACCCTTTTTTAACCGCGTGATTGGCATACACGTAATAGCCTTTCAAATCGGCCAAGGCCTCGAGTACTTGGTCTTCTTGGGCCTTGGTTTCTTGCAAACCCAGCACATCGGGGTTGAACTGTTCCACGGAGCCATTGAAGTCTTTTTTGACCGCGGCGCGCAGGCCGTTTACGTTCCAAGAGTAGATGCGCATAGGAGGAATTTTGCGCACAAGGTACTCCCCCGCCCGGCCGGTTCCAAGGCAAAAAAGAAACACCCGCTGGAAACAGCGGGGCTTCCCCTTTAATCAAACGCTGCACTGCTTATAACAGCAAAAGCCGGCCAATCGGACCGGCTTTTGCCTAATTATGTTGTTTAACTCTACTCGCAATTGGTGCCGTACACGCCCAGCAGTTCGAGCATGTCTTCGGTATTCACCTGTTGGTCGCCGTTCAGATCGCACGGACATTGCTCAAGATCACCAACGCAGTCCCATACGCCGAGCAAGATTAACAGATCTGACGCGTTGCGGCTGCCGTCTTGATTGAAGTCGGCGTAGCAACCTGCAGTCAGGCAGCTGCTGAAGTCGCAACTGAAGTCGTCGCAGGTAGCCTCTGGGCTGTAGTTGCAGGCCGTTTCATCGGTACAGCCGAAAATGCACGCGCTCACCACGATGGTTTGGGTCAGAACAGAAACATTGCCACAACCGTCATCGGCTGTCCAGGTACGGGTAATGGTGTAATCGCATCCACTGCCATCAGCGGTTTCCTCGAAGGCCACGGTCAATTCGGTGCCTTCGTTGCAGCTGTCTACAGCGTATACCTCAGGTGCATCTGGAATCATGTTGCAAGGCACAGTAACGTTCTCAGGAACACCCACCAATACAGGAGCGGTGGTGTCTACCACGGTAATCACTTGTGATACTGTAGTGCTATTGCCACAATCATCGGTGCCGGTCCATGCGCGCTCGATCAAGTAGCCGCAGTCCATCGGTACAATGCTTGAGATGGCGGCGATCTCCACTTCTGTATCGCAATTGTCGGTGAAGACAGGCACCACTACAGGCTCGGCGTCACCGCACTCGATGGTCACATCCTCAGCGATGAACTCGGCTACAGGAGCTTGGTCGTCCACCACAGTGATGGTCTGGCTCATGACCGCAATGTTGTCGCAGTGGTCGATCGCGGTCCAGGTGTAGATCACGCTGTACTCTTGCAGACAGTCGCCAGGAACCAGCGTCTCGGTCATGGACAAGTTCACATCGTCGTCACAGTTGTCCATCACCTCTGGGGTAACCGGAGCGATTGGTGCGCCGCAATCCACAATCATGTCTTCGGGAAATGAAGTGAAGACAGGCGCCTGGTCATCGTACAGCTGCAAGATTTGTTCGAACTCGGTGCTGTTGCCGCAATCATCCACAACCAAGTAGTGGCGGATGATGTACCCGGCGCAGCCACCGGATAATTCGTAGTTCTCGAAGGTGATGGTCTCATAGATCTCACACGCGTCGTCGCAGTTGTCGGTGATGACAAATGGAATCATTATGTCGGCGTCCTCACAGGAAACTTGGACAATCACGTCACCTGACACCACAACCGGAGGCGTGGTGTCGCTCACTTCGATGGTCTGGCAGGCTTCGGCAGTGTTGCCACATGCATCGGTTGCAGTCCAGCAACGTACCAAGGTGTACGTCGGGAAGCAATCGCCTTCGATGACCGTCTCGGTGAAGACCACTTCGAGGTCTGCGGCGCAATTGTCGGTAGCAGTGACCACAGCGGGTTCAGGCACCATGTCACACTCAGCAGCCGTGTCTGCAGGCACACCTGAGAGCACCGGCAACTCGGTGTCCACTACGGTGATTACTTGGGAGGCCGAAGCCATTTGGCCACACGCATCGGTCACAGTCCAGGTGCGGGTGATGGTGTACGGACAGCCATCGCCAATCACCTCGGACAGTTCCACACTCACGATCTCAGAACAGAAGTCGAACCCGGTCACCTCAGCAGGAGCCGGGATGGCGTCGCATTCTACGGTCACGTCGGCAGGTACACCTTCCAAGGTGGGCATGGCGTCGTCGATGCGGGTGATGCGTTGGGTAGCCGTAGCGGTGTTGCCGCAGGCGTCGGTCGCAGTCCAGGTGTAAACAGTCACGTCCAGTTCTGGACAGTCCGCGTCTTCAATGGTGGTGGTCAGCACCACTTCCACGTCGCCGTCGCAGTTGTCAGTAGCGGTCACCTCTGCCGGAGAAATCGCCATGTCGCACGATACGGTCTGGTCGGCAGGCA
>JBMYJR010000083.1:0-7210 GCA_049594615.1 Flavobacteriales bacterium
TGAGCACCTCAAACAGTTGATGGAGGAAGAGGGCTTGATCGAAGATTTCCGTCACATGGAGCTCATGGGCACCCTTACCGAGCTGTATACCCTGCAAGGCAAGTGCGAGCGCATCAAGAACACCCCGTTCCCACGTCAGTACGCCTTCTTCTCGAAGCTGTTTGTGTGGATCTTCATCCTGCTGCTTCCGTTTGGATTGATTGGTGCCTTCCGCGACATGTTTGCCACCGACAGCGGGCATTACCTCGCTTGGCAGGTCATCCCCTTCCACATGCTGATCAGCTGGATCTTTATCACCATGGAACGCGTAGGCGACAACTCAGAGGATCCCTTTGAGAACTTTGTGAATGACGTGCCGATGACCGCGCTGTGCCGCACCATTGAAATTGACCTGCGTCAGATGCTGAAGGAGACCGACATCCCTGGCGGCATCGAACCCGAAAAAGGCGTCCTGCTCTGATGGAGGCCCTGCACGGGTACCGCACCGTCCGTTTTGCGCGCGGGCACACTTCGGACCAAACCGAACAAGTGTTGATCGAACGCCCGCTGCAAGTGGTGCTCAACGGCACACCCTTTACCGTGCTGATGCACACCCCGGGATGGGAGCGCGAACTGGTGCTGGGCTTACTTTTAAATGAAGGTTTAATTCACGCCAACCAAATCCCTGAAATTCAATTCAATACCGACTCAGAATCACTGGACCGAATTGCAGTAACCTTGCCGGGATTGAACCCCAACGACGTGGCCAACAAACGGGCACTCTTGAGCGCAACGAGCTGTGGCATTTGCGGTACCCGCGAGCTGGACATTCCGGAGGGCGATGCGTTAGAATCGGCCGGGCTTTCTCCAGACCTTCTTCCCTCCTTGCACGCCCAGATGCGGGCGCACCAACCCCTGTTTGACCAGACCGGCGGCAGCCATGCCGCAGCCCTGTTTGACGCCGGCGGCAACCTGCTTGTGTTGGCCGAAGATGCCGGACGCCACAACGCCACCGACAAGGCCATTGGTCGACTGCTGGACCGCGGCGTGCTGTCCAAAGCGCATTATTTGGCCTTGAGTGGCCGGGTTTCCTATGAGCTCATCAGCAAAGCATTCCGGGCGCGCATCCCAGTTGTGGCCTCGGTTTCGGCGCCTACAAGCATGGCGGTAGACTTTGCGCTGGAATGGGGCATTGCGCTGTTGGCATTTTGCCGTGAAGGCCGCTTCACTCGGTTTGCGTAGCTCTGCGCAGGGGTGTACCTTCCGGGGGTAATTCCGCCCCATGAAACGCGACCTGCAGCTCCTCCCTCCCGAAACCCTTACTGGACTTTCCACCACTGCACCCAAGGACCGTGCGGCGGGCACCAAGGCGGTGACCGTGGCCCTCAAACACGTGGCCAGTGAATTGGGATTGGGCGAAGGGCTCAAGCTGCTGAACCGCATGAACCAGGAGCACGGGTTTGATTGCCCGGGATGCGCGTGGCCAGATCCTGTGGACCGCTCTGGGCTGGGCGAATACTGCGAGAACGGCGCCAAGGCCCTCGCCGAGGAAGCCACCAATAAAAAATGTGACCCCGCCTTCTTTGCCCGCCATGACCTTCAGGAAATGAGCACGTGGAGCGATTACAAATTGGGCAAGTCCGGCCGCATTACCGCACCCATGTACCTGGCTCCGGGGGCCATGAAGTACACCCCCATCTCTTGGGAAGACGCATTTACCAAGGTGGCTGAAGGCCTCAAGTCTGCGGGCGACGCCAACCGCAACGTGTTTTACACCTCGGGGCGCACCTCCAACGAAACCGCCTACCTCTACCAACTGTTGGCCCGATTGCACGGCACCAACAACCTGCCAGACTGTTCCAACATGTGCCACGAAAGCAGCGGCGTGGGCCTCAGCGAGACCGTGGGCATTGGCAAAGGCAGCGTCACTTTGGAAGACCTCTACGAGGCCGAAGTCATTTTGGTCGTGGGGCAAAACCCCGGCACCAACCACCCCCGCATGCTCAGTGCTTTGCAGAAGAACAAGCAAAACGGCGGTACCGTGGTGCACATCAACCCCTTGCCGGAAGCCGGCACGCTGCGTTTTGTGGACCCGCAAAGCCCTGTCGAAGTGCTCAAAGGCGGCACCAAACTCGCAGATCACTTCTTGCAAGTGCGTGTAGGTGGAGATGCCGCACTCTTCAAACTCATCATGCAGCGCCTGCTGCAGCTGGAAGCGACTGTTCCCACTGCGCTGGACCGCACCTTCATAGCCCAACACACCGAAGGATTTGACGCACTTGTGGCCGCCCTCGAACAGCTGGACACCGACCAAGCCCTGCAAGACTGCGGCGTACCGCTGGCCGCCATCCACCAGCTTGCAGACCTGTTGGCGCGCAAGCAAAAGATCATCATCTGCTGGGCCATGGGCATTACCCAGCACGTACATGGCGTAGCCAATGTGCAAGAAATCGTCAACCTGCTGCTGATGAAAGGCAGCATTGGCAAGCCCGGTGCAGGCACCTGCCCCGTACGCGGACACTCCAACGTGCAGGGCGACCGCACCATGGGCATTTGGGAAAAACCCAAGGAGCCGTTCTTGGCCGCCCTGGATGAGCGCTTCAACTTCACCGCCCCCCGTGAACACGGTTACGACGTGGTGAGTGCCATTGGCGCCATGGAGCAAGGCAAGGTCGACGTGTTCATGTGCATGGGCGGCAACTTCATCTCGGCCACGCCCGACAGCGAGCGCACCGCCAAAGCGGTGCAAAACTGCAAGCTAACGGTACAGGTCAGCACCAAGCTGAACCGTTCGCACATCATCACCGGTGAAGAAGCATTGATCCTCCCCTGCTTGGGACGCTCTGAAAAAGACATGGGTCCCACTGCTCCGCAATTCATGAGCGTGGAAAACTCAATGGGCATTGTACACACCACAAGAGGCACGCGTAAACCCGTGAGCAACAGGCTCAAAAGCGAAGTGGCGATTGTGTGCGGCATTGGCGAGCGCCTGACGGGCACCGACCACCTGGACTGGAGTACCTGCGCCCAGAACTACGACGTGATCCGCGACCACATTGAGGCCACCATCCCCGGCTTCAAACGCTACAACGAGCGCATCCGCCACCCGCAAGGATTCTACTTGCCCAACGGGGCGCGCAAAGGCGAATTCAACACGGCCAATGGCAAAGCCAACTTTAAGGTACACCCGCTCCCGGATGTGTCCGTGCAGGAGGGCGAGTTGATCATGATGACACTGCGCTCGCACGACCAGTACAACACCACCATTTACGGGTTGGACGACCGCTACCGCGGCATACAGAACGAACGCCGCGTCATCCTCATGCACCCCGAAGACATGCGCGAGCGCGGATTGCAGGAGAAGCAATTGGTGAACATCGCCTCCAATTGGAAAGGTGTGCAGCGCCAAGTGCGCCAGTTCCACGTGGTGCCGTTTGACATCGCGCGCGGTTGTGTGGGTACGTATTTCCCAGAATGCAACGCGCTGGTGCCCTTGGAGCACAAGGCTAAAAAGAGCCACACCCCAGCAAGCAAGTTCGTACCGGTGGTGGTGGAGGCCCTATAACCCCTAGCTCTTCTGTTTGAATCGAACGGGAATGTGGTAACGCACAGGCGTACCTTTGGTGGAGCCGGGATTGTGCTTGGACAGGCGTTTGCGTACAACCAGCCCGCTGACACCGTGCTCTTTGGCGAGTTCAGGAGAAATCACCGATGTGGTTTTTGGAAAGGCCAACACCATTGCCCTATTCTGTCGCGGTGTTGAGGTATCGGTAGTGGCCCTTGATCTCCCAAGCAAACAGCACATCTTCTGCGTGTTGGCCCCAACCCATGTTGTGCATGGCTTTCCAGCATCCAGAGGGCCCCTTTTCATCAATGAGGATGCCCACGTGGTCGAGGTTGCCAATTTTCCAATAGATCACATCCCCCGGTTGGTAATCTTCCAGCGCGGTGGTTACCGGCAGCGATGCCTGTTGCCCCTTGAAAAAAGTGTCGAGGTTCGGCACCCGCCTGTGGTCGATGTTGGCATCCGGGGCTGACTGGCCATATCGGCGCTTGGCGGGATAAGCGTCAAAATGAGCCCGCATGTCCTCGTGCACAAGCTGTTGCAGATCGGTGCCAATGCCCCGGTAGGCGCGAATGATGACATCAGTACACACGCCGCGCGTGGGGTCCACGTCCCCTCCTGGATAATCGATTTGGACGTAGGCGGGGTCGTAGATGGTGTCGGCCTCGAGGGCTTTAGCAGCATCCACCAAAGCAACGTTCCACAGCGTAAGACAACAATGAGCCGCAACAAGCAACAGTGAATCAAACATGGGTTTTCCTGTCCAATGCACACCTCAAAAAACGGAACAACTCAGCGCCTTCGGTTTTCACCAAAGCACCAATCCAGCCCGCGCTTGGCCAGGTTTGAATGCGTGCGTTCTGCGCCTAAATGGCTTGACAGACGGTGACAGGAAGGCCCAGGATTTTACCCATGCGGTACATGAATCGCCTGGTACAAGAGGGTTTTGGGGTTCTTCCAGGATGGCTTGGCCGCTACGCTCACTTGGGAAAACCCACCAACCACCAACCCAAGGACAGGGTCAGGTGATGCACCTGCGCTTTGATCAACACAAACCGTCAAGCCCCCTCCGACCCTGAGCACCCGTGCGCATTCTCGCCAAAGCAAATTGTCATCCACGCGTGACCGTGAGGCGCAAACCCATACGTGATCAAAACTGGCTTGCAGCCAAGGAGTCGCCTTAAGGTCAGAAGAGACCAACCAAATGTGCTGCTGGGAATCGGGGCTAACCAGCTGTTTGCCCAGGGCTTTGATGCACTCCGGATTGCTGTCTGAAACGGCCACCACGTCCACACGCTGGCTCAACCAACGCACATCTTCGGCCGACACCTCACCCATGATGAGGACGCGCTGCCCTTTTTGCCAGTGTTGAAGGCGGAATACACGGGCGGACTGGTTTCGTTTCGTTTTCCAGAATTGCACAACTCGGAAAAACTTCTTTTTCCGTTCCAGCGCCAATCGACTTTAGACGACCGATTTGTTTTTATCGACCACCGGTAACCTATCCCCCTCCCCACCGTAATCTCATCCCGCAAGCCATGACCTATTTTTTTTTCACCCATGCTTGCGGCAATTAAATTTGGGTGTATCTTTGCCCTCGCTCCGCTAAGGCAGAGCATTTGTTTCTTCGGAAACACGGTCTGGTAGTTCAGTTGGTTAGAATACCTGCCTGTCACGCAGGGGGTCGCGAGTTCGAGTCTCGTCCAGACCGCCACAAAACGCAAAAAGCCCTTGATTATCAAGGGCTTTTGTCATTTCTGGTGCACATTTTTGGTGCACATCCTTTGCTGGTGAACGGGGTTGGTTGGGGGTGAACAGGGTTGGAAGGCTAGCGAATCATATTAGGGCCCATACTGAGGAAGAATGACGTCATTCGCAACACTTATTTTTATGCTTCAATTTTCCTGGCATGAAATATATTTTCAGTCTGATGTTGGCCTTGGCGGCGCCGACGTTGATCCAAGCACAGCTGGTGAGCGTGTTCCACGAAGTGGAGTACACCGGTGATGGGACCATCCCAGGATACCCTGCAGGGTTCACCACCTATCGTATTTATGCCTCTTTGGCTGATGGTACAGACGCTCTGTCTGCAGTCTTCGCCGCTAACAACGACCCTTTGCTGATGGGTTCTGATTCGGACACCATGTGGAACACCAGTTTCGGTGGTGTCACTGGTTCAGACATCAACGCCGCATTCGTCGCCTTCTTTCCTGAGATTGCTTACGACTCGATGGTAACCATTGGCCGTGCGAGCAGCGCGGATCCAGGTGGTGCAATTACCGCAGTAGTTGCAGATCCTGTAAACGCTTTCGCTGACGCCTTGGGGGCTGCGGCCACTAGTGGTGTTGATCTCGTTTTGACTGACGGTACTTGGTACACCTCGGTCGACCAAGTCAACGCTTATGGTACCGGTACAGACTTCCGCGTACTGCTTGGACAGGTGACGTGCTCAGGAGACGTGGAATATCAACTCAACATTCAGTTGAATGATGGTGGTATTGGTGGTAACATTCTCCAATACGTTTGGAACCAAGACGCGGTGGATTCTAGTCAGCAATTTAATTCCAGTCTCAGCTACCCTCCTCTCGTTCCCGGCTGTGTTGATTCCAACGCTTGTAATTATGATGCAACAGCTACCATTGGTGATGGCTCATGCATTTTCCCTGACGGCTGTACCGATCCTGTCGCTTGTAACTACAACGCAGCCGCCATTTGTAACGACGGCTCATGCGACTTTGGCCTGTGGTACCTGCCCAACAACGCAGGTGATGGGCCTGTCACGCAAGCCTGCGATGCCCCAGAAGGCTACTACCTGGCGGTGCAATCCTGCATCGAGAATATAATCGCGGCCGATCCTTACTGCGTGGACGCCAACTGGGATGTGATATGCATGCGTGCCTACAACTGCTGCCTCGAAATAAACGGCTGTGGCGATTTAAACGCTTGCAACTACGACGAATTCGCGTGTTGGGACGACACTCTGTGTACATACGGCGGATGCAGTGATCCATTTGCATGCAACTTCGACCCTGATGCAACTTGCGATGACGGCTCATGCCTCCTTCCTGACGGCTGCACCGATTCAACGGCCTGTAACTTCGACCCTGATGCAACTTGCGATGACGGCTCATGCATCCTGCCTGATGGCTGTACCGATTCAACGGCCTGTAACTACCAGCCCTCGGCAGACTGCGACGACGGATCTTGCATCTTCCCCGGCTGCACCGACAGTCTTGCCTGCAACTACCAGCCCGCTGCAGGCTGCGACAACGGCTCCTGTACCTTCCCAGGTTGCACCGACAGCCTCGCATGCAACTATGATTCCGCTGCAGGTTGCAATGACGGATCCTGCACTTACCCCGGCTGCACCGACAGTCTTGCCTGCAACTACCAGCCCGCTGCAGGTTGTGATGACGGCAGCTGCACTTACCCCGGATGCACCGATCCTGCTTCCGTGAACTACAACCCAACCGCCGGCTGCGACGATGGCAGTTGCATCTTGACGCTCGGGTCTATGGTCATTGACGATGTTGCTGATTTGATGTTTGCAGAGCAGCTCTACCTTGAGGTATTCATTGAGGACGGCCAAGACATCTACGCCGCCTACGGCAGCCTTTCGTTTGATCCCTCGCTGTACGCCTTTGTTGAAGGCATTCCTGGGCCCTA
>JBMYJR010000084.1:0-4225 GCA_049594615.1 Flavobacteriales bacterium
GCGCGGCGTCGGTGCCACGCGCCATGCCCAGTTGATCCAGCAGGCGGTCGTAATGGTCTTTGAGGGCGACTTCGAAGCGTTGGCCGTTGACCTCGACTACTGAGGACTTGCCTTCGCCGGCTTCGCTGCGCACGTGGACCGAGCGTCCGTCCACCAGCAGGTGGCGGCTGCCGTCTGCGAGGTGTTCCACGTCCACCGAAACCGGTGATCCGTTTACCGTCCATTGTCCCGAGTCGGCGTCGTGCTCCAGCTGGTACACGCGGCCTGAAATGTGCGCTTCGATCATAGCACGCGAATTTACTGCATTCGGTGCGGAGGCCTCATTGAAGCGTGGTCCGCTTTGCTTTTTTTGCGTGGCGTGCGCCAACATCAGCACAAGGGATGCTGTATTTTTACCAGACGCATGAAAAAACGACTGACCTATCCTGTTTTCTTTTTGCTCGTGTTGGTCTTGGCCTCCTGCCAGCGCCAACCGGACTACTTGTCGGAGATGGATGCGCTCGACAGCGCCCTGCTGCGGGTGGATTCGGCCGCGACGGTGTTTGAAGCCGTGAGTTTAGAGCGGGGCATCGAGCTCAACCAAACCATCAACGGCGAGGTGAAACGTGTGGCCGCAGCCTTCACCGCCGAGATGGACAAGAACACCGCCATGCTCATCTCCCAGTACAAGAGCACCGCCAACATTGTCAAAGACTGGAGCAGCAAACACCGCCGCATCGGCAAGGAAATCCAGCGCACCCGTCACCAACTTTCCAACTTGCGCGACGCGTTGAAGATTGGGGCAACCGAAGACAGCGAGGGCACCGCGTTCACTCCGGAATATGTGGACCGCGTGTTCAACCAAGAAATCACCGTGGCAGGGCATTTGGTGGACCAGATCCACGACATGGCCGGACGCCTTGAGCGCGCCGAGTCGAGCTACGCCTCCATGCAACCGCAAGTCCAACAGGTCTTGGACGGCTTGCCCGCAACCCCGGCCGAATAAGCGATGATGAAACAACTGCTCCTGCTGGCCACTGTGCTCCTGTGCAGTTTGGGCGCCGTGGCCCAGACCGACCTCGAGTTGGCCGAGTACTACTACAACAACGGCGAGTTTGAACAGGCCCGCCTGTACTACGACAAGATTTGGAAGGTCAACAAAACCAACAAAGTCTACGAGAAGTACCTGGGCACCCTGGTCAACCTGGGCGAGCTGGACGAGGCCGAAAAAATGGTCAAGCGCAAGCTCAAGACCTCGCGTTACAACAAAGCCAATGTGTACGTGGATTTGGGGGAGCTGTACCTCAAATTCGGCAAGGACGACAAGGCCTATTCGGCGTTTGACGACGCCGTTTCCGCACTCGAACCCGGCCGCTCCAACGGCAGCAGGCTCGGCCGCGCCTTCATCGACATCAACGAATACCAATACGCCCTCAAGGCCTACGAAAAGGCCCGCCGCATTGACAACGACGGCTACGGCTTCTTCTACGAGATGGCCCAGCTGCAAGGCATCATGGGCAACCACCAGGGCATGGTGGAGAGCTACCTGGACCTGCTTCGCGACGCGCCCAACTACGCGCAAACCGTGCAAAACAGCATGAACCGGTTGCTCAATGTGGTGGAGGACGAGAAGAATGCCGACATGGTCCGCGGCGCCGTGCTCAAACGCGTGCAGCGTGACCCCGAGGTCACCATCTACTCAGAGCTGCTCATCTGGCTTTACCTCCAGCGCAAGGAATTCTCCGGCGCCCTCACCCAAGCCAAGGCGCTCGACCGCCGCTTGAACGAGACCGGCAGCCGCATCATCAACATTGCCGAACTGGCGGTGAGCAACGACGACTTTACCGCCGCCAAGGAGGCCTACAACTACATCATCTCCAAAGGCCAAACCTGCGAGTACTACATGATCGCGCGCACCGATCTGCTCCAAACCACCCTGGCCGAGATCACCAGAGCACCCAGCCCCAATCTGGACGAGCTGCAAAACCTGGCCACCACCTACGAAGCGGCCTTGGATGAACTGGGCCGCACCCAGCACTCGGCCATCATGATCAAGGAGTTGGCCCACATCAAAGGCTTCTACCTGGGCCAGTCCGACGAGGCCGTAGACTTGCTCGAAGAAACCGTGAAGATTCCCGGGCTCAACCCGCGCGTCCAAGGCGTGTGCAAGTTGGAGTTGGCCGATAACCTCATTTTGGACGGCGACATTTGGGAAGCTTCCTTGCTCTACTCCCAGGTGGAACTCGACTTCAAGGAAGACCCCCTCGGCCACGAAGCCAAGTACCGCAACGCCAAGGTCAGCTACTACACCGGCGATTTTGAGTGGGCCCAAGCCCAGCTGGACGTGCTCAAGGCGTCCACCACCAAGCTGATCTCCAACGACGCCATTGACCTGTCGCTGCTGATCACCGACAACTTCAACATGGACACCACCACCGTGGCCATGATGCTCTACGCCCAGGCCGATTTGCTTGCGTTCCAGAACCAAACCGGTGAGGCGTTTGCCAAGCTCGACTCCATCACCACCCTGTTTCCCGGCCACACCCTGACCGACGAAATCCTGATGATGAAGGCCGACATCTACACCCGCCAGGGCAAGTTTGAGGTGGCCGTAGAGCTGCTCCAAGAAGTGATCGACCTGCACTTTGTCGACATCCTCGGCGACGATGCCGTGTTCAAACTCGCCGAGCTCAACCACTACCAGTTTGGCGACCTCGACGCCGCCAAGGAGCTCTACAACAAACTCCTGTTGGATTACCCCGGCAGCTTGTATGTGGTGGAGGCCCGCAAGCGCTTCCGTCAACTGCGCGGCGACGCCATCAACTGATGCTTCGCCTGGACCAGCTCGCGTTTGACCGCGGCCACTTTCGCTCCCGCCAACGTGCGGCAGACTACATCCGTGAACACGGCGTGCAAGTGGACGGTGCCCTGGTGCGCAAACCCGGCCGCAAATACCCACCTGAAGTTTCGCTTGCCCTGCCCGTGCCGCCCATGCCTTGGGTGTCCCGCGGCGCGTTGAAACTGCTGGGCGCGCTGGAAACCTGGTCCATTGATTTGGAAGGCGCCCGCGTGCTGGACATCGGCTCCTCCACGGGCGGATTTACCCAAGTGGCCCTGTCCAAAGGCGCCACGCACGTAGTGGCCGTAGACACCGGCACCGACCAACTCGCCCCCGAACTGCGCGCGGATGCCCGCATCACCTTGCGCGAACAAACCGACTTCCGTTCCCTGACGCCGTCCGACACGGCAGGCTGCACCCACTTTGTGTGCGACGTGTCCTTCATTTCCCTGCGGCATATTTTGCCCGGGCTGCCCGCGTTGTTTCCAACAGGAGGCAGTGGGGTAGTGCTCGTCAAACCGCAATTTGAAGCCGGCCCCGAACACGTGGGCAAAAACGGCATCGTGCGCGACGCAGCCGTGCAAGCGCGGGTGTTGGAAGAGGTGCTCGCACTGGCAAAATCTGTGGGGTTCCATATCAAGGGCCAATGCGACAGCCCCATCTCGGGGGGCGATGGCAACCGCGAGTTCTTGCTTTGGCTAGCTTTGCGGCCGTCATGAGAGCGTTGTTCCTTGGACTGTTGCTGTGCGCATCCGTGGGGGTGCAGGCACAAACCGTGGAGGCCATTGCCTTCGACGGGCTCAACCGCCTCAAACCCGATTTCCTCGCGCATTTTCTGGATTGCCAAGTGGGCCAGCCCGTGGATTCGGTGCAAAGCGCGCAGGATTGCTTGGTACTGCGCCGCTTGCCCGCGGTCTTCCACGCCCACGTGCGCTGGGAGGAACGCGACGGCAAATTCACCCAGGTTTACTTCATCGATGAGGTGTTTACCCTGCTGCCCTATGTGAACGTGGGCCAGGGCGGGGCCGTCTCCAGCCGCACTGTGCAGTTGGGCGTGGCCGAGTTCAACGCGTTTGGACGCGGCGTGTGGCTCACCGCAGACTACCAGTACAAAGAATTGCATTCGGTCTCGCTCGGCGGAATGATCCCGTACATCGGCGGGCGTCCTTGGAACGTGTCGCTGACCGCGAAGCATTGGAACACGGTGGAACCGCTCTACTTCGGGGCAGATGCCGTGCGCTACCATTACCGCAACCGCTTGGTGCAGGTGGGGCTGGAACGCGAGTTTGCCTTCCGCACGCGGGTGGGTGCCCGGGTATCGGTGTTTGACGAGACCTACACCCAAATGGAGACCGGTGCGGTGGACGTTGCACCAGAGTATGCTTATTTTGAAAAATCCCTGCTCCA
>JBMYJR010000084.1:4235-6645 GCA_049594615.1 Flavobacteriales bacterium
CCCGGATGGAAATGGAGTACGTGGACGTTGCGCCCAAGCGCGAGTACTTCGAAAAGTCCCTGCTCCAGTTCTACGCCGTGGACCAGCACATCGACTGGCATTTCTTTTACCTGAATGGCACCGAAGTGGAGTTCCGCGGCACCACCGTGTTCAACGAGACCCTGCCCGAGGAGCGCTTCTACCAGGGCGACCTCATTGCCAAGGCCTACCGCCACAAGCGCGAACGCTGGAATTCAGCGTACCGACTGACCTTGGGTGTGGCCACCAACACCGAGAGTCCCTATGCGCCGTACGTGTTCGACAGCCAGCTGAACGTGCGCGGCGCGGGCGACCGCGTGGCCCGTGGCACGGCCGGTGTGTTCGCCACCGCAGAGTGGCGCTGGACCGCGTTTGACCGCGATTGGTGGGCACTCCAACTTGTGGGGTATTCCGACATCGGATGGCTGCGCACCGCCGCCAATGCCCGCATGGACGAGCAGCCCGAATGGTTCGGTGGTGCAGGGGTGCGCGTGCACGCCAAGCGCTTCTACAACGCGGTGTTGCGGGTGGACTATGGCGCGTCGCCGATCACCGGCACACACGGGCTCACCTTTGGGTTGGGGCAGTTCTTTTAGGCGGTTTCCTCCCGGCCAAATTCGCGGATGGTGGCAATCAGCACCTCGTAGTAATCCATGCGCAGCATTTTGCTCTTGAGCCAGCAATAGAAGGTCATGGCCTGGATGTCTTCTTGGTCGCCGGGCAGGCGGGTGATGGTTTCGTCCACGTGGCTGGAGAACTCCGCTGAGGCCACCACTTCCGGCTTTTCGATCACCGCGCGGATAAAGCGCATGAAGATGTGCGCACGTTGGTACATGACGTTTTTCAGGAACGAGCCAAAGTAACGTTCGGCGGCGCGGATGCGGTTGAGCGCGATTTCTGGGTGGCCGAGCTCCACTTGGATGATGATTTCGATGAGGTTCTTTTTGAACCGCCACTCCTTGCCCATTTTCTTTTCCATCCAATGGTCGGTGTGGCCTTGGTCCTGCAGGATGCGGTTGGCCATGCGGTAGTCCGCAGCTTGAAAGTGGTAAACGGCCAGGTTCAGGCTCATGTTCAACCGGTCCTCCACTTGCAGGCGCAGGCTGGTATCTTCCAAGGTTTCGGTCAGCAGGCGGACGGCGGCGCTGTTGTTGCCGCTGTAGCTCTCTACGGCCGCCTTGAGCAGCACGTACTTGGGGTAGAAGCGGCTGAAGTAGATGGCGTTGTACGCGTGCAACTGCTCGCCCAGGATGCGCAGGTACTCGCGCGCGGCGTTGAATTTGCGGTTGCGGTACAGCACATGCGAGATCATGTAGAGGAACCACAGGTGATGCTGGTGGTCCTTCTTCTCAAACCCGCCCGATTCCAAGAGGCCATTGTAGAGCTCCAGCACGTACGGTTCAAACTGGTGGTATTCCTTGGAGGCGATGACCGCGCTGCGGGTGATTTGGGCCACCCGGTAGAGGAAGGCCGGTTTCATCTGCACGGTTTTGCCCAGGCCAAATTCCACCAGGGTGTCGCGGGTGATGGCCTGCAGCTCACCGGGTTTTCCGCTGAGTCGTGCGTCGGCCAGTTTGCTGCGGATGAGGCTGTAGGCGAGGGTGGCGCGTTCGTCCAGGTCCTCCATGCGTTTGTTTTCCTGCCACTCGGGGATGAGGTGGGTCAGGTCCAGCCCGAGTTCGGTGGCATGCTGGATCTGCAAGCCCAAGCACTGGTTGAGCAGGGCATACCGCTCGTTCTTGCGGGCCAGCTCTGTGGCCTTGTCCAGGTACTTGGCGGCAATGTCAAATTGGGTGCGAACCAGCATGAAGCGCGCCATGCTCAGCATGCCCCCAATGGCCGATTCTGAGGTGGTATCCACGTCCATTTCCTTGAGCACCACAAACTCCAGCAGGTGTTTGGTCAGGCGCTTGCGCAGGGTGTGGTACGCATTCATGTTGACCGGGCTGTACAGGCGTCCGGCCACTTCGCGCGCCTTGAGTTTGGCGCCGCTGGAGAGGATGTCGAAGAGTTCCAAATCCTTGCGCTCGTTGCGGAAGCGCTGGCGCTGGATGAAGGCGCGGAACTCCTTTTTCTCGTCCGGTTTGAGGGTCAATATGGTCTCGCGGAGGATGTCCATTGCAAAATCTAACGTACGTAAAAATTCATGCGAGCAACCTATGAATTCCGTGTTTGTGGGTTTGAGCGGCGGATTTTGCCAAATGTCTCGAAGTACGGAAATCGATTCTCTTGGGTGGTGGGGGCGGATGCGGCGGTCGATGTTTGTGCCATCCAAATCACTGGAACCATGAACAATCAACAACGACTTCAACGCTGGACCCCACTGATGGCAGTGCAACTGCTGGGCGTTCTCAACGACGATTTGCTGAAAGGGGTGATTTCCTTTCTGGTG
>JBMYJR010000085.1:0-5405 GCA_049594615.1 Flavobacteriales bacterium
ACTTCCCAATACAAAACCGCGAAAAGATAAAGTCCAGCAAATCCTCATGCGTCACCTCACCGGTGATCTCGCCGAGGTGGTGCAGGGCTTTGCGGATGTCGATGGCGAGGAAGTCGCCGGTGATGCTGATGGCCAGCCCGTTCAGCACTTCCATCAGGCTGGTTTGCGCGGCCAGGAGTGCGGCGTGGTGACGGGCGTTGGTGACCACGGTGTTGTTGGAAGAGAGCGTTTCGGAAATCGATGCGGTGAGTGCGGTGTGCAGGTGTTCCAATCCTTGCCCTTGCTTGGCGGAGATGCTGAGGTGCTCGGGGTGCGGGGAGGCGAGGTCGGTTTTGTTGCGAATAACGATCAGCTCAGCGCCGTCTGAGAGGCGGGCGCGGATGTCTTGGAGCTCGGTTTCGAGCTGTGCGTCATCCAGCTCGGTAGGGTCGTAGAGGTAAAGCACGAGGCGGGCTTCGCCGATTTTGGTGCGGGAGCGTTCCACGCCGATGGCTTCGATCTCGTCGGTGGTTTCGCGCAGGCCTGCGGTGTCGATGAAGCGAAAGCGGATGCCGTCAATGTTGGTGACGTCTTCCACCGTATCCCGAGTGGTGCCCGGGATGTCGGAGACGATGGCGCGGTCCTCGTTCAGCAGGGCGTTGAGCAGGGTGGACTTGCCTGCGTTGGGTTTGCCTACAATGGCTACTGGCACCCCTTCCTTCACCACCACTCCTGTGGCAAACGAATCCATCAGGCGCTTGATCTTGCCCAACAGCGATTCCACCAACGCCTTCAAATCGTCGCGGTTGGCAAACTCCACGTCTTCTTCGCTGAAGTCGAGCTCGAGTTCAATCATCGAGGCAAAGTGGATCAACTCCTCCCGCAACCCTCTAATTTCATCGGAAAATCCCCCGCGCAACTGGTGCATGGCCAACTGGTGGCTTGCCTGCGATTCGGCGGCAATCAAATCGGCCACGGCTTCGGCTTGGCTCAGGTCCAGCTTCCCGTTGCGGAAGGCGCGCATGGTGAATTCCCCCGGCTCTGCCATGCGGAAGCCCGCGCCCACGAGCGCCTGCAACAACCGTTGCTGGATATAAGGCGAACCGTGGCAGCTCAACTCCAAGGTTTCTTCTCCGGTGTAGGAGGCCTTGCCCAAGAACAGGGTCACCACGCCCTCGTCAATCCACGCCTCGCCCTCGGCGAACTGGCCAAAGTGCACCGTGTGCGTCTTGGCGGCCGAAAGGTCTTTGGAAAACAGGGGCTGAAACAACTGTAGGCTGCCCGCACCGCTGCAGCGGATCACCGCAATCCCGCCCACGCCAGGAGGGGTGGAGAGGGCGCAAATGGGGTCGGTAGCCAGGCCGGTTGCTTGCATGTGGCAAAAGTACAAAGCAGGGCAGGTGTGAAGGGTAAAATCACGCATTGGGGTGACAAGCCGTACAAGCGGTCTCGTTTGATTTGTGCCCACAACAATGAAAAAGGGACTCACGCTTAACGTTAACGGACTGACAGAAGCAACCTGCTCGCATGTTCATCTGAACGAAAGGGTGCCCATTGGCGCTCCCGGGAAAGGTTGGTAAGCGGTCGCACCCTTGTGCGGTCGCTTTCTTTTTCTCGGGGCCCAAATTCTGGGTTGGAATTTGTGCCCGTAGGAGTGGTGTGGCCCCGTAAGGAACCCCTATTTTCGCAGCGGAAAAATCTGACCCATGAGCGTACTCGTCAACAAAGACTCCAAGATCATTGTCCAAGGTTTCACTGGTAAGGAAGGCACCTTCCACGCCGAGCAGTGCATCGCATACGGCACCAACGTCGTAGGCGGGGTAACCCCTGGAAAAGGCGGCCAATCCCACCTCGACCGTCCGGTATTCAACACCGTAGACCAAGCCGTGCGTGAAACCGGCGCCGATGTTTCGCTCATTTTCGTTCCACCAGCATTTGCGGCGGATGCCATCATGGAGGCCGCTGAGGCAGGCATCAAAGTGATCATCTGCATCACCGAAGGCATCCCTGTCAAAGACATGGTGACCGCCAAGCAATATGTAGACCAACGCGACTGCACCCTTGTGGGACCCAACTGCCCAGGTGTGATCACCGCAGAGGAGGCCAAAGTGGGCATCATGCCGGGCTTTATCTTCAAAAAAGGCAAGGTGGGCATCGTTTCAAAGTCAGGTACCCTCACCTACGAGGCGGCTGACCAAATCGTAAAAGCAGGCATGGGCATCACCACCGCCATCGGTATCGGCGGCGATCCCATCATCGGCACCACTACCTTGGAGGCCGTCCAGCTCTTCATGAACGATCCTGAAACCGAAGGCATCGTGATGATCGGTGAGATCGGCGGTGACCTCGAGGCCAAAGCTGCCCGTTGGATCAAGGCCAACGGCACCAAGCCTGTTGTGGGCTTCATTGCAGGTGTGACCGCGCCGAAAGGCCGCACCATGGGCCACGCCGGTGCGATTGTCTCTGGCGACGACGAGTCGGCAGAAGCCAAGAAAGCCATCATGCGCGACTGCGGCATCCACGTGGTGGATTCACCCGCCACCATCGGCTCGACCATGGCGTCGGTGCTCGGGGTAAACGCCTAAGCTTCTTTCAGGGAAATGCGGGTCACCCCCTTGGGATAGTCCTGCTCGAGCAACTGACAGATCTGCTCAAAATCTGCGGAGTTGTGGACAAAGTCCACGCCGGCCGTGTCCAGGATGAGTACGCGCAATTCTGACCGCGTGCGGATGTAATCGAAGTAGCTCTCTTGTACTTGCTCGAGGTAGCTGTCGGGGATCTTTTGCTCGTAGGTGCGGCCGCGTTTGCGGATGTTGGCTTGCAGCGCTTGGGTATCCAAGTAGAGGTACACCAGCAAGTCGGGCTGGGGCAGGTTGGGCTGCATGATTTCGTAGAGCTGCATGAACAGGTTGAGTTCATCTCCTTTGAGCGTAGCCTTGGCGAAGATCAACGACTTACTCAAAAAGTAATCCCCGATGATGTGCGGCTTGAACAGGTCGCGTGAATTCAACTCGGCTTTGAGTTGGGCAAAGCGCTCGCTCAAAAAAGACAGCTCCAACGGAAAGGCATACCGATCGGGCTGCTCATAGAACTTGGGAAGGAACGGGTTCTCAGCAAATTCCTCCAAGACCAACCGCGTGTTGTAGCGCTCGCTCAAGCGGGTGGACAAACTGGTTTTGCCCGCGCCGATGTTTCCTTCGATGGCCAGGTATTCGTATTTCATGCCCACGTGCCGGCTGGGTCCGGGCACTGGGCCAGGAGCTGTTCAACGGTGAGGCCAGAAGCCGGGTCTTTCCATTCGGGAGCCAATGCTGCAAGCGGTGCAAGCACAAATCGACGCTGCGGGATCTCTGGATGTGGCATGGTCAGTTGCTGGCGGGATTGGCAACGATTTCCGTAGTAGAGCAGGTCCAAATCCAGCACGCGGTTGGCATATCCTGCGTGGTGACGGGTGCGTCCGGCGCCTGCTTCGATGTGAAGCAGTACCTTGAGCAAGGCTTCGGGATGGAGTTCGCTGCGGAGTTCGGCCACTTGGTTGAGGAAGGGCAAGCCGTCAAACCCCCAAGCAGGACTGGCAAACAGGGCAGAGGTCCCCAACACGCGTCCGGCGCGTCTGGCCAACGCGTCAAGGGCTTCACGCAAGTGCCGTTCACGGTCACCGAGGTTGCTGCCAAGGCCGATAAAAATGCGTTCATCCTGCATGGGGCGAAGATAATCGGTTGGCCTTCTCGGCCTGCATGCGGGCGCGTAGTAGTAAGTTTACTTTTTTAACCGTCATACAGCTATGAAAACCTTCTTCTCCAGCTTCTTGGGCGCATTCATTGGCGTTCTGATCGCACTGCTGGTGATGGTCATCGTTCTGGTGTCCCTCATCCCCGGTGAACCTGAAATCGCGGTGGAAACCAAATCGGTCCTCCACCTCTCACTGGATCAACCTATTGTGGAACGTGGCAACGACGATGCCCCGGCCATTGACCTTGCCCCCTTCGCTGCGGTGGGCGGCATTGGCCTGAACCATTTGCAAGAAGACTTGGCCCGCGCCGCAGTCGACAGCCGCATCGAAGGGCTGTACCTGGAGTTGTCTTCGGTGGCTGCCTCGCCGGCCACGTTGTTTGACTTGCACAGTTCCCTCCAAGCCTTTCAAGACTCCGGAAAATGGGTGGTGGCCTACGGGGAAACCTTCTCGCAAGGGGCTTACTTCTTGGCCTCGACGGCCGATGAGGTCTTGCTCTACCCCGAAGGTGGGCTGGATTTCCGTGGACTCGGCGCCGAACTCATGTTCTACAAACGCATGCTGGACGAACAAGGCATCGAGGTCACCGTCCTGCGCGGCCCTGACAACAAGTACAAGAGCGCCGTGGAGCCCTTCCTCTACGACCAAATGAGCGAGCCCAACCGCAAGCAGTACAACGCCCTGCTCGGCGGCATTTGGGACGGCATGCTCGAACGCATTTCGGCCGCGCGCGCCATTTCGCCGGACAGCCTCAATGGCATGGCCAACAACCTCTCTGCGCTCATGCCTGCCGAAGCCGTGGCCAACGGTTTGGTAGACCGTTTGGCCCACCGCGATGAAGTGATGCGCGCCCTGCGCAACCAAATCAGTGCTCCCGAGCCGGACAGCACCGGCACCCTGCCCGCCGAGGACTACACCAAACAGGTGGATGTAGAATTGATCGCCTGGTCGGACTACCACAAGGCCGCCGACGAAGCCCGCGAGGACGATGCGCCCCGCGCCACCTTCTCTGGCCCGCACGTAGCTGTGGTGTATGCCGTGGGTGAGATCGAATCCGGCGAGGGCGACGACGCAACCATCGGTTCGGAGCGCATTGCACGCGCGTTGCGCAAGGCCCGCACCAAAGACAAAGTCAAAGCAGTGGTGCTTCGGGTGAACTCTCCAGGAGGCAGCGCACTGGCTTCAGACGTGATCTACCGTGAAACCCAACTCTTGCGCGAAGCAGGCAAACCCGTGGTGGTATCCATGGGCGATTTGGCGGCCTCTGGCGGGTACTACATCTCGGCCGGCGCTGACCACATTTTTGCCAACCCGAGCACCATCACCGGTTCCATAGGGGTGTTTGGCATGGTGCCGAACGTGGGCCCGTTCTTGGAAAACGAAATCGGCATTACAACCGATCGCGTGGGTACCAACGACCACGCCAATATGATGAGCGCTTACAAGTCGTTTGACCAAACCGAGTTGGATGCCATCAACAAGTCCATCACCCAGGTCTACAACCAGTTCATCGGCTTGGTGGCCGAAGGCCGCGGCATGACCGTGGAGCAAGTGGACACCATCGCTCAAGGCCGTGTATGGACCGGTGCAGACGCCCTGAGCCTGGGCTTGGTGGACGAACTCGGCGACCTGCAAGACGCCATCGATCACGCCGCCGAATTGGCCGAGCTGGACCTGTACCGCACCATGGAGC
>JBMYJR010000086.1:0-4985 GCA_049594615.1 Flavobacteriales bacterium
CAGGCCCCAACGGGAACCCGTCCAGCTTTTGAACACACATGGCTTTGAACCAGCTCACCGTTCGAATGGCTCCCATGTCCATCTACCTCAACACCAGAGCTACAAGGCTTTTGACCCCAAAAGAGTCTACGACGAACAAAACGCTGCAGGCCTCAAACAAGGAGGTGCAGACCGTGCAACGTTGGACTGGGACATGGTGCGCGGACCCTGCTCATTGAAGACTTTGTATTGACCTTTGAGTGCAGGCGGCCCTTCAGACCTGCGCGACTTTTACACATTCCACAACGGCATTGTAAATCTTTAACCCGGCGGGTTTGCGCACCCGGGTGGCGGCGCCCACCTTTACCTATCTTTGGCGCCATCCAAAGCACAACCTATGCCCCTTCTTGAAGGAAAAGTTGCCCTGATCACTGGTGCCTCGCGAGGCATTGGCAAGGGTATTGCCGAAACATTCGTGGCCGAAGGTGCCACCGTAGCATTTACCTACCGCAGCTCGGAAGAGAAAGCCCGTGCGCTTGAGGCCGAACTCACGGCCAACGGCGGTACCGCCAAAGGCTTCAAATCCGACGCCGGTGACTTCGAACAGGCCGCCAAGCTGGTGGAAGATGTGGTGAAGGAATTTGGCACTGTAGACATTGTGATCAACAATGCAGGCATCACCCGCGACAACCTGCTGATGCGCATGAGCGAAGAGCACTGGGACGAGATCATGGACGTGAACCTCAAAAGCGTCTTCAACCTCACCAAAGCTGTGATGCGCACCATGCTTAAGGCCCGCTCAGGCTCCATCATCAACATGAGTTCTGTGGTGGGCGTGAAAGGCAACGCCGGCCAGGCCAATTACGCAGCGTCAAAAGCAGGCATCATCGGCTTTACCAAGTCGGTGGCTGCAGAGCTGGGGTCGCGCAACATCCGTTGCAACGCGGTGGCCCCTGGATTTATTGAAACTGAAATGACCGCCGCGCTGGGCGAAGAAGTGATCCAGCAGTGGCGCGACGGCATTCCGCTCAAACGCGGTGGTTCGCCGGACGATGTGGCCAACCTGTGCCTGTTCTTGGCATCGGACTTAAGCACCTACATCACCGGTCAGACCATCAACGTGGACGGCGGCATGCTCATGTAACCGTCCCTCCCGCCTGTGGAACTGATTCTCGACGCCCCCAACTGGATCTTGGCCCTCTGCGTGCTCGCAGGGGTGACCTACGCCGCTGCGCTCTACACCAAGGACCGCTTGAACAGGCATTTCAGCAGGGGTGTCATTTTTGGCCTGTCCGCCCTGCGGTTCAGCGCGGTGACCCTTATTGCGTTGTTTTTGGCGCGCCCGCTGATCAAAACCGTGGAGCAAGACGTGGAGAAGCCCGTGGTGGTCATCGCCCAGGACAACTCCTCTTCCCTGGCCCTCGGACCCGACTCTGCACGTTACCGTGCGAGCTACGCCAATGAGCTGCGCACCCTTGCGGCATCCTTGGCCCAGGACTACGATGTGCAGACCTACACCTTTGGTGAGCACCTGGTTCCCGGGTTGGACACCTTGGACTTTTCGGAAAAAACCACCGATTACACAGCCCTTCTCGACGAGCTCTACGCCACGTACAGCAACCGCAATTTGGGTGCCGTCGTGGTGGCCAGCGACGGCCGGTACAACCGCGGGGTCAATCCGGTTTACAGCTTCCAAAAGCTGAACGCACCGGTGTATACCATCGCTCTGGGCGATACCGCGGCACGGCGGGATGTGCAAATCGCCGAGGTGGCGCACAACCGCTTGGCGTACCTCGGCAACCGGTTCCCGGTGGAGGTGCGCTTAGAAGGGTTTGAAGTACCTGGAGAGTCGGCCACGGTTACCATCGCACGCAAGGGCCAAGCGCTGTACAGCGAAGTGGTCAAGTTCGACGGACCTGCGCACAGCCAAGTGGTACGCACCACGCTGGAAACCGAAGAAACCGGATTGCAGCAGTACGTGGTTTCGGTGTCTGTCTTGGGCCAAGAAGTGACCGCTGCCAACAACCGCGAGGCATTCTTCATTGATGTGCTGGACAGCCGCCAAAAAGTGCTGTTGCTGCACCGCGCCCCCCACCCTGACGTCAAGGCCTTGCGCTACGCAATGGCAAGCAATGCCAATTACGAAGTGCAGGTGTCGACCCTGAATGACTTTGACGGAGAGGTGACCGATTTCAACCTGGTGGTCTTCCACGGCCTTCCGAATGGAACCGACGCGGGAGCTTTAGCGCGCGACGCTGCTGAGGGTAATGTACCAGCGTGGTACATCTGGACCTCCTCCACCCTTTTCCGCGAGTTCAACAACTTGGGTACTGGTGCTAAACTCACGGGCGGCTCGGACAAAACCACTGACGCGGGCGCCGAATGGTCGGACGGCTTTACGCTGTTTACCTTGAGCGCGTCGACCCAAAAACGCTTTCGCAATTATCCCCCACTCACCCTGCCCTTTGGAAACCTGGACATGAGCCCGGGCATGAGCCCCATGCTCTTCCAACGCGTAGGGCAAATCAAGACCGAGCAGCCCTTGTTGGCGTTCAACACCTCGCAAGGGCGCAAGCTGGCAGTCACCACCGGAGAAGGCCTCTGGCGCTGGCGCCTGTTCGATTATCTGGAAGACGGCAACCACGCCGCTTTTGATGAGTGGGTGACCAAAGCCGTGCAGTACCTGGCGGCGAAAGACGACAAGAGCCAATTCCGCGTGGCCGGTGAAACTGATTTGCTTGAGAATCAAGCCGTGCGGTTTGAGGCCGAATTGTACAACGACGCCTATGAGCCCATCAACAGCCCCGAGGTGACCATGACCCTCACCAGCGAGGAGGGCAACACCTACGACCGCGTGTTTACCCGCGCCGGTGACGGCTACCGCCTCGATGCTGGAAGCCTGCCCGTAGGCCAGTACAGCTACCAAGCCCAGACCCAGCTCGGGGGCAAAACCCTCACCGAACGTGGAGAATTCTCCATTTCCCCCATCCAACTCGAGCTGACCGAAACCCGCGCCGACCACGCCCTGATGTTCAATTTTGCCCAAGCCAACGGTGGCCAAATGGTGGATTCACAAGAATTGGGGAAATTGGAAGGGCTCGTGCGTAACTCGGGCAATGTGCAAAGCGTCATCCATGAGTCAAGGGTGCTGTCAGACCTGATCAACACCCCTTGGCTGCTGTACCTCATCGTGGGGTTGCTCGCCCTGGAATGGCTCTGGCGCAAGCGCAACGGAACTTATTAAACACAATCATTATGGCAACCAACTTCAACCGAACCGGCAATTCTCTATCCGGACGCAACCGCCTGCTCATTTTCCTTGGCTTAGCGGTCATCACTTTTCTGCTGCTGTTCCGCAGCTTGACCTACACTATTGATTCTGGATACGCCGGCTTGGTGTTTCACACCTTTGGCAACGGCATTGATCCGAATGAAGAGGCACGAGGTCAAGGTTTCCACTGGAAAGCCCCTTGGGACAAGGTGGTCAAGTACGAAGTGCGCCAACAAGAGGCCAAAGAACGCCTTGAAGTGTTGAGTTCCAACCTGCTCAAGATCGAACTCGACGTGAGTATTTTCTACCAACCACAACTCAACAAGCTCGGCTACCTAGAAACCGAACGTGGCGCCAACTATGCCGATCGGGTGATTGTGCCCGCGATGCGCTCAGTCGCGCGCGAGGTCATTGCTCAATACTTGCCCGAGGAAATCAACACCACCAAACGCGAATTGATCCAGACGCAAATCGAAGAGCAATTTGAGGCGAAACTCGCAGCCAACTTCATTCAATGCAACGACGTGCTGATTCGCAAAGTCAAACTGCCCCTCAAGCTGGAAGAATCCATCGAACGTAAGCTCCAACAAGAGCAAGAGTCCTTGGAATACGAATTCCGCCTGGTGAAAGAGTCCAAAGAAGCCGAGCGCAAGCGCATTGAAGCAGAGGGCATTCGTGCCTTCCAAGACATCGTGACCCAATCGGTGACCGACGACCTGCTCAAGTGGAAAGGCATTGAGGCCACCACCCAACTCGCCGAAAGCGACAATGCCAAGATTGTCATCATCGGGAACGAAGATGGCCTTCCTCTGATCTTGGGCAATGAATAACATGCGCTCCAAGCGTCGCTGGCGACGTGTAGGATTGGTCATTGCAACACTCATTGTTCTGGCCGTATTGTTGCGCGCGCACCTGTTCAGAGGCGCTGGGAGTTTTTTGATGGCGACGGACGGCACGGCGCAAGTAGAGGCTTTGTTTGTATTGGGCGGGAGCTCTTACGAACGCGGGTTGGAAGCGGTGTTGATGATGGACAGCGGTTACGTATCCGGACCGGTGGTATGCACCGGCGGCAACGTTCCCTCCATCCTGGCCGCTTTGGACACCGCCATGTTCGAGGCCGATTGCACCAAACAGTTTTTGGAAAACGAAGGGCTGCCCGCAGAGCGCGTGGTGGCCCTTACAGGTTCCACCAGTACCCAAGAGGAGAGCGATGAGATCCTGGCCTACTGCAAGGCTCAAAGCCTGACCAACATCATGGTGATCAGCTCCAACTTGCACATGCGCCGCGTAAGATGGGTGTTTGAAGACAAATTCAACGACGCCGGTATTGCTGTCAACTTCCACGGTGCACCCTCACAACAGTGGGAAGATGAGCTGTGGTGGAAAAGCGAAGGTGGGCTCATCATGGTCAACAATGAATACGTAAAGCTTTTCTATTACGCGGTGAAGTATTGACGTGCTTCGCATCCCTCGAGGCCACAGCCTGACGCCTGACAAAGAGACAACTCACGTTGAATTCCTGAAGATGCCGCACGTAGATGCATCAAGGGATAATTCTTCGAAAAGACGGAGCTCTACCGGATCAATTTTCGTATCTTTCACGCTCTATTTATTTCTATGAAAAAGTTAATTGCTTCGCTGTGTATCGCATTTTCATCGATGTATGCGATCTGCCAATACGCTTCTCCTCAAGTGACGGCTGCTTCAGGAGGCGCGGGATCCTCGGCTTCTGTCA
>JBMYJR010000087.1:0-4750 GCA_049594615.1 Flavobacteriales bacterium
GTGGTGGAGGATCAACCATTGCAATCAATCAGGTCAGGGCATCCTGTCAGTGAAATGACCTGAGATCACTGTCGTACCCAACGGAGGGTGCGGCGCTGCTCTCCGTCGACGATGCGAATGAGGTAGACACCACGGCGCGATGTGTGGCGCACGGTGTGCGTCGATGACCCGGGCTGGGCCGAGTGTACAGACTGACCAGTGGGGTCGAACACCTCGATGGAGGCGTTGGGCGAAAGGCCCGTGATCTGGAACTCGTCCGTTCCAGGATTGGGGTAGAGTGTGGTCTTGATGGTGCTGCGGTCCGGTCTGGCGACATCCGATGTGCTGCATCCGTTGACCCAAGAAATGCCGTCGAGGTTCCAATCGGGGTCGAGGGGCAGGCACATGTGGTCCAGTGCCGTGACCGCGACATCCACAATCCGTGGCGTATTGCTGTAATCAAACGTGATCACGCCCTCGGGTTGGTTCCATTCGGCGCCTTGTATGGTGCCGACCAGTTCGGCACTCGTGCTGTTGGTGACTTGAAGTCCTGTGCCCTCGGTGAGGCCCCAATGTCCTTGTAGGGAGGCCCAGTTCGGGTGGGAGTCGTCCAAGCTGCTGCAGTGCCAAGCGGAAATGGCCTCCTCGGGGAGCACGTCATGCCAAAAGCGCACCTCTGAAATGGCGCCCGTGTAGCTGTATGCTCCTAGGATGTCTGAGCCGAAAAACCACCCGCTTCCCACATCAATATTGCCGATGGCGGAGATGTCTTCTTCGGAAGAGAACACGCCATCTGTATAGAGCCGCATCATTCCATCGCGGTCAAAAGAGCAGGAAAGGGTGTGCCATTGGCCGTCGGCCACGCCGCCGGCTCCATTGGCATCGGCGCGTTCATTGCCATCGCCGATGTTGACCTTCCATGCTGGGCCGCCGGGGTATTCGAAGGAAAAGACAAACCCCGGATTGAGCCCTGAATTCCAGTCTTTGTTACCGATGATGGCCACATCTGGTGTGGCTTGCGTGCGGATGCGGACCTCGAGGGTGAAGTCTTGGTCCACGCCGAGTTGCAAGGCCGGGTTGTCAGCAATAACGACCGCATCGCCACCGCCTTCAAAGCGCAGTTCGGCAGCTCCAGGAGCGACACAATTTTCGGGAGGAGTCAGGATGTCAAGGGTGTCCTTGAGCAGCAATGCAGGTTCTACGGTATTGCCACTGGCCAGGAAAAACATGGTCTCCTCCTCGACGGTGGTGCCCCCGTGGTTGTACCCGATGCCCCCGTGATCGGTAGACACCAATATCAGCCAGTTCTCTTGGGTGTACTCGGGGCGGCCAGTGAGGGCGGCCATGACGTCGGATACATAGGCGTCTGTGGTTTCAATGGCACCGATGTACTCCGGCACTGCAGCATTGAATCCATATCCATGACCGTTGATGTCCACATCGTCAAAGTGCAGGAACACCGCGTGGGGATCGCCGCCTTCCAAAATGGCCACGGCCTCGTCGCGCACGGCCGCATCGGTGGGTGCATTGATGGCCTCGTCCACCACCTCTCCCAAGATGTAGTCGTTGATGGGAGACCAATGGCAAATCGAGTGCGTATTGAGGTCGGGATTTTCCAATTCCAGGCGTCGCATGAAGGAAGGGAACCCATCGAAGTCGCTGCCCACGAAATTGTTGCTGGTCACCCCGTGCGCGTCAGACCAAACGCCGCACAGCATGGCTGACCAACCCGGACCGCTGTACGTGATGTCGTTGTTGAGGGCATCGGGGCTGTAGATGCCGCCTGCAATCAAGGCGTCCAGCGCAGGTGTTTCGGCGGCTTCTATGCAGTCGGGTCGCGTCCCATCGATGCCAATAATCAGCACACGGGCCTCCCCCGTTTGGCCGAGCATCGAAGTGCCAGTGATTACAAGAAGACAGGCGAAGGCAAGGTGGAAAGTGCGGTTCATGGCCAAACGGTTCGGGTGCGGGCCACAAAGTATGAAAACTGCCGTCGACAGGCCCAGTGAAAAGCGTCACTCCAAGCCCAACCGCGTGGTAGAGTTTGACGAAGGCTGCGAAACGACCACTGATATGGTCTTTGACCAGCGCTAATCGGCTTGTAAATCCGCACAATCGCGCTACGTTGACGGTCGTGTGCACAACTACCCGCGTTCAACACCTACTACTCGGTGAGCATCCTGTACCTTGCAAGGCGTTGAGCGTGATCACTGCTTGAGCAATGCAAGCTTGGTTGCGTAACGCCTTTAGATCTCAAGGACTTCTTCGAAGCGGGGCCACCTGCCCGGATGGCACACTGCTGAACAAGGCATGCGCTTTGAGGTTGGATTAGTAACAAAAGATGCAGGCCAGCCACACGGGGCTCTGTTTCCTCATCAAACCAAACACACCGCACTCACGTCGGAATCCTGCTGCACACCCAACGTGGCAGTCGTCCGGAACACAGTGTCAAAAACCACTTATGGGAAGATCACAAGACTCCTTCAGCAAAAAAGAACGCGAGAAAAAGCGCCAGAAGAAACGCGAAGAAAAAGCCGCCAAGCGCGCCGAGCGCAAGGCCCAACCCAAGGTCTCTGGGTTTGAAAACATGATTGCCTACGTCGACGAGTACGGCAACACCACCGACACGCCGCCGGATCCCACCAAGAAGATCGAAATCAAGGCCGAAGACATTGTGCTCGGCGTCCCCAAACGCGAAAAGCAAGCGGCCCCCGATCCCGTGCGCACCGGCGTGATCGACTTCTTCAACTACGACAAAGGCTTTGGCTTCATCAAGGAGAAAGGCTCGGGTGAGAAGTTCTTCGTTCACATCAGCAACTGCGAAGACGAGCCCGAGGAGAACGACGTGGTTTCCTTCGAAGTCGAGAAAGGCCCCAAAGGAATGGTTGCGGTGAAGGTGAAGAAGGGTTAACCTTCACCTTCTTGCCCCCCTTCAGGTGCCCGCGGCATCAACAGTCTACCCCACTGCAAAGCAAACGCAGTGGCACAACAGCCCCGTTTGACCTGCGTTCACACCCATGCCTGAGTGCACGCAGAGGATTCCACGCAGCGGTGATGGGGTCCGCCTTTTTCTCTCTTGTGTGTTACCGACTCCAGTATGAAAGTCAGCCATGTCCTCTACAAAACCAACAATCTCCAAGTTGCGGTAAGCACCTTCGAAGCCTTGGGATTTAATGTGGAGTACGGATCCAAGCACAACCCGCACAACGCACTGATCTATTTTTCTGACGGTCCCTACATCGAGTTGCTGGAAAAAGCGCCCATTCCGTTTTATGCCGGTTGGGTGCTGACCTTGATCGGTAAACGAAAGGTGGCCGAGCGCTTTCGTTACTGGAAAAACGTCGACGAAGGGTTCTTTGGGTTGTGTTTGGAGAATGAAGCAACTGGCTTTGATCACCAAGCCCGTATTCTGGACCGCTACAACCAGCCCTACTTCATCACCAAAAGCCAACGCACCGACCCCGCCAACCGAACGCTGAAATGGAAGCTGCTGATTCCTCACGAGCTCAAACTTCCCTTTTTGATGACCCCGTTCAACATCAATCCCAAACCCAACGGTGTGGTGCACCCGAATGGCGTCAGGGGCATCGCACGCGTTTCATTCGGAACCGATGCCCACCTTGCTGAGATCGTAGGTGAGTTGTGCAACGACAACATGCTCCATGTTCACGTGGGAAGAGGAGTAAGCGAGGTGGTGTATGACCAGTGAAGTCTTGTACCCACACTGGCCCAAATCACACGGCCAGCATGCACCTGCGGGAGGTCGGTTTGTAGGCCAGCGTTAAACCCACGCCTGCGACCTGGGTCAAAGTCCCAAACAACGCAAGCCATGTCGAACATATACCTGTGGGCCGCCTCGGTGGCGCTAATTTTTGTTGCCTGCAACAAATCAAACGACTGTCTGGACTCCCCCGTAGGGACCCAAGGCCACAACATGCTCCTGATCGGAAACAGCTTCTTCAAGCCCTATGCAGAGCAACTTGACCAGCTGGCCATCGATGCCGGCTTTCCCCAACACACCAGCACCCGAATCACCCGTGGGGGCGAAAACGGGCGCCCCATCAATTTTTGGAACGATTCACTGACACAAGCCCACCTGGACATCAAGGCCGCATTGGATCAAGGGAATATCGATGTGTTCGGGATGACTGCGGGACACGACCTCGACGATCGAATAGCAGGCCACCGCGCCTGGATTGATTACGCACTGCAGAGCAATCCGGACATCAGTATCTTCATTGCCATTCCTCAAATTACGTTTCCAGCATCGTGGGATTCATTGGCCTTGGCCAATGGGTTCAACACCATCCACGAGTATTTTGCAGATGGCATCAACACTGTGGTGCATGACTCCATGGTAGATCCCCTGAGAGCTGAATTTCCCAACGTCAACATATTTACAGTTCCAACAGGCTGGGCATCGTTCGACCTTGCCCAGATGCAACTCGACGGAACATTGCTGGACGACATCGATTGGTTTGGCCCAGAAGAAACCTCCCTCTTTACAGATGACCTGGGACACCAGGGAGACATCATCGTAGAGACCGGCAGCTTGGTTTGGCTCAACAGCTTGTACCAAGTGGACTTAGCAACCCATACATCGGAAACGACTTTCAACACGGACCTGCATGCAATTGCCAAGCACATCACAGACAACCACGACCCCGACTACAGGTTTGAGTAGCTGCCGCTGATCAAGGCTGATACAGGTCAGGCCAAGGCACAAGCGTCGTGCTTCAAAGCAGACGGCCACAAATGAGGACAGGTATGG
>JBMYJR010000088.1:0-4721 GCA_049594615.1 Flavobacteriales bacterium
CTGAAGAAGCGCCTGCTGAAGAGCCTGCTGCTGAAGAAGCTCCTGCTGAAGACGCTCCTGCTGCAGAAGGTGAGGAAGAAGAGAAAGCTGAGTAAGCCATCCCTTTCGCGATATTTGAAAGCCCTGCCGAATGCGCAGGGCTTTTTTTTGACCCATGCACGTATCTGACTGTTTTCAATTGGGGGTGATCAAGCGCCCCTACAGCTTCAAAGGAGAGTTGGTGGCCAAGTTCCTGGTGGACGAAGGTGACCATTACATCGGCGCAGACCGCCTGTTTATCCTTGAGGGCGAAGACCTGGTGCCCTACTTCGTGGACCGTTTCACCACCCGTCCCAAATCCGAATTCCGCCTCAAACTGGAGGATGTCGACTCCGAAAAAGAAGCCAAGCGCCTATCAGGCAAGGGCATTTACTTGCCTTTGAGTGAAAAACAGCACCAGGACGCCGAGCATACCTCCTGGCTGGACTACTTGGTGGTCGACGCCCAAGCCGGCGAACTGGGACGCATCAGCGCCGTGCTCGACATCCCGGGCAACCCGCAATTGGAGGTAACCCAAGCCGCCCACGAATTCCTGATTCCGCTCAACGCGCAGTTCATCACCGAGGTGAACGACGACACCCAGACCATCCACACCGACCTGCCAGAGGGATTGATTGACCTGGACGACTAAATGTGAACTGCGTGTGTCCCGCGTGCAATGTCTCCGGCCCGTTTTTGCATGCTGAGGTGAATAACTCCTGATTTTTTTGGGAAGGAATCCTTCTTCTTGTTGCCTAGCTTTAGGGAAACCAGATACCGCTGACGAGCGGAACCACTACCTGAACTTTTCATCCCCATGAGCAAGAAGCCCGCGAAGAAGCCCAAGAAGATTTTTGTCATCGATACCTCGGTCCTGCTCCACGACCACAACTCCATTACCAACTTTGAGGAGCACCACGTCGCCATCCCCATCACTGTCCTGGAAGAACTCGACAATTTCAAAGTCGGGAACGACACCAAGAACTTCGAAGCGCGCGAATGCATCCGCATCATCGACCGTCTGAGTAAAGACTTTACCCTCAACGATTGGATTCCGCTGGACAACGGATTTGAGGGCATGATTAAAATCCTGCTCAACAAAAAGGGCGACGAGAGTTTGGTGGAACACGTGTTCAGCGAGCGCAAAAACGACCACACCATCCTCAACGCAGCCCTGCGCGTGCAACAGGAAGCCAAAGGAGCCCAGGTCGTTTTGGTGACCAAAGACATCAACCTGCGGCTCAAAGCCAAAGCCTTTGACCTGCAATCCGAAGACTACAAAACCGGCAAGGTCAAGGACACCAAGTTCTTGTACAGCGGCAAGTCCGCCCTCGACGAGATCGACAGCGAGGTCATCCGTAAGCTTTACCAAAGCGGCTACAGCCGCAAGACTTCAGCGCTGGGCGATCAAAAGCAGCCCAACCACTACTACATCCTCAAGAACTGCAGCAGCTCTGCCCTTGGCTACTACAACAGTCGCTCGCGGTTGATCGAACGCGTGGACAAGAGCTACGCCTATGGCATCAAGCCCAAGAATGCCGAGCAAGCTTTTGCCCTGCACGCCATCACCCATCCGGACATCAAACTCGTGACCATCAGCGGGGTGGCGGGTACGGGTAAAACCCTGCTTGCTTTGGCCGGGGCTCTGGAGCAGAAGAACAACTACGACAACATCATTCTGGCCCGCCCCATTGTACCCTTGAGCAACCGCGACATCGGTTACCTGCCCGGCGATGCCGAAGACAAGATCAAGCCCTACATGCAGCCCTTGGCCGACAACCTCAACTTCATCAAGAACCAATTCGGTGAAAACGAGAAAAAACGCAAGGTGATCGAGGACATGGAAAACAGTGGACGCATCCAAATTTCGCCCTTGGCTTACATCCGTGGGCGCAGCTTGAGCAATGTGATCTTCATTGTGGACGAGGCCCAAAACCTCACCCCCCACGAGGTCAAAACCATCATCACCCGTGCCGGCGAAAACACCAAGATCATCCTCACAGGGGATGTGCGCCAGATTGACACCCCCTACTTGGATGAGCAATCCAACGGCCTCTCTTACCTGATTGATCGCCTCAAAGGCCAGGAGTTGTTTGCCCACGTGACCCTCGAAAAAGGCGAACGCAGCGAGCTGGCCAACCTGGCCAACGAATACCTGTAACCGCCTGAACATAAGCGTGCTGGAGCTGTTGTCCTCGCCAAAAGACTATTCCATGCATGTGCTGAAGCGAGAAACGATTGTCGATGCCCCCTTGCAAGAGGTGTGGGATTTCTTTTCCAGTCCGGCCAACCTCAACCGCATCACCCCACCCGACATGTCGTTTGAAATTCTCAGCGACGTGGGCCCCAAGATGCACGCGGGCATGATCGTCCGTTACAAGGTGCGTCCCATTGCAAATATTCCGCTGGGATGGGTCACTGAAATCACGCACTGCGAAGAAGGCCAATACTTTGTGGACGAGCAGCGCTTTGGGCCGTACCGCTTCTGGCACCACCAGCACCATTTCACTTCATTGGCCGATGGCCGGGTGCGCATGACCGACATTGTGCATTACGATGTGGGCTTTGGTCCCCTCGGGCGATTGATGAACAAGGTGTACGTGGCATCCCGACTGGACGACATCTTTGATTTCCGAGCATCCATCATCCACGACATTTTTCCCCAAGACCGTCAGGCACTCAGCGCTGATCAAGCAGCGAAGACACCGCCTCGGGACGCAGGGGCTTATGCATAAAGACCACCACGCGAGGTTCAGCCGAAACCACCTCTAGCGCCAAGTGCACGTGATGAACATGCTCCTACGCCCTGCGCTCAGTTTAGACAATGAAAGCAGCGACGTGATCGGCCTCAAGCAGTAGGGTGCGAAGGTTCGGTGGATTCATGTGCCGTCAACCGCACACAGAATGTGGTGCCCTCCTCTACGGTGCTCTCCACGTGAATCTTGCCTCCATGCGAACGTACCAGTGAGTGAATCAAATGCAGGCCCACACCCTGCCCCTCCACATCCGGGTGAAAACGCTGGTACATGCGGAACAAACGGTGTTCCATGGTGGTAAGGTCCATGCCGCGTCCGTTGTCTTTGAAGACCAGTACAGGCGACCCGTCTTCCCATGCGGTGGCCACCTCCAATTGGAGCGGCAGCCCAACGCGGCAGTATTTGATGGCATTGCTGATGAAATTCTGAAGGATGCTCAGCAGCTGATGGCGTGGATACCAAACCGTTTCCCAAGCGCGGGTGTCTACCCTAAGCGTGCGGCTTTCCTCAGGCAGACCGCTGGTGAGGGTTTGCCAAGTGGAGTACACCAACGGCTCCAACTGCACTTGCTCAAATACGAGCCCCCGGGCATTTTTCATCTCCAAAATGGTGGAGAAGGTGAGCAACGTTTGCTTCATGCTCTGTACCGACTGCTTGAGCCTGTCCATCACCACCAACCCGGCCGATTCCAATTCGATGCGGTCGGCGAGCATGCCGAGCAGGACTTCCATGTTGGTCAGCGGCGAACGCAAGTCGTGCGAGGCCAAATGGGTAAAATCACGGAGGTAGTTGTTCAGGGCCACAAGCTCAGCGTTGGCAGTAGCGATTTGGCTGGATTGCTCCTGGATCTTGGTGGCGGCTTCAAATGAATGGGTCACGTCTTGCGTAACACCGCGCACCAATTCGATGCCTTGCTGGTCGATCACCGGGGCTTGTGCCATGAGCAAGAAATGCCGCTCATTGCCCATGTGTTTGAGGCGGAACCGCGCACTGACATCTACACGCTTGGTCATCAAAGTCTCGGCAGCGGCCTGAAAATTGGCGACGTCCTCGGGATGGATCATGCTCAGGAAATCGGCCATGCAATCTGGTGCATGTCCAGGAGACAGCCCGAACATGCGACTCATTTCACGGCTCCATACGCTGCGGTCTACCGCGGGGTACCACTTCCAACTGCCCACTTGGGCGATGGACTGGGAGATCTCCAGCTCGCGGCGCTGGTTGACTACTTCCAAACGATCAAGGGTTTCTTCGGTGGCATCGCGGAAGACCACTGCGACCTCTCCAGTGACAGGCGCTTGTGCTTCGGCTACACAGTTCACGAACCGCACATTGCCCTGCTTGCCCACAATGCGAATGCGCAGGTCAACCGCCTCGCCGAGCTCAACAGCAGCCCTAAGGGCATCGCGCCATTCGTCGCGGTCTTCTTCTATGACAGCGCGGACCACTTGATCTACGTTGATCAGGGCCTGATCTCCAAAGCCAAACAGCTGGCGCATTTCGGCAGTAGCGACGGGGATATGGCCGGTGCGATCTACGACACAAACACCCACGCGAGAAAGCGAGAGGGCCTGTTGCGCAAGGGAGTCAGCAAACCGGGAAGGGTCTTGGGAAGTATTGGTTTTCGTGGATGGCACTTGGGAAAGACAGCGCCGAAAGATACCACTTCCCTTGCGTTCGGGAAAGGGGTCTGGTCTGGAGTTTGCATCTTGCACTGCCATGAAACATTGTGTTGCCGTGTGTGTAGGGGTAGTCATTGCATTGACCACACTGAATACCAAAGGGTTAAGCCAAGAAATGGGCGCTGATAGTCTGCGTGCAGACAGTACTGTCTTTTTCCACAACCTGCCGTATTTCTCGACTGACGGTGACACCCTTTGGATGGATTATTATCCCGCTGTAAAGAACACGCAATCCCCTACCCTTTTATTTGTCCACGGCGGCGGT
>JBMYJR010000089.1:0-4567 GCA_049594615.1 Flavobacteriales bacterium
GCCATGAAATGGAGCGCGTTGCTGGTGGTACCGCCATCCACTACCTCAACAGCGCAGTGGCCAACTTCGGAGATGATGCTTTGCGCAACCACGCACTCAGCGAAGCATGGGCCTTCATGGGCGCCCTACCGTTCGGCTATGAGCCAGTGATCAACAATGCTGAATTGCAAGCGTTTTATGAAACCATTGGTGACGATTTTTACGCGGTGACCACTACAACCTTGCTTGAGGTACGCGACCAGCTGGCCACCCTTTTGAACATGGAAGATGACAAAGAATCCCTGTAAGCCAAATCAGTGGGAATTCAATGCGGAGGGCGTTCCAACGGGGATGCCCTTTCGCGCGTTTTTATTCCTGCTCGCACTTGCACTCGTATTTTCAGGTTGCCGCAAGGAAGACGACGAACCCGACACCACTGATTACAACCGTGGTGCGTTGTTGACCAACTACGCGGACAACCTCATTGTTCCGGCCTACGAAACGTGGTCTGCGGACATGGAATCCCTCACCATCGCCCTGGATGCACTGGAGGCCAACACCGATCAAACCAGCCTTGATGCCGCCCGCTCGGCATTGCATACCGCTCGTCTGAGCTGGCAAAGTGCATCGCTGTTTGATTTTGGCCCGGCGTTCACCCAAGGGCTCAATGCAGTTGCCAACGTATACCCCCTGGACGTGGAGCAGCTCACCGAAAACCTGGAAGAAAATGAGGTCAACCTCGAAATCCCGGCCAACCTGAGTGCCGGAGGATTCGAAGGTTTGGACTACTTGCTTTTTGGCATCGGTGAGAATGATGCCGACATCCTGGACCACTTGGCAGGCAACGGTCAAACCGCAGCACTGCCTTACGCCCAGCAAATTGCTGAGCTGCTTCGCGGCAAAGCCCAATCAGTCTTGTCCGGCTGGACCACAGACGGAAACAGCTACCGCGCCACCTATGTGGTCTCCACAGGAACAGATGTGGGCAGCAGCTTGGGTCTGACCCTAAATGCCTTCAACCGCATATACGAGCAGGAAGTGCGCAAAAACAAGATTGGATTGCCTTCGGGGGGTATGACCTTTAGCATGTCTCCTTTGCCGGATCATGTGGAAGGTGCATTCAGCCAAGACCACTCATTGGCCTACCTCAAGGCCGCATTGGTTGCGGTGGAAAATGCGTTTTACGGCATTGGCGCTGACGGCACCGACCGCGACGGCTTTGACGATTACTTGTCCTCTCTGGACGCACAGTACAACGGACAGTCGTTGGTAGACATTATTGCCACCCAGCAAGACGACATGCGCAGCACTGTTGATGGCCTGCCCGAACCATTGATAGACGCGGTAGTCAACCAGCAGTCCGACTGCTTGGATGCCTACACCGAATTGCAGCAAATCGTAGTCCTGTACAAAGTAGACATGATGAGTGCTTTTGGCATCCTGATCACCTACTTAGATAACGACGGCGACTGATACCCATGGACTTCCTGCGTAGACCAGCCGACCTGTCCACGCTGGCAGTCTTTCGCATCCTGTTTGGGGCCGTGGCCGTGTATTCCACGTTACGGTTTGTAGCCAACGGCTGGATTGTTGACCAGTTTATGGCTCCAAAGATGTTCTTTCCCTACTACGGTTGGGAATGGCTCCCACGGCCCTCTTCAGAAGCACTCTACGTGTTATTTGGCCTGCTGACCTTGTCGGCCATTGGTGTCATGTTGGGCGCCTTGTACCGTGCTTCCATCACGACCTTTTTCCTGCTCTTTACTTACTTGGAATTGCTGGACCGCAGCAACTACCTGAACCACTATTACTTCGTGAGCATGGTGGCGCTGCTGTTGATCCTGTTGCCCGCTCACCGCATGGCCTCTTTGGATGTGCGCTGGCGGCCACAACTCGCCCGTGACAGAGCTGCCTGGTGGATGGTGCACGCCCCCAAAGTGCTGCTTACGTTGCTGTACTTTTTTGCCGGTATTGCCAAGCTGCAACCTGCATGGTTGGTAGACGCCATGCCTTTAAAAATGTGGTTACCCCAACACAACACACTGCCGCTGCTCGGCCCTTTGTTGGACGAGCCTTGGGTGGCCTACGCCTTCAGTTGGGGCGGCGCACTCTTCGATTTGACGGTGGGCTTTGCCCTTTGGAACCGTAAGCTCCGGCCTTTTGCGTACCTAGCGGTTGTGGTGTTCCACATGTTGACTTGGGTCCTGTTTCCCATCGGGGTGTTCCCGTTGATGATGATGGTGGTCACCTTGAGCTTTTTTCCGGCCAGTGCACACCGCCGCACCTTGCAACGTTTTGGGCTGATTCGCCCATCCGACAACACCTACACCTTTCCACACCAGTCTGGCCGCGTTGTCAGCGCTTTACTGGTCTTGGGACTGGTATTCCATGTGGTCTACCCTTTTCGCTACTTGGCCTATCCTGGAGATCTGTTCTGGAACGAAGAAGGCTACCGGTTTTCCTGGCGCGTAATGCTCATGGAAAAAGCTGGGAAAGCATTCTTTTACGTCAAGGACCAACGATATCCCGGAGAAAAAGAGGTCACTCTGGGCAAATACCTGACGCCCAAACAAGAAAAGGAAATGTCCACCCAGCCCGACATGTTGCTTTACTTTGCCCACTGGATCGGGAACGAGTATGCCAAACAAGGCGTGCGCAACCCCAAAGTGCGCGCAGAAGTGTGGGTCACCTTAAACGGTGAAGGGTCTCACTTGTTTATCGACCCCTACTTCAACTTGATGGAGGCCGAAGATGGGTTTCACCACCAACCATGGATCATCCCCCGAGATTCGGTCATCACGCTGAACGAACTTGAAGCCCTGCGCCCTGAATTAAAAGCCAAGCATGATTGGTAGATGGCTGGCCTTGTGCCTGATGATATGCGCCAGCGTTGGGCAAGGTCAAACCGCCACGCTCACCTTCCAGGTCTCGGACAACACCTCCGGTGAGCCGCTGTCCGGAGTATTGGTATGGGCTGAATCTCCGCGTTTTGTAGAAGCCACCAGCACCAAGAGTGGCACTTGTGTTTTTGAGGGCCTAGAACCCGGAACGTGGCGTTTTTTGTGTGTCCACGAAGGTTATTCTAGTCGCGTCGAAGTGCTTGAATTGCTCCCCGGTAAAACGATCTCCCTCCCATTTGCGCTGCTCCCCTTACAGCTGGAACTTGGCAGTGCCGTGGTTGAAGAGGAGGCCGATGAACGTACCATGGTTGCGCTGCGCGCTGTGGAGGCAGGTACCGTGTATTCGGGCATGAAATCCCACCTCATCCAACCCGAAGCACGTGCCGTGGACCCTACCAGTGCGCGGCAGGTGTACGCCAAGGTCCCGGGGCTGAACATCTGGGAAAGCGACGGTGCGGGCATCCAATTGGGCATCGGTGGTCGCGGGCTGAGTCCCAATCGCACCAGCCACTTCAACGTGCGCCAGAACGGATTCGATATTTCTGCAGATCCACTGGGTTACCCGGAAGGCTATTACACTCCGCCGCTTGAAGCGGTTGAGCGTATTGATGTCGTTCGCGGGGCGGGAGCCTTGCAATACGGCACCCAATTCGGGGGACTCATCAACTTTCGAATGAAACATGCCAACCCCGGCGACTCACTGCAGTTGGCATTCAAACAAACCGTGGGCACCTTCGGCCTTCAAGACACCATTAGTCCGGTGTTGGCGGCAAGCAACAGCATTGCACAAATCAGTGGAAGTCTGCCCTCGGGGTGGACCTACTACGGCTTCTACCAACATAAACAGGGCGGCGGTTGGCGCCCCAACAGCGACTACCGCGTGCACACCGCTCACCTCAATGCGCAGTATGTGCCCTCTGATCGCCGCCAATGGGGCTTTGAGTACACCCACATGAACTACCTGGCCCAACAAGCCGGCGGTTTGCTCGATACTCAATTCGACAACGACCCCCGCGTATCGTTCCGCGAGCGCAACTGGTTTGCGGTGGATTGGAACCTGGCCGCGGTCCACAATATCACCCACCTCTCCCCGCTCACCGAATGGCGAACTACTGCGTTTGGGTTGTCGGCCAGCCGGAAGGCCTTGGGCTTTCTCGAACAAGCAGGAAGGGCTGATTTCGCCGAAGTACCGCGCAATTTGATCTGGGGAGACTTCCGCAATGTGGGCGCTGAAACGCGCCTGCTTCACCGTGTCTCGATGCGTGAGCGTATTGCCGTACTCTTGGCCGGTGCTCGGGTCTTTTACGGCAACAGCCACGCGCGACAAGGGCAAGCCTCTAGCGGCAGCGATCAAGACTTCTCGTTTACCGATCCCACCACCTTCGCCGGAACCGATTACCGCTTCCCCAACCTGAACCTGGCACTGTTCACCCAAAACATCATTCCGCTTGGTAAACACATCAGTCTCACCCCTGGGGTGCGCTTGGAACACATCTCCACTCGAGCAAGCGGTACTGTCTTGGAAACCATCGAAAACGGCGCTGGTGAAATCGTGGATGACACCCTTTACACCGACTCGCGCGACCGCATGCGCACCTTTGTGTTGGCCGGATTGGGATTCACCTACCAGCCCTCCACCCGGTTCGAATTGTACGCCAATGCCGTGCAGAACTATCGGGCCATCAATT
>JBMYJR010000090.1:0-4559 GCA_049594615.1 Flavobacteriales bacterium
TGAGTAACTCTGAGGGCAAATCGCTTGTTGACGATCAACTAACACGCAGGAAACAAATCCTTTTCCCTAATTAAGATTCTGGTAAACCCTACCTGACGTCTACTCGGCCTTCCCACAAGACTTTTGCAAGGATCAAACCTTGTACCATGACACGCTTCTTTTGTGCAGCTGTGGTGATGCTGTTCTCGCTGGCTGCATTCTCCCAAGCCACCATCCGCGGTAAAGTATCGGATGCCTCCAACGGCGATCCCCTCCCCTTTGCCAACGTAGCCCTCCAAGGCACCAACTACGCCGGCCAATCAGACTTCGACGGCAATTACGAAATCGACGGTGTTCCCGCAGGCACCTATACCCTATACTGCACATCGGTTGGGCTCAAGGATTTTACCCGTGAGGTGACCTTGACTGACGTCGACACCAAAATCATCAACATCAACATGGTGTCCGATGAGCTGATTGTGGGGGAAGCGGTGGTCGAAGCGCGCATTGTCAACAACAGCACATCGCGCATGACCCAGGTCAAGACCAAAAAGGCGGAGTCCATGGATTTCATCACCCGCGAACAAATTCTGAAAACCGGCGATTCGGACGCCACCGGTGCGTTCCAACGCGTACCCGGGGTGTCTACTGTGGGTGATTTCATTTTTGTGCGTGGACTGAGTGATCGCTACCTCAAGACCAACCTCAACGGCGCGTCCATTCCAGCCTTGGATCCCCGACGCAACACGGTTGAAATGGACATCTTCCCTACTGGGTTGGTGGACAACCTGTTGGTGATCAAAACCGCTTCGCCCCGCTACCCTTCTGATTGGGCAGGCGCTTTCATTTCGGTGGAAACGCGTGATTACCCGAACACCTTCAACCTGAGCTACTCGCTGAGCTTGGGCTACAACACTCAATCTACATTTCAAGATATCCTGAGCACGACACGCTCGGACACCGACTGGTTGGGCTACGATAACGGGCTTCGCGACCAACCCGCCGGCATTCCAGATACCGAGGATTGGCCCGCGCTGGCATCTGCACCATGGGCGACGGTAATCGAGTACGCAGGAGAGATCAACGGCGAGGACTACCTCCAACAACTCATCGATCAAGGTATTGACCCAGAAACCATTGGCACCGGCAGTGGACCTTCGGTGGATGATGTCCTCGAACTGGTGGAGATCCCAAACGGGGCCAACTTCATCGAACTTTCGGACAACTATGTGGAAGGTGCGCGCGTGTTTGCCAACAGCGATTTGATCGCCGCCGGTCAAGCCTTTGCCAACACCTGGGCGCCCCAACGCCTGACCGCGGGTCCTGACATGGGCCACAGCCTTTCTTTTGGAGACCAAACCAAGCTCTTCGGCCGCACCCTGGGGTACATCTTTGGCCTGCAGTACAAGCGCAGCTATCGCTACTACGACGACGGCCAATACAACCGCTACTTCGCCGGCAACAACCTGATCCAAGACTCGCTGAATATCCAAAAAGAATTCACCGAGATGCGTGGCACAGAGAGCATCTACTGGAACGCCTTGATCAACCTGGCCTACAAGCTCAACAACCAGAACAGCATCAAATTCATGGCCATGCCCAACGTGAATGGCCAGAACGTCTCGCGTAGCCTGGACGGCATCAACCCCAAGGACCACGAGGAGTTCCAACTCCAATACTTGCAGCGTTACAGCGAGCGCACCATGAACATCTTCCAACTGCAAGGCGATCACTTGTTCAGCGACGGAAAAACCAAGATCTCTTGGATTTCCTCCTTCTCACGCGGTAAGCAAAATGTTCCCGACCTCAAGCTGTTCTCCACCAACTACTGGGAAAACGCCTCCAACCAATACTTCAGCGCCGAGGGTACCGACATCACCGCAGAAGTGCAAGAAGCCATTGATTACCTCGCGGATGAAGGCGTCTTACCCGATGATTTTGATGCCAGCGACACCTCCCCAGAAAACATCGAAGCCCTCAACGGGTACATCGCCGAGGAATTCGACGACCTGGTGATTGACCCCAACAACGTGGTGTTCAACACCGACACGTTATACTCCATTGAGTCCAGCATCTACCCTTCTCCCACCCGATTCTTCCGCACCTTGGAAGAGCAGATCTGGGATAACCGCATTGAGCTCGAGCTCCCCATCGCCTCTGAGCTCAACGACGACAACCGACTCTACTTGGGCATGCAATACACCAACCGCCAGCGTTCAGCCACCGAGCGGGTGTTTGACTTCCGCGAAAACAATGGCTACCAATACCAAGGAGACCTCGACGCCTACTTTGCTCCCGAGAACTTTGTGCTGAGCAACAACGGCTACCTCCAAACCTTCGACGGTACCGATCCCACCAACACCAACGAAGGCACCTTGGATGTGTTTGCACTGTACATGGGCGGCGACCTTTCGCTCACCGAGCGCCTGCGTTTGACCGGCGGCGTGCGCACCGAGAAGGCCGATATGGAAATCATCTCCGAGAAGTACAACGATCCCGGCATCACTGAACAAGAACGCGACCTGCTACGCGGCACCTTGGACGAATACGATGTGCTGCCCAGCGTCAACCTCATCTACCGCTTGGATAAAATGACCGACCTGCTCAAAACCACCAACCTACGTTTGAGTTACAGCAAGTCCATCGCCCGCCCTGTTTTTCGCGAGAAATCACCGCTGCGCGGTTTCGACTTCGAAACCCTAGAGGTGCTCAAAGGCAACCCTGACCTGGCCGAGACACGTATTGAGAACTTTGATTTCCGCCTGGAGCGCTTCCCAGGATTTGGCCAGATTTACTCGTTCTCGGCGTTTTACAAGAAGTTCCGAGGCGCCATAGAGCAACAAATCGTCACCGAGGCCAACAACATTGAAATCACCTGGGACAACGTAGGGTTCTCACGTGTGTACGGCATCGAGTTCGAAGTCCGCCAAAGCCTGGGCGCCATCAACAAGGACTACACGGTCATCAACGGCTGGGACAACTGGAGCGTAGGTGCCAACATCTCGTGGATCAAATCCGAAACCGAAATCCCCGAGAGCGAATACGAGCAGCTGTTGGTCGGCGATCCTGACCACTCGAACATCCGTCCGATGTTTGGCCAGTCCCCATACATCATCAACGGTTTGTTGACCTACAACAACGACAGCATTGGCCTGAATGCCACCATCGCTTACAACGTGCAAGGGCAAAAGCTGATCCTCGTGACCAAAGGGCTCACCCCCGACATCTACGAGCAACCTCGCCCCATGCTGGACTTGACTGTGCGCAAATCACTGGGCGAGCGATTCGGGGTTCAAGTCAAGTGCCGCAACATCCTCAACGCCCCCATCCGTCGCACCTACGAATACAAAGACGTGCTCTACGACTGGACCAGCGCCACCATGGGAGCCACCTACTCGTTGGGGATTCAATACCGCATCATCGAGAAAGAGGACGTGGGGGAAGCGTACCCCTTTTAGTCTTCGAATACCAAAACCACGAAAAAGCCGGCCCTGCGCCGGCTTTTTTGGAGGCCCGTTTTTGACCGGTGGTTCGCCCGAATTACGGCCAAAAAAAAAGCTGCCTCAAGGCAGCGTTTCCCAGTGAATCAAATCCTTCATCACATTGTGGCGGAATGTGCCAGACCGCGTTGAAGGTTTTGGATGGTTTTTGCTGGGATGTCTTGCAGGTCCAAGATCATCAACCCGTCCAACGCATTGCTGAATTTGGGATCGAGATTAAACCCGATGATGCGCGCATTTTGTTGCAGGTACTTTTTGAGCAACACCGGAACGGTGTACGAAGACGGCTCAATTTCAGCGATGATCTTGTCCAACTTGCGCAGGTCGTCCTCGGAGGCGTGGAGCAACAAGGCGTCATCCGGGTTGTCGTACTCCACCTCGAACGGATGCTTGGCTTTGACATACATAGCCAGCGCGTGGTTGAAGTAATTGCGTCGGATAAACTCCACCATCAGTTTTTTGCTAAGCTCTTGGTAGTGACTGCTGATGCTCACCGGCCCAAGCACGTACCGGTGCTCTTGACTGCCGACCAATACCGACAAAATGCCCTGCCAAAGCATAAACAGTGGCAATCGGTGTTTCTGATAGGCCTTTCGGATGAAAGACCGGCCCAACTCCACACTTTGCTCAAGGACAGGCGACAGTTTGCGGTCCATGGAAAACAGCGTGTTGGTGTAGAACCCCTTGCGCCCATGCTCGCGCATGATTTCCGCGCCCATACCTATGCGGTAGGCGCCCACCACGCGGCGTGCAGTGCGGTCCCACAAGAACAAGTGGTGGTAGTACGCATCGTACGCATCGGTATCGCTCGACTTGCCGGTGCCCTCGCCTACTTCGCGGAAGGTTTGCTCACGCAGGCGGGCAATCTCACGCAGCAGGTTGGGCATGCGGGTGGCTTCGGCCAAATAGCAATCAAAGTCCCCTTGAGCAAAAAGCTTGCAATCATACAGCAATTCAATTTCGAGGTGCAACAGGGCGACGGGAACCGCAGGAAGCAAACGCGCAACATGCGGGGAAGTACTGCATACACGGAGCGGGAGCACGTGTTTCATGACCAATGGTTTTGGTGCAAGGTGCTTC
>JBMYJR010000091.1:0-4549 GCA_049594615.1 Flavobacteriales bacterium
ACGTCGCGGCGAATGCAAAAACCACCTTGAACGAAGGCACAGGACTCTCCATTGCAATCGCGGCAGTTTCAAATGTGCTGTGCCCTGGGGACAGTTTGCTGCTCACCGCACCTGCGGGCGCAGACAGTTATACCTGGGAACACGGGGCCAGCGGCGCTGAAGTATACGTTTCAGACGCGGGTACCTACCAAGTAGAAATGACCGCCGGAGGTGCGATTACGTGGACCAGCGAAGCCTTTGACGTGAGCGCCCTAACCTGGGGGGACTGGGCGGTGACGGCCACCGCACCAGTATGCTACCCAGATTCCTTGTTTGTGTTAGCACTTTCTGGTGCAGACAACGTTACCCTCACTTGGCCTTATGTCGACGATCAGGTCATGCTACCTCCTGGCGTATATGAAGTCCCCATCACCACCGCTGCAGGATGCGACTCGGTGATCACCTTTGACTTTGAGGCGCCCTTGGAACTGTTGGCAGAGATCAGCACCACTCCGCCCCTGTGTTTCGGCGAAGCCTCGGGAACCCTGGAGTTGGAGGCCTCAGGAGGTTCCGAACCGTTGGAGGTCACGTTGGACCCCGTTGCCGATTGGAACGCATTGGCTGCAGGCCTGTATACAGTAACAGTTGTCGATGCTTTGGGTTGCACCGCCAGCTGGGAAGTGACCTTGGACGACCCCGAAGCCTTGACACTCACGCTGGACACCGAGGCGCTCAACACCTTTGGGCAGGGATTCATTGAAGCGCTGGTGGAAGGCGGCCTGCCTCCATTCACCTTCAGCTGGAACGGCGAAGAAAACGACGAAACCTGGCTCAGTACAGCCCCACAGACCGTGCTGTGCATCGTCACCGACGCCAACGGCTGCACCGCTGAAGCCGAATTCATCGTAACCGACATTGAGCTATTGGGTCAGCTTGCTGCTGACGTCTACCCCAACCCATCATCGGGATGGTTGACCGTGACCGGCAGCCCAAACACGCTTTGGGAATTGCTCGACCCCCAAGGACGTGTGGCGCTGACCCACACGCTGCATGCTCAGCAACAAAGGATCAACGCCACACATCTTGCGCCAGGGATCTACCTGGCCGTTTGGCACACCACTGCCGGCATTCAATCGCGCCGGGTGGTGATTCAGTAGGGTTTACTTCTTGAGCTCTCCACTGCGGATCGCGCGTTGCATGGGATTTTCACCGCCGCCACCACGACGTCCTTGGCGCTCTTTGTACAGTTCAAAACGGCTGGGCTCCGGGCGTGGAGGCCATGCATTGTTGGCGATATCGGTATCGGCAGTTTCCAGGTTAGGATCCAGAACAATGCGAACCGCTGGCATCGGAGTCACAAAGACCTTGCTCACCACCTCGTCGTCCATCTTCCAGATTTCAGCAGGGATGTGATGGCGGATGCGCTCACCATTCTCCAGTTCCAACTCTACAATCACCGGCATGACCAGTCCACCAATACGGCGGATGTCCACTTGGTAGTAGTTCTTGCCGTCAGCGAGCATGGCACGGTCTTCCGCGTCCATGCCGCCGAGCATCTCGTTGTACTCGTCCTTGTCCAGTTTGAGCACTTCATACTTGTCGCGCTGGGTGTAGTAGTCGTGGAGTGTGGGGTCTTGCTCTAGGTAGGTCTCGCGGCCTTCGTTGCGCTCATCGGTTACGTCGGCCGGGATGTTGGCGTCGCGCTCGCGGCGGAAGTCAGCTTCCACGTCGGGATTTTGTGAGTTGGGTTGGTACCACTTGACGCCGTCGATGGCCATGTCGCAGTGGTCGTTGGTGTAGAACCATCCGCGCCAGAACCAATCCAAGTCCACGCTTGAGGCATCTTCCATGCTTCGGAAGAAGTCCGCTGGGGTTGGGTGATGGAACGCCCATCGCTCGCAGTACTCCTTGAACGCAAAGTCAAAGAGCTCGCGGCCCATGACGGTTTCACGCAGGATATTAAGTGCGGTAGCAGGCTTGCCGTAGGCGTTGTTGCCAAACTGGTATACACTCTCGGAATTGGTCATGATGGGCGAAATGTTGCTCTTATCACCTTTCATGTAATTGGTAATGTTGCGTGCAGGGCCACGACGCGAGGGGTAGTTGCGGTCCCACTCCTGCTCGGCGAGGTATTGGCAGAAGGTGTTGAGGCCTTCGTCCATCCAGGTCCACTGGCGCTCATCGGAATTGATGATCATCGGAAAGAAGTTGTGGCCTACCTCGTGGATGATCACCGAGATCATGCCGTATTTGGTGCGCTCGGTGTAGGTGCCATCGGCTTCCGGACGACCGCCGTTGAAGCAGATCATCGGGTACTCCATGCCGATCCGCTTGCTGTGTACCGAAATGGCTACAGGATATGGATAGTCGATGGTGTGGGCGCTGTAGCTGCGCAGGGTGTGCGCTACGGCCTTGGTGCTGTACTGCTCCCACAGCGGATTGCCCTCCTTGGGGTAGTAGCTCATGGCCAGTGGTCGCTTGTCACCTACCTCTACGCCCATGGCGTCCCAGATGAACTTGCGCGACGAAGCGAAGGCAAAGTCACGTACGTTTTCGGCCTCAAAGACCCAGGTCTTTTGGCCTTTTTGCTTGCCCTTTTCGGCTTCGCGGGCTTCTTCTTCGGTGACGATCATCACCGGGCTGTCGGCGTTCTTGGCCGAGGCAAAGCGTTTGCGTTGGGTGGCGGACAGCACCTTGCTGGCGTTGGTCAGCTCACCAGTGGAGCCCACAACGTGGTCCGAAGGCACGGTGATGGCCACCTTGTAATCGCCGAAATTGAGGGTGAACTCACCGCGACCGAGGAACTGCTTGTGTTGCCAGCCATAGTTGTCACAGTACACAGCCATGCGTGGGTAGAACTGTGCAATGGTGTACAGGTAGTTGCCGTCCTGCTCAAAATACTCGTAGCCTGAGCGGCCGCCGATTTGCATACGGTCGTTGATGTTGTACCACCACTTGATGCTAAAGCTCACTTTGCCGCCCCCTTTCAAAGTGGTAGGCAGGTCAATGCGCATCATGGTATTGTTGATGGTGTACGGAAGATCCTTGCCGCCGGCATCTTTGACGTGCTCGATTTTGAAACCGCCGTCAAACCATGGCTCCAGATCGCGGACTGCGTCAAAGGTCATGCGGTTGTTCAGGGTTTGCTGCTGGATTTTGTAACGGTCCGACTCCTTGGCGCGCACGTTTTGATCGAGCTGCACCCAAAGGTAGTCCAGGTCGTCGGGCGAGTTGTTGGTGTAGGTGACGGTCTCCTCTCCGTAGATCTTCTGGGTCTCGTCGTCCAGGCGGATCTTCATGTCGTAGTCGGCCTGTTGTTGCCAGTATTCGTGGCCCTTGTCACCACTCGCGGTGCGATAGGTGTTGGGCGTAGGCAATTCTTGGCCGAGTTGGCGGAAGGGGTTTTGGTTGGTGTTTTCTTGCGCTTGGGCTCCAAATGCAGAGGTCAGCAGCGCTACCAATACAAGCAGTCGATTCATGGTCATTTTTGGCTGGGTAGCGAATGTACCGCTTTGGTCCAGAGGTGCCAACCGCTCAGGGAAGGCCGAGGTTCATCCAAGCGTCATTTCACGATCTTTACCGCATGGATTCGGTCACTCAAGCCCTTCTTGGCGCGAATGTGTTTGCTGCCTTGCAGTATCCGTCCATGGGCAAAATATCCCTGTGGATCGGCGCTGCGCTCGGAACTGTTTCTGATGTGAACGTATTCCTCTCCCCGATCCCATGCCCTACTGTAGCGGCACCACCAGCCAGCACAACAGTGCCGCCGTGGCCACTAAACATTGGTTAAGGCCCGAGACCTAGCCACGGAACGCTCTAATAAGGAGATGTTTGGAGGTTAGCGCTTGATGACGCGCATTGCCTGATCTTGCCACTGCAGCACATACACACCCGGAGCCCAAGTGGAAGCGTCCAATCGACCGGAAGCATCAAAGCTGGTCGTGCACACGACGCGCCCTTGTGCATCGCGCACTTCACACGCCGTGCCCGCGAACGGAACGGGCTCCACCCGCACCACATCCTCCAACGGGTTGGGAAATACCGAAACCTCGGCAACCGTCTGCTCGGCCACACCAACAGCACAATCCAAGTCCTCCAACGACCATTGGCTCAGGAAATTCCACACCGCCGTTGAACCGTCAAAGTCGTAGTTGGTACCACTGATGTCGATGAACGCGCCGGGCCAGGTGTGGCCCCCTTCGTAAATTTTGTAGAGTTCTACCACGCTTCCGCAATCACCGCCGTCCCATACAAAGTGGTCTACCGTGCTGCCGTCGTTGGGGTTTACGTCTTCAAGCGGTGTAACCGAAGCATCGTCAAACGTGTTGTTGGCATTGCGCCAGAACGAAGTCACCTCGGAAATGGCTATGCCAAAAAATCCTCCATCGTAGGTCACTACATCATCTGCTGTACCGTGAATTTGAAGGACAGGTGTAACATGGGTTGCCGCACAGGTCTCCAGCGTTGTATTTGTCATGGCACCCGTCACAGATGCCACGGCTGCAATGCGATCTGACAGGTTACAGGCCAAGTGATAACTCATGTACCCGCCGTTGGACATGCCCGTGGA
>JBMYJR010000092.1:0-4425 GCA_049594615.1 Flavobacteriales bacterium
GCCTTGTGGGCCGCTGGATACGGGGATGAGAGGAGCAAACCACGCCACCACTTCAGCAGAGTCCAGCGTGGTGGTGGCTTCGATCACCAATTGGTCCAGCAGTTGCTTTTGGTTGCCGGTGATTTTCCAAGCGAGTTCATCGTTTTCCCGTTCAATGAGAAATTTCTTATCGAGCAGTTCACGCTGTTCGGTCACCTTGCCGGAGGCCAGGTCGTGGTGGATGATGTCGTTGCCTTGGTCGGAATCCACCATGATCATCACGCGGGCCATATTTTGACCGGGAGGCGTGGCCTTTTCTTCTTCAATCACATTGCTCATCACCGTAGCGGCCGGCGAGAACAGCAGTTGTTTTTTGTTGGTGGGCAGGGTGGCCATTGCGGCTTTGATTTGCTCCACGATTTCGGGGGGCATGTCGGCAAACGGGTCTTCGCCACCTTCCTCTTCTACATTGAGTTCAGCATCGAGGTTGAAGGCCTCCTCGTAGGTCACCACGCCGGCGTTTTGTTGCGCCATCGGCGCGGTACACGCCAGCACGAGGCAGGCGGAAAACATCCACTTCATTGATCTTACGGTTTAATAGTTGGTGCTAAAGAAAGCAGGTCCTTTTTACAGCTGGCGTTAAAATCCGTGAACAGGTGTTAACCGTTCTTTTCTTTCGCCATCAGCATGGTCTTCACCCTACGAACGGTATGGCCCGAGATTTGTTTTGGACAAGGCGTCCAAATACCTGTCTGCCATGTATGCCCTCCGCGCCTTGTTCCTTTTCTCTGTTCTGGCCTTGTCGAGTTGTGCCTACAACCGCGCCATGCACAACGCCGAGGTTTACGCCGACCACGGCATGCACCATGAATCGTTCCTCGCATACAACCAAGCATGGCACAATCGCAGTCGCGCCGAGGCCAAGGTGGGTATGATTCAGGCCGCCGAAAAGCACTTGATCGGCTTGGTCCAAGAAGGCCGTGCCGAGCTGATACAAGGCAACACCGATGCCGCCAAGGATGCGTTGATGCGCGCCGACGCGTTCAACCAAAGCGTCGCTCACCTCCAACTCAAAAGCGAAGCACAACGCCATCGGTTGGAGGCCGACCTGAACCGCACTTGCAAGGAAAACGGATACGCCGCTGCCAAGCAAGCCATGCTTGATCGGCGGTATGCTTTGGCTGGCGGACTGCTTGAGGACTTCCTACGCGAGCACCCCGATCACCAAGAGGCGCGCTACCTCCTCTTGCTTTCCGAGCTGCACCGGGCTTACGATGCCGGCAAGGCTGCCTTAGAGTCTGGATTGATTCACCAGGCTTACAATCATTTTCTGGAGGTCACCCGCCACGATGCCCAATTCAAGGATGCGCTTGCCTTGCGCGATTCGTGTTTAGACATGGGTGCGTTCCGATTGGCTTTTGTGCCCATTCCGCATGCCGGCAACGATACCAAGGTGGAAGCCCAATTGGCCGCCCGCATCCAGCAAGCGGTGTTGGACATGGACAACCCCTTCATACGCCTGCTTGAACGCGAAAACATCGACCACCTTGTGGCCGAACAACGGCAAGGGTTGTCCGGCCTGTTTGACCAGGAACAAGCTGCTCAGGCCGGCAAGTTTGAAGGTGCGGAGTTTGTATTGACCGTTGAGCTGTTGAACCGTGATGTACGCACTTCACCCCTTGAAACCCAACACTTGCGGGGATACATGGGCGAGCACACCAAAAGCGAGAAGGTCCACTACTCGGTGCATCACCGCCGCCGCACCTTTGATGCGCGCGTCCGCTTCCAAGTCATCCACAGCGAAACAGGACAGGTGTTTGCCACACGCATGGTGCCCTTCCACCATGAAGACGTCTTGGACTACGCCAAATTCAACGGTGATAAGTCAGGGCTTTATCCGGGCCAATGGACGTGGGCAGTCTTTGGGTCGCGCAACGACGTGGTCTATGTCGACGCCTACGAGGAGTTGCAAACCCGCTTGCATGCGCCAAAGCAGTTGCCTCCTTTGGGCAGTGTGGAAGTGATGTGGATGGACCAGGTGGCCACCGCAGTACAAGAGGCTGTTGATACCCTCGAGCCTGGGCGACGCTAATCAGTCTTGAACAAGGAACGCATGTAGCGCTTCAATCTGTGGCACAAGTAGCGCGCGGTCGTCGTTGTGCAGTTGGTGTGAGGAAAGGGGCAGGCGCTGCGCATCGGTCCATTGCCGGGCCATGCGCGCTTGGACTGCATCGGCATCCACACCGTCGCGTTTCATGACACGTGCGATCCGCACGTGTTCCGGGGCCGAGACCAGGATCACCGCATCGCAATCCTTGTGTGATCCCGATTCAAACAAGATGGCTGCTTCTCGGATGAGGTAAGGGAAGTCTTGTTGGGCTTTCCACCGCTTGAAGTCTGCGCCAACGCGAGGGTGCACCAATGCATTGAGATCTGCTAGGGCAGACGGGTTGCCGAAGACTTCTTGCGCGAGGAAGGCGCGGTTCAGGACGTCCCCTGCATAGGTGCTCGTGCCAAAGCGAGCGATCACAGCGCGCTTCAGTTCGGCATCCTCGGTGTAGAGCGCCTTGGCGCGGTCGTCGGCCATGTAAACCGGCGTGCCGAGTTGGGCAAATACCCGAGCTACAGTGGATTTACCACTGCCAATGCCGCCGGTGAGACCAATGACTTTCACAGAGGCAAGGATACGAATTGCCCCCCGAGTAGGGCAGGGGACGGTGCGTAGCATTCGCTACCTTTGCGGCCGAATTCAATTCCGAGCTATGCCTTTGATCGCCCCTTCAGTACTTGCCGCCGATTTCGCCAACCTCCAGCGCGACGTTGAGATGATCAACGCCAGTTCGGCCGACTGGTTCCACATCGACATCATGGACGGCATTTTTGTCCCGAATATTTCGTTTGGAATGCCGGTGTTGGCCGCAATTCAAAAACATGCCAAGAAACCGCTTGACGTGCACCTGATGATCGAGCAGCCCGACCGTTACTTGAGCACCTTTCGTGACTTAGGGTCCGAGGTCTTGACCGTGCACTACGAGGCGTGCCCCCACCTGCACCGGACCATCGGTGCGATCAAAGAACTGGGTATGAAGGCAGGCGTAGCCCTCAATCCACACACCCCCGTCCACGTCTTGGAAGACGTACTTGCTGATGTGGATTTGGTTTGTTTGATGAGCGTAAATCCAGGTTTTGGAGGCCAGTCGTTCATCCCCCGCACTTACGATAAGATTCGCGCCTTGGATGCCATGAAAAAGCAGTTCCGAGCCGAGCACGTCCTTATTGAAATCGACGGTGGATGCGGTCCTAAGAATGCAGCAGACTTGACTGCTGCAGGTGCCAACGTTCTGGTCGCCGGGAGCGCTGTATTCCGAGCCGCAGACCCAGCCGCTGCTGTGCGAGCAATGCAAAGCTAGTCCCCTTGTTTGCTCACGTTTGCCGGCCACACCTACGATCAGCGGTGAGACCGCGTTTCTTGCGGCACCTGAGGAGATAAGTCTGCTCATGATGCCATCGTTTTCACGGAATTCGGCTGGGCCGACTGGAGCGTTCAGCACCAGCAATACTTCAGCTCATCCCAACATCTTCCCTTAGCTCGTTGTCTAAAACGATGCGTTTCCAGAGGCGCCCACCAAGGCCATGCAGCAAGCCAGTACATCATGTGCCGAGGGTTGCACTGCACTTTGCTTTGCGGCTGCGAAGGGCAACGACGACATGCTCGGTATGCCTTGTCGGTTTGCACACGCACAAACTGCGCGTAGGAATCCTACCCAATTCCGTCAAAAAGCCGGCCTGTTTAGGCTTGCTTTCTTTGCGCGAAAAGCTGCCGATAAACGGGTGTTAATAGGCGACGAACGGTTGCGTATGCGGGTTTAAGCGCGTAATTTCCGATTGAACCCCTACCTTTGCAATCGCTTAATAAGGGTATTCAACAACCAAATAGACTCTCAACCAAACCTACCATGCTCACTGCTTATCGTCATGTGGGGTCGATTATCGTCATGTTAACACTGACATGCCTGATCACCACACCACATACACAGACCATTGCGCAGGCCCAGTGGTCAGAAAATGCTCACGGCTACCTCAGTTATGAAGCACCTCCCATCAATTTCAACCAGGCCCATGGGTTCGCGTACGATGCTCTTGTTTTCGCCAACCCCATTGGGGAGAACCGAGAGGGCAGCACCAGTTTGGTTGCAGCCGAAGCGTTACGCACTGCCGAAGATGTTCTCAGCGGCCCGTCAGCTGTGGCAGTTGCCGCACCGAATACGCTTTGCACCTCTGACGTGCCTTCTGGTGGAGGGTGTACATGCCAAGATTACATTTATGAGTTCACAGTCTTGTACACCGGAGTCACGGGGATAGAAGGAGGAGCTTACGATTACCACGACAACGAATACGGTTATTGGGAAAGCTTTGTGAACGGCCAAGAGTACACCTTCAACGTAT
>JBMYJR010000093.1:0-4372 GCA_049594615.1 Flavobacteriales bacterium
CCCCAATCATCTACCCAGTGGAAATCATAGTCTCCAGCCATGAGCATGTATGGGCCGGCGACAATCATTGTGGATGAACCATATGCACCTGCATCGCCAGAAGTGGCAGTTTGCACAGCACAACCGGCACAACCGACAACAGTGTTTCCGCCAGCAGCATATTCGCTAGCACCACCACAGGCGTCACCAGCATCGGTCAAAGACCAATAGGTTTCGTACCCATAGAAGTCAGTGTTTACCTCAATGACAACGCTCAATTGCGCTCCCACAAAGGTTCCGACCAGCATGAATGCAGCACATGCCAGTGCGGAGTAGAAAGATTTGATCATTTGTTTTGGTTTTGGTTAACACTTAAAGTTAAACATGGGAAAGTCCCTTTGTTATTTCTGGCTTCCGTCGAAGTCAATTGCATACACGACACAGCCCGACCTGTTGGGGACAGAATTGCGTGGTTTCAAAAACGATGTACTTGGATGGCAGTGCCGGCTAAGTACAGTTAAGGTGCGCACTGCTTGCAGATCTAGCGCGCGGATTAAGGTGGAGAAGAACGTAAGGATGTGTACCCGTTCTCTTTTAGCGTCTCTAAAGTTACCAATCTTATCAGAACATTTCCAAAAAAAAATGCGGCCTGTTTTTTAGGAGGGCTAAAAAATTCATCGAAGAATGCAGCAGATTCAACCCAGCAAACCGGTCAATTCCACATGGTTTGATGCCAGGATTCGGAAAACGGCTTTTGCCATTGGTCTTGGAGCTCGCCCAAGGTTTTTACAAGGTTGTCAAACACGAGGGTGTCTGCTGTGACGCGTCCAGCCTTGCGCAGGGCCCAAAATTCGTGCATGGGTGCTGTGGTAATTTGGTTGTCCTGCAGGTAGGCGATGGTCTTTCGGTCAGTGAAGGTGAGTCCGAGTTGCTGCTCAAGGTCAAGCATGACCTGCACCGACTTGTCGATGGAGCAGCCGGTGGCGGCCTGTTGGGATTCGTCCACAGCGATCACTACAAAGCGGTCGTGTAGAATGTCGAAGCCTGCAGTGAGCGCCACGCCGTGTGCAGCCCATTGGGCAATAAAGGGCTCAATGGCGGCGCAAATGGAGGTGCGATGATCATCGGAGAGGGGGGCAGAGGCTTGGTAAATCCAAACCCGAGCCGAATCAGGCAAGTGGTTCAGTCCGTTCATGAGTGTCAAAGTTGCCGAATCGAAGCAAGAACGCCAACAGGGCCGGTGCAAAAGGGCTTTGGATAGCGCCTATGAGTTTGCGAGAAGCGGGGTACATCTCAGCCAAGTTGCCGGTGGCTGCGCCAAAGACATAGATGCCAAGTCCGAGGGCGAAGATGCCTCCGAAAGCGACCAAGGTCAATCGGCGCCATTTTCGTGCCTCATATAAAAGGTATAGAATGAGCCAAGTCACACCTAGGCAAAGTGCAACGGCGAACAGGGTGAAACCCCACTTGAATTTGCCGAGTTGACCGCGGGTTAGCTGCAATAAGCTCGATATACGTGGGTGGCTGTAGTAATAGTCGAAAGGAACCTCCGGTGCAATACGATCGATGGTCACCCCGCGTTCCTCGGCGGTGAGGGTGTCGTAATTCGAGACGTGCGCGGAGAAATCGAGCAGGAAGTTGGTGTCGATCTTGACGCGTTCTTGAAAACTGCCCCACATCACGTAAAGGGCAAATATGCCCAAGGCAAGCACGTTACGCATCGGAGGGTGTTGGGGTGAGGTTGGACTTGCCTACCCAGCCGTACCAGAGCGCAAAAATCACCGCATACACGAAAATGGTGAACGTGTAGTCGTGATTAAAGGCGAGGGATTCAGGACTGTAATACAAAATCAGCACCAGAGATGCGATGCGGATCAGGTTGCTCAAGTGGATAAGTATCAATCCCAGCGGGATGTACCACAGTCGCATTTTCCAAGGGCCGGGGAAGGCTACAATAAAGCAGATAAAGAGGGCAAAGAGCACGACCCCGTCGCAAGGGGCGCCTACTTGGAGGCAATCGCCGCCAACAATGCCGAGTGCATTCGGTCGGGCGCAAGTGGCGGCATCCATCACTTCATACCCGAACAAGTTCAACAGCCAAGTGGTGCCGTCTGCCAAATTGGTAGCCACCACCTCGTCGAGTGCAGTGTGCGGCTTGAGGGTGAATTCGTAAAGGAGGTGCCAAGCCAAGTAGAGCAGCGCTCCCAGCCCGATAAATCGAAGCATGGGGTGCCGAGAGAGACTCATGCGCCTTGTCCCTTCTTCAGGTCGTAGGTTTTTTTGGCACCGAGGGCAAGGCCTGCGGCGACCAAAAAGCTGACACCGCCATCAATGGGGCAGACGCCGGTAAAGCCGGGGCCGTCACAGGGCGGGTCACCAGATGGCGGTCCGGGAGGGCCTACCTGGGCCAAGGTGGCCAGGGGTAGGACAAAGAACAGGGAGATGGCGATCAGGGCGAGCGCTTTTTTCATCGAGCAGCTTGGTTTAAAGCGTTAAACGCAGCGCTCAAAAGTACGGAATCCGGGTGGAAACCACAGCCTAATCCCACGAACTTGGGCCAATCAAAATGGGGCTCGCGGTAGAAGCGGGCGCCCAATGGCTATCTTTGTTTTTCGATTCGCCCTTACATGAGCAACGAGTCACTTCCAAAATCACCCACCAAGCCCAACAAGCTCATCGAAGGAGATGACTTGCGGCCCCTGATCAAGTTCATTGGTAAGAACTGGCTGTTGCTGGTGCTTTTGCCTGCCATCGGCTTCGTCGTGGGCTGGATGCTGTCCTACCGCCAAGGCGAGGTTTACGCGGCACGCACCGAGATCCTGCTCAAGTCCAACGAGACGTACGACTACCAAAACCGTATCTACAGCAACTTGGGCTACTATGGTCTGATGCAGGATGTGACCAACCAGCAGCGCGTATTGGCATCTTACGACATCATCGCTGAAACCGTAGAGAAGCTGCCTTTCAATGTGTCGCACTACTTGGTGGGTAAGCTTAAGGTTACCCCGCAGGAAGATTTCCGATTCATCCGTATCGAGGCCGATCCAAGCACCTTCAAGCGCTGTAAAGGTGTGCCGTTTGACATCAAGGTGGTGGACTACAACACCTTTAACGTGGTGTATGAGCTGCAAGGCAAGGACTACAACTTGGTGTGTGAGTTTGGCAAGCCAGTCAAGAAGGCCAACTTTACCTTCACTGTTTACCGTCGCCCGCTGTTTACCCTCGATTCCATGGAGGAGGTCAAGCAGTACAACTACCGCTTCAAAGTGGCAGGTACAGACGAATTGGTGAGTCGGTACAAACGTGCCCTCAAGATCAAGAACATTGAATACACCAGTATACTTCGCTTGACCGTGCAGGATGAGGTGGAGAAGCGTGCGCGCGTTTTCTTGGATTCGTTGGCATCGGTCTATACTGACTATACCCTCGAGTCGCAAGTCCAAGTGAGCCGTAAAACCGAGGACTACATCGATCGCCAGTTGGACGAACTGGAGCACGTCATGGATTCGCTCGAGTTCCAAATGGAGCTCTTCAAAGACCAGCGTCGCATTTTGGATTTGACCAAAGAGCAAACCCAGTACTTCAATAATCTGGTGGAATTGGAAGGCCGCAAGCGTGCCCTTCAGCTTAAAAGTGAGAGTCTTCACGGACTTCAGCGCTACGTGCGTTCGGGCATGGACGATATGTCGCTTCCTCCTTCGTACGGTGCGTTTGACAATGATCCGCTGATGGAGGAGCAAATCCGGCGCATTTATGACGAGCGCGAGTCCCGTTCGCAGCTGCTGCTGGATGCCACAGAGGAGTCGACCTCAGTGCGTCGCCAAGATTCACTGATCACGCGCATGCAAATAGGGTTGGACGAGTACATCGAAAAGACTCGAGTGCGCATTGGGCAAGAAGTGAAGGACATCGACTCGCAAATTCTTCGCATGGAGCGCAAGCTTATGGACATCCCTAAGTCTCAGCGTGATTTGATCGGGATTGAGCGCAAGTTGAAGGTGAATGAGGCGCTCTACGTGTTCCTGTTGGAGAAGAAGGTGAACACCGTCATTGCCCGTGCGGCCATCATTCCGCAAACCAGCGTGATCGAATCGGCACGTAGTCAAGGTATAGTCGGTCCAAATAAGGCGCGTACTCGTTACATCAGCATGGGTGTGGGCTTTTTGCTTGCGTTCTTGATCGGAACCATACGCGTGGTATTCTTTGATCGCGTGGACAGTCTGCGCGACCTCAAATCCCTGACCACCATGCCGGTGCTCGGCGGTATTCCCGAATACAAGGAACTCGACGAGGCGCCGATTGCCATTCAGGCCAAGCCCCGCTCGAACGTGTCAGAAGCGTTCCGCGCTATCCGGACAAATTTACAGTTTGTGATTCCCGAAGAGGGAGACTT
>JBMYJR010000094.1:0-4243 GCA_049594615.1 Flavobacteriales bacterium
TTCGGAAACTTGTGCGCCTGTTGGGCGTGTTGCTCTTGCTGGTGTTGATCGGCGTGGGCGTCGCCTACCTCTACTTCTCTCAACAATACCCCGACTACGCCGGCGAGGAATCCCTGCCTGGCTTGACCGCCGAAGTGCAGGTCTGGCACGACGATTTTGGCGTCCCACACATCGAAGCAAGCAACCACTTGGATGGGTACCGCGCGCTGGGCTACGTGGTGGCACGCGAACGCTTTTTTCAGCTGGACCTGGCCCGCCGCTTGGGCGGTGGCAAACTGAGCGAACTCTTTGGCGAAGCCGCAGTCCCCACCGACTTGTTGTACCGCACCATGCTGCCCGAAGCCTTGATCGAAGCCCAAACCAACAAACGCTTCCACAACGCTCCGGCCGACCTCAAGGCCGAAGCGCAGGCTTACATGGACGGCATCAACGCCTACATCGCCTCGGGAGAAACGCCGTTGGAATACACCGTGTTGGGCGCAGAAATGGAGCCCTTTGTACCGGAAGACATGCACCGGATTGCGGGTTACATGGCTTACAGCTTTTGCCTGGGCGGGCGTACCGAACCGGTGGCTACCGAAGTCTTGCACCAACTCGGCCCGGAATACCTCCAAGGGCTGGCTTTGTTGCACGAAGATGCCGCCAGCTTCATCCCAAGCTACTACCCAGATCCTGCGTCATACGCGGGCATCACCGCATTTTCCGCACGCATAGCCTCAGCGCTAGATGCCGCACCAGTGCCTAAGTTTGAAGGAAGTAACTCGTGGGTCGTGGACGGTTCCCGTTCGGCCTCGGGCAAGCCCATCTTGTGCAACGACACCCACATTGGACTGGGCATCCCCCAAGTGTGGTATGAAGCCCATTTGCACACCCCAGAAGTGGAGGTGTACGGCAACTTCTTGCCCGGCATCCCCTACTGCTTGGTAGGCCACAACCGCTCCATGGCCTGGGGCGTGACCATGCTCGAGAACGACGACATGGACTTCTACATCGAACAACCCGCTACCGACCCGACCAAATACGTGGTGGACAGCGTGTTGTATGCTTTTGCTGTAGACACCATTAGTATTTCCATCAAAGACCGGCCGGATACCACTTGCATTGTGCGCGGCACCTTGCGCGGACCCGTTGTGAACGACGTCATGCCCGACATGGGTACCGAAGTCCCCATCTCCTGCTGGTGGGATTACCAGCGCACACCTAACCACTTGTTGGAAGCATTCCGCTCCATGAACCGCTGTGTGCAGGTGGAACAGGCGGCCAATGCCCTGTCCCACATTTCGGCGCCGGGCTTGAACATCACCTACGCGGATACCAGCGGCAACATCGCTTGGTGGTCTGTAGCCAAGTGGCAAGTGCGCCCCGAAGGCACGCTTTCCAAAGTGATCCAAGACGGCAGCACCAAGGCCCACGACCCCACCGGCTACCTGCCCTTCCGCGAAAACCCGCAATCCATCAACCCGCCTTGGGGCTACGTGTATTCGGCCAACGATCAGCCCGACAGCGTGCGCGGAGCGTTCTTGCCGGGTTACTACAAACCCGCCAACCGCGCAGATCGCATCCGCCAAGTGCTCGAAACCCGCCGCGATTGGGACACCGAAGGCATGCAAACCTTGCTCACCGATGTGACCAGCCCGCACGACCAAGCGCTGGCCTCTGAGCTGCAAACCTGGCTCGGTTGGGAACAAGATGCATTTACACAAGAGGAGTTGGCCTTGTTGGATTGGGACGGCAACCATGAGGTGGATGCCGTGGCACCCACGGTCTACTACAAGCTCATGTACCGCACCTTGGCCAACGCCATGGCCGACGAATTGGGCGAGGAATGGTTGAAGCGCTTCATTGATACCCACTGGCGTTCGCGGGCAGTGCCCTTTTTGATGCGTAACCCCTCCTCGCCATGGTGGGACGATGTGAACACCGAAGTGGAAGAAACCCGTGGAAGTATCCTGGTCAAAAGCTACCGCGAAACCTTGGAAGAGCTGGCCCAAGAATGGGGCCCTGATCCTGCAGGCTGGACCTGGGGCAAGGCACACACCTTGCAATTGGATCATCCATTTGCCAAAGCCTCCGACGCACTCGGTGGCTTGTTTGGCGTGGCTCAAAAGCCGTGTCGAGGCGGGCACGAGACCGTGAATGCGGCGAGCTTTTTGCCCAATGCATCGGGCCACTACCCCACCCGAGTGGGCGCGCAAATGCGCATCATTGTGGACCTGGCAGACATCAACAACTCTATGAGTATTGCGCCTGTAGGCCAGAGTGGACACAAGTTCAGTCCACACTATTCGGATCAAGCCGAAATGTACCGCACCGGCCAATTTCGCCGTCAGGATATGGACTGGAAGCGCATAAAAGGGCACCCCAACCACCTCATTTTGACCCCGTGATGTATAACTTTTCTGAGGCCACTTGCGTACTTTCGTTAGATCGGTGAGAATCTGATAAACCTGTACAGAAACCAACCACTTCCCGTGCCTGCAAGCGCGGTATTCGTTTCGCTGCACCCGATCACAACAACGACGATTGATGAAACTGGTGCTGCTCTTCCTGTCCTCCCTTGTTTCCGCGCTCTGTGTGGGACAAAGCTTTGAGTTGACCGTCCCTACTGTTAATGGCAACGCCTTTTCGGCCGAAACCGCCTACGGCAACGGTGTCAGCGTGTATGACATCAACAAAGACGGCTGGCCCGACTTGACCATCTGCCGCCACGGACTTCCCATGGGCGTTTTGCTCAACAACGAAGGTGTGTTTGAGGAAGTGGGAATAGCCATTGGAGCTCCTTCACAGGCCCGCCATTGGAATTGGGTGGACATCGACAACGACGGCGATGCCGACGGCTGCCTGACCACCGCCGAAGGGTTCGTTGAACTTTACGAGCAAACCGGCGACATGGAATTTGAATTGGTGACCGAGACCGGCATCATCAACACAACCGAGGAAGTATACTCCAACAGCTGGGGCGACGTCAATGGCGACGGGTATCTGGACTGTTACATCGCCGTGTACGAGATGCTGCTGGACGATTACGACGAGCGCAACTACCTCTACCTGAACAACGGCGACTGGACCTTCACCGAAATGGGGGATACAAACCCCGCAAACGATGGGTACAACATGTCCTTCATGGGCACCTTCATGGACTACGACAATGACAACGATCCCGATATCTTTGTCAACAACGACCGTCTTGACTCTTTCAACCACCTCTACCGCAACGATGGCGGAACCTTCACCGATGTGAGCACAGATGCAGGCATTGAGGAGGACTTCTATGCCATGAGCAACACCATTGCCGATTACAACAACGATGGTTTCTTAGACATCTTCATGTCCAACAACCCCGAGGGAAGCCGTCTGATGAAAAACCAAAACGGCAACGCTTTCGTGGACGATAGTGACGCGTCCAACCTGTTTGTCGAGGCATTTGGCTGGGCCGGAAATTTCTTTGATTTCGACAACGACGGCGACCTGGACTTCCACTTTTGCTCCATGCCTTTTTGGACCCTGACCGGGCAGAACGAGCTCCACAAAAACGACGGCACCGGTGTGTTCACCAACGTCACCGAAGCCGCAGGCATGGACAACCAGCCCACTACCACCTATGCCAGCGCGGTAGCCGACTTCAACAACGACGGCGCATTGGACCTGGTAGTGTACAACGAAGCCCCCTTTGGATTGCAAGTCTGGATGAACACGGCTGACCCCGGCAACTGGCTGGAAATCAAACCCACCAGTGAATTGCGCGATACAGATGCCATTGGCACCCGACTTGAATGCTACGCGGGAGGATCATACCAAATGCGCTATACCATGTGTGGCGAAAATTTCTTGGGCCAAAATTCAGATTACGTTCACTTTGGATTGGGCGAACACAATGTGGTGGACTCTCTGGTGGTCACGTGGCGCTCAGGCATCACCAACACTTACTACAACCTGCCCAGCGGCACAAGCATGAACGTAGTCGACGTTGAGGTGCCTTATTTTGCCATCCTCGGACCGAGTTCTTATGAGTTCTGTGACGGCGACTCTGTGGTCTTGTACACCTCTTACCCTGGAGATGTCCTGTGGTCCAACGGTGAAACTGCCTCGACACTCACTGTAGAGGCTTCGGGCACCTACTATGCCCAGCTTCCTATTGGGGACGGCTTGTATGTGTCCACTGACTCGGTAGATGTGAACGTGTGGGCCTACCCTACGCTGGACCTGTCCACAACGCTTGCCGTGTGCCCTTGGGATATCAGCA
>JBMYJR010000095.1:0-4194 GCA_049594615.1 Flavobacteriales bacterium
ACCTGCTGCAATGGAAGTACGACCGCGCCGCCGAAGTGAGCGTGGCCAACTACAGTTTCTTCATGGGCGCATCCAACGACAACATTGAAGAGGTGCTCAAAACCGACCCCAAGCACGTGTGCGGGGTGAAGGTATTTATGGGCTCCTCTACCGGAAACATGCTGGTGGACCAACGCGCGGTGCTGGAAGGCATCTTTAAGGAAGCCCCGTGCCTGGTGGCCACCCACTGCGAGGACGAGCCCACCGTACGCGCCAATATGGAAGCGGCCCGCGCCCAATACGGCGAGGAGGTGCCCATTGCCCAGCACCCCATCATCCGCAGCGAAGAAGCGTGCTACCGCTCCTCTTCCATGGCCGTTGAGCTGGCCGAGAAACACGGCACCCGTTTGCACATCCTGCACATCTCAACGGCCAAGGAGACCCACCTCTTCCGCAACGATGTGCACCGTACCCAAAAGAAAATCACCTCTGAGGCGTGCATGCACCACCTGTGGTTCAGCGACGCGGACTACGCCATCCACGGCACCCGCATCAAGTGGAACCCCGCGGTGAAAACCGCTGCCGACCGCGCCGAGATCCGCCAAGCGGTGATCGACGGTCGCATTGACGTGCTCGCCACCGACCACGCGCCGCACACCATTGAGGAGAAGGCAGGCACTTACTTTAAAGCCCCCTCCGGAGGCCCGCTCGTGCAGCACGCGCTGGTGGCCGCATTGGAGCTCTGCAACCAAGGCGTCTTCACCAAGGAGCTCGTGGTGGACAAGTACTGCCACGCCGTGGCCGACCTGTTTGACATTGCTACCCGCGGCTACATCCGCGAAGGCTACCACGCCGATCTGGTACTGGTGGACCCCAACTCTCCTTGGACCGTGGCCACCGACAACATCCGCTACAAATGCGGCTGGAGCCCGTTTGAAGGCACCACCTTCCAGCACAAAGTGATGGCCACCTACGTGAACGGCCAAGCCGTCTACACCGATGCCAATGGTGTGAACGAAGACGTCCGCGGCCAGCGCCTGGTGTTTGCCCGATGAGCAACAAAAAACCCGGCCATTTGCATGACCGGGTTTTCGTGAATGTGTGTCTTGTTTAGAGGGTGCCGCGCGCTTCTTGCTCGCGCTCAATCGCCTCGAACAGGGCCTTGAAGTTGCCCTTGCCAAACGACTGTGCGCCCTTGCGCTGGATGATCTCGAAGAACATCGTTGGGCGGTCCAGCACCGGTTTGGTGAAGAGCTGCAACAAGTAGCCTTCGTCGTCGCGGTCGATCAGGATGCCGAGTTCTTTGAGGGGCTCAAGGTCCTCGTCGATCTCGCCTACGCGGTCGAGTACCGTGTCGTAGTAAGTCTCAGGCACGTAGAGGAATTCCACGCCGCGCGCCTTGAGCTCGGTCACGGTTTCGATGATGTTGTCGGTGGCCACCGCGATGTGCTGCACGCCGGCGCCGTTGTAGAAGTCGATGTACTCCTCGATCTGCGATTTCTTGCGGCCTTCTGCCGGCTCGTTGATCGGGAACTTGATGCGGCCATTGCCGTTGCTCATCACCTTCGACATCAGGGCGGTGTACTCGGTAGAGATGTCGTTGTCGTCGAACGAAATCAGCTGCGCAAAGCCCATGACCTTGGCGTAGAACTCGCACCACTTGTTCATCTCATTCCAGCCCACGTTGCCCACCATGTGGTCGATGAACTTGAGGCCCACTGAAGTCGGCGTGTAGTCCGACTCCCATTTGCGGTAGCCCGGAAGGAATGCACCGTTGTATGCGCCGCGCTCCACAAAAATGTGGACGGTTTCGCCGTAGGTGTGGATGCCCGAGAGCACCACCTTGCCGTGCGCGTCTTCGATGGTTTTGGGTTCCATGTACGACTCGGCGCCGCGCTTGGTGGTTTCCTCGTAGGATTTGGTGGCGTCATCCACCCACAGGGCCACCACCTTTACGCCGTCGCCGTGCGCGTCGATGTGGCGGTTGATGTCGCCCCCGCTCTGCAGCGGAGAGGTGAGCACCAAGCGGATTTTGTCTTGTTGGAGTACGTAAGAAACGCGGTCGGTCATGCCGGTTTCCAGTCCGGCGTAGGCCAGCGGTTGAAAGCCCCAGGCCGACTGGTAGTAGTGCGCCGCCTGCTTGGCGTTGCCCACGTAAAGCTCCACGTAATCGGTGCCGAGCAAAGGCAAAAAGTCATCTGCTGACGGCACCACTTTATCCAGTTGGAGGGAAGAATTGTCTGTAGCCATAATTCCAAAAATTGTCGTTGAAGGGAAGTCCGATTAGTCCTCCAACCAGGAAGTGAGGTAATCCGGGTCGCTCATGTCTACAGCGGCCTGGGTGACTTGAAGGGGGCGGAAAGTATCCACCATCACGGCGAGCTCGAGGGTCTCGGTCTGGCCGATGGAACGCTCGGTGGCGCCGGGGTGCGGTCCGTGGGGAATGCCGCCGGGATGCAGGCTGATAAAGCCCTTGTCCACGTGGTTGCGGCTCATGAAGTCCCCGTCCACGTAGTACAGCACCTCATCGGAATCGATGTTGCTGTGGTTGTACGGCGCCGGAATCGAATCCGGGTGGTAATCGTACAAACGCGGGCAGAACGAGCAGATCACAAAGTTGTTCGCCTCAAAGGTCTGGTGCACGGGCGGTGGCTGGTGCACGCGGCCGGTGATGGGCTCAAAGTCGTGGATGCTGAAGGCGTACGGGTAGTTGTAGCCGTCCCAGCCCACCACGTCAAAGGGGTGGCTGGCGTATACCACCTCGTGCAGGCGATGTTGCTTTTTGATGCGGATGGCAAACGAGCCCTTCTCGTCGTGGGTGTCGATCACCTGTGGGCGGCGCAAGTCACGCTCGCAGAACGGTGAATGCTCCAGGAGTTGGCCAAAGCCGTTGCGGTAGCGCTTGGGCGTAAGCACAGGGCTGTAAGACTCGATCACAAACAAACGGTTGTTCTCGGTCTCGAAGCTGATCTGGTAGATCATGCCACGGGGAATCACCAAGTAGTCGCCCTCGCCAAACGGCAAGTTGCCGAGCATGGTGTAGAGGGTGCCTTCGCCTTGGTGGATGAACAGGACCTCATCGGCGTCCGCGTTTTTGTAGAAGTAGTCGGTCATAGACTGCTGTGGGGCCGCCACTTGCAGGTTCACATCGTTGTTGAACAAGACCGAGATGCGGCTGTCCAGAAAGTCCGGGGTGGGCTTGGCCTGGAAGCCGTTCAGCATCATGGGGGAAATGTTGTGGCTCACCGCCGCTTGGGGGGTGAGGTCTGCCAGTTCGGCCACCTCGCGAATCATGGTGGGGCGGTGAACGTGGTACAACAGCGACGACATGCCGTGGAACCCTTCTGTGCCGAAGAGTTGCTCGTAGTAAAGGCCGCCGTCAGGCTTTTTGAAAACAGTGTGGCGCTTGTGCGGGATGCGCCCCAGTTCGTGGTAAAAAGGCATGGTTGGGAATTGAAATGTGAAACACAGGATGGATCGGGCGTGCTCGCCGCGTCATTCCGGATTGCGTTTCATACGCTGCTTGAGGTTGATCTTCCGTTTGGAGCGTCCCATGCTCCAAAGGTAACAAGATCATTCGGGCGCTTCCCGTGGGAGCTCCCTGACTTTCTTCAGGAAGTCATCCAGGCTGAGCGCATCTGTCAAATTGTAGTCGCCCGATTGGGTGCGGCGCAGGTAGTCCAAGGTGGCCACCGTGCCCAGCCGCTCGCCAAAGTCACGGGCCAAACTGCGGATGTAGGTACCCTTGCCGCAGGTGATGTCCAAGGTGACTTTGACCCCGTCGATGGCCACCACGTCGCATGTGTCAATGGTGACTCCTACCGGTGGCATCTCAATGTCACGGCCGCTGCGTGCGGCTTTGTACGCGCGTTTACCGTCCACCTTTTTGGCGCTGAACACCGGCGGCACTTGCATGTACACGCCCACAAAACCTGCGGCCACTTCACGTATGGCCTGTTCGGTGATGTGATCGGTGGGACCGGTCTTTTCCACCTCGCCTTCGCGGTCCAAGGTGGCGGTGTATTCGCCGAGATGGACTACGGCGGTGTAGCGCTTTTCGGCCGCTTGGAGGTGCATGATTTGCTTGGTCATGCGGCCGGTGCAGATCACCAGTAGGCCCGTAGCCAGCGGATCCAAGGTGCCCGCGTGGCCCACTTTGATGCGTTTGACCCCCAAACTGCGCGACAAGGTGTAGCGCACTTTGTTGACCACATC
>JBMYJR010000096.1:0-3700 GCA_049594615.1 Flavobacteriales bacterium
GCTCGATGCGGTGTTTTACGAAGTGCATTACGTGGACGACGGTTCCCTTGCTGCCTATCCAGAAGGCGCGTCGACATACCGGATATACGCGGCCATGGATAGTCCCGAAGATGCACTTGTCGCAGTTTATGGTGGGGAGGCAACCCCAATGTCCATTGGGGCAGAGGGAGGCATCTGGAATTCCGGCTTTGGTGGAACAGTAGGTCCTGACATCAACGCGGGATTTATCTCCTTTTTCCCAGAGCTTGCTTACGATTCAATGGTCACCATTGGCCGTGAGAACGATGCTGCTCCAGGAGGCGTTGTAACCGCTATACACGCAACGGCCTCAGTTGATTTTGAAACGGCTTTCCACACTTCAGGGGCAGACGCGTTTAGCCCTGCGCTTGAAGTGCAAGACGGCACATGGTTCAGCACACCTGATCAGGTAAACACCTTGGGTGTGGGAGAAGACAACCGCATTCTTTTAGCCCAAATTACCTCTACAGGACTCCCTTACTATGCGCTCAATGTGCAAACGCTAGACGGTGGGGTTGGAGGAACCGTCTGGAACTACGTTTGGGATCCGGAAAACGTCAACCCCGATGTAAACAGCTACAATGCCACGTTGCTTTCAGAAGGCGCCTTGGAAGGGTGCACAGACCCCGCGGCGTGCAACTATTGGCCGTATTTCCTCTCGGACGATGGGTCCTGCTTGTACGGCGAAATCGGTTGTACAGACCCCAATTCATGTCAATACAATCCGGATGCAGTGTGCGCTGTGCCATGCACAGATATTTTTGGGTGTACAGACCCCGAAGCTTGCAACTACTTGATTTCGGCCACGTGCGAAGACAACACGTGCCAATACGGTGAAGCGGGCTGCTCAAACCCATTAGCATGCAATTACACGCCGGACACCGAATGTGCCTCAACTGACAATTGCATCTACCCCGGATGTACAAATCCTAGTGCTTGCAACTTCGACATTCTAGCCGGTTGTGACGATGGGAGCTGTTCGGGTATTGTGGGATGTATCTCCCCCATTGCCTGCAACTACAATGCGCAAGCCACGTGCGACAACGGTACGTGCACCTACCCAGGATGTACAGACCCCAATAGTTGTGAATACGACCCCACCGCAGGGTGTGATGATGGCAGTTGCAGCGCTGGAGGTGCTTGTGACAATCCACAAGCATGCAATTATGTCCCTGGATCTTCCTGCGATACGGGTTGTTTGTTCCCCGGATGTTTGGACCCCGAGGCGACCAATTTCGACATCAATGCCGATTGCGAAGGCGAATGCACGTACCAAGGGTGCACAGATGCTACTGCGTGTAATTTCAATCCATTGGCTGAAATCTCTGATCCAGGATCCTGTACGTATCCTGGCTGCACTTCATTGACCGCATGTAACTTCAACCCTGATGCTGGCTGCGACGACGGAAGCTGCACAGGCCAGGTCGATTGCAACGATCCCAATGCATGCAACTACACCCCGGAGCCAACCGGGTTGTGCGGTGAAGCTTGCTTTTACCCAGGCTGCGATGACCTGACTGCCTGTAACTATCAATGGGATGCCGGGTGCAACGATGGGTCTTGCGACTACGGCACCTTCATTCAACTCTGGTTCGACGAGAATGCCAATGGGTTTTGGGAGCAAGTTGGGTTCGCTGCTGAAGGCGTGTTCGGAAGTCAAGGCCAATGGGCCATTCCTGCACTCGGAGTGACCCTCTATGCCGACAATGAAGGGCGCATTGACCTGCCTGATAGTGCACCTGCGGGCACGTACTTACTCGAATACACCGACCCTGCTGGCGTGTTTGCACCCACAACACCATCGCAAATGGTGCTGGAACTGCCTTTGTGTTCCAATAAAACCATTGGTGTTGGTTCCAACGGTGATGTACAGGCCGCCTCGCAAACCCCATGCTGCATTTGGCTCTGGGACATCCATTGCGTCTTGGGTTTCAACCCAGGGCTGTATGTGCTCAATGAAGGAAATGTGCCGTTGAATGGAACCGTGACCATCACCCACGATGAGACCATGGTGGCCGATTACTTAACTGGAGCCATCCCTTACACCAACGCCGAACCAGGTGTGGTCACTTGGGAGATCAACAATTTGTCTCCCGGATTAGGAGGCACGTACCAATGCCACTTGGATCCTCCTGGCGGGTTTGAATTGGGCGACACCTATGAAATCAGCTTGAACCTGACCTTGGTCAACAACGCGGGCGACGCTTGGTACTCAGAAACCATCGTGCTGAATCCTCAAGTCGTCTGCTCCTACGACCCCAACGACAAATACGCCGTTCCAGAAGGCTACGCCGAACCACACTTTGTGGCCCAAGAGGAAGAAATCGAATACCGTATCCGCTTCCAAAACACGGGGAACGCCGCCGCGATTGACGTGCGCATCGAAGACCAGTTGGACGTGGAGCATTTGGACCTGGACTCGTTCTACCCCGTGTTTGGTTCCCACGACTTTACCACTTGCTTGGAAGACGACGGAAAAGTGACCTTCAAGTTCAACAACATCATGCTGCCGGATTCGGCGAGCGATGAGCCGGGCAGTCAAGGCTATGTGGTCTACCGCATCCGCCCGCTTCCGGACTTGCCGCACGGCACTGAAATCAACAACACCGCCGAGATCTACTTCGACATCAACGACCCCATCATCACCAACACCACGTGGCACACGATCATGGAATGTGAGGACTTTGCCCAAATGGAAGTGGGCGAGACCCCGCTGTGCGTCAACACCGAGTTGGACCTGATTACCGGCACGCCCGAATATGTAGAAGACTACAGCTGGAGCTGGATGGGAGAGGTGTTCAGTCAAGAATCTTTGACCACCTACAGTCCTTCCGAAGCAGGCACCTTCTACCTGGAACACAACGTGGTCAACCCCATTTGCAACGAAACGGTGGGCCAAGAACTGGATGTGCTGGAACTGCCCACCTTTACGGTTGGTGTGGATGAAAACTGCGCAGGCAGTGCGTCCTCGGCCACGGTGAACACCGACGGCACCTTCCAATGGGACGGCTTGGCCGAGAACGAAGCATTGGAAGAAACCCTGGCAGGTACTGAGGTCTTTGGTTTGACAGTCACCGGGGACAATGGCTGCGTGGACACCCAAGAGGTGACCCTGACGCCGTTGCCGCTTCCCACGGGGACTTTCAGCATCGAAGGCGATTTGTGTGCGGGTGAAACCGTCACAGTGGTCGAAACCACCGCGGGCAACACCGTTACATGGACCGACTACGGCACGGACAACCCGCTGGAGTTGAGTTTGGATGCCTCTACAGCATTGGATTATACCCTGGTGGGCGAGAACGGCTGTGAAAGCACCGGAACGCTCGACTTGGAAATTGGCATGCTGGCTGCAGCCACATTTACCCAAGACGGCGCGTTGCTGACCGCCGATGAAGGCGTGGCTTGGCAATGGTACCTGGACGGCGAGCTCATCCCGGGCGCCACCGGTCAAACCCATGAGGCCACGGAAAACGGCGACTACCACGTGGTGGTCACCAGTGCCGACGGCTGCGACGCCACGGGCGATGCGGTGACCATCACCATCATTTCGGTGGAGGAATTGAACTTGACTGCCGTCGTCTACCCGAACCCCGTAAGTGATGTGGCCCACGTCTCCTTCGACAAGCAGGTGCAAGGAACCTGGCAACTGCATGATGTGCAGGGCAAAACGGTACTGGAAGGC
>JBMYJR010000097.1:0-3489 GCA_049594615.1 Flavobacteriales bacterium
CAGGACAGAGTCGGTGATGCAAGTCACGGTTGAATCCTCCAGCATTTGTACATCCAACCACCAGTAGTCAGGGTCTTCGGTGATGATCACTTCCGAATCGAACGCAGGGCGAACGATTGAATCCCAGTACATGAGAGGAGCGTAGTCGGGATCGTTCATGTCCAGCTCGTAATCGAACGGAATGTTTTGGTTGAGGGTCTGCAGGGTAAGGACTGGGTTGTCGTCGTCTGCGGGCGAAGGATCCTCGATGGTTTCCTCCAACGGGTTGATCAGAATGATGAACTGTTCGGCCTCGTCGTCTTCGGTGTCCTCGAAGGCGCGGATGGAGGTGAAGAAGTCAGTGCCGATCTCACCGGTGAGTGGATCCATGAGCGCCATGATCTCGTCGTCATAGAACGTACCGCCGCCACCATCTTGGTCAAAGCGGAAGAGCTGACCGTAGTAAATGGTGGTGAAGGCAAGGGTGCGGTCAGCAGCAGTGAATTGGTTCAGTTCGCAGTCGAAACCGTCACCGCCAGTGGCTTCAAACGCCTCCTGGTCAGAAATGAACGTACCATCGGCCAGAATCACGAGCGAGCCGTTGTCTTGGGTACCGCCAAGTACAGAAGTACCCGAGCTGTGCGCGATGCTGTAGAATTGCGTTACGTTGTAGCCGCGGTTGATCTGCACAAAAGTTACGCCGTCATCTGAACGGTGCATACCCCCGTCGCAACCAATCAGCATACGACCACCTTCGGTGAACTTGATTTCGTGGATGTCAGAGTGCACGTAAATCGGAGAACCCGGGAACGCAAAGTTCAGCGCGATTTGCTCAGGCTGGTAGTTGGGACCACATTTCCAGAGGGTCACACCTGCTACGTATGCAATGGTGGGATCATCTGGCTCGATGCTCAGTGCGAGGTCGTAGTACCCTTGGGTGTTGCTGCCCATGGGATCAAATGGAAGTTCGTCTGAATCTGACCATACCGACTGCCAATTGGTACCGCCGTTAGACGAGTACCACACGCCACCCATGCTACCGTTATTGGCTGCGTAGAGTACGAAACAGTGGTCGGGATCGGTTTGGGAGATGGCTACGCGAGCGCGGCTCTTGCCCGACTGTGGCAGGTCCGTGTCGCCGTTGCCCGATACGTTGATCCAAGTCTGGCCGTTGTCGGTAGAGCGGAAGACACGGGGCGCACTACCACTTGCCACGGCTGCGAGCATCACGCTGGCATCTGGTGTCATGGCGAGGTCCTGTACGGTTCCGTTGTCCAAGCCGTCCCAGCCTCCCTCGGTGAGGGTACCTGAACTCTTATCCCAGTAAACCAATCCCATACGGCCAGCCATCCAGATGCCGTCGTCGTTGTTCGGATCAGGACGGAGGGTGTTGATTTCGCCCCAGTCGGCATTTGAGGTGGCGAAGCCAGGGTAGGTCCCGTCGATGAGGGTCCAGGTGTCGCCGTTGTCCTCGCTGTAGTATGCGCCTTCACCAATGAAGCCACTACCGCCATTGCCACCGCCACCAGATTCGAAGGTATTGCCGGTGCCAAACACCAACGTGCCGTCTCCCATACGAGCGATGTCACTGATGATGTTGCTTGGAGTAGGGATGTGAGTCCAAGTGTTTCCTTCGTTGGTGGTGTGCCACACACCGCCGGAAACCGAACCCACCCAGTATTCTGATTCTGAGTCCGCCCACACAGCGCGGGTACGTCCGCCAATGTTGTCTGGGCCCATTTCAACCCACCCGAGGGCAGAAGCGCTGCGGTTCTCAGCGCGCTCGAGTTGAAGGCGATCCACCGCCTTGCGTGCTTTCAGCACATCCTCTGGATCAATAACGCCAGTCTCGGGATTGGCGCGCAACAAGTTGTAGTACCATTGAGCACCTTCGGCTTCGCCAAGGGGCATTTGGCTGTCTCGCGGGGTGAACTCAGCGGTTACGGACTCGGGAGTGTCCGATACAAACAGGGCTGCAAGTGCAAGGCACACAGGTGCAATAAACAGGAGCGCTTTCTTCATCTTCTAACGGATTTTCTAAACTCTGAACAGCCCGCCAAGTTACAACAAATCGTAAATGGGCAACAAGGATTGCCGAGAAAACACGGGCGATTCTATACGAATCAACAACAGATCAAAAGACGTGTTTCTCAGCGTGGTAAGAACTTCGCACCAGCGGGCCACTTTCTACAAAGCGGAAGCCTTTCTCAAGGCCAATCTCCCGGTAGCGATCGAAGGTTTCAGGGGTGATGAATTCCTGCACGGCCAAATGCTTGGGCGTAGGCTGCAGGTATTGACCCAAGGTGAGCACATCACAACCTACCGAACGCAGGTCGTCCATGGTTTCGATGACCTCGGCATCGGTCTCGCCCAACCCGAGCATAACACCCGACTTGGTCTTCATGCCGCCTTTCTTGAGGCGCAAGAGCACTTCAAGGCTGCGGTCGTACTTGGCTTGGATGCGTACCTCCTTGGTGAGGCGGCGCACGGTTTCCAAGTTGTGCGATACAATTTCAGGGGCCACATCGATGATGCGTTGGAGGTTGTCCCACTTGCCCATAAAGTCAGGGATCAGGGTTTCCAAGGTCGTCTCAGGGGATTGACGGCGAATGGCGCGCACGGTCATGGCCCAGATTTCGGAACCGCCGTCGGGCAAGTCGTCACGGTCCACCGAGGTGATCACCGCGTGTTTAACACCCATGAGTTTGACCGATTGGGCCACACGGGCCGGTTCAAACACATCGGCCTCGTCAGGACGGCCGGTATTGACCGCACAAAAACCGCATGAGCGGGTGCACGTGTTGCCCAAGATCATGAAGGTAGCTGTACCTGCGCCCCAGCATTCGCCCATGTTGGGGCAGTTGCCAGACTCACAGATGGTGTGCAGCTTGTGCTGGTCCACCAGGGAACGGACCTTCTTGTAGGAATCTCCGGTAGGGAGCTTGACGCGCAGCCACTTGGGCTTGGCAATGCGCTGCTTTTGGGGAGCGACTGGTGTCTGACTCATCTCGTGTTGTACTTCTTCCCGATAAACAATGTCAGGTAAAAGGTCTGAAAGAGCCATTTGTTCACCGCGCCGGTTTGGTCGCCCACCTCATCGGCCATAATGGGGATGCGGTTGGGGAATGCGTCCAAGGTCACGCCTGCCTCCAAGCCTTTCAGCCGGTCTTTGGTATTCGCATACTCAAAGTTGAGTGCAAATTTAGCAAAGGCTCCCGGATGCAGCTTCAAATTGTCCAGCCCATGAAAGCCTGGCGCGCGTCCATAAATATCGTCGAAGTAATGGACATTGGGGTTGTACCGCTCCACTTGCAAGTAATCATAAGGAATACTGGGGTAGCCGATCTCCAAATACACCGGTTTGGTGATGCCCAGTGACGCTCCAACGGTATAGCTGTAGCCGAATTGTACCCCGCTCTTGCGCAGCTTGGTGGTGATGATCTTCTTTTTGCCGATGCCTGGGCGGAAGAGGTAGAAGTTGTTGAGCTTGCCGTAGACGTAGCTTCTGGA
>JBMYJR010000098.1:0-3437 GCA_049594615.1 Flavobacteriales bacterium
GTGTGGGTGGTCCGATGTGGGCTGTTGGTGGTCGGGGTTGGGGTGGTGGGATGCGTATGTAATATCTTTTTCGTCGTAAAAAAACACCAATTAGACGACATAAAAAAGCTATAAGTCTAATGCGTGGGGCGGTTAGGATGTGCAGCGCGTACACCCTGTAGGAAGTACCCTATAAAAATTGGTGACAAGCCTGACGCAGAGCCGGGATGGGTGCACGCATCCCGGTAAAGGTACTCCCGTACAGGCTAATCAAGGCAAGCCGTTTCACCACGAGCGGCTCCTGCCAAAACAAATCTTCTCATCCCATGGCAACACCACAGAACGCTTCAACTCTTGCTCCCAGCACTGCGCTTTGGCTGCAGTTTGTGGTTTTGTTTCGCACAGTACACAACACCATGAATTTTCAGGCTCAAAAATTCGCATTGCTGGCCTTGTTTGGCCTGCTGGCCGCGCCGCTGATGGCGCAAAACCGTGCCCTCGACTTCGACGGCTTCTTTTCACACGTAGTGGTTCCCCATGACGCCATGCTTGATCTTTCGGGAGCGTACACCATTGAGGTGCGGTTCCAGCAGGGGTTTGGCGACAGTGATTACCGCACCTTGATCGACCACCGCAACACCGACACCAACGAGTCCAACTATACCTTGCAGGTATACGACGGGACCGAGTGTACCGTATTCATGAACAACGGCACCCACCTCGGTTTCCTGTTCAACGACAACATGCAAGCGGGCTGGAACATGTTCTCCATTGTTTTGGACGGCACCTCGCTGACTTCTTACCTGAACGGCGCCATGGAAAGCCAAGCCCTGACCGGCGAACCTTCGGCTGCGCTCTCGAGCGACATTTACATCGGGGCGAGTGCCAACGGCCAGGAGCTGTTTGACGGGTTGATCGATGAGATTCGCATTTGGGATCATGCGCGCTGCGGTGAGCTGATTGCCGCCTATGCCAACACCGAGTTGGCCGGCACCGAGCCTGGCCTGGTGGCCTGGTGGAACTTCAACCAGGGTGCCGCCGACTACCAGAACCCAAACGAAACAACCCTGAGCGACCGCAGTGGCAACAACCTGAACGGGACCTTGAACACCTTTGTACTGAACGGAGACGTGTCCAACTGGCGCCAAGGCGATACCGGCTTGGATGCCGATCCCGACCTGTCGTGTGACGACGGCGACGGTGCTACCATAAACGACCAATACGACTCAGATTGCAACTGTGCGGGTCAAAAACGCGGCTGCACCAACACCGGTGCCTGCAACTACGACGCAGATGCGATTGTCAATGACGGTTCGTGCACCTACCCTGGTTGCAGCGACATTGCCGCTTGCAATTTTGACCCGACTGCCGGCTGCACTGACAACACCCGCTGTTCTTATGCAGGAGTGTGCGCTGCCAACGACCATCCAGCCAACGCAGAAACTCCCTCTCAAACCGAACTGGGTACATGCAACTTTTCATCCGGCCGCATGGAGGGGAGCGGTAACTCGGGCTCTACCGCTTCGGTGGACGTATGGTATGAGATCGCACCGGTATCCAAAGGCCTGCGCATCGAAACCCGCACCACCGAATTTGACATCGCCCTGGAGCTGTACGACGCCGATTTCAACTTGGTGGGCAGCAGTGATAAGATTGCGGGTGTAGGTTCAGAGATTCTCAACATCGGCGACCTTGAAATCGGCGACACCTACTACCTCGCCCTCGGCGGCAATGGTGCATTGGGTGCGGCTACCTTTGACATCTGTGTGCAGTACATTCAGGGTTCGGAGTGTGACAGTGGCTACGGTCCTCACGCGTTCACAGGAACTTTCAAAGCTGACTTTGTGGGGGCCGCCAAGTACAACTTCATCTTTACCAGCAACAGCTCAGGAGATGTGTACTCGACCGGTATGCAAACCGGCACCATCGCCCAAATCCGCGACATCTCAGGCATGCAGCCGGGCTTTGAGTACACTGTAGAAATCCAGGCCCAGTACGAGTTGGGCGACGGCGATGGCGGAACAGACGTGATTACCGTAGGTGCTCCTGCTGCGTGTACCATGATGGTGGAAGCCCCAGATCCCAGCACCATGCGCGCGGCCGACAACTGCGCCAACCACGGTGCCCACTACTTTGGTGACTACATCCGTACCGACAGCTACCGCCCAGCAGTAGAGGACTGGATGTGGAAGTTCACCCGCATCGACCAGCCTGAATTGCCCATCACCCACACCCGAGGCAGCAGCAACCGCTTGCTCCGCCTTTCTACCGTGGAGGGTTTGGAGCAGGGTGCCCAGTACCACGTGAAGGTGCGACCCATTTACGACGTGTTCTACATGGATTTTGGTGGCAAGGAGTGCCTCGAACTTGTAGGTACCGCTCCGAGTGCACAAGAATTCTGGGAAGACGAATTGGACGCCGAGGACATCCTCAACCGCAATGGCTTTGAACTGCCCGGCGACCGCATGCAGATTGAACTTTTCCCCAACCCCAATACGGACGGTCGCTTGTACCTGACCGCCACGGATGTGAAAGGCCAAAAAGCCGACATCACCATCCGCACCGTGACCGGCGAACGCGTGAAGCAACTCCGCGTGAACCCGGATGCAGGCCAACTCAAGGCAGCGCTCAATATCGATGGACTCGCCCTAGACGTATACGCAGACATGCGCGATCACTCTCGGCGTGCCACCGAGAAATTGGTGGACCGCTAGCCCTGCCGCACTGACATTACACCAAAAGCCCCGCTTCGTGCGGGGTTTTTTGTGTTTTGAGGAATTGCTGAAGGGTTGATTCAACGGATTCATACATCAGGGCTTCGTATTTTTCTAGGAAAACACACCATGTACGCACTGCGCACCCTTCTTTCGACCACCTTACTTGCAACAGTCCTGAGCTTATCGGCCTACGGTCAATCAATCACTGTGAAGGACGGCAGTTACAACACCCGTCTCAGAATTGAGGGGGACATCATCAAAGACAATGGCTACAACATTGTCGGCCGCATTGATGGTGATCTGATCAAAGACGGCAGTTACAATGTCATAGCGCGTATTGAGGGCAATCTGATCAAGGACGGGAGCTACAACGTGATCGGCAGGTTGGACGGCGACCTGGTCAAAGATGGGAGCTACGCCATTGTGGGTCGCATTGATGGAAACACAATCAAGGATGGGAGCTACAACATCGTTGGACGCATCGACGGTGCTCCCCGGAGCAAACAGCTTGTTGCCATTTTGTATTTCTTGGTCTTGTAGCGTTCCACCAGCGGCATTGGAAATGCGTGGTGGGGTCAACTTGAAGAGGGCCTTTGGTGTTGATTGCATTCACCTTCAAGTGCTGTAGACCTGGTTGTAACGCATCTTTAAGTGGTGTTTGGGAATCGGTTCACAAGGCTTTTGCAAGAACGTGAGCACGATGACAAAACCTCAGAAAATTCGCTCAGAGAAGCCTCATTG
>JBMYJR010000099.1:0-3401 GCA_049594615.1 Flavobacteriales bacterium
TACCTTTTATCACAGTACCGGGTTCGATGGTCAGCACTTGGCCGCTGTTTACAAACACATAGCCATCCAGGAAGTAGGTGTTGTCACAAGTCCAGGTAGTGGTTCCCGTACCCGAACCTGAGTCAGTGATGGTCACAGCAGTACGCGACGCGAGGTCGGGACAGCCGCTACACTGCGCGAGAGTTTGGTTTGAAATCAAACCAAAGCAAACAACAATACCGGCGATGAGCCAGCTTTTAAGATTTTTCATTTTGGAAAAGGTGTTATGATTTAACTCAGACAATCGGCACCAAATTTCCAGGAGGAAACCCACGAACGGGTTAGTTGAATTTTACCCTTAGAACACCCTACACCCATATCCTCCCGGGAGAATTGTTAGGAGGTTGTTTTCTCGCAAGGCGAACTGTTATCAGCGTGTTAGATGAGGGTTGAGCCGGTGTGAATCAACGGGACTGCAGTGCTCTGAATCACCAATAAAATGGGATGAAGATTGGAATTAAGCCGTTAAACGCGCTCCGGAAGCAGACCACTTCTCCATGATGCGATCGATTTCGAACGCATCGGGCTCGTAGGTGTACAACTGCCAGCGGCCTTGGGTGTATTCCAGCGCAGTGAGGTTTTCGACCCAATCGCCACTGTTGAAGTAGGACACCTCGCTGTGCTTGGTTTGGACCCGGCGCATCTGTGGGTGATGGATGTGGCCGCATACCACCACGTCGCACCCTTCGCGCGCGCCATATTCACACGCGAGGGCTTCAAAATCGTTCACGTACTTCACCGCACGCTTGACGCTGTTTTTGATGCGCTTGCTCAAAGACATGCGCGGGCGTCCCAAGGCCAAGAGGCAGGCGTTGATCACATTGTTGATCAGGATGAGCATGTCGTAACTCCACCCGCCGAGCTTGGCCAGCCATTTGGCGCAGTTGATCGAAGCGTCAAAGGCATCGCCGTGGAAGAAGAGGTATTGCTGGCCGTCGATGCTGAGCGATAGCCTATCGCACAGCTGGAGGTGCCCCATGCGCATTTCAGAGTACTTGCGCAGGACCTCGTCGTGGTTGCCCGTGATGTAATACACCGGTACGCGTGAGGCGAGCTTGATTAGCTGACGTAAGACCTTCATGTGGTACTCGGGGAAGTACCATTTCTTGAAGTTCCAGATGTCGATGATGTCTCCGTTGAGGATCACCATTTGCGGGTCTACGCTGTTGAGGTAGTGATGCAATTCTTTGGCCTTGCATCCGTATGCACCCAAGTGCATGTCGGACAGGACCAGAACGTCAATTTTACGCTTGTTCATGGCGGTGTAGTGGTGGAACTAAAATTACCGGATGCCAGGCGTATCAATGGAAGGCGAGCGCTATGATTGGGTGAGTGGGAGGTAAAGGTATTGCCCGTCTGTGCCGGTGAGAGGTCATGGGGGTGTTTGACGCAAGTGACCGGCAGGTTAACAGCGTTGCGTTTGGGTAAATTTTTTCAAAACCCATAGAGGATAAGGCATTGAATGGCAGCGTATTGACCACGTATGCACGTGCGCCTGTTAACTGTAAAAACTATGGGCAAAAAAAGACCCGGAGGTGAACCGGGTCTGGAGTGATGTGGTGCCCAGGGCGAGACTCGAACTCGCACGCCGAAGCACAGCCGCCTGAAGACTGCGTGTCTACCAATTTCACCACCTGGGCGTGTTGCAGAAAGGTGGAAAGCCTTCCAGCTTTCTCCAACTTAAGAAATGAAAACGTGCCCGAGGTGGGACTCGAACCCACACGTCCGAAAACACACGGCCCTCAACCGTGCCTGTCTACCAATTTCAGCACTCGGGCGCAAAGGCTGGCCGATGCCAGTTTTGCTGAGGAAACACGTGTGAAAGCCGCGTATTTCCTGCCTTTTTAGATCAGCCCGGTGCCAGGGCATGATCTGCTCACTCGGGGAGGGAGCAATGGTGACCCCCCAGGGACTCGAACCCTGGACCCTCTCATTAAAAGTGAGATGCTCTAACCAGCTGAGCTAGGGGGTCTTTTTTCGCAAAAGCGGGTGCAAATATACATCAAAGATTAAGAGCGGAAAATTGTTCATCAAACTTTTCTATTCCGCAACAGGAACACGGGTTACCGGACGATTGGGGTCCATCATTTTACGCAGCGTTTGGAGCTTGCGGTAGGGGGTAGCGCCCAAGTTCTCGGCCACCTTGATCATCTTGGGGTTGAAATCGCCGATCCAGGTCATGATGGTGTCCTGGTAACGCCCAAGACTGACCAGGTTTGCTTCTGCCCACTTGATGATGGCACTTTCTACCCCTTGTCCGTGGTAGGCGCGGTCTACGCCAAATACCAGTCCCACAAGTCGGGTAGGGGTGTGGCGCCACTTGTGGTAGAGGAACTTGAGTTTGCCAACGAGGTTCAGGTCGCCGCTCACCTTGTCGAAGATCTGGTTGAGCTCGGGAATGCTTACGTAAAAGCCGATGGGCTTGCTCCCTTGCCATGCAAAGATGACTGCATCGGGGTCCATGGCGGGCTTGAGGGCTTTGGCAAGTCGCCGGCCTTGGCCTTCGCTCATGGTTTTGAAGCCGTGGTGGCCGCCCCACGCATTGTTGTAGACCATTCTAAAGGCGTCACCAATGGCCTCAACAGACATGCCGCGGACGTTGGTGACTTTGAAATTTTCCAATGCTACCTTTTGGGCCTTGGCAGCAAAAATGGGTTGCACCGGGTCGGCCATGGCGCGCATGTAACAGATCTGGTTGTAGTAGACCTCAAACCCAAAGCTGCGGAAGAAGGGCACATAATAGGCCGGGTTGAAATTCATCCCGTAGCTGGTGAGCTCGGTGAAGTTTTCGACCACCAGCCCCCAAAAGCGGTCCTTTTCGCCAAAGTTGATGGGACCGTCCACGGCTTCCATGCCTTGCTCTTGGAGCCAATCTTGGGCGGTCTGCAGCAACAGGTGTGCGGCAGCCTCATCCTCGATGCATTCAAAGAAACCCAGCCCTCCTGTGGGCTGCTCCATCCCTTCGGAATAGCGCGGGTTGACAAACGCAGCAATGCGGCCAATGGTTTCCCCCTCGTGCATCAGCAACCAGCGTTGGGCCTGCGCACCTGCGGCAAACAGGCGGTTTTGTTTGGGGTCAAATACGTTTTCGATGTCCCGCTTGAGGTGGGACACCCAGCCCGGGTGGTTGTGGTAAATGCGAAACGGAAGCCGGTGAAACGCAGCGCGATGTCCGGCATTTTGCACGTGAATAATCTCCATGATCTCCTGCTGAGAAGAGCGGCAAAAGTCCGTATTTTGAAGAAATAAATTGGCTCAGGCAACTTTGGCCGAATGGCCTGTGTCTGAGAGGTGAACCCAAGGATCAGAGAACATGAAATGGATCGCATGTGCCGCCGGACTGTTGTTGTCCGGCGCGGTGC
>JBMYJR010000100.1:0-3156 GCA_049594615.1 Flavobacteriales bacterium
TAGAATCGGACGCCACCATCGTGGCTCCGCTCATGTTTTCTTGGATCCTTGAACACTGCTGACCGTGAAACGCATCATCAAAAACCACAGCACCATCACCGAAGTACACATGGCCTTGATCGCCGAGCACTACCCAGAAGGGGTGACTCCAGACAACTTGGTCTCCATCAGCACTGTGGACGGCAAACGCATCCACTGTTTGGAAATCAAGGGCGAGGAAGTAGTGTATCTCTTCCGCTTTGACAACGCGCTGATTGCCATGCTGGACGAGTACACCGACGACGAATTCGACCTCGAAGAATTCTCCGAGGATGAAGATGACGACTTCAACTGACCCATGAGCACCCTCCCTCGCGGCATTCACCGCATCGATCCCGGCGCATTCCAGCCGGAAAACCACTGGTACCCCGCAGCATTCAACGCCACCATCCACCCCATGGTGGCCTTTCTGATGCACATGCGCTCGGATCAAATTGTAGCGCGCTACTGCCACCTGCACCCTTCCATCGATCCGGCAGAAGTGCAGGCCCTTCTGGCCTACAAACCCAGGTACTTTTTGCACTCGGGCACCGACCTCATCCACGCCACCAACGACCAGGGCAACCGCTCCATGGTGGTGATCGAGACCAACAGCTGTCCTTCAGGTCAAAAATCCATGCCGCTACTGGACGACATCGACGAGTTTGGCGGATACCGCCGCTACGTGCGCGATACCATGGTGCCTATGGTCAAAAAGCGCCGCGGGCCCAAAGGAGTCTTGGCCGTCCTCTACGACAAAAACCCCATGGAAGCCCGCGGATACGCCGCCGCCATGGCCGAGGAATTCGGCGAGCCCGTCTACCTGGTGAGCATGCATAACGACCCCGATGAACTGCGCCACGTGCGCTTCGAAGACGACCTGTTGTATGTGAAAATCAACGGGGAATGGTCTGCGGTGCGAGTGTGCTTCCGCTATGTGACCCAAAAGCCGTGGAACCGCATTCCTGTGGTGGGCAAGACCTTGATCTTCAACCCGGTGATTGTATGCTTGGCCGGTGGCCGCAACAAACTGGTGGCCAGCAAGGCCTACGAAGCCTTCAACGCCGATTACAAAGAGCGCAACCTCAGCATTGCCTTTCCCGAGACCATTTGGGACGTCCAAAAAGCCGAAATCCCGTTTTGGGTGGAGCGCATGGGCGGCAAGGCGGTGGTGAAGATTCCGTACAGCAATGCTGGGCAAGGGGTATTTACCATCATCAACCAAGCCGAGCTGGACGCCTTCATGGCCGGCAACTACGACTACGACAAGTTTGTGGTCCAAGCCCTGATCGGCAACCACAAATGGAGCTCGGAGCTCACCGGGGGCAAGATGTACCACGTAGGTACCGTGCCCGACAAGCAGCTCAAAAGCTACGCGCTGGACTTCCGCATGTTGCTCCAATACACCCCTAATGGTTACCGTCCACTAGGCGTGTACTCGCGCCGTGCTGCCGACCCGTTGACCAACGAATTGGGCGCAGGTAACGACAGCTGGGGCATGCTGGGAACCAACCTCAGCGTAAAGCTCGACACGTTGTCTTGGAGCAGCGACACCGCGCGCCTGATGTTGATGGACCGCAAAGGGTTCAACCGCTTGGGCGTAGGGCTCGACGACCTGATCGACGGCTTTGTGCAATCGGTCATGGCCACGGTGGCCATCGACAAAATGGCCTGCAACCTGATCAACGCCAAGGGCGGGCTGAAACTCAAGCTCTTTTCTTCCCTCAACAACGACGCATCTCTGATCGATGAGCTCTTCTGAATTTTCTGGATACCCCATCCGCCACACCTTGAACCTGGAGGCCTTGCCCGAGGGCCAAATCAGCCGTTTTTGGATGGACCTGGTGGCCAACGGCATTGGGCAAGACATCTTGGTACCCGTCGTGGTGGCTAAAGGCGCACAGCCCGGACCTGTGGTGGGCCTCTCCGCAGTCGTGCACGGCAACGAACTCAACGGGCTCAAAATCATCCAACGCCTGTTTGGTGAATTGGACCCGACTACCATGGCAGGCACCGTTGTAGGCGTCCCGGTAGTCAATGTGCCATCCATCCTGAACTACGAGCGCCGCTTCAACGACGGCGAAGACCTCAACCGCATCATGCCCGGAAGCGAATCAGGCAACCGCAGTCAGGTCTATGCCGCACGGATTGTGTCGCGCATCGTGAGCTATTTTGACTACTTGTTGGACTTGCACACCGCCAGCTTTGGACGGGTCAACTCCTACTATATCCGTGCGAACATGAAGAGCCGTGCATCCAACAAGCTGGCCCTGCTGCAAAACGCGGAAATCATCCTCAACAACGAGGGCGCCGACGGTACCCTGCGCGCAGCGGCCTCCGACTTGGGCATCCACGCCATCACGCTAGAAGTGGGCGATCCCAACCGTTTTCAAAAAGGGGTAATCCGCTCTGGGTTGGAAGGCGTATATAACGTGCTGGCCTACTTGGGTGTGACCCAAGACGAAGTGCAGCCCGCCGACGAGCCTGCGATCATTTGTCCTTCTAGCCAATGGCTCTACGCCGACCGTGGGGGTATTTTGGAAGTGAAGGTGGACCTCACCGATCAGGTCAAAGCCGGGCAGCCCATTGCCACCATACGAGACATCTTTGGAAAGGTTATCCGCCATTACGAGGCGCCGTACGAAGGGATTGTGATCGGCAAAAGCACCCATCCCGTGGGGCAAACCGGAAGCCGTATCGTGCACTTGGGGCGCCTGTCCTGATCACACCCAGAGCAACCGCACCCCCACCACCAAGACCAACACCGCCGTCACCGTCCGCAGTACTTGCGGACTGGCCACGCGGCGAGATGTTGTGTTGCCCAGCATGCCGCCCACGGCCACAGCCAACAGCAACATCCACATGCGCTCTGGCAACGCCCAGTGTCCTGAAGTGGCCCGTCCGGCGAGTCCGGCCAAGGAGTTGACCAGGATAAACGCCGAGGCCACAGCAGCAACCTCTAGCGCTTTGGCCCACCGGACCATATGCAAGAGCGGGCTTAAAAAGATGCCTCCGCCAATCCCCACAAGTCCAGATAGACCGCCAATGGCGCCGCCGGTCAAAAAGGGAAACCAAGCAGGCGCATCCACCGGCGTATCCGCAGGGCGTTTGGCCCAAGCTTGCCACAACATGGCCAAG
>JBMYJR010000101.1:0-3096 GCA_049594615.1 Flavobacteriales bacterium
ATTGGAGTGGTGAAGGGCTTGGTGTATGTGAAGTTTAAAATGGCTTCGGTCGCTTTTTGTTAGCCCTGATTTTTAGGCGAAAGATGTGTTTGTCTTAAATTGAGAGAATGAGAGTAAGTATGCGTGTATTGCCTTGTTTGCTGGTTGTGGCATTGACCTTGTCTGGGGTGTTGATGAACGCTCAGGTCAACCTGCTTGAAGATGTGCCATTGGGTACAGATGTAGCCCCGTTTCCTGCGGTGACCAGCGCCCAAGCCCCAACGGCTCGCTGGGCGTCAACATCTTCGCCGCTGCCTACCAATGTCTGGTGGCAAAACCTGGTGTTGAACGACGGGACCAACGTGGCCAACGCGTTGCCGTATGTGGTCAAATGCAGTGCCGATGGGATGAGCGCTTCGATGCCGGGCATTACAGTGGGGGAGACCTTTGTGTTTTCCACCTTCATTCCCAATTGGACACTGGGCAGCATCGAAAACCTCAACGCGCACCAAGTCAACGGCTGGGACCCCTTGTCTGTGAATGTTGGTTGGGATGCGTCCAGCGCAGGGGGCAGCTTGCAGGCCCCCATTGTGCGAGGCATGCCTTACCTGACGGTTCAATACACCAACCTTACGCCTGAATTCACCACGGTTCATGCATTGTTGAGCGTGAATGGCGCCTCGGTCTCGGGCACCCACACCGATTCGCGCTTTGAGTTGGCGCTCAACAATGGTCAAACGTGGGTGCTGTACACTTCGTCGCCCATTTCATTGTCGGGTGCAGCGGGTGGTTTGACTGCCACCGGACCGTTTACCGGTGTGGCGCGCATGGCGTTGCTTTCTGGCAACGGTGCTGTCGTCAATGAATCCTTGTTGGACGCGCACGCCGATGTTTATCCCCTTGGAGGCCAAGTGGATGCGGTGGCCACAGGTGATGTAGCCGTACTCACGTTCGATTGGAACCTGGCCAGCATGAGTGGCGCCACACCTACCACTGTGCTGCAATGTGCCTTGCCTCACCACCTGCCAGTCCTTCAAGAGGTGCCCGAGGCCTCCACCAGTTATCCCACCATTAAAGGTCCCATGCAAGCAGTGGTTGCTGGCAGTTGGCATATGGATGAGGCGCTGACAACCATCGGCTTTGAAGCCCCCGGGGGGATTGCCCCTTCACTGGAGCAAGATGTGCGCGATGCACTTTATGCAGATACTGATTTTGCCATCACCGCAGCAGACACCTACTTCGGAGGAAAGCAATTGGCAGCTGTCGGACGCTTGGCAGTCATTGCAGATGAGTTGGAAGAAACCACGCTGGCCGCAAACTACCGCTCAGCCCTAGGAAATGCATTGCACCCTTGGCTGCAGGGCACCAACAGCGACCCGCTGCGCTACGATCAAACGTGGGGTGGGGTCATTTCAAATTCGGGTGGCAGCTTTGACATGGGACTGTACAACGACCACCACTTCCACTACGGCTACTTTTTGTACGCAGCGGCGGCCATGGCCAAAGACAATCCTGCTTGGCAAGCCGAATGGGACGACGAGGTCATGCATCTTGTGCGCAACTTGGCGAATCCAGCACCCTCTGACCCGCATTACACTTACCTGCGTAACAAAGACTGGTTCGTGGGTCATTCATGGGCCTCAGGACTGTTTGAGTTTGGGGATGGCCGCAACCAAGAAAGTACTTCGGAGGCGGTCAACGCATGGTACAGTCTGTACCTCTATGGCTTGGCGACAGGCAAGGACCGGGTGCGTGATTTGGGACGGCTGATGCTCACCACTGAAATCCGATCAACCCAGCGTTATTGGCAAGTCGATTCTGGGGACGGGATATACCAAGAACCCTACGCTTCCAATAAATGTGTAGGGGTGTTGTGGAGCACCAAGGTGGACTACACGACCTTCTTCGGGGCCAACATTGAGTTTATCCACGGCATTCAGATGCTGCCGTTTACTCCCATATCTGAACAGCTGTTAGAAGAGGCGTGGATCCAAGAGGAATACCCCGTGCTGGAAGTGGCCTTGGACAGCCCAGACATTGGCGAAGGATGGAAAGGATTTGTGTACATGGCGCATGCCGTAATTGACCCCGGTGCTGCCTGGACAGAGGTCAACACGCTCACCGGTTACGATGACGGCAACACCGAAACCAACACGTTGTATTGGCTGGCAACGCGCCCGGGCATCGAAGAAGCCGTTGGTGGGGGTACCGGGGGCGGCGGTGGAGGCACGGACCCTGATGGTGTCCTGTTCCGCGTAGACATGAGCCAAGAAGTCGTAAACGGAACCGTGTACATCACCGGAGGGACCATCGACGGTTGGTGTGGCAATTGCACCGCCATGAGTGATGCGGATGGAGACGGTGTTTGGGAAGTACTCTTGGATTTGGCTGCTGGCCCGGTGGAATACAAATTTACCAATGGGGGCTGGGACGACGGCGAGGTCTTTGATCCCGTCGAAGACGCCTCTTGCACACTGACCACGGACATTTTCACCAACAGGTATTTTGTGGTGCCTGCCTCAGGTAACGCCACATTGGATGTGGTTTGTTTCAACAGCTGTGACGCCTGCCCTGCTGCACCATGCGCCAGTGATACCAATGGCAACGGGATTTGCGATGAAGATGATGTTCCCGGATGCACCTACCCACTGGCGCCCAACTACGATCCATTGGCAACCATGGACAACGGCACCTGCATTTGGACACCAACAGGCGCATGCCCTGAGGACGTAAATGCAGACGGTGATATTGGCGTGTCCGACCTGCTGCAAGTACTGGGTGCCTTTGGTACGGAGTGCCTGTAGTCATGCTCTAAAGACGGATTCGGGTCGCATGAACCCTCACTGTGGCTGCAACAGAAAGGAGCCGCCCACATGTGCAATATTGAGGGTGCTGTGCCCCTGGGTTGGGTTTCATTTCATAGCTGTGAACGCGCAACCGCACTAAAAAAGGCGCCCAAAAGGCGGCCCTTCTTATGCGAAGTGCAGGTGAGTTAAGGCTGCCTCACGCAAACACACCCAAATGGCAGGTCTTCGCCTGTCGAGTCATCGTTGATGCTTCGGGGACTGTATTGCACGTTTTGGTCATTTATGGTCAGCATATAGCGGTCGTTTTTGG
>JBMYJR010000102.1:0-3044 GCA_049594615.1 Flavobacteriales bacterium
GTGTTCACTCCGGTCGAATCGGCCTGTGCGCCCAGTCGGGACGCGGCCATTATCAACACGCTGAGCAGGATAATTTCACTTGTGCGCAACAAACGACGCATAGGGGGCCACTTAATTTTGAAGAATTGGCACAAGAATGGTTCCAAAGCTACAGAAATAACGAAATGACGATGCGGACATACACCGAACACATCGCCCCGGTTTCTGGCTCGGATTCAGGTGGAAAACGCACAGCCCTGGCATTTCTTGCCCTGGCTCTGGTGTTTCTCATCGCGGCTGCTCCTTCCTCGGAGTCGGCGCACGCCATTACCAAAATCGTGATCGATGCCGGTCATGGAGGCAGCGACCCAGGCAACCTGGGCACCGGGCGCTACAAGGCCACCGAAAAAGACATCACCCTGAATGTGGCCCTCGAAGTGGGTCGACGCATCCAACAGGCCTGCCCAAATTTGGAGATTGTGTACACCCGCACCGGCGACACCTTCCCCACACTCAAGGACCGCGTGAAGATTGCCAACGAGGCCCAAGCCGACCTGTTCATCTCGGTGCACTGCGACGCGTTCACCAAATCCAGCGCCTTTGGCAGCTCCACGTTTGTGATGGGAATGCACAAAAACGAAGAGTCGCTGCGCACGGCCATGCAGGAGAATGCCTCGATCTACCTCGAGGACAACTACGAAGAGAATTACGCGGGTTTCAACCCTAAGGATCCGGACACCTACATCGCCATTGCCCTGCGCAATAACGTTTACATCGACCACTCGCTACACCTGAGCAAGTACATCCAGGACCAGTTTCGCGATGAGATCGGACGCAAGGATCGCGGCGTACGCCAAGCGGGATACTATGTGATCAGCTACACCACCATGCCGAGTGTGTTGGTAGAGCTCGGATTCTTGACCAACCCCACCGAAGAAGATTTCCTCAACACCAAAGCCGGCCAACATAAAATGGCCAATGGCATTGCCGAGGCATTCGTGCAATACAAAGGACAAATCGAAGGGATAGAAATCACCCTACCTCCTGCCGAACCTGCTCCAGAACCCGAGCCTGACACTCCTGAGGTGGTGACCGAGACGGTGGACGAAGGACAAATCGTGTTCATGGTGCAAATCCTGTCTTCGAGCAAAGCGTTGGGAGCAGAAGACCCTGCATTGAACGGGGTGCAGGATGTAAAAGAAGTCAAGAGCCGCGGGCTGTTCAAATACCTGGCCGGTGCTACCGGATCGTTTGAAACCGCCAAGGAAAACCAAGCCGCACTGCGCCAACTCGGGTTCGCGGACGCGTTTGTGGTGGCCTACAAGGGAAAGAAACAAATCGGACTGGCTGAGGCCATCCGCAAAACGAAATAACCGCTTTGAAAAAGATCTCTCGCGAATTTAAGATCGGGTTGATTGTACTGTTGAGTGCGGCGCTGCTGGTGCTGGGCTTCAACTACCTGAAAGGCATCAACCTGTTCGAGGAGCAGCGCACATTCTTTGCCATCTACGGCAATGTGGACGGGTTGCAGCCCTCCAACCCCGTGTTGCTGCAGGGCCTCAAGGTGGGCTTGGTCAAACAGGTGCGTTTTCACCCCGACGGCAGCGGACGCATTGAGGTAGAATTCCTCATTGATGATCCCAATGTCAACCTGCCCAGCGATACCCGCGCCAAGATCTTCACTTCGGATTTCTTCGGGTCCAAAGCGATTGACATCCTGCCCGGCGCCAGCATGGTGATGGCCGATTCCAAGGACACTTTGCGCAGTGAGGTGGAAGAAGATTTAACCACCACCATCAAGAATGAGTTCGAGCCGCTCAAAGCAAAAATCAACGAGCTCACCTCGGGGATCGATGTGATTGTGACCAACCTCAAAACCGTATTTGAGGACGACGCTACCCAAGGTCTACCTCAGGTATTCGCCAGCCTGCAGCGCACCATGGAAACCCTCGAAGCTACCGCTGAAAAACTCGATGCCACCGTGGCTGACAACCGCTCAAGCATCAACGGCATCATCAACAACGTGAACGCCATCTCGGCCAACATCCGTGACAACAACGACGAGCTCAACGCCATTGTGCGCAACGTGTCGCAGCTCTCGGATTCGCTGGCGCAACTGAACGTCAACCAAACCATCCGCAAGGCAGACGCCGCCATGGGCTCGCTGGCCGAGGTGATGCAAAAAGTAGAAAACGGCGAAGGCTCACTGGGCCTGCTGGTCTCGAGCGATTCTCTGCACAACGAAGTGGTACGCACAAACCAAGAGCTCCAGCTGCTGATCAACGACATTTACGAGAACCCGTGGCGCTACATCCATGTTTCTATCTTTGGCAAGCGTGAGAAAGACCGGTTCTCACGCCGCGACGAACAGCGCATCCTGGACGTCGTTGAAGAAGCCGAAAAAGACAACTAGGAATCCACGCGTATGATTGGGCAAATTGCCTTCACACTCCTGCTGGGAGTAGCTGTGTTCTTCTTCGCCCGTCGCCTCGGGCACATCCGCAGCAACATCAAACTGGGCCGCGATCTGGACCGCACTGATGATCGTGCTGCACGCTGGCGCACCATGGCTCGCGTAGCCTTGGGCCAAGGCAAAATGGTCACCCGACCGGTTGCCGGCATCATGCACATCATCATCTATGTGGGCTTTTTGATTGTCAACATCGAGCTCCTGGAAATCGTGTTGGACGGACTCACCGGGCACCACCGCTTGTTTGCAGGCAGCCTGGGCAGCGTGTATCCCTTCCTGATCAACACCTTTGAAATCATCGCTTTTTTGGTGGTGATCAGCTGCGTGGTGTTCCTGGCTCGCCGTTGGGTGATGAACATCAAACGCTTCCACAACCCCGAAATGAAAGGCTGGCCCACGCGGGACGCAACCATCATTTTGATTTGGGAGATGGTGCTCATGTTCTGCCTGTTCAGCATGAACGCCACCGACAGCATTTTGGCCGCACGCGGCGTGGACCACTACACCGTGGCCGGCCCCTTTGCCATCAGCCAATACCTGGTCCCCCTGTACGAAGGCATTGCCAACGACGGCACCCTGGTGATGCTCGAGCGCG
>JBMYJR010000103.1:0-2828 GCA_049594615.1 Flavobacteriales bacterium
GTCGATGTCAGGAACGGCGTGGAAACCTGGCGCGCAGATGACATGCCAATCGGGCTCGAACACTGGAATTTCCGCGCTATTGGGGCGGATAAACATGTTTGAGGCAAACTGATTGCTCCACGGGTACTCGGTCACCACACGCAACGGCATGCGGTGCGCCATGTCCGCGCAAGCAAAGGCATCGCGCACGTATACATCGCGGCCAGTCAGGTAGGCAGCCATGCGATCATACAGGCGATCGAAGGCTTCGGAATCGAAGGGTTTATTGATGTCACCCCACCAAACGTTGTTGCGGGTGATGTCGTCGAGGACGATGAAACGGTCTTGGGGTGAGCGGCCAGTGAACTCGCCGGTGTCGATGGCGAGGGCGCCGGTAGAAGTGAGGGTGCCTTGTCCGAGGATGATGCTTTCCTCCACCAACTCTGAAGGGGTCAGGTTCCAGTAAGCGTTGGCGACACGGTCGAGGCCGATGGACTTCAGATCTGCGTTCATTGCGCGATTCCCGAAGTTGTTCATGCGGTTGGGTTTGGTGAATACTTACCTGCAAAGGTAGCCGTTTACCTTGCCCCATTTGTAGGATTTGGGCCTCTTCTGGCTATAATCTTTCAACGACAGAAGCCGCGTCAACCGCGGCTTTCAAGCCGAATTCGCCCGCACCTCGCGCAGGCCGGACTAAGTGTCTAGCGCACACCTTTTGTGCGGATTGTGGATAGCATCCACCACCCCCATCCAAGAATTAACAAAACACCTCCCACCGGGGTAATGGGACCGGCCACACTTCGGAGTCCATGGCCCTCCGGCAAGGCCAGCAATACATAAATGCTAAAGGAAAAGCAGACCGTGCCCCATGACAGCAGCTTGCGCACGCCCGCGTGGGGTTGCCACAACTGCGGCACCGCGGCCAATGCCAACAGCGCCAAGGCGTGCAAGAATTGAAAACGCACTGCGGTCTCAAAGCTGCCCATTTGGGCCGCGGTCAGATTTTGCTGGAGGGCATGGGCACCCAAGGCTCCAAGTACCACGGCGCAGCCGGCAAGAGCGGTGCCCCAAACCAGGCATTTCTTCCGGTAGGAATCTGCTATCTTCACGCTTCCAAAAGTACGATCCATGCGCACTCACTACCTACTCGCGGCCGGCTTTGCACTGGCCCTCACTGCTTGTTCCCCTGCTGAAGAAGCTCCGGCTCCATCTCCTGATGCGACCACCCCTACCCAGTCCGCAACTGCTCCTGAGGCCGACTCCGAAAACGGTCAACAAGTGACCCACGGCAGCGCCGCAGCCCGCGCAAAGCAACAAACTCAAGAGGTCTTGGATCGTTTGCAATCCGAGGTAAACATCGTTTCTCCCTACAAGTACATCGAGACTCACCCGGATTACTCCCTCCTATTCAAGGTGCTGTCTACCACCCACTACGCCAAGCGTTTGCACGGCGAATCCATGACTGTGTTTGCGCCCACCAACAAAGCCATGAACGCCATGCCCAAGGGCACACTGAACGAGTTGTTGGCCGTTGACAATGACGCGATGCGAGAGAAATTCATCGCCCGCCACGTGGTGGAACAGGCCTACCCTTCTGAAAAGATTGATTCCGCGGAGAACCTGTCTACCGCAGACGGAGGACGCTTGCTGTTTGGTGAAGACCACAACGCACCGCTGCTGGTAAACGGTGTAGAAATGCCGCGCATGCACTTGCAGCTCGGCAAGAGCATCTTGATCTCGACCGATCAAGTGCTGCCAATGACCATGGGCAAGTAGTTAAACCAAGTGCTGCTTCATTTCGGCCTTGATGCTGGCCATGGCCATGCGGATGGCCTTGTTGCCGCGCTGGCTTTCGATCTCAAAAATCTGTTGACACAAACGCAGTGACGGCGCCGTAGCGTCCACCAACTGGGCTGCGGTTTGGATGACCGATGCGCACTCGTCCCGTGCGGCCACCACTTGGGCCCACAAGGCATCGCTGACATAAATCTGCATGGAAACGTTGTGCTCAAACTCATCGCGAATGGCACGCAACAACGCCAGTTGCAATTGCGCTGAGTTGCTTTTTTGGTCGTTCACACGCATGACCAACGGCGACGGGGTGATGCGCTCCAACAAAAGGGTGAGCCTTTCGTAGGCTTGAACCTGCAAGGGTAGCATGATTTTCTCCCGCTCCAGCCCGCGGTTTGGGGTATCTTGCGTACGCATCTGGCGCACTGCCCGTTCAAAGAAAAAGATGGCCACGCCAATGACGGCGACGGCCGGAATAATCACTTTTAATACTTCTTCCATGCTGCAATGTTTGCTTGACTCTTTGCGAAAATACCCCTTCCTGTTGATCGTTGCTGCACTGCTTTGTGCGCTGCGCATGGAAGGCCAATGGGAGCTCAACCGAAATCCGTACATCCCGGTCACCGAAGGAGACCTCACCTTAGACTTGGCCTGGGCCGGCGGACTCAACTCGCCTCAATGGTCCCAAGCCGACTTGGACCTCAACGGCACCTTGGACCTGTTTGTGTTTGACCGTATCGGCGACCGCGCCATGGTGCTGCTCAACAGCCAGATGCCTGGATCCAACCCGCAGTACACCCACGATGTGTCCTTGCTCGAGGCGTTTCCCGAAATGAGCGAATGGGCCTTGTTGAAAGACATGGACTGTGACGGCAAGGAAGACTTGCTCACCGCGGCCAGCAACGGCATGACGTGGTACCGCAACACCTCCACCCCGGGCAACCTATCCTTTGAATTGGCCGATGAGTTGGTGCAAGCCAGCTACAACCTAAGCGGCTCACCCTTTGACGCAACGCTGTTCTGCCTCAGCGTAGATGTCCCTTCTGTGGTGGACTACG
>JBMYJR010000104.1:0-2782 GCA_049594615.1 Flavobacteriales bacterium
GTTCGGGAAGTTGGGAGACGTCAAGAAATTCATCGAAGTCAACGTCTAGCGCACCACGGTCACAAACCCGCGCACGTGTTGCGGCACCGACTCGCGGCCCTCGTGGTCCAGCAGGGTGGTGTAGGTGACCTGGTAGACGTACACCGCACTCTCGCCGGTTTTGCCGCGGCGGTCACCCCGGCCGTCCCAGAACTCCTCGATGCTGTCGGTGGCAAAGACTTCGTCGCCCCACCTGTTCCACAGGGTCATGTGAAAACGCCCGATGCTCGAGCCCACGGCGCCAAAGGTGTCGTTCACCCCATCGCCGTCCGGGGTGAAGCCGTTGGGCAGGTAGAGCGCGCTTTGGTTGCAGAACGCGGTCAGATCAATGGTGAAGGTGCTGGTGCAGCCCAGCGGGGTGGTCACCGTCAAGGACGCTTCGCCTTCTTGGTTGAAGGTGGTGCTGTTGGCGGTACTGCCGTTGCTCCACACGAATTGGTATCCGGGGTTGCCGGCGTGCAGCTCCAGCGGCTGGTCTTCAAAACACCAGAGCGAATCGGTGGCAAACGGTCGCACCGGTGCGGGCACCACTTCCACCACCACTTGATCCACATCCGAACAGAAGCCGTTGGAGGCCTCCACGGTGTAGCTGCCTGAGGTGCTCACTTGCAACGTAGGTCCGCTGTATCCGGTGCTCCAAGAATAGGTCCAGCCTGTGCTTCCGGCGTCCAACAGGGCGGTTTGGCCTTCGCACAAAATCACATCGGCGCCCAGGTCGACCTCAGGACGATCCAGCACCTCTACCCACGTAGAATCTGTGGTGGTACAACCCAAGTTATTGGTCACAGTCAACCCAAAGAACCCGCCCGCATTGGCCGTGGCCGAAGTACCCGAGGTGCCGTCTTGCCAGAGGTAGGTGACCCCCTCGGCAATGGCCTCGATGGTGGCTTGGTCGCCTTCGCAGGTGTACACCTCATCGGGGAGGAACACATCGGGGGTCGAAAAGGTCTCTGGAGACACTGCTCCAGAGAAGTCGCAGCCCGCAGGGTCGGTGATGTCATAGGTCAGCGTGGAGGTGTCCACCAGCCAACGGGGGCCGGCAAGGCCGTCGCTCCAGGTCACGTTCCAAGTGTCGTTCGGGGGCGCGTACAGGGTGCTGTCGCCGGCGCAAAAGGCCGGGATGGGATTCCAGCCGGGATCGGGCAATGGCAGATGGGTCAAGGCCATGCTGTCGGCGTGGGTGCAGCCGCCGGGAGAAGTCACTGCCAACACATACGTGCCTGGTGCGGTCAGTTCCACGTCGGGGCCGGTGAAGCCAGCGTCGTTCCAAGCGTAGGTCCAATCCGTCGGCAGGGCCACATGGAGTTCGTGCACAGCGTCGGCACACTCTTCCACATCGGGGCCGAGCTCAAAGCTGGGGTCCTCCTCGATCACCTCCACCACATAACTGTGCTGTTGACTCACGCAACCGCCAGGGGTGGCCACGTTCAGGGTAAAGACAGTGGAGGTTAGCGGAGACAATTCGGGCGACAAATCGGTGGTATCGGCAAGGGCATCGTGCGGGGACCACCACACCGCCAGATTGTCCAAATCGGTGGCGACCGCGACGTTGGTGGGCACCGTGTCGTGGATGCACACGGTGGGGTCGAGCGGATCAATGTTCACTTGGGGTGCGGCGGAGTACTCCACCCAAAACGCTTCTGTGACCGGGCAGCCGGAGATGCCTTCGGTGCCGTGCGCCTTATAGATGCCCGAGGCAAAAGGGGCGGGCATGACCAACTGCTCGCCTGAACCCACTTGGCTCAAGGTGTCGGGCAGCAAGAACCAGGTGACATCAGTGGTGGTGGGCATCACTTGCAGGTCCAGCTCGGTACTGAAGCAGTGTAAAGTAGGTTCTTCCGACTCCAAGCGCGCATACGACCCCACCGAATAGGCGTAGCTCTCGGCAAATCCGTTGCCATAGACGTAGGCGGTAAACAGCCCGTCGGATTCCAACGTGTGCGAACCCGCGTCCAACGGCAAGCGCGTATACGCACGAGTAGGACAGCTCGGGAAGGTCTCAAATAAGGTGGGAGACAGCGCAATACCGTCCAGCCATAGGTTTGCGGTGTTGGTGGCGTCGGTGATGACAGTCAAGGCATGTTCGGTGATGATGGCGCTGTCCACCGTACTGAAGGTGACCGCGTCGATTTGCTGTTCTTGGGCATTGAGCACAAGCATGGCCGGGTCTCCCACGCCGCCGCATTCCACGCCTTCCATGAACTGCACGGCTTGCACCGGCACATCGGCGGTGATGCACTCAGGAGAAGTGAGTCCGTTGATTTCCAAAAAGTCCCCTGCGGCCACCGCATGTGGGATGCCTCCAACGGTCACCATTGCGGCTTGGTCGGCCAATACACGCAGCGTGTAGCTATCCGGACCCAAGAAGGGCACGGCTTGGTAGGTGCTGCCCCAAGTGGGCACGGGAAAGTTCTGCTCAAACACGTGGTCGCACGCCGCACACGTGGTGGGCACCGACGCACATGTTGCGCCCGAGAACACCGCAAACGGACGGCACGAACCAGAGGAAGGCGCGGCCTCCACCAAAGTACCCGTGAGGTCGCCCGGGGTTTCGGCTTGGACCAGGAAGGTTTCACCGGTGTGGAGGGTCACTTCAAAGGGCACGCCTGCGGATTGACCGGCAAGGGTGGGGGCCGATGGGGTGATGAGCAGCACGGTGTTGTCTTCGGTGGCCACCACCAGCATTTCGGCGCCGGCATTGCCTGCGGCAACATATGCGCTGGCACGGTAGCGGGTGCCCAAG
>JBMYJR010000105.1:0-2482 GCA_049594615.1 Flavobacteriales bacterium
GAAAAAATCCTGAAGTGGTTCGGCGTCATGCGCCCGGTGGATTTGGACAACTTCTGATCCACTTGATTATGAGCTGAAAAGCGCGCATTGCACCGGTGATTCGCGCTTTTCTTTTGTGGGGTAGATCGCAAGCAGAATGCTAACTTGTGGGCCGAATTAGCTGTTCGAAACGTCATGACCCATATCCTTTGGACGGGAGCCCTGCTCCTGCTATCCACCGCGGCCCTTTCTCAGGACCAGCAAACGCTGGACCTCTATTATGGGAAAGTACTGCCCGGTGAAACCGTTCGTAGTCAAAACTCACAAAGCCGTGCAGCGGCCTGTGCCCCCTCTACCGCCATCCGCGATTTGGAGTGGAACAATGTGCGCGCCCTGATCGAGACCGGGGGAAGCATGTGGCAGGACCGCGCCCAATTCCGTTCGGCGTACGAAGTGCCCAAGGGCGGCGGCGTTTCGGCCATTTTTGCCGGTGCACTCTGGATGGGAGGACTCTCTCCTGACCAGCAGCTCAAGCTGGCAGCAGTGCGTCTGCGCACCAGCGGAAACGACTACTGGCCCGGTCCATTGACCAACGACGGCACCGCCGAGGTGGATGCGCTGGTGTGTGACGAATGGGACCGCTTTTTCCTCAGCGAAAGAACCGACAGTCAGCGTCACCGCCAATACTGGGATTGCGTGAACGACCCCAACTGCAACATGGATACTGAATTCCCCGACGGTTACGTAATGCCCGAGGAATTCAACGAGTACCCGGCCATCGGCAACACGGCACTCAATCAGGACCTCTACCTGGCTCCCTTTTACGACTACGACGGCGACGGCTTCTACAACCCCACCAACGGCGATTACCCGTGGTACGATTTCCTCCAGGAGATCAACTGCTTTGAGCGCCGACGAGAAGATGTGGTGCCCCTGTTTGGCGACCAGACCTTGTACTGGATCTTCAACGACAAGGGCAACGTCCACTCCGAGTCCCAAGGCGAACCGATTGGCATGGAGATCCGCGCACAGGCCTTTGCGTTTGCGACCAACGACGAGATCAACAACATGACTTTCTACAATTACACCCTGATCAACCAGGGCACCCAGACACTCACCCAGACCTACTTTGGTTCGTGGGTGGATAACGACATTGGGGGCCACGTGGACGATTACGTGGGATGTGATGTACAACGTGGTTTGGGCTACGCATACAACGGAGATGCGTTTGATGACCCCACCGGGCTTTCGTTTGGTTACGGTGAGTTCCCACCGGCAATGGGTGTGGACTTCTTCGAAGGTCCGTTCCAAGACGAAGATGATGTGGACAACCCACTCACCGACGATTTCATCGAAGCGATTGACGGAGGGGGAATTCCTTACCGCGGCATCGGCATCGGTTACGGCGACGGCGTCGTAGACAACGAGCGCTTTGGTATGCGTCGCTTTGTCTACTTCAACTACTCTGCAGGCATCAACGGCCTGCCCACCACCGCCACGGATTACTACAACTACCTGCGTGGTTTTTGGAAAAACGGCCAACGTATGGCCTACGGTGGTGACGGTTTGAATCCGTTCACTGGCGCCGACCTGTCCATTCCCGCCGACTACATGTTCCCTGGCGATACCGACCCCTTCAATTGGGGCACCGAAGGCACCGGCGTAGAGCCCTGGACCGAGCAATCCTCGGGCAACCCTCCGGGCGACCGCAACTTCATCCAGTCCGCCGGTCCGTTTACCCTGGAACCGGGCGATTACAACAACATTACCACCGGTGTGGTTTGGGCACGCGCCACCGCAGGTGATCCGTTTGAGTCGGTAGAACTCGTGCGCCTGGCCGACGACAAGGCGCAAGCGTTGTTCGACAACTGCTTTGAAATTGTATCGGGGCCAGATGCTCCGGACGTGACCATCCAAGAGATGGAAAACGAACTGATCATCTACCTGAGCAACGACAATCCGCTGAGCAACAACTTTGGGGAGGAGTACATCGCCTTTGACCCCGCTATTCCGGAAGAGTTGCAAGACGGCACGACGCTGGATTCGCTCGACCGTAGCTACGCCTTCCAAGGCTACCAGATTTACCAAGTGGTGGACGCAACGGTGACCGCCACCGACTTGGCCGACCCCGACCGTGCCCGCCTGATTTTCCAGTGCGACGTGCAAGACGGGGTGACTCAACCCATCAATTACGTGCTCGATCCCGACATGGGCCAACCGGTGCCCATGCTGATGGCCGACGGCGCCAACGAAGGCATCCGCCACTCATTCCAAGTGGTGAACGATGCTTTCGCTTCCGGCGACAACGCGCTGATCAATCACAAGACCTACTACTTCATTGCCTTGGCTTATGGCTACAATAACTACTTGGACTTTGATCCTGTGAGCGGCCAAGGGCAGGACGTGCAATACCTCGCCTCACGCAAAGGCGCCACAGGAGCCATCCGCACCTATGCGGCCATCCCGCACAAGGTCAACCCTGAGAACGGCGGCACCCAGATCT
>JBMYJR010000106.1:0-2449 GCA_049594615.1 Flavobacteriales bacterium
CCATTGACGCCGTGGCACTCATGGATCGCTTCGACTCCAAGTATGTGGTGCCCTTGGCATGGCTGGAAAACCTCGTCCAAGAGCTGGACGAACACAGCGTTCTTTCCATCCAAGACCACGTCTCCACGGTCTACAACAACCTCTACTTCGACACGCCGGAAGGGACTTGTTTGGAGGACCACACCCGTGGCAAAAACATCCGATACAAGGTGCGCGTTCGCCAGTATGCCAACACCGGGGTGGCTTTTTTGGAGGTGAAGTTGCGCGACGTGCACAGCAAGACCTTCAAGCACCGCATTGTGCGCCAAGGGGCATGGGACGCCCCTCTGACCAAAGAGGAATTCGACTTCCTCGGTCAACACCTCCCCAATGCCAGCGCATTGGCACCCACATTGCAGAGCTCCTTTGAACGCTTCACCTTGATTCACGTGGGCCAGGGTGAACGCATCACCTTCGACCAGGACCTTCAATTCAAGATGCCTGCAACAAAAGGAAGTGGAGACCACCCTTGGGTGAAGCCCACTCCGCATTTGGCCGTGGTGGAATGGAAACAGAGCAACGTCAACCACCAAGGCGAACTCATCCAGGCCATCCGTGCGCAGGAAGGCCGACGCGGCCCGCTGGGGCGCACCTTGCGCCTGTCCAAATTTGTGCTGGGCCAAGCCCACCTTGCCCCGGAGCGCAACTTCCGAGGCTACCGTGCAGCGCTGCGTGACTTGGCGCGCGCCGAACATTACGCTGCAAACCCGACCTTCGCGCCGCAATCCATTCTGAGATGACCGCATCCTTGTCTACAATCTTCAATGCCGCCTTCTTTAGCCCTGGCTGGGAATCCCTGCTGGGTTTGTTCGCACTCAACCTCGTATCCTCACTGGTTGTGGTCCGCTTGATTTACCACATGGCCGCAAAGCGACGCGACTTTGTGTTCACGTTCATGTTGGTGTCCACGGCCGTGTTCTTGCTGTGCCGCCTGCTGGCCGGCGTGGAAATCGACTTGGCGTTTGCCTTGGGCCTGTTCGCCATTTTCGGCATCATTCGCTACCGAACCAACGCCATCCCGATTCGGGAAATGACGTACCTGTTCATTGTCATCACGTTGGCGGTCATCAATGCCTTGGCCCCGCTGGCGGCTTCGTGGCTCGAGATTGCCCTGGCCAACGTGTTGATTTGGGCCCTGTCGTACGTCTTGGAACGGCTGTGGTTTGTGGAGCATCTGGCGACCAAAATGGTCATTTACGACCGCATCGACTTGTTGCACGAAGGACGTCGTCACGAGCTCATTGCCGACCTTGAGCAACGCACGGGCGTCACGATCGTTCACTTGGAAATTGGCAAAGTGGACTTGCTCCGGGACACCGCCAACTTGAAGATTCACTTCTCTGCGGACCAAGAGCCCGGTCACTTCGAGGAACTTCAGCCCTGATTGGACGGCATCATTGCGCTTGAAGGAGGACCACAGCGTGCGCGCTCACGCCCTGCTCTAACCCCACAAATCCAAGCTTTTCAGTGGTGGTGGCTTTGATGCCCACCTGTCCCACATCGACACCCAAAATGTCTGCAATGCACTGGCGCATGGCGGGGATGTGCGGCTTGAGTTTGGGCTGCTGCAAACACACCGTGGAATCAAGGTTGGCCAACCCATAGCCTTGCGCTTGGACCATCTTCCACGTGTCCCTCAACAAGATTTTGCTGTCGATGCCTTTGTAGGCAGGATCCGTGTCGGGAAAGTGCGTGCCGATGTCTCCCAAGGCGAGTGCGCCCAACATGGCGTCGCAAATGACGTGGAGAAGCACGTCGGCGTCGCTGTGGCCCACCGATCCTTTGTGATGCGGAATGGTCAAGCCTCCAATGACGAGATCCTCACCTTCGGCCAGCTGGTGAACGTCGTAGCCGTAACCGATGCGCAAGCTCATTCGTCGCCGTTGACGTAGTCGGCCAAATCCGAGAACTGCAACCGGAGCGAGAAGCGAAGGGTGTTGGCCAACGGGTTCTGCTGGGTCGTGCTGATGAGGTAGCTGAGGTCCACCGTGAACACGGTGTACTTGACGCCCGCACCCAACGTCACGAACTGACGGTTGCCCTTGCTGAAGTGCTCAAAGAAGTACCCCGTACGGAAGGCAAACACATCCGCGAAGTTGTATTCCAATCCCGCACCCAAATTCACCTCGCGCAACTCCTCGCGCAAGCGACTTCCCTCGAGTACAGAGGCCGTTCCTTCGCTGTCGAAGGTCACGATGCCCGGGGCGTCGTAGAAGCTCTGCACGATGCCTGTGGCGACACCCACGTTGGGGTCCAAGCCACTGATGATTTGAGAGGGGTCCTCCAAGGCGTAAACAGGCTGCGTGGGCACCAACAGTTTGTTCGCGTCCAGCGCCACTGTCAGGCTGTTGTACTCATCCAACTCAGTTTCGTAGGCCGCTCCGATGCGAAGGTTGCTCGGGATGAAATC
>JBMYJR010000107.1:0-1917 GCA_049594615.1 Flavobacteriales bacterium
CAAGGTGGACACCGTGGCCTACACCGGCCAAGCGTTCATCGAAACCACCCTCATCCTGGGCCAGGAATTGGGCCAGGCCGAGGTGGAAGCGGTCACCGGCAGCCAGGAAATGTCCTTGCTGGACCCCGCCATCCTCAACACCATGAACGAGAAGGAGCTCTGCAAAGCAGCCTGCTGCAACCTCAGCGAGAGCTTCGAGACCAACGCCTCCATCGACGCGTCGTTTACTGATGCGGTCAGCGGTACGCGTCAAATCCGCATGCTGGGCCTCAGTGGGCGCTACGTACAAATGATGCAAGACAACCTGCCGAGCATTCGCGGGTTGGCGGGCATCTACGGCATGGCGCACATTCCGGGGCCGTGGATTTCATCCATCCAAATTGCCAAGGGCGTGGGCTCGGTGACCAACGGCCACGAGAGCATCACCGGCCAGATCAACACCACGCTCAAAAACCCGAACAACAGCCAAGACAAGTTCTACCTGAACCTGTTTCACAACGCCATGCGCCGTTCGGAGTTGAATGCGGTGTGGAACGCTCAGGTCTCAGACCGCTGGAGCACGGCCCTGCTTGTGCAAGGTGTGCACTCAGACACCCGGTTTGACCGCAACGACGACGGGTTCCTCGATGGACCGCTTGAGCAGCACGTCATCTTGCGCAATTCGTGGCATTATTCCAGTCCCAAGGTATTTGGGGAGTATACCCTCAACTTTGTGGATGTACAGGACTTGGCTGGTCAGCTGAATTATGGCAAAGGCGACGCGGGTGTCAACCCTGCACAGTGGGGTGCTGAAATGCGCACGACGCGCTACTTCGCCACGGCCAAGACCGGTTTTTTGTTCCCCGGTCAGGATTGGAAGAGCATTGGTACCCAAGTGACTTTCAACTACCAGGACCAACGCAACGACTTTGGTCTGCGCAACTACGAAGGCACCCAGCAAACCCTCCGGGTAAACCTGTTGTACGCCTCCAAGTTTGACCAAGCCGGTGAGCACACCTTCACCTCAGGCGTATCGCTCCGCGACGACCAATACACCGAGGCCTTGGACACCGAGCGCTGGAACCGCCACGAAACGGTGGTGGGTGCCTTCACCGAGTACAACTGGTCCGAGGTGGAACGCTTTACCCTGGTGGGCGGCTTGCGTGCGGATTACAACGCCCTGGTTGAACGGGTGTTTGTGCAACCGCGTCTGCACTTCCGTTACAGCATCACCGACCAAATCAGCCTCAAAGGCGTGGCCGGAAAAGGCGTGCGCAGCGCTGCGGTGGTGATGGAAAATGTGGGCCTGCTCGCCTCGTCGCGCGCGTGGCTACCGGCGGGTGCGCTTGCCGATGTGGGCGGATTCGCCTTCCAACCCGAGCAAGCCTGGAACATGGGCCTGAGCTACATGCACAAGTTCCGCTTGAACTACCGCGACGCATCGTTGGCACTGGACGGCTACCACACCTTGTTCACCAACCAAGTGGTGGTGGACGTGGACCGAGACGCCCAGCAGGTGAACGTCTACAACCTGGAAGGCGAGTCGTTCTCCACCAGCTTGCAAGCCGAGTTTGCGTGGACCCCTGCACGCCGATGGGATGTACGCCTGGCCTACCGCTGGCTGGACGTGCAAACCGACTACCAATTGGCCGACGGCAGCACCGAACGCCGCCAACAGCCGATGGTGTCGCGCAACCGCGCGTTCCTCAACACTGCGTACGAAACGCGCAAAAACGACCGCGGCGGTCAATGGCGCGCCGATGCTACCGTACAGTGGATTGGTCAGGTACGTTTGCCCATCACCTCGGGCAATCCCGAGCCGTACCAGATCGCGGAATACAGCGAGGATTTCGTGTTGTTGAACGCCCAAATTACCTGGGCTTACAGCGACAAGCTTGAGTTCTACTTGGGCAGCGAAAACATCCTGAATTTCCGCCA
>JBMYJR010000108.1:0-999 GCA_049594615.1 Flavobacteriales bacterium
GGTTTGCTTTACGTGGGTCAACACCCAAACGAACTGCCAAGTTAACAGATGCATCAAACTTAGTGCAGTTTACCTCTTTTACTAAGGCCGCTGCTTCGCTTACAGAGTATACTTTACCCTTTTCAAGTTTAGCGAGCGCGTTTTTCATGTTTTTCGTCAATTTTGCCATTGCTTCAAACTTTTAATTAAAACGGCTTCTCGCCTGTAACAGTTATACCCATACTTCTTGCAGTACCAGCAATCATAGACATTGCTGATTCAACGGTAAAACAGTTCAAATCAACCATTTTATCCTCTGCAATCTTGCGAACAGCATCCCAAGTAACTTTAGCAACTTTACTACGGTTAGGCTCTGATGATCCCTTCTTGATCTTTGCAGCTTCCAACAATTGAACCGCCGCTGGAGGTGTCTTAACGATGAAGTCGAAGCTCTTATCTGTGTATACAGAAATCACTACCGGCAACACCTGACCCATTTTGTCCTGTGAACGAGCATTAAACTGCTTACAGAACTCCATGATGTTGACACCCGCAGCACCCAATGCTGGACCTACAGGAGGAGAAGGGTTAGCCTGGCCACCACGGACCTGAAGCTTTACTACTTTACTAACCTCTTTTGCCATTTCTTGTTATTACTATTTAGCGTTGTTGTTGTGGCCGTTTCTCTAGTTGGAAGCATGAAAAACGAACCTATATATAGTCTCACATCTATATCAATTATAACTTCTCCACTTCCGTGAAGCTCAACTCAACAGGAGTCTTACGACCGAAGATTTTAACAGTAACCTCCAGTTTTTGTTTCTCCTCGTTGATTTTCTCAATGGTCGCATCAAATGTGCTGAATGGACCATTGATCACTTTTACTGTCTCACCCACCGTAAATGGAATCAACAGCATTGCAGCATTTTCGGCTTCTCTATCCACTTCTCCGAGTAGACGGCTTACTTCTGATGCACGCATTGGTGAAGGATCTCCACCTTTTACATTTGACAAGAATCC
>JBMYJR010000109.1:0-749 GCA_049594615.1 Flavobacteriales bacterium
GTTGGTGGCTGCCGCGGAGTTGGCAAACATGCCGGTCTCGCCATCGTTGCGCAAGAGGTAGTTTCCGTCGGCGTTGTTGCAGATGTAAATGTCGAGGTAACCGTCCCGGTTGTAATCCGCCACAGCACTGGACATGGACCAGATGTAGTCACCAACCCCAGCAGGGAAAGTAACATTGGTGAAGGTGTTGTCGCCTTCGTTCTGGTATAGGGTGTTCTCGTAGGGAGTGCGATCGTTGATGACGAACAAGTCCTGGTCGCCATCGCGGTCGTAGTCGATGAATACCGATTGGAAGCTGGAGCGCTGACCGTCGTCGGTACCTGAAGACGCTGTAATGTCGGTGAAGGTGCCGTCGCCGTTGTTCAAGAACATGTAGTTGGTGTCGTCAAACCCAGTTGCGCCTACGTAATAGTTACACACGTACAAGTCCAAGTAGCCGTCGTTGTTGATGTCTCCCCAAGAGTGACCGTATGTGGCGTCGTTGAGCTGCGGTAAACCAGCGGCAAGCGTAACGTTCACGAAACAGCCATTTTGGTTGTTGTATAGGACGTTGGGGAATTCGTTTTGCGAAAGAAAGAGGTCAAGATCGCCGTCGTTGTCGTAATCCACGAAGGTGATCATTTCGGTACCCTGCGCTGCCAGAGCAGGGCTGTTGTTGACAAAGCCTCCCCCGTCGTTGAGCCAGAGCTCCATGGGTTGCCCTTCTCCGAGAACGGCCAGGTCTACGTCTCCATCTAAGTCAAAGTCCA
>JBMYJR010000110.1:0-369 GCA_049594615.1 Flavobacteriales bacterium
GGGGCATACAGTGGGTCGCCAGTTACCGCACCAAGCGGTACTTCAACACGACTTCCAAGTCGTTGATTGAATCGCTCAATTCGCGCTTGATAGCTTGACGCGTGGGTCGAGCCAACCGTAAGCGAGGTCGACAAGCATGTTGATGGCAACGAACGTGACTGCAACGACCGAAACACACCCGAGTACCACAGGCAGATCGCTCTGCTCCAGCGCTCGGAACATCAACAGTCCCATGCCACGCCAACCGAACACGTATTCAACAAATACGGCCCCGGCGAGCATGCTGGCAAACCACCCTGAGGCGGCTGTAAGCACAGGATTGAGTGCATTGCGAACCACATGATGCGTCAGCAGGCGAAACGACGAAAT
>JBMYJR010000110.1:379-633 GCA_049594615.1 Flavobacteriales bacterium
CGAACGTAGGACATGCCCAAGACATCGACCGCGCTATTCCGCGTCAACTGGATGACGACGGCCAACGGACGGATGCCCAAGGTCAACGCCGGTAGAATCAGGTGGTTCCAAGCCAATTGAGGGCCATCAAAAGGATGGACTTCCCATAGGCCACCTGTCATGGGCAACCCCGTCCAATGGTGCCAGACCGAGCCGAACAGCCACGAGACCACAATGGCCATGACAAACGAAGGCGCACTCATCCCCAGCGCGGC
>JBMYJR010000111.1:0-617 GCA_049594615.1 Flavobacteriales bacterium
ACGAAGTTATGGCTCAGTTTGCCGATGGCACGTACGACCGGGTGGTGTTGGCGTACAACCAGTTCAAAAACGCAGCAGTGCAACTTCCCACCGAGGAAGCGTTCTTGCCCATGCTTCCTGACGCAGATGCAGAAGGCGATGCATCGTCCGTCGACTACATCTTCGAGCCCAACAAAGAGGAAATTGTGGAGCGCATGCTTCCCAACGCCCTTCGCGTTCAATTGTACAAGGCGTTGCTCGACAGCCACGCTGCAGAGCACGGCGCGCGCATGACGGCCATGCACCAAGCCACCGACAACGGTGGTGAGTTGCTCCGCGACTTGCGCATCACCTACAACAAGGCACGTCAGACGGCCATCCCGTCCTGTTTTCTTGGCACACTTTGTGGTTAGCTTGAGCCCATGGGCTTGAGGTTTCGCATCTTCTTGGGCATGATGGCCGTGGTGCTGTGCGCGCTGGTGGCCACCGGCTACGTGGCGTATCGGTATGGCGTCGATGCAGAGGCCACCTACAACGCCCAACGCCTGCTTCGCAAAGAAGCCGCACTCCAAAGAAGCCTGAGCTACATGCTCGAACGCATGGGTGGCACGGTGGGGCAGGACAGCTTGGCTGTGGTG
>JBMYJR010000112.1:0-529 GCA_049594615.1 Flavobacteriales bacterium
TCACATGATCATTTTTTTGTACCCCCGAGACACGAATTTCGTACCCCAAAGTGTACCCCCAGGTAAATCTTGGTGAGCACTAAAACGCTGAAAACCAATGATGCAATTTTTCTTGAAAATTACACCTAACTAACTGACAATCAGTTATTTAACTTGTGGAGCCGGGGGGAGTCGAACCCCCGTCCAAACAAGGCCACACCGGAGTTTCTACATGTTTATCTCGTGATTGATTGTCGGCTGAAGGCTGACCACGAGCAGCCTACCATACAGCGTAGTCCAGTAAGATTCGCGCCGGGTGTCGGACCCACCGTTAGCTAGTCCCATTTACCTGATGCCCGTTGTGACGACGAAAGGGTCCGTACGTCGCCACTGGATAGCTCGTTCCGCCATCTAATGGCTGGAATTAGGCGAATCGACTTGGTCGATTAGGCCGCGAGCGCGTAGGAAGTGTTGTCATTTCTGACTGAAGATTTGAGATTAACGAGCGACATCTCCAAGAGCTCGACATGCTTCCCCGATTTGGTCATCT
>JBMYJR010000113.1:0-523 GCA_049594615.1 Flavobacteriales bacterium
CGAGTGCGACCAGGAAGTACCTGCTGCAGATTGGACGGTATCTGACAACTGTGACCCGGCACCTTCAGTAGAAGTGAGCGCTGCGATCGTTGACGGCGACTGCCCACAGGAGTACGTCATGACCCGTACCTACACTGCTACCGACGCTTGCGGCAACGTGACCACCGGTACTCAGGTAATCACTGTTCAAGACACCGCAGCACCTGAACTGACCGTAGCTGACGATGTGACCATTGAATGCGATCAGGAGGTTCCTGCTGCTGACTACACTGCCATCGATGCCTGTGATAGCGATGTAACCGTGGTGATCTCAGAAGAGATCACCGACGGCGACTGCCCACAGGAGTACGTGCTGACCCGTACCTACACTGCAACCGATGACTGTGGCAACGCTACCAGCGCTACCCAGACCATCACGGTACAAGACACCACCGCTCCAACCTTGGAAGTGGCCGCTGATGTGACCATCGAGTGCGACCAGGAAGTACCTGCTGCAGATTGGACGGTATCTGACAACTGTGAC
>JBMYJR010000114.1:0-517 GCA_049594615.1 Flavobacteriales bacterium
GCTGCCTTTTGGAATGAAATGATTTTGGACAACAGTTTACAGGTGTCCTATACGCCCCGATTGCTATGGTATCAATAGTTTACTTTCGTAGCTAACCAAACAGCATGTTCTTATGCGTTTTACCTGTGTGCTTTTGCTATCCCTACTGCTGTGTCCAATCGCTTGCTGGTCTCAGGACCTCATTCTTAAGCGAAATGGAGAGCAGGTCGAAGCTAGAATAATGGACATCTCCGAGGGTCAGATCAAATTCAAGGAGTATGCAAACCAGCGAGGGCAAACGCACTTTTTGAGGACTGCTGAAGTCGTTTTGGTGCGTTTTCAAAATGGTACAGAACGCATTTTTGAGTTGGAAGAAGTGCTCGGTGAAGAGTTGGTACACGACACTATTGCCGTGCACCACAACACATGGACCTGGGGTCAATACCAAAGCAAGGCACGTGCGGATGCAAAGACGCACTACAGAGCGTACCGCGAGGCGTCTAGTTTGACTTTTGCGACGTCCCTACTGACTACACCG